>NZ_CAXBOU010000015.1:0-140114 GCF_963977385.1 uncultured Maribacter sp. | reverse complement strand
TATAAAAATTCACCACGTAAAAATCTCTATATAAACAACAATGCAAATCTAAGGGAATAGCAAGAGGGTAACACGCTAAAGCTATGTTTCGTTTATTCGATTTTGCCATAAACCTAACGTTTATATGGGTTAACAGGGTTTATTCAATATTTTGAATCTATGGATTATCGCTGCTTTTTAGTAAAAACAATCGTTAACCGCCGTGAATAGGCATCAATTTTACTAAAAACTATGGATAAGGGATATGAAAAAGAAGAATTTGAAACACTAAAGATTAAAAGTTCAGTAGCCGGTCATTTTAGAAAATTTAGTAAAATGTTATCAAGGTCCCAGTCGATGACATTACTCCTGATGATGGACTTTTTTGAAGAAAATGGAATTTCACCGACAGAGAATTTAGGACCACGGATGGAGACCTTGGAAAACAGGATTTCTTTGCTGATAAAGAAACGCATGAACGGAATGATCGCGATACTGAAGGATATCGAAAAATCCCAGACCAAACCTACGGCGGCAATGCTGTATGCCCTCTTTGAACAAACCGAACCGGTCAAAAAGCCAATGATGGTAGAGAAAAAGTACTTCAAAGAAAAAAAGCAGGTACGGTACCAAGAAAGAAATAACGATAACAAAATCACGGGAATGTGATGGAAAAAGTGAACTACATCGCTCACCTGAATGCCGTCTTCGAAAAATTAAACGAGGACGATAGGGTCAAACAAGGGCACATTACCTTGTACCTGGCGTTCTTCCAGAAATGGAACAGGGAGTACTTTAAAAAGACCTTGACCATAAATAGGACAGCCATAATGAAAAGGGCAAAGTTCAAATCAAAAACGACTTACCACAATTATCTGAAGGATTTGAACGACTGGGGATATCTAGTTTACTTTCCCTCCTTTCATCCGGCAAGGGGCTCAAGAGTAAGGCTTCCCATTTTCGGGACAAGTAGTGGTACAACCTCTGGGACACTTCCACGTCAAAATTTGGCCAGCAGCGTACCGGAACCTGGCCAAAATCTGGTACCTTCTTTTAAACATAAAACAAAAGAAAACTTAAATAAACTGGAAAGACCAAAAAATGGCCGGGCTGTTTTAATTTTTTTTAGAGAGAATAATTGGCAGGAAACGGAAGGTAGAAAATTCTATGCCTACTATGAATCAAAAAATTGGAAACTACGAGGAGGTCTAAACATCAAAAACTGGAAAGCGCAAGCTAAAAAGTTTGTAGAGAAGGGTATTGAAGGTAAACAAGAATTGACCACGCCAATTTCTGGCTATCTAAAAAAACTTCAGAGTAGGGTTGAAAGAAATTTTGAAGACCAACTTTAAAGATTTACATAAACTTATTTCTTAAAACTGCCATGTCTTTTCCTACTTTCATATCCAAAATCTTGGCGTAATGTTGCGTGGTTCGCAAATTCGTATGACCGAGCATTTTACTAACGGATTCTATAGGAACCCCATTTGTAAGCGTCACCGTTGTTGCAAAGGTGTGCCTGGCTAAGTGGAAAGTCAAGTTCTTCACAATACCACAGCAATCTGCAATTTCTTTAATATACGAATTCATTTTTTGATTGCTCAGTACGGGCAGAACCAAATCTTTTTCTTTCAAAAGCTCATCATCTTCGTATTTTTCAATGATAGCCAGGGCAATGGGTAAGATAGGAATATTACTTCTAGTATCGGTTTTGGTCCGTCTGGTTTTAATCCATTTCTCGCCGTCTGAACCTATTACGATATCGGCATTGGTCAGTTTCTTAACATCTGCATAGGCTAGGCCTGTGAAACAACAAAAGACAAAGATGTCTCGTACTTGATCTAAGCGTTTTATCTTAAATTTTAAATCGATAATACGTTGAATCTCCCCTTCGGTTAAAAATTCACGCTCAACAATTTTCAGCTTTCCCTTCCAATTTACAAAAGGGTCTTTATCGATCCAATCATTCGCATAAGCTATGCGAATGATTTTTTTAAAATTGGTAATATATTTAATTGCGGAGTTATGCGCACACTTACGGGTCATTTTAAGGTAGTATTCGAAGCCTGTAATGAACTTGTGGTCCACATCTTGGACCGGAATATCATTTTTCTTGTACTTCTTCCTAATATATTCCGTGACGTGTTTTTTACAGGTGCGATAGCGTTCCGCTGTACCAGGGGAGAAACCCTTGCCTATAAGACTTTCGACTTCATCATTATGTTCCTGGAATATTTCTAGGAGCATTTTTTTTATTTTGTCCTTGCCCAATAGTACATCGCGCATATCAGAAGCGGAATAAGAAGCTTTGTCCTGTTCAAAATTCCTCTGAATCGAATAAATTCTATTTTTTATATCGCTTAAATGTCTATTGATTTCTTGAGCATCAGCAGAGTTTCCCATCACTAGTTGGGTTCGAGAGTTCCACAAGTCAAGGTGGACTTTTCGGTGGACGCTAAATTCTGACCGACGGCTGTCAAGTGTTATTCTCAGGAAAATCGTAGTCTTACCTGCAGAATTTACTTTACTTTTTTTGATGAAAAATAGAAGGGAAAGTGGACGTGACATAATTTTGAGCTTAAATTTGCTTTAATTTAATCAAAAAATCACAATTAATAATTATTGTAAGAAACTTATTATCAGTTATTTATGAATATCTGGTGGACCTTTTTGGATTTACTCAACCTCCACCGAATTAGCCCCTTTTAGAATGATATTATTTGATATTAAATGAAATCAATAAAAATGAAAAACCCTGTAAATCAACGATTTACAGGGTTTTTGGTGCCTTTTAAAGGACTTTTCGCGGAGAAAGAGGGATTCGAACCCCCGGAGGTGTGACCCTCAACAGTTTTCAAGACTGCCGCATTCGACCACTCTGCCATTTCTCCTGAGTGCCTCATCAGGTATTCCCTGAATGCGGGTGCAAATATATAAAGGATTTCTTATCTAATAAAGCCTTTTCTTATTTTATTTCAATCTATTTCATCAAACCTAAATTCAAAAGGAATTAAAAGGCTGAAATTCAGTTTTTAAGTACCTTGCCAACATGACAAATTCTCTAGTCAGTATACTGATTCCGTTTAAGAATGTAGAAGATTATTTTGAGGAATGCTTAGAATCTATTCGCAATCAAACCTACCAAAATTGGGAGGTATTAGCGATAAATGATCATTCAGAGGATAAAAGTTTAGAAATTGCCGAACGATTTTCGCATTTAGATAGTCGTTTTAAAATTTTTTCGAATAATGAATCGGGTATTATAACTGCTCTTCGAAAAGCATATGAGAACAGTAGTGGTGAATTCATTACCAGAATGGATGCTGACGACCATATGACAAAAGATAGAATTAACTTAATGTTAAAGTCCTTAGAGGAAAAAGGAAAAGGCTCGTTAGCAATTGGTCAAGTAAAATACTTTGCTGAAAACGGAGTAAACGACGGATATGATCGTTATGAAAAATGGCTGAACCAATTGACTGCTGGCGGAACCAACTTTCAAGAGATTTATAAGGAATGTGTGATTCCCTCCCCCTGCTGGATGGTTCACAAAGATGACTTAGATACATGCGGAGCTTTTCAGCCTGACAGATATCCTGAAGATTATGATCTAGCCTTTAGGTTTTATGAAAAGGGACTTACCTGCATACCGTGTACCAAATCATTACACTATTGGCGAGATTATGATACGCGTACATCAAGAACAAGCGAGCATTATGCTCAAAACTATTTTCTAGATATTAAACTGCATTACTTTTTAAAACTAGAATATAATCTAGCCAATACCCTTGTATTATGGGGAGCTGGCAAAAAAGGAAAAACGATTGCCAAATCATTAGTTGAAAGTAATATACATTTTAAATGGGTCTGCGATAACCCAAAGAAAATAGGAAAAGATATTTACGGTATAAAATTGATTCATTATTCTGAACTTAAAAAAATGGAAAGACCTCAGAGCATTATTACCGTAGCAAATGCAGAAGAACAGATGAGCATAAAATCTTTCTTTACCGGACTACATCATAAACCTTCGAAAGATTATTTCTTCTTCTGTTGATTTTATTCAATTTTAAAAAATTGAAATTAGTTCTGATCAAATAATAGTTGTTATCAATTAAGCTTGTAAATTCAAAATAATTATCTTTGACCTAATCAAAAACAGGGATGCAATTTAAATATCCAGAAATACTTTGGGGCCTTTTACTATTACTCATTCCTATATTAATTCATCTTTTTCAATTACGCCGTTTTAAGAAAACACCATTTACCAATGTAAAATTCTTAAAGCAAGTGGTTTCAGAATCACGAAAAAGTAGTTCATTAAAAAAATGGCTTTTGCTACTTGCTCGATTAGGCTTGCTTGCGGCTTTGGTCATCGCCTTTGCACAACCCTTTATTGCAAATGATTCTGCACTACAAGAAAAAGAAACAGTCTTCTATTTAGATGATTCCTTTAGTATGAATGGTCAAATTGAAAATGAAAATCTTTTCAAAAATACTATTCAAGAGTTTATACAACAGATACCAAAAGATCAGCGGTTTACTTTATTTACCAATAAAAAAGTATTTAAAGATGTTGAAATTAAGGATATTCAAAATGAATTACTCACCCTTAATGTTACTTCTGAACAACTTAGTATAGCCGAAATAGTTTTAAAAGGCAACACCTATTTCTCTAATATTACTGGTCTACAAAAAAACTTAGTACTTATATCTGATTTTCAACAACGTATGGGTACTATTCAAAAGGTTGACTCCATTAGCAATGTCAATATAACGTATATTAAACCTTCGAACAACAACATTATAAATACTTCCATTGACTCTATTTATATAGAAAATAGAACTAACGAAACTTTAGAATTAGTTGCACAACTTTCTACAAATTCTAGTGAACGAACTATTCCTGTTTCTTTATTTAATGAAAATGAGTTGATTGCCAAAACGGCGGCTAAATTCAATGATAGTAAAAATGCAGAAGTCCGATTTACGGTAAATGCCAAAGATGTTATTTTAGGAAAAGTTGCTATAACCGATACCGGACTCAATTATGATAATCAGTTTTATTTCAATATTGATAAAAAATCAGAGATAAAAGTCTTGGTTATTGGTACGACATCGGCAGATTTTTTAAAACGAATATATTCAGATGATGAGTTTGATTTAACGATTAGCACATTAGAACAACTGAATTATAGTACTATAGACAATCAAGATTTAGTGATTCTCAATGAAATTCAAAAAATACCAAGTTCACTTAGTACTGCCCTAAAATCGTTTAGCACTAATGGTGGTAGTTATGTTTTAATACCCGCTACTGACGGGGATTTCAATTCATATAACGAATTAGCAACTTCTTATAACACTCGCTATATTAATACCGTAGTTCAAGATATGGCCATTTCTTCTGTAAAAACGGAACACCCATTGTTCACAAATGTGTTTGAAAAGAAAGTGACCGATTTTCAATTCCCTAAAACAAAAGAACATTACACAATAGTTACAAAAGCACCTATTGCTATTGAATTTCAGAATAAAGAACCTTTTTTAATAGGAAGTGAAAATGCATATTTCTTTGCAGCATCTATAAGTAACGATAATTCAAATTTTAAAAATTCACCATTAATTGTTCCTACATTTTACAATATGGGAACAAACAGTTTAAAACAGCTTCCTTTGTATGCAAGTCTTGGTAGTCAGGTTGAAATAGAATTACCTATCACCTTGCAACAAGATGATGTCATTAAAATATCAAACGAAAAAAATGAATTCATTCCACAACAAAGGGTCTTACCAAAAAAGGTAAAGGTCAAATTTATAGATAACCCGAAAGAAGCGGGCATTTATAAAATCATACATAATGAGAACATTATTAGGCATATAAGTTTTAATGACAACAGAAAAGAAAGTGAATTGCGCTATTCTCAATTACCTGAAGAAAATAGCGATTCATCTTTATCAAATTTCTTTTTAGAAAATCAAAAAAACAATGCCATAAACGAGTTTTGGAAATGGTTTGCTATTTTAGCATTCACATTTGTACTCATAGAAACATTACTTCAAAAAATCTTAAAATAAGCGATAACTGAATTACCCAAGACCCTATGAATACACTTTTAAAATCAGTAACGATAGTAAATGGGAGCACTAAGAGTCTTCACCTTAAAAAAAGGGATATTCTTATTAAGAACGGAGTAATTGAAGCTATTGAAACTTCTATTGAGCCTACAGGAAAAACCAAGGTGATTGAAATAAACAACCTTCATGTTTCGATTGGTTGGTTCGATAGCGGTGTAAGTTTTGGAGAACCAGGTTATGAAGAGCGAGAAACAATCGAAAACGGATTACTTACAGCTGCTAAAAGTGGTTTCACAGATGTGATTTTAAATACTAGTAGTCATCCTACACCAGATTCGTCTTCTGATATAGTATATCTTAAGAGTGCAGCTAAGGATCAATTGACAAATTTGCATCCCTTAGGCAACCTTACCGTAAAAGGTGATGGTGAAGCTCTTGCTGAGCTTTATGATATGAAAAATGCGGGTGCACTAGGCTTTTATGATTACAAACACCCAGTGTCTAATGCTAATCTTCTAAAGATTGCCTTACAATATGCACAGAATTTTGAAGGCTTAGTTTTTTCTTTTCCGCTAGATAAAACCATCTCTGGAAAGGGAATCGTAAACGAAGGAATTAATAGCACAAAATTAGGCTTAAAAGGAATTCCTGCTCTGGCAGAAGAATTACAGGTAGCAAGAGATTTATTTATTCTTGAATATACAGGCGGTAAACTATTTATACCAACAATATCAACATCAAATTCAGTTAAATTAATCGCAGAAGCCAAGAAGAAAGGTTTAGAGGTCTACTGTAGTGTTGCTGCACATAATTTATCAATTACAGATGATGAACTTCAAGATTTTGATACTGAATATAAAGTAATGCCACCTTTAAGAACGGCATCAGATATAAAAGCGTTACAAAAAGGGTTGAAGAATGGTACTATAGATTTGGTAACATCTGATCATACCCCTTTAAATATAGAACTAAAACACGTTGAATTTGATAACGCTGATTTTGGTTCTATAGGACTTGAGAGTATCTTCGGAATGTTGAACGAATTACTAGGAATCGAAGAAGCAATTACTTTATTAACCAAAGGAAGGTCTATTTTTGGAATGGAAGTACCTAAACTTGAAGTTGGTCAAGTAGCAAACTTGACACTTTTTAATCCTGATGATACTTTCGAATTTTCTGAAGAGCATATTTTTAGTTCCAGTAAAAATTCAATTGCTTTGGGCAAAAAAATGAAAGGTAAAGTAATGGGCACCATTGCGAACAATCAATTAGTAGTTAACAATTAGTAATGGAAAACAAGAATAACATACCAGGAAAAACTACAGCAATTATTGCTTACCTAACCATCATTGGAGCCATCATAGCATTGTCGATGAATATGGAACCAAAGCATCGTTTTGCAAGATTTCATACACGTCAAGCATTCGGGCTACATTTAATGTTTCATGGTTTCGCCTTATTTTCAAGTGTCTGGTTTAACCAATACGCACTTTACGGTCTTTACCTTTGTTATATCGTACTTTGGGTTTATGGCTTTTTAGGAGCCCTAAGCGATAAAGAACAAGAGGTCCCAATAGTAGGTCCGTATTTTCAAAAATGGTTCACTTTTATTCAATAATTCAATGACAACAGCTCCCCTATCTTTAGAACATATTATAAGACCATCTAGCCTTACCGATAAAAAACCACCAGTACTTTTTATGTTACATGGTTATGGTAGCAATGAAGAAGAT
This sequence comes from uncultured Maribacter sp., assembly GCF_963977385.1. Classification (GTDB taxonomy): domain Bacteria; phylum Bacteroidota; class Bacteroidia; order Flavobacteriales; family Flavobacteriaceae; genus Maribacter. Next base: position 132,324 of record NZ_CAXBOU010000015.1, on the reverse strand, counting down.
TTATTTTCTTTCGCCCCAGAATTACCTGAAGAATTATGTATTATAGCTGTACGTGCACCTTACATTTTACAACCGTACGGATATGCATGGTATGCCATAAATTTTGATGCAGAAAAAGGAAAATGGAGCGATGATGATCAAGCTATTGATTCTCGTGATAAAATTAAGAGTTTTATAGATGAGGCTTGTTCTACCTATGGTTTAGATGAGCAAAATGTAAACTTACTTGGGTTTAGTCAAGGTACCATTCTAAGTTATGCCGTTGCCCTATCCTATCCTGAGAAGGTTAAAAATATTATCGCTTTAAGTGGCTATATCAATGAAAAAATATTAAAAGATTCGTACGCCGAAAATGACTTCAAAAATTTAAGTTTCTATTGTTCTCATGGTGATATGGATCAAGTTATACCAGTGGATTGGGCAAGAAAAGCTCCTAAATTTTTAAAAGAATTAGGTATCGAATATATTTATGAAGAGTTTCCTGCGGGGCATGGTGTTGCACCTCAAAACTTCTATTCTCTAAAAAAATGGATTACTGGTAAAATTTAATTACTCCGAGTATATAACAAATGATCAACCAGGGTAAAATCTACCCCTAAGTCATCTTTTAAGTCGTACTTAATCAATAATTCACCCCAATATTTTCCATCGGAAAAATCGGTTAGAATCCATTTGTGATTCAGTACTTTAATTTTATTTATCTTAAAATCGTTTTGCATTCCCTCATAAGGCACTAACGGATTATCTCCTTTTTGCTCATTGGTTTCCAATAGTTTATCAGCAACATAACCTGAAGGATTATCTAATTTAAGGTGGTCAAAATAAGCAAGAGCATCATCGTTGTTCTCCAACGAAAAATACTGCATATCCAATACTTTCAAATTAGATTTCTGAACAGAATCTTTCAGCATCTCTATTTCACTTTGCAATTTAGAAATTCTATTATCACTCGCTTCAGCAAAATTACCGCTACTAACGAATAGATATAAACAGATTAAAGAAACAAATAAAAACAGGTAAAGGAATATTTTGCTTTTCATAGTTATAAGGTAATAGTTAAATTATCGTAAGCTAAATGTACATTCTTAGGTAACTCTTTCTCGACCTCGTCATGAAAACCTAGTAAATGACTTATGTGTGTTAAATAAGCTTTCTCTGGTTTTATCTTGTCAATAAATGCGAGTGCCTCGGCTAAATTAAAATGTGATATATGTGGTTCTATTCGCAATGCATTTACAACAACGACTTTAGATCCTTTAATTTTTTCAATTTCCTTTTCTTTAATCGTTTTCACATCAGTGAGGTAAGTGAAATCCCCTACCCTATATCCAAAAACCTGAAGCTTATTATGTAGTACATTAATAGGCGTCACTTCTTTATCACCAATAAAAAAAGATACTTTATTTTTTACTTTATTAATATGAACCGATGGCGCACCAGGGTATTTATCTTTTTCATTTAAAATATAGCCAAAACGTTTTTTTAAAGATTTCACTACACGTTTATGAGCATAAATAGGAATATCCCCCTGCTTAAAGAAAAAAGGACGAATATCATCAAGACCTGCAGTATGGTCGGAATGTTCATGAGTATATAAAATGCCATTAAGATGACCAACACTTTGCCGTAACATCTGTTGTCGAAAATCCGGACCACAATCAATCACATAATTATAATCTTTCCAGGATAGTAATATAGATACTCTAAGACGTTTATCTTTTGGATTATCACTTAAACAAACCGGATGGGTACTACCAATGATTGGAATACCTTGAGAAGTTCCCGTTCCTAAAAAAGTAACACGTAAATCATCTGTCATGTGCTACAAATTTAATTCCTTTTTAATAAAATATGGGTTTCAAAATTATAAGATCGTGGTAATAAATTAGCAATTAAAACAATAACCGAAACTTATACCATTTTTTTCGGGCTATTGCCCTTTGTAACAACCATTCTTTATAACTTTGTTAAAAGCTAAACAGGTAAAAAATGGCATCCGTATTAAAAAGAGATAGTGTCTTTGAAAATATTCCTTCAATAAAAGCAAAGACCTTACGTATAAATCTGAATCCAGATATATATGGAACTTTCGCAGAAATTGGTGCAGGGCAAGAAACTGCCCGTCATTTTTTCAGATCCGGTGGAGCTTCTGGTACCATTGCAAAAGCAATGAGCGCATACGATAAAGATTTCAGCGATGCTATTTATGGTATTGAGACTGATGGACGTTATGTGACACAAGCACGTTTAAAAACAATGCTTGATCATGAAATGCAATTAATGAAAGAACGAATTAGTCGTGATAACCATCCCGATAGATTATTCTTCTCTTATGCCAATACCGTTGCTACAATTGATTTTTCAAAACGTTATAAAGGTCATGGTTGGGTAGGTATTCGCTATCAGCTAGATCCTAATCAAAAGGAGTTCGATGAAATTATCCTTCATATTCGATTTAAACAAAATGAAGCTAGATTACAACAAGAAACCTTAGGTATTCTTGGTGTCAATTTGATTTATGGTGCTTTTTACAAATATCATAAGCCAAAAAAAATGTTGAAATATCTATATGACCATATAGATAAGGATACATTAGAAATCGATATGGTTAACTTTTCAGGTCCTAATTTTAAGGATGTAGATAACCGATTAATGAGTTTGCAACTTATTAAAAATGATATGACAGATGCAGTTATGTTTGGTCCTGATGGCAATAATCTTTTACCGGCAGCTGTACTTTATAAGAAAAACATCTTGGCATTACGTGGTAGTTTTAGACCTGTTACCAAAGTGAATTTGGATATGTTCGAGAAATCATATGACATTTTTATTAGGGATAAACAAGTAGACCAAAATAATACTATCGTTATTTTTGAAATTACCCTTTCTAACTTAAAAGCTTCAGGAGAAATTGATGAGCAAGATTTTATGGACAGGGCAGAATTATTATGTTCATTAGGACATTCTGTAATGATTTCTAAATTTCAAGAATATTATAAGTTAGTTGAATACTTTAACAACTTTACAAAGAATAGAATTGGTCTTACCATGGGTGTTAACAATTTGGTAGATATTTTCGATGAAAAATATTATCGTCATTTAAGTGGAGGAATTCTGGAGGCATTTGGTAAGCTTTTCTTTAAAGATTTACAGGTTTACCTCTACCCTATGAAAAATACTGATACAGGTCAGATTATGACTAGCAACAATGTTAAGGTTCATCCACGTATGAAAGAATTATACAAGTTCTTTAAATACAACGGCAAAGTTATGGACATCATCGATTATGAACCTGATGTGATGCATATATTCTCTAGAGATGTTCTTAAAAAATTAATGAACAATGAAGAGGGTTGGGAAGAAATGTTGCCAGAAGGTATTGCTGAAATAATTAAACAAAAAAATCTTTTCGCTAGAAAAACAATAGAAGTAGAGGCCAACGATTCTTAATCACAAAACCCTTATTATTAAATAATTAAATACAAAAATCGCTCATTAACTAATGAGCGATTTTTGTATTCCACACTATAGAATCAACTATTCTAAAAGCTGAGCAGCGTGATCTTTTGTCTTTACTTTATCTATAACTTTAGTCACTAGAGCATCACCATCTACTACAAAAGTCTTTCTATGAATACCATCGTATTCTCGACCCATGAACTTCTTAGGTCCCCAAACTCCGAAAGCATTAATTACCGTATGGTCTTCATCTGCCAATAACGGAAATGGAAATTCATATTTGCTTTTAAATTTCGCTTGTCTAGTTTCAGAATCTGCACTTACCCCTAAAAGTTCATAACCTTCAGCTTGCAATTCTTTATAATTATCCCTTAAATTACAGGCTTCGGCAGTGCAACCAGGTGTACTTGCTTTTGGATAGAAAAAAACGATTAATTTTTTCCCTTTATAATCTTCTAAACTAATGGTAGTACCATCTTGGTCTTTAGCTGTAAACGAGGGTACTTTATCGCCAATTTTTAACGTATTCATAAGTGAAGTTTTATAAATTTGTGTTTAAATATTATCACTCAAAATTAAACAATTAATGACTAAGGCAGAAAAAATAGCTTTTACAATTTCGAAACTACAAGAACTTTACCCCGAAATTCCTGTTCCCTTAGATCATAAAGATCCTTATACCCTACTGATTGCGGTTTTAATGTCTGCCCAATGTACAGATGTGCGCGTAAATAAAATTACTCCTCTGCTATTTGCCAAAGCTGATAACCCATATGATATGGTTAAATTAAGCGTTGAAGAAATTAGAACCATTATAAGACCAGTAGGATTATCTCCTATGAAAGCAAAAGGTATACACGGACTTTCAAGAATTTTGATTGATAAACATAACGGTATTGTGCCTCAAGAGCTAGAATATTTAGAAGAACTACCTGCCGTTGGTCATAAAACTGCGAGTGTAGTTGTATCACAAGCATTTGGTATTCCCGCTTTTCCTGTTGATACCCATATTCATAGATTACTTTATAGATGGGGGTTTACCAATGGAAAAAATGTGGTTCAGACAGAAAAAGATGCAAAAAGATTATTTCCAAAAGAAATTTGGAATGATCTTCATTTACAAATTATATGGTATGGTCGCGAATATTCGCCGGCTAGAGGTTGGGATATGGAGAAGGATGTTATTACAAAGACAATTGGGAGAAAAACAGTATTAAATGAATACTATAAAAAGAAAAAAACCCGCTAATTGCGGGTTTTTTTATTAGTTTAAAAAGGTTTCGAAACTTAAATCTTCGTGCTCAAATTCAAAAAGTGCCTGTGAATAACTCAACAAAAAGTTGATTGTTTTAGGACATACTTTATTAAATCCGGTCTGTTCTTGGTAATTAGAGTAAATTTTTTCCATACTTCCTACGTTGTTACACTAAAATAACGACGCAAATTTGGAAATATTGTTTATTCTATTTTCCGCTACTCTTAATTAGTAAGAACTATATTGTTTTTTTCAATGATTTTTCTAAGGTTAATTAATGCATATCGCATTCTACCTAGAGCTGTATTAATACTTACTCCTGTATTTTCCGAGATTTCTTTAAAACTCATATCCTTGTAGATACGCATTAAAAGAACTTCTTTTTGATCATCCGGTAATTCTTCAACCAATTGTCTTAAATCGGTATCGATTTGATTCTTTATCAATTGTTTTTCGGCATTTAACTTATCATCTCCAATTACAGAGAAAATATTAAAGTCATCACTACCTTCAAACATTGGCATTCTCTTATTTCTTCTGAAGTGATCTATAATAAGGTTATGAGAAATTCTCATTACCCAAGGTAAAAATTTACCTTCCTCACTATACTTACCTCTTTTCAAGGTTTTGATTACCTTAATAAAGGTATCTTGAAAAATGTCTTCTGTGATATCCCTATCTAAAACCTTAGAATAGATAAAACTAGTAATACGTTGATTGTGTCTGTTGATTAATACTTCTAAGGCACTTTCTTTACCGCTGATGTAATCCCTAACTAATTCTGAGTCTTCAATTTGTAGTTTCATACGAGTTACTTTCTTTAATTGGTTAAGATTGGGAAAATCTTGTTAGTTAAATGGTTTGTTTTTTATTTCTGATATAAAACTAGAGAAAAGGGGTGCTGTGCAAAAAAGTATGTTGTCAAACCACGCTTTTTTGATGTGAAACATCGAAAAAGTATATTTCGACACAATAAAAGCCAATTTGGAAAGTTCAGAGCGCAAATTTGAGAGACCAAAATTCTGAACATAAATAAATGGTACATATAGTAACCATATAATAGATGTGTACAATTCTTATCATTTAAGTAGATGTATTTTACTTATAAGCAAGTTTCAAGAACATCTAATTACCTTAAATCATAGGCTTAAACGAAAAAACCCCTAGGCAAAGCCTAAGGGTTATATATTATTGTAAAGTGGTTTTAGTTTAAGTTACTTTCAAACTGCAAACCATTTGCTTCTATTATTTCTAAGGATTTAGAATAAGATAGTAAAAACTGAATCGTTTCAGGTTTGGTCTTTACTAAAACAGTTTTATTCTTATTCTTTGTGTAAATTTTTTCCATGATTCTTGTTGTTTAGGTTCAACTAAAGAACGACACATGAATGAAGATAGTAGATCCACTCGACCTGTAACCTATTAATTCGTTAAAACAATACTATTTGCCTCTACTAACTTTCTGAGGTTAATTAAAGCGTAGCGCATTCTGCCCAATGCAGTATTAATACTCACACCAGTATTATCAGAAATTTCTTTAAAACTCATATCCTTATATATACGCATTTCTAAAACTTCTTGTTGATCTTCTGGCAGCTCTTTAATCATCTTCAACAAATCTGAATCTATTTGCTCTTTAATCAGTTGCTTTTCAGCATTCAAATTATCATCACCTAACAGAGAAAAGATATTATAGCTTTCCTTGCTATTATACATTGGCATTCTATTATGCTTTCTAAAATGATCAATAACAAGGTTATGTGCTATACGCATTACCCAAGGTAAAAATTTACCTTCTTCATTATAAGCTCCTTTCTTTAAGGTACGAATGACCTTCATAAAAGTATCTTGAAAAATATCTTCGGTTAATTCGCGGTCACCTACTTTAGAGTAGATAAAACCTGTAAGACGAGAATTATGACGATTGATAAGTGCTTCAATCGCTCTTTCATCTCCTTGTATATATTGCTTAACTAATTGGGAATCTTCAATTTTCACTACCATAAACTTTACTTTAAGGGTTAAAATGTAGCCCCAAATTCAATGAATAAGGGTCCAGTGGTTAAATTCTAACTTTAAAAAAGTAATGTTGCTATATAGGCTAATTGAATTTTTATAAGATCTCAAAGATATAAAAAAATAAATACTCTTATAAAAATGTGAAAGTTTCTTACTGTATTTTAGATAAACTGCATTTTTTAGTTCAGAAAAAAGGCAAAGCGTATCTTTGTAAACTTAGATATTTGTATGCCTACATTAGCCGAAATAAATCCGAAAGAAAACATCATAATTAAGGGAGCAAGACTTCACAACCTTAAAAATATAGATGTTGTAATTCCTAGAAATAAACTTGTTGTAATTACCGGATTATCTGGGTCTGGAAAATCTAGTTTAGCTTTTGACACTCTATATGCAGAAGGTCAAAGACGATATGTAGAAAGTCTTTCTTCTTACGCAAGACAGTTTTTAGGAAAGTTAGATAAACCGAAAGTTGATTATATAAAAGGTATTGCCCCTGCTATTGCTATTGAGCAAAAGGTAAATTCTACCAACCCAAGATCTACAGTAGGTACAACTACAGAAATTTATGATTATATAAAACTCTTATATGCACGTATTGGAAAAACGTTTTCTCCTGTTTCTGGTAAGGAAGTAAAAAAGCATACTGTAACTGATGTTGTTAATCATGTAAGAACTTTTAAAGAGCAAACTAAACTATTACTTCTTGCCCCAATAACCATAAGAGATGATAGAGATGCGATAAAATCGTTGGAGTTATTTTCGAAACAAGGCTATGCTCGTATTAAAAACAAAGGCAAGGTTATTCGTATCGACCAAGCTCCAGAAGATATTGGCAAAACATTTGATCTAGTTATAGATAGAATAATCACCAAAGACGATGAAGATTTCTACAACCGACTGGCAAATGCGGTTGACACTGCTTTCTTTGAAGGTAAGGGTAATTGTATTATTGAAGAATTAGGTAACGGAAATCAGACGCCCTTCAGTAATAAGTTTGAACTGGACGGAATAACCTTTCTTGAGCCCAATGTACATTTGTTCAGTTTTAATAACCCCTATGGTGCCTGTCCAAAATGTGAAGGCTACGGTGACGTAATTGGTATAGACGAAGATTTGGTAATACCAAATACTGCTCTTTCTGTTTTTGAAAATGCTATTTTTCCTTGGCGAGGTGAAAGCATGAGCTGGTACCGTGACCAATTGGTGAATTCTGCTTATAAATTTGATTTCCCCATTCACAAACCATGGTTCGAATTATCGGAAGAACAACAACAGTTGGTATGGAAAGGTAATGACCATTTTATCGGTTTACATAAGTTCTTCGGAATGCTGGAAGAGAAAAGTTATAAGATTCAGAACAGGGTCATGCTATCTAGGTATCGTGGTAAAACTAAATGTGATGTCTGTAATGGAAAGCGTTTACGACCAGAAACTGATTATGTAAAAGTTGGTGGAGCATCTATTTCATCATTAGTAGGTTTATCCATTGAAAAATTGATTGTTTTCTTTAACGAACTGAAGCTGAATAAAAATGATGCTACCATTGCATCCAGATTATTGATAGAAATAAATACGAGACTTGGTTTTTTAGAAAAGGTAGGTCTAGATTACCTTACCATAAATCGTAAATCAAATACTCTTTCTGGTGGTGAGAGTCAGCGAATTAATTTAGCGACCTCTTTAGGAAGTAGCTTGGTGGGTTCTATGTATATATTAGATGAGCCAAGTATAGGTCTACACCCAAAAGATACCGAGAACCTTATTGAGGTTCTTATATCGCTAAGGAATTTAGGAAATACAGTAATTGTTGTTGAACATGATGAAGATATCATGAAAGCAGCAGATATGGTTATTGATATAGGACCTGAGGCTGGTACACATGGTGGAAAAGTTGTTGCACAAGGAACGCTTAAAGAAATATTAAAATCTAAATCTCTAACGGCGCAATACCTTAATGGTAAAATGGAAATTAAGGTTCCGAAAGAACGAAGAACTTCTAAAAACCACATTACAATAAAAGGTGTTAGAGAGCATAACCTTAAAAATATAGATGTAACCTTTCCGCTAGATATGCTTACTGTGGTAACTGGAGTTTCTGGTAGTGGAAAAAGTACCTTGGTAAAGAAGTTACTTTACCCTATTATTTTAAAGGAAGTAGGTGGTTATGGCGAAAAGGCTGGTCAATTTATTTCTGTAGAAGGAAACTACAAACATATAAAGCATGTAGAATTTGTAGATCAAAACCCAATCGGCAGGTCTTCACGTTCTAATCCGGTTACCTATATTAAAGCATATGATGATATTAGAAACTTATATGCTAGTCAGAAATTAAGCAAAATTAGAAATTACCAGGCGAAACATTTTTCTTTTAATGTGGATGGTGGCCGATGTGAAAAATGCAAAGGTGAAGGGGAGATTACGGTAGAAATGCAGTTCATGGCCGATGTTCATTTAGAATGTGAAACATGTGGAGGTAAACGCTTTAAGAAAGAAGTGTTAGAAGTTACTTTCAACAATGCCAATATTGATGATGTTCTTAATATGACCATCGACGATGCAATCCTATTTTTTGAAAATGGAGAGCAGACCAAAATTGTAACTAAGCTTAAACCATTACAAGACGTCGGCTTAGGGTATGTGACATTGGGGCAATCCTCCTCTACTCTTTCTGGGGGTGAAGCACAACGTATTAAATTGGCTTCTTTCTTAATAAAAGGAAGTACAAAGGATAAAGCCTTATTTATTTTTGATGAACCTACTACAGGATTACACTTTCATGATATTCAAAAACTATTGAAATCTTTTAATGCTCTAATTAAAAAGGGACATTCAATTGTTGTAATAGAACATAACATAGACTTAATAAAATGTGCCGATTATATTATTGACCTTGGCCCGGGTGGTGGGGAAAATGGTGGGCAATTACTAGCTGAGGGCACGCCAGAAGAGGTAGCCAAAAGCAAAAAATCTTTTACTGCTGGGTATTTAAAAGGTAAGCTAAATTAGGAATACAGCATAAAATTTCAGTAAAACTCAAACTTATAAATTCCATTAAAGTATTGATAATCAATATTTTAATGGAATTTTTATTTTTTTGGCACGTTGTTTGTAATATGTTAACCGAGTGTGAATATTTATACTCAAAATTTAAAACCTTATATCATGAAGAAATTAGTACTCCTTTTTACGGCGATGATTTTAGGCACTACAGGTGTTTTCGCTACAAGTATTAAAGAAGATAAGGTTGCTACCAGCAATGCTTATAGATACGACAACTCATTTATTTTTATAGAAAATGGAATTACATTTTCTGTATATCCTGACGGTGAATTTGATTTCTATATTGATAATCAAATAACTGGTAGCAGAAACGGTGTAACCTTTAACTCTGGTTTTGATTATAGCCCATATGCTCAGTATGATGATTATGGTGCGGTGATACAAGTTGAAAATGTTCCCATTTATTATGACTATTATGGTCGTGTTAATCAAATTGGTGATGTAGATATCAATTACTTAAACAACCGTGTACGTAGAGTTGGTGGAATGAATGTTTATTATAACAACCGTGGTTTTTATGATTACCACACTGGTTATATCAACATATATAATAGAAACTATGTGTATCGACCATTTCATAGATGGTTTGTAAGACCAGCAATAGGTTTCAGTTTCGTATATAATAGTCCTTATAGAAGACATTATACACCTATTAGATATTCTTACTATAGCCCATATAGAAATAATTATAGAAAATCTTATGTAAATGTTGGTAAGCAATATAGATATAACAAGGTAAGAAATGAAAGAGCTACTATTTACAGAAACGATAAACGTGTTGCTGTAAGAAACAACTCTTATAGAAGTAACAGAAGTGTTGCAAAGAGAGATAATGCGATAAAAAGCAATAGAGCAATAGCATCTAATAACAAAACAAGAACCAGTAGAAGTTCAACAGTAAACAGGTCAACTACAGTAAGACGTAGTAATACCAACAGTGGTAGATCTGCACAAAGTAGAACAGTAGCTAGAAGTTCTTCTAATAATGGAACGGTTAAGCGAGGTAATAACTCAGCTGTACGTAGTACACCAAACAGAACGATTACTAAAAGACAGGTAACTAGTACCCCAAGAAGTTCAACTGTAAAAAGAAGTACTACTACGTATAAAAAACCAGTGAGCAGAAGTGCAAATACAAGAACTGCTAAGAATACTAGAACTCAACGTACTAGTACTGCTAGAACCGCGACTAAAAGTCCGTCTAGAAGTCAAAGTAAAATTAGTAGAAGTTCAAGTTCTAGATCAGTAAGTAAAGCTCCTTTAAGAAGCACAACTTCAAGATCAGCTACAACAAGAAGTAGTAGAAGAAATTAAAAATAGTTTTTAGGTTGGTTAGTTGTTAAGCGCCGTAATGAATACGTTCATTGCGGCGCTTTCTTTATATTTCCCTATTATCAGAAACAGGATTTAGAAATAACTTTTTAAACTTTTTAGGAAACGGCGAATTTATATACATTTTCTCTTTCGAAATAGGATGTGTAAACCCCAAAGAATGCGCCTGTAAATAAAGTCCCTTTCCTTTTAAAAGTAAATCATTTAAATAATATGTTGCATCACCTAAGATAGGATTTCCAAGTGCCAACATATGCTTCCTTAACTGATGTCGTCGACCTGATCTAGGACTTAACTTAACCAAATTCAAACATTCAAATCGTTCAGAAGCAATACTTTCTAAAACTTGATAGGATGAAATAGCCACTTTTCCATCAATAGGTATATCTACCAATCCTGATGATTTCATACATCCAATGGTAACTGCAAAATATGTTTTATCAATCTGCCTGCTTTCAAATAATTGATTTAAAGCGGTTATTGATGTATTGGTTTTACCTACCATAAGACAACCTGTAGTTGCATAATCTAAACGATGAACAGGTTGTGGTTGTACCGCATCAAAAACAGGACTTGCCTTCAAGTTTTGACCCAAGGCATTAGCTACCGTCTTAAAGCTATTTCCACTTACTAAAATTCCCGCTGGCTTATTAATTATCGCCAAATAATCATCCTCATAAATAACCTCAAGTTTTAACTTAAGGCGCGTTTCCGTTTCGTTATCTGAGTTATAATGATATTCGATTCTTTCTCCTCCTTTAATAAAAGTTGCTGTAGTTGCAACCTTACCATCCACAAAAACCATTTTCTTCTTAATAGCTTTTTTCAAAGCAGATTTAGAAGATATTCTTTTGAACACCCCTACCCCATATTCTTGTAGTCTTTCTACTTGCAAATTAAACGCTACGATATGTGTTTCTACTAATTGCATATTGGTGAAACTATAGTAGATAGTATTACAATTAGATCTACTAAGTAATTTTTGAATTACAAAATTAAGGATGTGGGTTAATTATTACGGCATTATAAATTTAACTTTTCTTCAAATTTAAAATAGTTCAGTTATACCGTAAAGATGAAAAGAATGAATCATAAAATTATTAGACAGCTTATAATTCTGTTACTTATCATATTTCTAGGAGGGTTGATTATAAAATATATGTTACCCTATATATCTGGGGTTTTGGGGGCTCTTACCCTATATGTTATTCTAAGAAAATGGATGATAAAGCTAATCAACAAAGGTATAAAGAAATCCAGGGCAGCTTTACTACTTATTTTCGCAGCAACCATCGGTATTTTTATACCCTTATCAGGAGCTGTTTTAATGTTAAGTTCTGAATTAGGAAATTTGGCAGATAAATCTGAAGAGGTAACCAAAGCTTTAAAAGAACAAATATTTCAACTTGAAAAATATATACAGTATGATGTTTCCTCTACCATAGATCCTAAGCAAGCATCAGGTTGGCTAACTGAAAATTTACAGGGTTTCGCTTCTGGAACATTTAATATGATTATTTCACTAGGTATACTCCTATTCATACTTTATTATATGTTAATAAGTCCTAAACAATTAAAGGAATCATTACTAGAATACCTTCCCTTGAGCAATAAAACTTTAGTAATATTAGGCAAAGAAATAGATAGTGTTGTACGTTCAAATGCAATAGCAATTCCTTTGGTGGCATTGGCTCAAGGTATTATTGCACTTATTGGTTTTTTTATTTTCGGAATCGAAAATCCATTATTCTGGTTTGTTATCGTAACCATAGGCTCCATGATTCCTTTTATAGGAACTTTCATTGGTATATTTCCTGTATTTGTATTAAGTATAGCAAGTGGTAATGATTTTCAAGCATGGGGAGTATTGCTTTACGGAATTTTAGTAGTTGGTTTGACAGATAATGTAATTCGTTTATTCGTATTAAAAAAACTCGATAGTATACATCCGCTAATCACATTAATTGGAGTATTAATTGGTATACCCCTATTCGGGTTTGTCGGTCTTATTTTTGGTCCACTAATTATAAGTCTTTTCTTAATTATAGTAAAGATTTATAAGCAGCAATACGGAATACAAACCTCTCGTCAAAAAGTAGAAGCTAAGATGTAATTAACGACTTAAGTATTTATTTAAAAAACCATATACATCTTCAGATATCTTAAATCTATATAGAACACCTAAATACATAACTATCATTAATATGCTTTTTATGGCAATGTTTACTATAGGATGAAAAGGAAGAGAAAATGTTGAGAATATCACTCCCACAATAACCAATAAAGCAAGAACTTTATAGGTTTCATGTGTAAAAGGAACAATTTTAAATTTAATCTTTACATAGGCTAATTTCAATGTATTATAGATGAAAAACGCAGTGAAACTAGCTATTGCAGCACCATCTATGCCGTAAGTTGGTATAAGCCATAAGTTGAAAACAATTGCCAAAACAGCCAATAAAACTCCGAAAAACAAAATAGAACTGTAGTAGTCTGAATTGAATAATATGGAATTATTATTACCCAAAAGAGAATCATAAACCTTTGTCAATCCTATCCAAAAAACAATCATAAAACCTCCGGAATATTTTTCGGGCAGCAATTCATATAAATCATTTAGATTAAGCAGTATCAAAAGAAAAAGCAAACCTGAAACGATGAAAAGTGTCAAAGAACTTTTTTGATACAATTCTTTTAGAGCAGGCTTATTTTTATCATTTAAATATTTCGCCGTTAAAGGATATGTTATTTGATGCATAGCTCGCGAAGGAACAGCTATTGTCGATGCTATAAAACCAGCAACTGCATAATAGGCTACATTTTCAATTTTAAGAAAATTATTTAGCATTACCTTATCAACTTCCAAAAGTACAATGGCAGTAGAACCTCCTAAAATAATTAAAGCACTATATTTTACTATATTTTGCCAGTTCTGAGGTAAATTAAAATTGAGTTTAGGCTTCCGTACACGGTAAGCATAAAATTTCATGATTACTGTTCGTAGCAAATAACACCCTACCAATGCATTGATAAAAAACTCAATATCAATTATCTTAAACCATAATAGCAATAACAATAGAGTTTGAGCGATTCTACAAAAAACTTCTTTCATAAAATTACCGAACATCGATTTCATTCGTATTCGTGCCCACGCATAAAACACTTCGAAATAGGCCATAGCCATACCTACAAAAAAGATATGCCACACATAATCTCGAACTACGGCATTCTCTTTTGATAGTAAATTACCAATGGCTTCATTCGCAAAATAACTTAGTATTCCAATAGGTATTATGAGAACCAAGGGAAGCAATAACATTAAGGTTAAAAATCCATCTTGACCACTATCAGTTTTAAAGCTAGAATAGAATTTAACTAAACTATTAGGCACTCCAAAAGCAAGAATAGGCATCAATACCGCAGAAACCGATAAAATAACTTGAATTAGCCCGTAGTTATCAGGCTGCATAAAATTTGTGTACAAAAACAATGTATTGACTGCTCCTATTGCAAAACCAATATAGGTTACAATGGTGTTGTTCAATGATTGTTTTAGTATGATACCCATTAAATATTTTCAGCCAATTTTCGAGTGAGTTCTCTTCTACTATATTGTTCAATATCGTTTGACAAAACCGATAATTCCCCTTTCTTAAATTGTTCAAACCAATTTAAAAGTACGTTTTTAAGGGTAATGTCATCAGAATGTTCAAATATGAATCCTGATTTGGTTGATTTAATAATATCAGCAACTTCCCAGTTTTGGGGACCTACACCTAGAATGGGGCGCTTGGCAGCCATGTATTCAAATAACTTTCCTGGAATTATACCTGCTGTTTCTAGTGAATTAATCTCTACCAATAACAAAATTTGAGAAGTTTTTTGATATTCTAAAGCTTCTTCATGTGAAACATATCCGATAATTTGAATATTTTCTTGCAAGTCCAAATCATTTATCGTTTGTAATACATCATCACTAATTACACCAATAAACTGAAGTTTTAAGGCTTTTTTAAAATCAATACTCTGTTTCGTCAACTCAGATAAAACCCGCCATAAATTAACAGGGTTTCGTCCTGTAAGCATAGAACCAATATGAGAAATAGTAAAATTATCATCAAGCTTTTGATTGCTTGATATATCACCATCAAAACCATTTGTAATTACTTTAATCGGTTGATTTGTAATTTGCTGAAATTCGTTTTTAGTGGTCTCACTAGTCACTATAATTTTATCTGCTGAATTAAGTACTTTAGATTCTAAGCGCTTATGTTTCTTTTCTGCGAGTGAAGTGAGTTTTAACTTTTTATGATAGCCTATAGTAGTCCAAGGATCTCTGAAATCTGCTATCCAATTTAGAGATTTTATTTGTTTTAAATGATATCCAATTAAATGCACACTGTGTGGTGGGCCGGTAGTGATTATTGTACCGATACTTTCTTTTTCTAAAACATCTTTTAAATAGTTAACTGATGGTTTTATCCAAAATTTTCGAGCATCGGGAATAAAGAGATTACCCCTCACCCATAAAAAAACTCTTTCAATAAAAGACTGATTTTTAGATTGTATAATACCTGAACTAATACGCTTGGTCTTCTTACTTGAAAACAATGAAGCTAGTCGATAAGGCTCCTTTATAGGATGCTTATATATAGTTAAATTGTTCGGTATATCTTTTAAAAGGGATTCATCCGTCAGGGGATAATGTGGGCTCTCAGGAATATATAGTACGGGTTCAACATCAAAATCTCTGAGATACTTAACAAATTTGAGCCAACGCTGTACACCAGGTCCGCCAGCAGGTGGCCAATAATAAGTAATGACCAAAACCTTTCTCATTATTCTTCTTCCTCTTTTTTAGCCTTCCAAAAAGAAAAACCTAATCCCCCAACAATAACTAAGCCTAACAAAATAGTACTAGCAAGAGTTATTTTACTTCCTTGAACTACTACTTCTGGTTCAAATTTGAATTCTATTTTATGCTCTCCCGAAGGAATTGTTAAAGCTCTAAGCACATAATCAACTTTAAAGTAATCGCTCTCTTGACCATCTATATAAGCATTCCATCCATTCACATAATACATTTCAGAAAAAACGGCAACACCTTCATTACTATTCTTTGAAGCGTACGTAAGATGATTTGGCTCATAATCGATTAAAGAAATTGATGCTGTAGAATCAACCGGATACTTCAATTGTGAAATATCCTTGTTTATTGAAGCATTAAAAACTGCACTACTTTTGGAATCTAAACTATCTAAAGCCAGAATTTCAGCATTAGCATTTTCAACAGGTTTAAGTTCCTTAATGAACCAAGCATTTCCATTGGCATTTGGGTTTTCAATTGGAAAAGAATTGCCTTCTTCATCTTTTCTAATTACATACTTAATATTCAACATATTTAAAACCGTGAGATTTCCATTATAAATATGAAAATCAAAAAGGTCTTGCATACCAGCAGGTTTCGCTGCATGATACCCTGTAATACTTTGATGAAAATATGCTGTTTTTGCTGAATCAAATCCGTCTGTTTGGTCAAAAACACGAAATACACCATCGTCTTTAGCAATCAGTTTATCTGCCGCAGATTCTTGAAAAGGCTCCAACATTTTACGTTTAGATACAAAATTATCATTGTTCACATAACGTAAATCGACTCCGACTAAATCAACTACCACTAATACACCAATAGCAATAATTACGAGATTCATTTTTAATTTCTCCTTCAAATAAAACCAAATCAATAAAGAAGTTACCAATACATAACCTAAAGAACGAAGTAAATCACTTGTATAAACGCTCATCCGATCTAAACGTAACATTTCTGGTAGCTCTTCTAACCCAGTCATTCGTAAGTTATCATCAGAGACACCAACAAAGTCAAAAGCTCCTTTAAATACAAATAATAATACGCCAATTCCTAAAACCGTTCCAGCAGCTAAAGTCAAAGATTTCATTTTATCCCCTTGCGGTACTTTATCCATGAATAACTTTTTTAAAGCTAGAATTGCCAAAATTGGCACACAAAGCTCTAATACTATCTGAATTGATGAAACCGCTCTAAACTTATCGTACAACGGAAAATAGTCTATCATGAAATCGGTAAGTACACTAAAGTTTTTACCCCATGATAAAACCAAGGATAATAAAGATCCAATTAATAGCCACCATTTATGCTTTCCTTTCACCAAAAACAATCCTAAAACAAATAGAAAGAATATTACGGCCCCTAAATATGCAGGACCAGATGTACCAGGTTGGTCACCCCAATATAAAGGCAAACCACTTACAAAATTTAAAGCACTAGACCTTGGCAAACCTTTATCAATTAAATAATTAAAGGACTTAGAATCTTCACCTAAATTCTCCTGACTTGCCCCACCAAAAAGACGTGGCACAAACAGGTTTAATGATTCAGTAATTCCATAACTCCAATTGGTTATGTACCCTTTACTTAATCCGCCAGTATCTTCTTTTGCAGAACCATCTGGGTTGATGGTTAATTCACTTTTACCACGTGTACTCCAATCTGCATATTCTTTTGTCGCCATTAATCCCGTTGCATTAGCAGCAATACCAAGAGTAACTGCTACTAGCAAGATGCCAACAGAAATAAAAAAATGTTTTATTTGTTTTTCCTTTATGGCATAAACCAAATACACCATACCCAAAACAAGTACAAGTAGCATAAAGTAATACGTCATTTGATAATGGTTAGCAGTAATTTCTAAGGCCATTGCCAAGGCCGTTAAAACAAAGCCCCAAAGATATTTTTTTCGAAAAACAAGAACAATCCCTGCCAATAGAACAGGTAAATAAGCTACGGCATGTGCTTTTGCATTATGCCCTGCACCTAAGATAATTATAAGGTATGTTGAAAAACCAAAGGCTAATGCTCCGACTATTGCTAAACGATAATCAACCTTTAAGCAACACAGAAGAATGTAGAATCCTATGAAATATAAAAAGAGATAATCTGCAGGTCTTGGTAAAAATCGAATTAAACGATCTAATTTCTTAATATAATTATGAGGATAATTTGCTCCTAACTGATAAGTCGGCATACCACCGAATGCGCTATTTGTCCAATATGGTTCTTGATCATTAGATTTTCTAAAATCGTTCTGTTCTTTGGCCATCCCAGTATACTGAGCAATATCATGCTGGTACATTACCTTACCTTGAAGAACAGGGCTGAAGTATGCCAAAGCAGCAATTATAAAAAATACAATAACAAAAAAATGGATGAAAAAGAATTTTAAGCCTTGCTTCATTTGCTAAATAAGTAGTGTTTTTACAAAGATAACTAGTCTAGCTCTTCAAAATCAATGTATTCACCTACTTTTTCAGAATCAGCTTTTTTCTTAGAAGTTTTTTTATTTATTATAACGTCTCCTACATTTTCTTCACTTGAAGCACGTTGCGTGTCAAAAGCTTGCTTAAAATGTGATTCTGTTTTCTTCGCTGCGTAGCTTAAAATTTTTGGCGCAAATAACCGTACTAAAAATTTTAGTAGGTAATACACCAAAAGAATTATCAATATAGTTTTTAAAAAAGCCATTTATTACTGCTTATGTATATCAAAAATACAATTATCACGTTGTATAACATAGAATCATAATATTAAAATAAATATAAAATCGTGTTCATGAATAGTCTATTTGTCTACTCAAAATCATATCAATACGTATTAAGCATTCTTTTATTTTTACCATTAGTTGGTATTTCACAATATACAGATGTTATAAACTCAAACAGACCAGGCCTTTCGGTAAGTGCATATGCTGTTGGAAAAAATGTAGTTCAAGCAGAATTAGGAGTGTTCTATGAGCAGCGTGATCACACATTACTGAACACCCAATCTGATATTTGGGGCAGTGATATTTCATTACGATACGGATTGTTATTTGAGCGACTAGAACTTAATTATGAAGGTACTTTTCAAGACCAGGATATAACGTATTCTAATTTTAACCTACTTGCAAAACGAAGAGATTTCTCAAGAAATCGTTTAGGACTTAAATATTTAATTTATGACCCTTTTAAAAGTGAGGAGGCTAATAAACCAAATCTTTATAGTTGGAGAGCAAATAATAAATTTCAGCTTAAAAATTTAATACCAGCAGTTTCCTTGTACGGTGGTGCTAATTTTGTAATTGGCGACAACCCTTTTTATGTGGGTGAACCAACGCTATCGTACCGAGGTATGATTGCTACACAAAGTCGTATAACTCCGAGATTTGTTTTGATTACCAATACTGCTTTAGACCGTATTAGTTCTGATGACCCAGAATTAAGTTATTTAATATCCCTATCTCACGCCTTTAGAAATCCGAAGTGGAGTGTATTTGTTGAGCATCAAGGTATACAAAGCGATCAATACGCCGACCTATTGATTAGAGGAGGTATTGCCCATTTATTGAAAGAAAACTTACAATTAGATTTTAACATGGGTGCAAGTTTAAAAAACACACCTTCCCGTATTTTCATTGGACTAGGAGGTTCATACAGAATGGATTTTCATCAGGATAGCCTAAAACCTATAGAAGACCAAGAGGCAGACCAAAATGGTGGCGCTATTGATAAAAAGGCCATGAAAAAGGACAAAAAGAAAAAGAATAATGGTAGCGGCGCTGAAGATATTGACCTTGGTCCTTCCAAAAAGCAACTTAAAAAATTAAAGAAGGAAGAAAAAAAGAAAAAGAAAAACAAAGAGAGTAACGAGATAGACTTTTAAGACATTTACCTCTTAATCATTTTTCATTCTTACCTCTTTTCTGTTCTGATTAATATTCCTAATATTGATACTTCTAAAGAAGTTCAATGATCACACTACATGAAGCTAAAACAAAGCAAGACCTAAAGCGCTTTGTTACCTTTCCTTTTTCACTTTACAAAAACAATAAATATTGGGTACCCCCAATTATTAATGATGAACTGGAAAGTTTTAATAAGGATAAAAATCCTGTTTTTAAAGATGCCGAAGCTTGGTTCTTTCTAGCTTTTGATGGAGACAAGTTGGTAGGGCGTGTTGCTGCCATTTTAAATCACTTAGAAGTAAACCAACAAAAGGTAAAGAAAATGCGTTTTGGATGGTTCGATTTTATTGATGACCCATCAGTTTCAAAAGCACTTTTAGATAAGGTAGCTGAAATTGGAAATCAACACAACTTAGAATATATGGAAGGCCCAGTAGGCTTTTCAAATTTAGATAAAGTAGGTGTTTTGGTCGAAGGTTTCGACCATATAGGAACCATGATTACTTGGTACAATCACCCCTATTACAAAGACCATTATGAAAATTTAGGCTTTGTAAAGGAAAAGGAATACATGGAAAATAAGTTTCCAGCAAAGAATGCGGATCCGAAACTTTTTTCAAAATTGAACGATTTAGTAAAAAGACGTTATGGTTTAAAGGAGGTTAATTTCACCAAGACAAAGGAAGTAATGCCCATGGCAGATGAAATGTTCGACCTTTTCAATGAAACCTACGCTAGTTTGTCATCTTTCGTTCCTATTACAGAAATTCAAAAAGCATATTTTAAAAAGAAGTATATCAGCTTTATCAATCCTGAGTACATAAAATTCATTAAGGACAAAGATGATAAACTAATTGCTTTCGCTATAGTAATGCCTTCATTTTCTGAAGCGCTACAGAAAGCCAATGGAAAATTATTTCCATTCGGATTATATCACCTTCTAAAAGCAAAGAAGAATAGCAAGGACGTAATTTTTTATCTCGTAGGTATACATCCTGAATATCAGAATAAAGGGGTTACGGCAGTAATATTTAATGAGTATTACAAAACCTTTACCGAAAAAGATATTGATATGTGCTTTAGAACACCTGAACTTGAAGAGAACTTAGCCATTAAACAAATGTGGAAACATTTCGACCCTGTCATCTATAAACGTAGAAGAACCTATAGAAAGGCATTGAATAAAGCATAATTAAAAAGCCCAGTATCACATTTGATACTGGGCTTTTTAAAATTATATAACAATTTGGTTTTATTCACCCATTGCCGCTGCAACTGCAGCAGATAGCCTCTTATAAGTCCCGTTCTGCAAACGCTCACGAATAGATGAAAATGCTGTTAAAGTTTCCTCTACGTCTTGTAATGTATGCGTAGCAGTTGGTATTAAACGTAAAAGTATTAGACCTTTAGGTATTACCGGATATACTACGATAGAACAGAAAATACCATGATTTTCTCTTAAATCTTTCACTAATGCCATCGCCTCAGGTATACTACCATTAAGATAAACAGGGGTTACACAACTTGTAGTTGTACCTATATCAAAACCATTTTCTTTTAATCCATTTTGAAGCGCATTTACGTTCTCCCATAATTTAGCTTTAAGCTCAGGTTGGGTACGTAACATATCTAAACGTTTCAATGCTCCCTTCACATAAACCATAGGCAATGATTTAGCGAACATTTGTGAACGTAGGTTATATTTTAAATAGTCAATAATACCTTGGTCAGCAGCTACGAAAGCACCAATACTAGCCATTGATTTAGCAAAAGTAGCTAAGTACACATCAATACCATCTTGCACTCCTTGCTCTTGTCCTGCTCCTGCACCTGTTTTTCCTAACGTTCCAAAACCATGTGCATCATCAACTAAAAGACGGAAATTAAATTTACTCTTAAGAGCAACTATCTCTTTAAGAATACCTTGTTCTCCTCGCATTCCAAATACTCCTTCAGAAATAACTAAAATACCTCCTCCAGTTTGTTCTGCCATCTTAGTAGCACGCTCTAAGTTCTTTTCAAGACTTTCTGTGTTATTGTGAACGAAAGTAAATCGTTTACCCATATGTAAACGAACGCCATCGATAATACACGCGTGACAATCTACATCATAAACAATGATATCGTCTTTAGTTACAAGGGCGTCTATAACTGACATAAAACCTTGGTAACCAAAATTCAATAAATAAGAAGCTTCTTTTTCAACAAAAGCAGCACATTCTTTTTCCAATTGCTCATGAAATTCAGTGTGACCACTCATCATTCTAGCTCCCATCGGGTAAGCTGAACCATACTCAGCAGCTGCTTCGCCATCTACTTTTTTAACCTCAGGAAGATTTGCCAAGCCTAAATAATCATTGATACTCCAAGTAATAACATCTTTACCTTGAAATTTCATTCTATTGGAAATAGGACCTTCTAATTTAGGAAAAACGAAATATCCTTCAGCTTGTGAAGCCCATTTACCCAAAGGGCCTTTATTCTGTAAAATTCTATCAAATAAGTCTCTCATTGCTTAATTCAGTTCTGTTTGCAAAAGTAAATAAATTTGATTAGGATTCATAAATTATTTACAATGCAAAAAAGTGGGCTATAAACCCACTTTTTTTTTTAAAATTATATAATTTATATTATTTGATAAATTGAATCTCCTGTGTTTCTTCTACAGTACTTGTGTTTAAGAAACCCTGATCTTCCATCCATTGGTCGCTATAAATTTTACTCATATAACGAGAACCATGATCTGGAAAAATAGCAACTACATTACTATTCTTATCAAATGTATTTAATTCGTTCAATTGTCTGATAGCTTGCATTACCGCACCACTCGTGTAACCAACGAAAATACCTTCTGTTCTAGAAATTTCTCTAGCAGTATGTGCACTTTCAGCATCGGTAACCTTTATAAACTCATCGATAATACTAAAATCGGTAGCGCCAGGAATCAAGTTTTTACCTAAACCTTCTATACGGTACGGATAAATTTCATTGACATCTAATTTTCCCGTCTCATGATATTTTTTCAATACCGACCCAAAAGCATCAACTCCGATAACTTTAATATTGGGGTTTTGCTCTTTTAGATAACGTGCCGTACCAGAAATAGTACCGCCAGTTCCACTACAAGCAATCAAATGTGTAATTTGCCCACCTGTTTGCTCCCATATTTCAGGGCCTGTTGATTTGTAGTGAGCTTCCATATTCAGTTTATTAAAGTACTGATTGATATAAATGGAGCCTTTTGTTTCTTTGTGTAGTCTTTTTGCAACTTCGTAATATGACCTAGGATCATCTGCACTAACATGTGCCGGACAAACATAAACCTTAGCTCCCATAGAACGAAGCATGTCAATCTTATCTGGAGATGATTTTGAGCTAACCGCCAAAATACAATCGTAACCTTTGATAATACTAGCCATAGCAATACTAAAACCAGTATTACCAGAAGTAGTCTCGATTATAGTACTACCTTCCATAAGTAAACCTGCTTTCTCAGCCTGCTCAATTATATGAATAGCAATTCTATCTTTAGAAGAATGGCCTGGGTTAAAAGCCTCGACCTTCGCGTAAAAATTACCGGTAAGACCTTCAGCAATTCTATTTAATTTAACTAGCGGTGTATTACCTACTAATTCTAAAATATTGTTGTAAGCCCTGATCTCATTTTTCATAAGGGGGATCAATGTTTAGTTATTTCTATAAACGAAATTTGTTAAAATTTCTGATGCAAAAATACTATTTTTTTTCAACTATGCGATTTTTCCTTCTAAATCTAAAAGAAAGGCGTATTCTTTGGCCACCTCACGTAAAGACTCAAACCTACCTGAAGCACCACCATGACCAGCTTCCATGTTCGTATTAAGCAATAATAGATGCGTATCTGTTTTTAATTCCCTCAATTTAGCTACCCATTTAGCTGGTTCAAAATATTGTACTTGAGAGTCATGCAAACCTGTAGTTACCAACATGTTTGGATATTCTTGCGTTACTACGTTATCATATGGAGAGTATGACTTCATATATTCATAATACTCCTTTTCATTAGGGTTTCCCCATTCATCATATTCACCTGTAGTTAACGGAATAGAATCGTCTAGCATCGTCGTAACTACATCAACGAAGGGTACTGCAGCAATTACTCCATTATATATTTCTGGCTGAATGTTGATAATTGCACCCATTAACAAACCACCGGCAGAGCCACCCATGGCATACAAATGACTGGCACTGGTCATCTTTTGTTCAATTAAGAATTTAGAACAATCAATAAAGTCGGTAAATGTATTTTTCTTTTGTAATAATTTACCATTATCATACCATCTACGACCTAAATACTCCCCTCCTCTTATATGCGCAATTGCATAAACAAAACCACGATCCAATAAACTTAAACGTACTGTAGAGAAATAAGGATCTATTGTGGCGCCATAAGAGCCATATGCATATTGTAATATTGGTGTACTCTCATCTAAGACAGTATCTTTTCTATATACCAAAGACATTGGTATTTTCTCACCATCACGTGCAGTAGCCCACAAACGGAGTTCTTTGTAATTATCTTTATCAAAAAGACCTCCAAGTACTTCCTGCTCTTTTTTAATATCCTTTGCCTTAGTTCGCATATTAAAATCAATAACCGAACTCGGTGTCGACATTGAGTTATAGGAATATCTTAATATTTCGGTATCAAAATCAGGATTACTACCAACATAGGCGGTATAAGTTTCACTTTGAAATGGTAAAAAGTATTCTTCACTACCGTCCCATCTTATTATACGAATCTTATTAAGTCCGTTTTCACGTTCAGATAGCACATAATATTCTTTAAAAATATCAATATCCTCTAATAAGACTTCTTCACGATGAGGGATAAATTCTTGCCAATGCTCAGAAGTTGTTTCTTGTTCTGAGGTACGCATTAACTTAAAATTCTCAGCTTTGTCCTTATTCGTTAAAATGTAGAAAGAATTCTCATAATGAAAAATAGTATACTCTAAACCTCGCTTTCTTGGAGAGAAAACTTCAAATTCCCCATCAGGATTATCAGTAGGTAAAATTTGAAATTCAGAAGTTAATGTACTAAAAGAGCCAATTACCAAATACTTTTTAGATTTAGTACGGTAAATAAAAGTGCTAAATGTATCATCATCCTCATGAAAAATCAAAATATCTTCAGACGTTGGTGTTCCTAATTTATGCTTGTAGATTTTATCTGAACGAAGAGTTACAGGGTCTTTTCTTGTATAAAATAAAGTTTCGTTATCATTAGCCCAAACTCCACCACCAGTTGTGTTCTCAATTTTATCATCTAAAATTGCACCTGTATCAAGATTCTTAATCTGTAATGTGTATTGCCTTCTAGAAACAGTATCTACACCAAAAGCTGCAAGTTTGTTATTTGGACTAATTGCAATACCTCCAAGACTAAAGTAATCATGACCTTTTGCCATATCATTACCATTGAACATTATTTCTTCTTCAGCATTTAAGTGCTGCTTGAATCTTGAATATAAAGGGTATTCACCTCCTATTACATATCTAGTACTATACCAATAATCATTTAATCTATATGGCACAGAAGAATCATCCTCTTTAATTCTGCCCTTCATTTCTTGAAAAAGAGATTCTTGAAAATCTTTAGTATGCCCTGTTAAAGCATTATAGTAATCGTTCTCTGCCTCTAAATATGAAATAACTTCTTTGTTCTCCTTGTCATTAAGCCAATAATAGTTATCCAAACGAACATCATTATGAATGATTAACTCTTTTGGGATTTTTTTCGCTATTGGCGGATTCTTTAGACTCATATAAAGTACATTATTTAATAAGCAGACAAAAATAAGACTAATTCACAGATCCCCTTTTAGAATACTTAAAAACAAAAATGCCATCCTATTTTATTATTTTTACATTCTAAATCTAAAAGTTAAATTATGTTCGGAGATATGATGGGTATGATGGGGAAACTTAAAGAGACCCAAAAAAAAGTAGAAGCCACAAAAAAAAGATTAGATACCGTTATACTTGAGGAAAAATCAAAGGATAACTTATTATCAGTAACTATTACTGCTAACAGAGAATTGAAGAAAATAACAATAGATGACAGTCTTTTAGAAGACAAAGAGCAACTAGAAGACTACTTAATTATGACTTTAAACAAGGCCATACAAAATGCTTCTAACGTAAACGAAGCCGAATTAGCTGCCGTGGCAAAAGAGGGCATGCCCAATATTCCGGGTATGGACTCGTTATTTAAGTAAGATTGGCAAGTTTTTTGCACTTAAACAACAAAATCTTGGATATGAAATACGTTATCATTCTATTTATGCTTCCATTATTCATCACTGCTCAGGCAGATTATGGTAGTGTTGAAAATTGTAAATGGCTAACAGATTATGATACAGCTATATCCAAAGCAAAAAAGCAAGATAAAAATGTACTTGTCTATTTTACGGGTAGTGATTGGTGTCCGCCATGTAAAATGCTAAAAACAGATTTGTTCGACACGAATGAATTTCAAGAATTGTCTGACAATTATGTTTTATTATATATAGATGTACCTCGAAATAAAGATTTGCTATCAGAAAAACAGTTCGCTCACAACAAAGAGTTGCTTAACAAGCTAAACAAAAGAAAGGTTTTTCCTTTATTAAAAGTAATAGACTCTAAAGGAAAAGAATTGGATCAACTATCTGGCTATAGTATGAACGGAGTAATAGATTCACATGTTCGTCTACTGAAAAAAAATATTTAAGTTCATAAATTTCACATATATAAAAAGGGCTTATACAAATGTATAAGCCCTTTTTACTTTGTCTAAATTAATAACTTAGTTATTAATTAATCTAAATTGAGTTCTTCTGTTTGCCGCATGCTCTCTTGCAGTACAAGAAACACCGTCTTTACATCTGTTTAATAATTTAGTTTCACCGTAACCATTTGCTACTAAAAGACTAGAGTTAACACCTTTAGTTATTAAATAATCAGCAACAGCCTTTGCTCTTCTTTCAGAAAGATTTTGGTTTGAAGCTGCACCACCTTGAGAATCTGTATGTGAAGCCAATTCAACTTTAACACCTGGGTTTTGAGCCAATACAGGTAATAATCTATTATCAATTAAGTTTCTAGCTTCTGCAGTTAAAGTAGCACTTCCAGACTCCCAATTGATAGGTAAAGCTTGGTACTCAACTAATGCACACTCTACTTCTTTCCAAGTAGTTAATCCACCTTTTTCCTTTAAAACTTCTTTTGTAATGATTGTAGTTTTGGCAGGAACAGTTTCTTCTGCAGTGTAAGCATCTTTATCTAATACTGTCTTAGTAATTTCTCTGTACTCAGCAGGAATAATTTTCTCAACAACCGTTGCTGGAGAAATCAATACTGTTTTTGTATATGATCCATTTTTAGAACCTATTGCAGTACTAGATGTAGAAGCATCATTTGCAAGAACTTGTGTAGAAACAGTCTCAAATTGTGCAGGATACCCTTTATAACACCAGTATCTACAATCATCAGGATTACCTGACTCACAATCAGGAGCAGCAACACCTAATTCCCATTGAGCATAAGCAGGCTTAATTTCTAGAGTTTGTGTGCTAGGAGAAAACGCAGCAGGTATAACTTGTAAAGAATTTCCACCGGCTTTAGACACATATGTTACTGTTTCAGTCCCCCATTTTGCAGGAACTACGGTTAATACTTTCTCTTCTTCTCTAACTAATACTCTTTCTGTAATCGTTTTAAAAGTAGCAGGATTTGTCTTAAGCACCTTGTATGCCGGATTCGTTGTAATCGTGGTTGATTCGTTCACATAGACATCTGGTGTTGTACAGCGCACATAGCATTTACCTGGTTCAGGATTTGATGGCAAATCTTGTGCCATTGCAAAAGATGCTGAAAATGCAACTGCTAAGAATAATAATTTTTTCATGTAGATAGTGTTTAAAATTTATAAATGGTTATTTAATTAAATTGTTTAAGAAATCTGATTTAGTTACTTCATCTTCGAGTTAAGTTCAAATTGAAACTAACTGATCAAACACCTCAATAATTAAGACACACTATTATTTAGAAAGTCACTAAAATTGAGAGAAATTATTATTTACCTTTAAGGATATGATAAAGATTGATAAAAAAAAAGACGGCAAATTTGTGTTTAAATTAAAATCTACGAATGGTAAAACATTGCTTAAAAGTGTTTCATTTTCAAGCAAAGAAGATTTAGATAAAACCTTAAATGATTTTAAGGGTTTAAAAGATGCTAGAACTAAATTTTTTGAACGTAAGACAAATACTGAAGGTAAATTTCTTGTAGAGCTAAAAAACCAAAATGGAATAACCATTGGTTCAAGCGGACTTTACACTTCAGAGGCAGGTATGGAGAATGGGATTTTAAATATTTCGAATAGTCTTGAGCTAGGGCTTCAATAGGCTTAAAATGCTGTTAATTGCTTTAACAACTCATCATGCATAGCATCAGTATAGTCTAAATGAGTGACCATACGTAATTTACCCTGCCCCATACCAATAATCAAAATATCCTTTTCCTTAAGTTTATTGACGAAAGTATCGCTAGTCAAAAAAGATTCATCTATTTCAAAAATGACAATATTGGTTTCTATAGGCTCAACCTTTTTTACAAAAGATTTAGCAGATAGTGCTTTTCCTATTTCTTTGGCCTTTTTATGATCCTCAGCTAATCTTTCAATATTATGGTCTAAAGCATAAATTGCAGCAGCAGCCAAAAACCCAGATTGGCGCATACCACCACCAAAAATCTTACGGATTCTTAAGGCTTTATCCATTTGCTCTTTGGTTCCTAATAACAAGGAACCAACTGGACAGCCAAGCCCTTTACTTAAACACACACTTATAGTGTCAAATAGTTGACCATACTGCAAGGCAGACTCTTTCTTTTCTACTATCGCGTTCCATAAACGAGCACCATCTAAGTGAAAACCTAGATGATGTTCGTCACAAATTTTTCTAATTTTTTGGAGCTCTTGAAAATCCCAACAAGTGCCGCCACCTTTATTTGCCGTATTCTCAACACATACTAAGCTAGTTAACGGACTATGATAAAAGTCCGGTGGGTTTATAACAGCTTCCACTTGAGCTGCGCTCATTGTACCTCTATCACCATCAACTAATCTACAAGACACTCCGCTGTTAAAACTAACGCCACCGCCTTCATAATTATATATATGAGCGTATTTATCACATATTAACTGTTCACCAGGTTGCGTATGCAATTTAATAGCCGTTTGGTTTGTCATAGTACCGCTTGGAAAAAACAACGCAGACTCCATACCAAAAAGATTGGCTACTTTTTCTTCTAGTGCATTTACGGTTGGATCTTCTTTAAAAACATCATCACCAACAACCGCCGACATTATAGCATCTAACATACCAGGCGTTGGTTTTGTTACCGTATCACTTATAAGATTTATTTGCATTACAACGTTGAGTATTTAGATTAGTGAAAACAACCCATACCGATAGGAGAACCATCAGGAATTTTAGGCGAAGGTATCACTTTGAACAATTCTGGGTGTTCATTAAATTCTTTTATTCTTTTAATCATTTCAGCATGTATAGCATTACTACCTGAATCTTTGACCAATTGAAAGCTCAATTCTTTCAGTTTTTGAGAAGCAATAGCATTCACTTGAGGATGTACTTCTGTATGCCCTGCTAGATTCATTATATGAAACAAAACTCTAAAATTAATAATTGTTTGAGCTTCACTTAAGTAAGCATCTTTATGTTTTCTGTTAATTGTTTTAGAAATTAATTCATCTATAACTTCTTCTAAACCTACATTATCTGTTTCTATAGATTTTTGTTGAATTAACCTTGATGCTCGCTCAGGATGTAGTAAAAATAATAAGGTCATATCAGAAGCCGTTTCAACAGCTGACAATGCATCAAAAGAAACTCCGGTTTTACCATTTATAGATTCGCGTGTTCTAGGAGTGCCAAAAGCTCTTGGTGGAAACAAACTAAGCTTATCCTTTGGTATTGCAATTTCATTAGCATCTAAAGTGGTCAAAATACTTTTCAAAGCCTCTTTCTGCAATGCCTTATCTGCAATTACAACAGTTTGTTGTCCGTCACCTTTCACTGCATAATTATATTCCAACCCTCCAATAATTTTTGACACACCCTCTGTTTGATACCTATGAAAGAAATATAAGGGCACAAATACATCCTCTAAAACTGAATAAGGAGTTCCATCTTGAATATTATCCACTGAAAAATTATCAATAGCCTTTTTACGAACTTTCAACATCGCATCTAATTCTTTACTAACACTCGTACCATTATCCCACAAATGAGCTAACACATGAGCGCTACCCTGTGGTCGAGCATCTTGATCGGTGATATAACGAAGTCCGTCTGCTTTGGCCTTGTCCAAAATATTATTCAAACCTTTCTTCTCCTCTTCTTTAGAAAAATTCTGATATGAATACGCCACTGTGACTTTATCCCAATCCCCTATTCCTGTTTCATATGCCTTTGAAAAATCTATTTCTCCATCAACTAATGAAAATTGCGGATGAGGATAATCCATAACCGAAGATTTGTCTGTTGTACTTGCAGCATAGTTATGGGCAAAACCAAGTGTATGACCTATTTCATGAGCAGATAATTGTCTAATACGCGCTATCGCCATATCTAACATTGGTTGATAATTATCATCGCGTTCAGCAAAAGGTTTATTCATTAAGGCTTGTGCAATTAGAAAATCTTGTCGGATACGTAAACTACCAAGACTAACGTGCCCTTTTATAATTTCCCCCGTTCTTGGGTCGGTGATACTACTACCATAGCTCCACCCTCTTGTAGATCTATGAACCCATTGAATTACATTGTAACGCACATCTAACGGATCTGCATCATCTGGTAACATTACTAACTGAAAAGCATCTTTATAGCCAATTGCTTCAAACGCTTGGTTCCACCAACGACCACCTTCTAAAAGAGCAGATCTTACCGGTTCTGGTGTTCCATTATCCAAGTAGTAAATAATTGGCTCTACCGCTTCACTAATTTCTTGACTAGGATTCTTTTTAACTAATCGATGTCTTGTAATAAATTGTTTAAGAATCGGAGACTCAACGGGTGTAGCATAATCATAAAAAGAAAATGGGTAAGAACCACTTCTTGGATCAAACTCGCGCTTTTCAAAATTATCATCTGGTAATTCTATAAATGAATGATGTTCGGCCACTGTTATTAAACTTGCATTAGGAGCAACACTTTTTATATAATTACCTGTTGGTTCTCCCTTAAATGTCAATGTAACATCGAACTCTACATTTTTTGGAAAAGCTTTTGTTCTATCTAAAGCGAATGCACTTTTCGATTTATCTAAATTATAAGACCCTTGCTTAGTACTTTTTAATCTATTGGAAACCCCATGGGCATCTTGCATTAAGAAATCCGTAATATCAATGACATAAATTCCATTCTTCTCCTCCTCTATAGGAAAACCGAATAGAACAGATTTAGCAAATGCTTGTTCTACAGATTTACGTTCTAATACATTGTCAGTAATGGCCCTGTATTTCAGATTTGGTTGAACCAGCAATAATTTATTACCTGCTTTTTCAAAGAAAACAACTTGTTCATTACCTAATTGGCCACGATCTAAACCAATATCATTACTACCGATACCGCTACTTAATGAGTATACATATAAAAAATCTTTGTCTAAATCATCTACTTCTAGATAGATTTTATCACTGGTCTGATCATAATAGAAATCATAAAACCCTTCATATTTAACAAAGTCTTTTTTCTTTTCGCTGAACTGAGCAGATATCATATTAAATGACATCAAAGCAAATCCTACTAGAAGTACATAATATTTTTTCATTCTCTTTTAGTTTTCCCTAAAAGTATAGAAAATCTTATAAAGGATAAAAAGTACTTAAGTAGAAAAATTACAAATATAAATCTTGTTAAAAATATTACCGTATTATTATCAAATTGGGAATAATACTAAGTATTAATACCAATATTCCTTTAAATAAATGGTTTTTATCACGTACCTTAAAAGAAAACATTTCATATGACCAATATTGAAAATCAAATATTTTCTTCTTATCAAAGAAATCCTGATTTATATGATGAAATATATAATCGCGATGGAAAAATCAAGGAGGTCTACCAAAAATTATTTAATTTATATGGTGAACATTCAATTAGCGATTATGTAAATCTAAACTCAAAGGCAAAATCTTCATTTTTCAACCAAGGAATTACATTTCAAGTTTATGGAGATAAAGATGTACAAGAGAAAATTTTCCCTTTTGATTTATTCCCTCGAATTATTGACTCTGATGAATGGGATATTATAGAAAGAGGATCTATACAAAGAAGCAAAGCTTTGAATTTGTTTTTGTGGGATATTTATCATGATAAAAAAATACTTAAGGACAATATTGTTCCTTTAGAGTTAATTACCACATCTGCAAATTATCTAGATCAAATGAATGGAATTGATCCTCCAGGAGGAATCTATAATCATATCTCAGGCATAGATGTTATTAAACATAATGATGGTAAATATTATGTATTAGAAGACAATATTAGGTGTCCGTCAGGAGTAAGTTATGTAATATGTAACCGAACGGCACTTAAAAAAGCACTTTTTGGGGTTTTTAATCATTATCAAACACATACTGTCACAAACTACGCTGAAAATCTATTAGAGCTATTAGAATCTGTTAAACCTATGGGAGTAGATGTTCCAAATTCCGTGGTTATAACTCCAGGAATGTTTAACTCAGCTTTCTACGAACACTCTTATTTAGCAAAAACTATGGGAGTTGAACTGGTAGAGGGGCGTGATTTATTTGTAGAGAATGACTTTGTTTATATGAAAACTATCAAAGGCCCAGAAAAAGTAGATATCATATATAGAAGAGTAGATGACCAATTTATTGACCCATTAGAGTTTAAGCCAGATTCTACTCTTGGTGTTCCTGGTCTTTTTGCCGCTTATAAAAAAGGGAATGTAACCTTAGCGAATGCTCCAGGAACAGGCGTTGCAGATGACAAAGCTGTATATACTTATATGCCACAGATAATTAAGTATTATCTCAATGAAGAACCTATCTTAAACAATGTACATACCTACCATTGTAGCCGGCCAGACGAATTAAAATATGTTCTAGAACATATTCACGAGCTTGTAATAAAACCTGTAGATGAAGCTGGTGGATATGGAATTTCTATTGGAAATAAATTAACTAAATCTGAAATAGAAATAGTAAAGAAAGAGATTAAGGAGAATCCAAGAAAATATGTAGCTCAACCTATAATGTCACTTTCTGTACACCCAACTTATATTGACGAAACAGAGTCGTTTGAGCAAAGACATATTGATTTAAGAACCTATACAATTTTAGGAAAGGATAAGGAATTCGTTTTAAAAGGTGGGCTCACGCGTGTGGCACTAAAAAGAGGAAATTTAATCGTAAACTCATCGCAAGGTGGTGGATCCAAAGATACTTGGGTACTAAAAAAATAAAGAGTAATATATGTTAGCAAGAGTAGCCAATAATCTATTTTGGATGGGACGTTATATTGAACGTTCAGAGCACATAGCACGTTATTTAAACGTTAATTATTTTTCATCTTTAGATGCACCAAATATTAAATCACAAGATCGGCAATTCGTATTACGTTCTATGTTGTTCATGGTAGGTGACCCAGAAAAAGATGAAAGTAAATTGCTTAAAGAAGAGGATATTATTTACCAAATAGGACTAAATCCTGTGTATCATTTTTCAATTCTCAATAATGTCAAACTTGCCAGGGAAAACGCCAATAGCGCTAGAGATTTAATTTCTACTGAGCTTTATGAAGCCATAAATAAGTTTTATCATTTTGTATTAAATTATCCGAAAGAAATTTTCGTTAAAAACGGTTTACATGATTTCACCACCCATGTTGCCGAAATGACAGCTATATTAAGAGGTAAGATTAGAGGTACTTTGTTGCACGATGAAACCTATGCTATTATCTTAATGGGAGTAAACATTGAACGAGCTACCCAAATTACTAGAATGATAAATGCAAAATATAATGATGCTTTAATGGCTCAAGGTATTTATGAAGATAAATTTAGTAAAAGTTTTGAATGGACTACATTATTAAAATGTGCCGAATCTTACGATATGATGCGAAGGTTCTATAAAAAAACACCAACAAGTATTTCAACTTTAGAATTTCTAATTCTTAACCCTAATTGCCCAAGATCGGTAATGAACGCTCTCAATCAAGTAAATGAGCATATTAAAATTTTAAATCCAGAAAAACGATATAATAAAGATTCAACTGCATTCTTAATTGGCCGTATTCGTGCAGAATATGAATACAAATATGTAGAAGAAATTGAAAATGATATTAAGGCGTTTATTGAAAATATTCTCGACAGTCTAGTTGAAATTAGTAACAAGGTGGACGAAGAGTTTTTTAACTATTAAGCGAATAAATTAAGATATCTTTGCTCACTATGCCAAAAGAATATGAAATTACCTACAAAGCGGAAAACAGTTATGAAAATTGGGTTCATGATGCGTATTGGCAATTTTTAATTATTCCAATGGAAAACAAATGTCAACACGAAGTTGAAATAGAGTTTTCTAATTCCCTTTTCGCTAATAAAGAGATTTCTATAAATGGTTATGGATTTAAAACTATTCGAATAAGTCCTAAGAAAAAATTTAAACATATTTCTTTTGAGGCTAAATTCAAACTTAAAAAAGAAGAAGTTAATCCTTATAATTTTGATTTAGATATCGATAATACTATAGGATACAAAAGAATAGACGAATTAGATTTTAAAATTATTCATGAAAGGTTTTTAAAATTTACGTCATTTACTAAGTTAAATCAGGCTCAAGAAGAATTATTTTTGTTTAACAACTCAGTTTCTATCTTCAAAAATTTACAAGATTTAAATAGTTGGACATATAAATTTATTCATTTCAAATCTGGTGTAACTGAAGTTGGCACACTGTTGAACGTTGTTATCGTAAATAAACAAGGAGTCTGTCAAGATTTTACTCATCTATTCTGTGCATTAGCTAGGGTAAATGGAATTCCTACAAGATATGTTTCTGGCTATCTTAACCAAGGAAGTGGTCTGTTCGGTGATTCTCAAATGCATGCATGGGCAGAAGCTTATGTTCCAGAAATTGGATGGATAGGTTTTGACCCTACAAATGATCTATTAGCAAACACTAACCATATAAAGGTTTGCCACGGAAAAGATTATAATGATTGTTCTCCATTAAAAGGAATTATTTATTCTCAAGGGCTAAATAAAACTACACATGCAGTAACTGTTCAAAGTCAACAATAGTTATTCCCAAATTATCTTACTTCATTACTCAAAAGAGTCTTATTTTTACCCAAAATAAAATTATATGAACATAAGTACAGACCATTACAAAGGTCTTATAGATCGCCTTGGTGCGTTGAGGAGGTATCTTTGACATCGATGCGAAATTAATAGAAATAGAAAACGAGCAAGAAAAAACCTTGGCGCCTGATTTTTGGAACAATCCGCAGGAAGCACAGGCGCATATGAAATTTATCCAATCTAAAAAGCAATGGGTAGATGATTACAATGCGGCACAAATACTTGTATCAGAATTAGAAGTATTAATAGAATTTCAACAAGAAGGAGAAGTTTCAGAAGAGGAAGTTGAACTACAATACGAGAAAGCATTAAATACCCTTGAAAAAATGGAATTTAAGAATATGCTTTCTGAAGAAGGTGACGAACTACCAGCCGTACTGCAAATTACGGCAGGTGCAGGAGGTACCGAAAGCTGTGATTGGGCTGCAATGCTTATGCGCATGTATATGATGTGGGCAGAAAAGAATGGCTATAAAATTAAAGAACTCAACTACCAAGAAGGAGATGTAGCCGGTATTAAAACGGTAACTCTGGAAATTGATGGTGAATTTGCATTTGGTTGGTTAAAAGGAGAGAATGGCGTACATAGATTGGTACGTATTTCACCGTTTGACAGCAATGCCAAAAGACATACTTCATTTGTTTCTGTTTATGTATATCCTTTGGTAGATGATAGTATTGAGGTTGATATCAACCCTGCAGATATTACTATTACAACTGCTAGATCAAGTGGTGCTGGTGGACAAAATGTAAACAAGGTAGAAACAAAGGTTCAATTAACACACCACCCAACCGGAATTCAAATTTCTTGCTCAGACAGTAGAAGTCAACATGACAATAGGGCTACGGCAATGAAAATGTTGAAATCTCAATTGTACGAAATTGAGCTACGCAAGAAAATGGAGGCACGACAAGAAATTGAATCTTCTAAAATGAAGATAGAATGGGGTTCTCAAATCAGAAACTATGTTATGCATCCTTACAAGCTAGTTAAAGATGTTAGAACGGGAGAAGAGACAGGAAATGTCGACAATGCTATGGACGGAGATATTGATCGGTTTCTTAAAGCATTTCTAATGATGATGGGACAAAAAGAGGAAGAATAACTTTAGCTTTTCCTATTTTCAAAATTGAGATTTGGAAAAGACTATTTATCAAAATTATCACAATGATTAAAATATATCATAATTCACGATGTAGAAAATCTAGAGAAGGTCTTTCTATTTTAGAAAATTCTGGCAAGAAATTTGAAGTAATAAATTACTTAGAAGATGTACCGACTAAAGAAGAGCTTAGAAATATTATTAGTTGTTTAGATATAAAGCCAATTAATCTTATTCGTAAATCTGAAACTATATGGAAAGAGAAATTTAAAAACGTGGCTTTATCAGATAAAGAATTAATCGAGGCAATGATTGCTTACCCAAAGTTAATTGAAAGACCTATTGTCATTAATGGCAACAGAGCTGTAATAGGTAGACCAACATCTAACATAGAGAAACTATTAAATTGGTTTAATCTCTAGTGTAATGTATTAACAAAGAATTAACCATTCGTAATTAAACCAAACTATAATTTTATAATCCAAGCATATGAAAAAAGCAATAAAATTCAGTGGTATCAAATTTTTTATACTACTGTCCATTCTTTTTGGAAGTTCTGAAATTTACGCACAGTACGGTTATGGCAGTGGCGGTTATGGCTATGGTGGACGTGGAAACAATGGTTATGGTAGACAAAGAAGTTCTATACCTCAAGCTCAAGAAACACAAAAAGAACCAGAACCAAAAACGGCTGAGCAATTAGTTGATGGGGAAATGCCTAAGATTACTGAAGCACTTGCCTTAAATGATTTCGAGCAAGCTGTTTTAAGTTCAGTTCTAAAAAAGTATGTGCAAGAGCGTATAGAAGCAAGAATATTAAAACTACCTCCAGAAAAAATGAGCGAGGTTTTTGAAAATATTACTAAAAGGCAAGATGAAGAATTAAAAGCTGGTTTGCCATTAGAAAAGTATGAAGCATTTGTAGCCCTACAAAAAGATGGGGTATCAAAAACGCTAAAGAAGAATAAAAAGAAGAAAAAAGACAAACGAAAGAAATCTAAAAACTAACTTAATGAAAAAACTTTTCCCTTTACTCCTACTAGTACTATCTTTTAATTATATAAATAGTCAAAGACCGGGGGGAAACCGGGAAAGTAGCCCAATTGTTATCACAGGGCAGGTTTTAGATCAAGAAACCAATGAACCATTAGAATATGCAACTTTAGTATTACAAAGTGTAAGAAATCCTGAAATTATCACAGGAGGTATTACTGATATTGATGGTAAATTTAGTGTAGAAACCAAACCAGGTAACTACAATGTAAGTATTGAGTACATTTCTTATAAAACATACAAAAAAGCAAATCAACTACTTTCTGAAAGTACCGATTTAGGTGTAGTAAAACTATCGCTAGATGTAGCTCAGTTAGACGCTGTTGAGGTAGTTGGAGAGAAAACTACGGTAGAGATTCGCTTAGACAAGAAAATATATAATATTGGTAAGGATTTAACCACTAGTGGCGCTACTATAACCGATGCCTTAAATAACGTACCATCTGTAGATGTTGACGTTGAAGGGGCCATAAGTTTACGAGGAAACGCAAATGTGAGAATATTGATAAATGGTAAGCCATCTGCCTTGGCTGGGTTTGGCTCTACTGATGCACTCACGCAGTTACCAGCCGATGCTATTGAAAAAGTTGAGGTAATTACTAGTCCATCTGCACGCTATGATGCTGAGGGTTCTGCAGGTATATTAAATATTATACTTAGAAAAGAAAAAACTCTTGGTTTTAACGGATCTGTAAATACTACAATCGGGTATCCAATTAATAGTGGAATTTCTGTCAATGCTAACTTAAGAACAGATAAATTCAATCTTTTTAACACTACTGGTTATAATTATAGAGATGCGCCGGGTAATGCCTTTTATGATAACACGTATTCATCAGGAAGTTTTGATAGAATAATTGAGGATCGAGAATATAATAGGTTACGAAAAGGATTCAATACTAATTTAGGATTAGAATATTTCTTAACAGAATCATCTTCTGTTACAGGTTCTGTTTTTTATAGATCTTCTGATAGTGAAGATGAAACAGAAAATACCAATCAAAGATTTATCAGTAATTCACTGAATAGCGAAACATTTAGAACCGAGGATGAAAACGAAGATGACGTAAATTATCAGTTTTCATTAAACTATGTAAACGATTTAGATGATGATGGACAAAAATTAACCGTTGACCTTCAATATTCAAAAGGTGAAGAAGATAAATTTTCTATCATACAAGAAAGTAACACTGTACCAAATCAAAATTTAATTGTTTTAGAAAATGTATTTGAGACTGAATCAGACAATGAGTACTTGGTTCAGGCTGATTATGTATTACCTATTGGCGATGCACAGTTCGAGGTTGGTTACCGAGGAACATTTGAAGAAAATGCAACAGATTATCGTTTAGACTCTCTAAATCAAACTAGCGGTCAATACGATATAAATGAAGACCTAACTAATTTATTCACTTACACTGAAAACGTAAACGCGTTGTATACACAATACGGCAATAAATTTGGTAAGTTTTCTTTTTTACTTGGATTAAGATTAGAGAACACAAAATTAAAAGGAGAGTTAGCATCTCTATATGACACTAGTCAATTAGAAGAACAATTAGGGGTTGATGTGGATGTGAATTTTGACAAAAATTACTTAGGTCTTTTCCCTACCGTTAATTTAATTTTAGAGATAGCTGAAAATGAAAATATATCGTTAGGTTATAATAGAAGAATTAATAGACCTAGAGGCTGGTTTATAAATCCATTTCCATCAAGGTCAAGTAGAACGAACATTTTTCAAGGTAATCCAGATTTAAATCCTGCGTTTTCAAATGCTTTCGATTTAGGATATTTAAAAAGATGGGATAAGATTACTTTAACATCATCTATCTATTACCAAAGAGAAACTGATTCTTTTGAGCGCGTGCAAGAAGAAACAGGGCAAACCACTACGGATGGGATTGAGATTATAAGAACTATTCCTATTAATCTATCAACGAACAATAGAATTGGTATAGAGGCAGGAATGATGTATAGCGCGGCTAAATGGTTACGTTTAAATTCTAGCGTTAACTTTTTCCAATTTTCCACGGAAGGTGACTTTAATGGAGTTGATTACGGCACTACCAATACTAGTTGGTTTGCACGATTTAGTTCAAAAGTCTCTTTACCAGCAAAAATAGATTGGCAAACAAATGCCTTCTACCGAGGGCCTTCACAAAATGCGCAAACTGAAAGCGATGGGATTTTTTCATTGAACCTAGCTTTTAGTAAAGACATCTTAAAAGACAATGGTACGATTTCTATGAATGTAAGCGACTTACTTAATTCTAGAAAAAGAAAATCATATACCGAAACAGAGTTTTTTACTTCTGAAAGTGAATTTCAATGGAGAAGAAGACAAGTAACTTTAGGTTTTGTATATAGATTCAACCAGCCAAAAGAAAAAAACAAAGGCTCTCGTGGTAATGGCGGAGACGAAGGTGGAGATGAAATTGAAGGTTAACTTTAAGGAATTACAGGACATAAAAAAAGAAGCCAATTGGCTTCTTTTTTTTATTTATGCTTCTCTTGCGGCTTTCTTTTTGTCGCGTCTTTCTTTTAACAATTCAATTATGTTTCCTCCTAACCAGTAAGGAACAACGAATAATAACAAAAACATCATTAACCAAAAACCTATGGTTAAAATGGTCAAGAAAGCTAAAAATCCTAAATATTGGTCAAAATCAAACATATCCTTATACTTATATATTGCAAAGATACCATAAACGAATTATTTTTTGCAAACGTTAAGCAAAATTAATTTCAATATTCTCAACAATCTTGTCACCATAAAAATAAATGTAAGCCTTATTTTTGAAGCTATTAAATAAGTTAACTTAAGATTCATTAAAATATAATATCATGGAATTTAGAATCGAGAAAGATACTATGGGTAATGTAGAGGTACCCAAAGACAAATATTGGGGTGCGCAAACTGAGCGCTCTAGAAATAATTTTAAAATAGGTCCAACGGCGTCTATGCCTTTAGATATTGTTTATGGATTCGCCTATTTAAAAAAATCGGCGGCATATGCTAATTGTGAACTTGGCGTATTAGCAGAAGAGAAAAGAGATTTAATTGCAAAGGTATGCGATGAAATTTTAGAAGGAAAGCATGATGACCAGTTTCCTTTAGTTATTTGGCAGACAGGTTCTGGTACACAAAGCAACATGAACGTTAATGAAGTTGTTGCCAACAGAGCTCACGAAATTGCTGGCAAAGTAATTGGTGAAGGAGAAAAAACAATTCAACCAAATGATGATGTGAATAAATCACAATCATCAAACGACACATTCCCTACAGGTATGCATATTGCCGCCTATAAAAAAATAGTTGAAGTTACTATCCCTGGTGTAACTCAATTAAGAGATACTTTACAAAAGAAAACTATCGAGTTTAAGAATGTGGTTAAAATAGGACGTACACACCTTATGGATGCCACTCCCCTAACCTTAGGTCAAGAATTTTCAGGATATGTATCTCAATTAGACCATGGTCTAAAAGCATTGAATAACACGCTAGAACACCTTAGTGAATTGGCTCTTGGTGGTACAGCTGTGGGAACGGGATTAAACACTCCGGAAGGATATGATGTACTGGTGGCAAAATACATTGCAGACTTTACCGGACTACCCTTTATTACAGCTAAAAATAAATTCGAAGCACTAGCTGCTCATGATGCCATCGTTGAAAGCCATGGTGCATTAAAACAACTAGCTGTTTCTTTAAATAAAATTGCTAATGACATTCGAATGATGGCTTCTGGTCCACGTTCAGGAATTGGCGAAATTATCATACCAGCAAATGAACCTGGTAGTTCAATAATGCCCGGCAAAGTAAATCCTACACAATGTGAAGCATTAACTATGGTTTGTGCTCAAGTTATGGGTAATGATGTTGCCATTAGTATTGGAGGTACACAAGGTCATTATGAGTTAAATGTATTTAAACCTTTAATGGCAGCTAATATTTTACAATCAGCTCAATTAATTGGTGATGCATGTGCAAGTTTTGAAGAAAATTGTGCTGCTGGCATAGAGCCAAATTATGATGTTATAAAGCAGCTACTAAACAACTCATTGATGTTAGTAACAGCGTTAAATACAAAAATTGGTTATTACAAGGCTGCAGAGATTGCTAATACTGCTCACAAAAACGGAACAACGTTGAAAGAGGAAGCAGTTAATTTAGGCTATGTTTCTCCTGAAGATTATGACGAATGGGTTAAGCCAGAAAATATGGTAGGTAGCTTAAAAGACTAGATTTAGAATTTTTGAAATAAAAAAGGGCGACCAAATTGGTCGCCCTTTTTATATAATAATTTACAACTACTATTTCAAAACGAATTTTGAAGTTCCCAATAATTTT
Source organism: uncultured Maribacter sp. (assembly GCF_963977385.1). Taxonomy (GTDB): domain Bacteria; phylum Bacteroidota; class Bacteroidia; order Flavobacteriales; family Flavobacteriaceae; genus Maribacter. The sequence goes on along the minus strand of NZ_CAXBOU010000015.1, from coordinate 90,488 downwards.
AATTGGTCATCATAAACATTTACCATGTAATTTCCGTCTTTGAAATCACCTGATGGCTTATTGATATAATCACATACATCTAATGATTTGTTTTCAAAATAGAAACTAGTCTCTTTGCTATAAGTTACAGAAGCACCATTATCATTAGATTTAGAATTACTACCACCAAGAACATTTCCTTGAGGATCTAAAACTTCTAAATAAAATTCTCTGTCACCAGCTTGCGCAATAACGTTATCTGCTACAGTAAAGCAAATTTTAAATTTGTCAGTTGCTTTAGCTCTTTGCGTAGAAACCATTTTACCACTGTTACGTTCTTTAACAGCATCTACATTAAATTTAGATAAGTTCAAAGCAGAACCCTTTTCTACAACTTGAGCTAAGTTTGTATTCTGTACAACTAATGAATCATTAAAAACAGTTTGCTTTTCTAATTCAACATACGTACTATCACGTTGCATTGCAATCATAGTGTTAGAACGGGTCAAAGAATCAACTTGTTTTAATAATTGCTCTCTTTCAGCCTTAAGAACACCAACTTGTCTTCTATATCTTGACAAAGTTCCAATATCTGCTTTCATTGTTTTTACAGAATCAATATATTTTGCAATATTGTCTCTTGCGCTAACCAATTCTTCGTTGGTAGCATTACTCTCTAAAATAGCTTTATCATACTCTGATTTTAAGCTATTTAGATCTTCAACTACCAATTCTTTTTCTTTGGTAAGTACTACTTCAGTCTTTTTCTTATCTTGATAAAGACTAACAGTGTAAATGATGGTACCTAAAAGCACAACCCCTAAAAGCGCGGTCAAAACCTTTAAACCATTGTTATTTTTTGTTTCAGTCATAATGTTAAATTTATTAAATGTCTGTTTGTTCAGTTTATATACGTTAAGTCTTAACGTTTAGATTTTTCGATGTTAAATTAATTTAATCTTACCTTTTTTAGGACTAAAAATAAGATAACTTTAAAATAATTATTTTAATAAAGATAAACTATGTTAACTATTGTCCCTTACGAGATAAAATATGCCCAACAATTCAAAGAGCTAAATCTAGCTTGGATTACCGAATATTTTATAGTTGAAGAAAAAGACAGAGAACTATTAGACAATTGTGAATCTTCAATCATTGAAAAAGGCGGATATATTTTTATGGGGTTATGGAACAAAGAGCCTGTTGGTTGCTTCTCACTTCTAAAACAATCTGAAGCTAATTTTGAGCTAAGTAAAATGGCCGTAAGCAGGTCGCACCAAGGGCTTAAAATTGGACAAAATTTACTAATCTTTGCTATAGATTTCGCAAAAAAAAATAAATGGGCTAAGCTTGTTTTATATTCAAGCACAAAACTTGACACTGCTCTGCATATATATAAGAAATTAGGATTTAAAGAAATTCAATTAGAGAATAATATTATTTACCTTAGGTCTGATATTAAAATGGAATTAACGTTGTAAAAAATTAGATAATGAAAAAGAAAAAGTTGCTCATTTTGCTATTAACATTTTCACTTTCTTTTGCCTGTAAAGATGTAAAGAAATCAGGAGATGAAATAGATTCAACTATAGAAAATAGCGAACATACAGCCGAAACCAATAAGGCTTTAAAAACTAAAGGTGAGGAAATAAAAATTGTACCAATAGAACATGCCACAGTAATATTAGAATGGGGCGATGTCACGATATACATAGATCCGACAGGTGGACCTACTGCTTTTGAAAATCAGAAAAAGCCAGATTTAATTTTAATTACAGATATTCATGGCGATCATTTTAACATGGAAACATTGGAAGCCATAGATATTTCACAAGCCAGATTTATACTACCGCAAGCAGTAGCGGACGAGATGCCAGATAAATTTTCCAAGAAACTAGAAATTCTAACCAATGGAGATAGTAAAGAATTTGATGGAATATTAATCGAAGCTATACCTATGTATAATTTGAGAGAAGAGGCTAAAGCTTTTCATGTAAAAGGTCGTGGCAATGGCTATATATTAACTATTAATGGTCAACGTATCTATTTTTCTGGTGACACAGAGGATATACCAGAAATGCGTTCTTTAAAAAATATTGATAAGGCATTTGTTTGTATGAACCTACCGTATACAATGACTGTTGAAAGCGCTGCTTCTGCAGTTTTAGATTTTAAACCTAAACAGGTATATCCATACCACTATAGAGGTCGACCAGATGTAAGTGATGTAGGAATGTTTAAAAAGTTGGTCGATGCAGGAAATCAAGATATTGAAGTAGTTCAATTAGATTGGTACCCTAATGACGAATATTAATTTTAGCTGTTAGCTGTTAGCTGTTAGCTGTTAGCTGTTAGCTGTTAGCTGAAAATTAAAAAGCCCGCAATTGCGGGCTTTTTCTATATAAATATTTTATTATTTATTATCTAATCAATTTTTTATACTTAATTCGTTTCGGCATCAAATCACCACCAAGTCGTTTCTTTTTATTCTCTTCATAATCAGAAAAAGAACCTTCAAAGAAATAAACTTCTGAATTGCCTTCAAAGGCAAGAATGTGGGTACAAACCCTATCTAAAAACCATCTATCGTGAGAGATAACCACAGCACAACCTGCAAAGTTCTCTAAGCCTTCTTCTAAAGCTCGTAGTGTATTTACATCTAAATCATTGGTAGGCTCATCTAATAAAAGTACGTTACCTTCTTCTTTTAAAGTCATGGCTAAATGCAAACGGTTTCGTTCACCACCAGATAGCATACTTACTTTTTTATTCTGCTCGCTACCAGAGAAATTAAACCTGCTTAAATAAGCTCTAGAGTTTACTTGCCTACCGCCCATCATAATGAGTTCTTGCTCATCACTAAAGTTTTGCCAAATTGTTTTCTCAAGATCAATATTTGAATGACTTTGATCTACATATGCTATTTTGGCAGACTCACCCGTTTCGAATTCACCCTTATCAGGTTTTTCCTCTCCCATAATCATCCTGAAAATGGTAGTCTTACCCGCACCGTTTGGTCCAATAATACCAACAATACCCGCCTGAGGTAATTTAAAATTTAAATTCTCATAAAGCAATTTATCTCCAAATGCCTTACTAACACCTTTAGCTTCAATAACATTCGTACCTAAACGTGGCCCGTTAGGAATATATATTTCAAGTTTTTCATCAAGTTGTTTTTGATCTTGACTCATTAACTTATCATAATTCTTAAGACGTGCTTTTTGTTTTGTTTGTCGGCCTTTAGCTCCTTGACGAACCCATTCTAACTCTCGTTCTAATGTTTTTTGTCTTTTAGACGCAGTCTTATTTTCTTGTGCAAGTCGTTTAGATTTTTGATCCAGCCATGAAGAATAGTTCCCTTTCCAAGGAATACCTTCACCCCTATCTAATTCTAAAATCCATCCTGCAACATTATCCAAGAAATATCTATCGTGCGTTACAGCTATAACAGTTCCTTTATACTGTGCTAAATGATGCTCTAACCAATGTACAGATTCTGCATCTAAGTGGTTAGTCGGCTCATCTAGTAAAAGAATTTCTGGTTCTTGCAATAACAATCTACATAATGCAACCCTTCTTCTTTCACCACCAGATAATACTCCTATTTTCTTATCAGGTTCTGGCGTACGAAGTGCATCCATAGCTATTTCTAGCTTGGTATCTAATTCCCAGGCATTAGCTGCATCAATTTTATCTTGCAATACAGCTTGTTGATCCATCAACTTCTGCATTTTATCGGCATCCTCATAAACTTCAGGAAGACCGAACATATCATTTATCTTATTGTATTCATCTAGAATAGCAACTGTTTCTGCTACGCCTTCCTTTACAATTTCTAAAACAGTTTTATTCTCATCTAATTCTGGCTCCTGCTCTAAATAACCAACATTGTAACCTGGAGAAAAAACTACATCACCTTGAAAATTTTTATCAACCCCTGCAATTATCTTTAATAGAGTTGATTTACCCGAACCGTTTAATCCTAAGATTCCGATTTTGGCACCGTAAAAGAAACTTAAGTATATGTTCTTTAAAACGGGTGTATTTGCATTCTTATAGGTTTTCGTAACCCCTGACATGGAGAAGATTACCTTCTTATCATCTGACATAAAATTATAGTATTAAGTGAAATAAAATTTACTACTACCAGTAGAATAAAATGTAGTTTGTAAGGCTGAATAGTTAAACCCTGCCTTTTAGTGCGTTAAATACCCATGCAATTGCAAAGAAACCTATACCTACAGAGGCAAAACCCCAACCGGCAACATCATCATAACGAAAAGCTCCTAAAGCAATTAGAGCAAGACCTACAAAAATCATAATAAAAGTAGCCCATGCGAGCACTGTGTTCTTGTTCATTTTCGAATCAATTAAAATTTAAGCGAATTTCAAATATCGGAAATTTTAAAACATCTGTCCAATTTTAATACGGCTATTATTCAAAGGGAAACACAATTCCGACCTTATTACGCACAGTATCCATAATTTCAATTAAATCTCTGCTATTTTGATGACTCCATAAATCACTTTCTATTTTTCCAGTATTTAAGCAATTGTGCACTTCTTCAATTTCATAGGTATATCCTTTACCTACCTTACCAACCTCAACGACACTAGAATCTCCATCGATTTCTAAAGTGTAGCCTGAAGTTTCATGCCACCTAGGGTGAATAAAAATTGACCCTTTATTACCTGCTATTTCTGCTTTCTTTTCTGAATTAGAATTAAGACCACTGTATAATATGGCTTGTGCTTTTTCATAATTAAAAATCATACTAATCTGCTCCTCAACTCCAGTTTTATAAAAATTGGCACTTGCTTTAATATCCTTTGGCATACCTAACATCAAATAGGATAAAAATATAGGATAAATACCAATATCTAATAATGAACCACCGGCAAGAGCAGGATTTAAAAGTCTACCACTTTCATCACGGTCTAACGCATAAAATGCGAAATCTGCATGTAGATAACCGATATCTCCGATAGTTCCATTATCTACAAGTTCTTTAACTTTTTTAATGGTTGGGTTGAAACGAGTCCATAAAGCTTCCATAAAAAAAACATTATTTTCTTCAGCAACTTTAATCATTTGCTCTACCTCGCCCTTATTGACCCCTACTGGTTTCTCACAAAGTATATTTTTGCCCGACTTCATTGCAGCAATACTTAATTCTGCATGAGTTGTATGGGGTGTGGCAATATAAATTACATCAACAGTATCACTGTTAAATAATTCTTCATAACTACCAAATGCATTTGGTGCACCATACTCGCTAGCAAAAGCCTGTGCCTTTTCTAAATTTCTAGAAGCTACAGCAGTTAATTCGCCCCCATTGACCAGTGCTAAATCTTTTGAAAAACTATGCGCAATGTTACCTGCTCCCACTATACCCCACTTAATCATACTTTTTGTTTTTGTTGCATGAACACCAAAATTAACTCCTTATCTTTATCCGAAGAAAAGCAAATAGAAGGAATGGATTTGAAATTCAATCAGAACGAAGATAGGAATAAGTTGTTATTATCAGACCTCAGACGCAAACTTGCCGAGGTTTCTTTAGGTGGCGGTAAAGCAAAAATTGCTAAACAGCATGACCAAGGTAAAATGACTGCAAGAGAACGAATTGCCTATCTTTTAGATGCAAATTCAGAACGAATAGAAGTAGGAGCATTTGTAGGTGACGGTATGTATGAAGAGCATGGTGGTTGCCCATCTGGAGGTGTTGTTATAAAAATCGGCTACGTAAAAGGCAAACAGTGTATCGTTGTAGCCAATGATGCAACCGTTAAAGCTGGAGCGTGGTTTCCTATTACTGCAAAGAAAAACTTAAGAGCTCAAGAAATTGCTATTGAAAACAAACTGCCTATTATTTATTTAGTGGACAGCGCGGGAGTTTATTTGCCTTTACAGGATGAAATATTCCCTGATAAAGAGCATTTCGGGCGCATATTCAGAAACAATGCGATTATGAGCAGCATGGGAATCACCCAAATATCTGCAGTAATGGGCAGTTGTGTAGCAGGTGGTGCTTACTTACCGATTATGAGCGATGAAGCCTTAATTGTCGACAAGACTGGAAGTATATTTTTGGCCGGAAGTTATTTAGTAAAAGCGGCTATAGGCGAAAGCATTGATAACGAAACTTTAGGTGGGGCCACTACCCACTGTGAAATTAGCGGAGTTACGGATTACAAGGCTAAGGATGATGCTGCTGCATTGGACACCATTAAGAATATCATGGATAAAATTGGTGATTTTCCAAAGGCTGGCTTTAATCGTAAAAAAGCTAGTAAGCCAAAAGAAAACCCAGATGATATTTATGGTATTCTACCAAGTTCGAGATCAGAACAATATGATATGATGGAAATCATTAAACGTCTGGTAGATGATTCTGATTTTGAAGAATATAAGGCTGGTTACGGCCAAACAATTCTTACCGGATATGCACGTATAGATGGGTGGGCTGTTGGCATCGTAGCTAATCAAAGAAAAGTAGTGAAGACTGCGATAGGTGAAATGCAGTTCGGTGGAGTCATCTATTCAGATTCCGCAGATAAGGCAACACGTTTTATAGCTAATTGTAACCAGAAAAAGATTCCGTTAGTGTTTTTACAAGATGTTACCGGTTTTATGGTGGGTAGTAAAAGCGAACACGGTGGCATTATTAAAGATGGCGCCAAAATGGTAAATGCAGTTAGTAATTCTGTCGTACCAAAATTCACTATTATAATAGGAAACAGTTACGGGGCAGGAAACTATGCCATGTGTGGTAAAGCATACGACCCAAGGTTAATTGTTGCTTGGCCAAGTGCAGAGCTCGCCGTGATGAGTGGTAATTCTGCAGCAAAAGTACTTTTACAAATTGAAAAATCTTCGTTAAAAAAGAAGGGTGAAACAATTACTGAGAAAAAAGAAAAAGAGCTTTTCGATAAGATTAAGCAACGGTATGATGATCAGGTATCGCCTTATTACGCAGCTTCTCGTTTATGGACAGATGCTATTATAGACCCAAAGGATACTCGCAAATGGATTTCAATGGGTATAGAGGCGGCAAATCATGCGCCTATTGAAAAGCAATTTAACATGGGAGTGTTGCAGGTTTAATTTTCACTTACTTTTAGATAGCTGTCTAATAACATTGAAACCAAAAAGATGTTGATTCGCACCATTAACATCTAACCTAAAGACTTTAATTTCTTTGGTTTGATTAACTGTATTATAATTTCTATATATAGTAGTTTTTAAGTAAGTGGGGGTTAATTGCTTGTTGCCAAAATATGTTACATTCACTTGCCATTTACCTAAAAGTGTTTCATCTACTTCAAAATCTGTGATAGAAAATCCAAGTTTCTTTTCTTGCATGATTCTGTCAGGTATGTTTTCTAATCTGTGATTCCAATTAAAATATTGATTATTTGGATTCACAAATTGGAGGTTAAACTCAGCTTCACTATCATTCCACTCAAATACCAATCTCGTATTCAAAATCTCATTTTCAACAACCTCATTATTTAAGAAATTATTAGATAAAATCAGGTTGTCTGTTTCTTTTTTAATCAAAGTCTCAAAGTCATCACTCTCACCTTTAAAATAACCTTCTTCTATTAAAAATTTATGCCTTGCCAAAAATGATATAGATGATTCCGGATTGTTTAAATTTCGATAACTTCTAGAAATATCTAAATAACTCTGCGCATAATCAGGTCTTAGTACAAATATCTTTTCATAAAGTTCATGGGCTTTTTCAAATCTATTTTGGGACTCATAATAATACGCTAAGGCTTTTAACCAAACCGGATTGTTTTTAAATCTACGGAAACTAGATTCAATTATATTATCAGCAGCATTTATTCCAAATTTTTCATAAAACAAGTTATAACTATCAATGTAGAAATGAGGGCTTGAAGAAAACAGCGCTGAATACTCCTCATAAACATTAAGAGCGTCTTTTAAGTTAATTGAAGAATTTAGTGACCTCATATAAGTAGGAAGGTCTTCTTCCTTTTCTATATCACTAAGAACTTTTTCATTTACGTAGTTATTTCTTAAACGAGCTTGATCATATCTTTTTAAACTATTTTCTTCTCTAAGTCCGTGAACCCCATTTTTAGTATTTATTATTACTACACCTCCACTCGCTATATGTCCATATCGCCATACCGCTTGAAGACCAGGAATAATTGCTACTCTTTGTACTATAGAAATATCAATCCAAACTGGCGAATCAATAAAAATATTGCCATCTACTTCAAATAGTGCTGATGATTTTTGCCCTACAGATCCCATTCCTCTCAGAAATAATGTTCTTGTTGAAACACCATTATTATCTAAATATGTACCTACGCGAATTCCTGAGCGTCTACTTGCTATGGCACTTAATAAATCTGAACCTGACATAAATTCTGACCCATCTATAACTTTTAAATGATAGGCAATAGTTGCGGGACTGATATACCCAAAAGAAGTATTTACAATTGTAGGGTCAGTAAAATAATCTATCGCAAGTCGTTTTTGTTTACCGATTTTTTCTGTCAATACTACCTCATCTAATTCCTCTACCTTAGGTTGCATTTTTAAATTCAAGATTGATGTAACATCTTCAATAAGAATTAAAATTGTATCCATTCCAATATGAGTAAACTTTAACTCATCCTTAGGTTTGGCTATTACAATATATTGTCCATTCTTATTTGTAAAAGTGTTAACACCCGAAGAAAGGTTGGAAACATTTACATCAGATAAAGAAATACCATCTGTACTTATACGTCCTTGTATTTTTTGTTGTCCAAATACGTTTACAATTAAAAAAAGAAAAAGAAAAACAACAATGACTCTCATAATCAACATTTTATCTAATTATTCTTTAATAATAATAATAATAATAACATGATTGATAAAATGGTTTTTAATTCCCAAAAAGACACCCGCAAATGGATTTCAATGGGTATAGAGGCCGCAAATCATGCGCCTATTGAAAAGCAATTTAACATGGGAGTGTTGCAGGTTTAGTTAGCTACAACACTCGCTGCATTAGAAACCGTAAACAATTGCTGATTAACATTACGTAGACCAAGTTTAAAAACCTTTGTTTCTTTTCGTTGCGATGCACTACCGTAGTTATAATACACAGTGGCTTTCAAATACGTTGGAGTCAAACTTTTATTACCTAAATAGGTAGCATTAACCAACCAATTCCCACGAAGTGTATCATCTATTAAATATTCTTCACTAGAGAAACCTGAACGTTTTTCGCTTTGAATTCTCTCAGCATCTGCAACTAATGAATGCTCACTTTTATAGTATCTCTTTTCTGGATTTACAAATTGCAATTCAAATTCTGCCTCACTATCACTCCATTCAAAAACCAAACGAGTTCCTTTAAATTCATCATCTAGCTTAATTTCATTTACTTGACTCGTTGATACAAGTTCGGCACCCTTTAAGCTAACTAAATTGTTTAATTCACGATCCAAAATAATTTTCAAATCTTCATCCGCTTGCACCAAATTCTCATTCAATAAATAATCATATCGCAAATACATTGCTGCAGCTTTTTGATGATGACCAAGTTCACGATAACTATTAGCTAAATCTATATAAGACTGTGCATAATCTGCTCTGAGTGTATACACATCCTCATACAATTTATTCGCTTTTTTAAACTGTCCCTCAGCTTGATAGATGTACGCAAGAGATTTCAATGCTATTGGGTTACTAGCTATAACGTTATGGTTATCCTCAATAATCATCTCTGCAAAATCTTGATTTTTCCATCTATTAGAAAAATAATCATAGGTATCTAAAACATAGTAAAAAGAGCTACTATATTTTTTAATTTGTTCAGCATAGATTGCCTTTGCTTCTTCTTCCGTACCCGCTGTCAAAAGCTCGATTAAATAGTTTGGTTTCCCTTCATTAAAATCAACAATGTTTAGCGCTGAATTATCATACTTATTATTTTTTACTTTTACATAATCAATAAGTTTACCATCTACCGTTCTAGAATATGTACTAGCTTTAGTGTTAATCACAATAACACCACCAGCTCCTATAGACCCATATCGTGTAGTCATAGCTAGATTATTTAAAACAGCCAATCGTTTAATAGCAGCGGGTGCTATCCAAGTAGGAGTTTGGGTTAATATTTGTCCATCAACATCATAAACAGCAGGTGGAGCTTGACTAACGGAATTTAATCCTCTAATATATATTAGACCTCCATATACGCAATCCCCTACAACATTTACTCCTGGAAATTCATTTTTCATTAAATCAAGAATACAAATACCAACATCATTAATTTGATTTTCTTGTAAAAATCTAATTTTGCCTGGTGCAGTCTCGCTATCTAGAATACCATATGCCGTTTTTATAAGATTTGGGTTATAACTATACTCTTGTTGCAGCTCATTCTGTGATTTTCTATTACTACCTTTTACAGTAACCTCATCTAGTTGATGTATCTCCTGACTCATTTCTATATTCAATATACGAGTAACGTCTTCAACTAGAATTTGTACATCATTTAGACCAGGATATGTATATTGAATGACATCTCTTGGTTCAGCTGATATCTGGTAAAACCCGTTTGCATTTGTCTTGGTCGCCGTATCTGAATCAATTATAGAAATCTGAACATTTGCCAAGGGACTATCCATTTGTGTAACCTTACCTTTCACAGTATTACTTTGTGCTTGAATATTCTTAACAAAAGTTACTAGTACTAGAAGAATCAGAATATTTTTCATAGAAATATTATTAACGATTACATTAATTTATAGTATCAAAAATTAAACCATATTAAAGTTTTATGAAATAAAAACATCAAGAATGTATTAATTCAACTTATCCACCCCTAAAGTCGGTAAATAAAATAAATTTTGATTCACATTTTTCAAAGACAACCTATAAAGTCTAATAACACTTTCTTCATTATCCGTACCATAACCAGAAAAAGATGTCACTTTTAAATATGTAGGTAAGCCACTTTCGTTACCATGATAGTTTATATTAACTGTCCATTGTCCTTTAATTTCACTTTCAAGAAAAAACTCTTTACTAGAAGAATGCTCACTTTTACCAAAATATTCATTCTGGTAGTTTCTTGACGTACTGGAAACAAAATAACGTTGTTCAGGATTAACAAACTGAAGATCAAATTCTGCTTCATCATCGCTCCACTCAAAAAGAAGACGTGTATCTGCTCCCTCGCGCATAGCAGTCACTTCTTTTAAATCTTCTGAGCTAATTGCATAATCTGTTTTATGTTGCAAAAAATGATTAAACTCTGTGGTTATTACAGGATGTAAACCAACAGTATCAGCCACAAGAAAGGATTCATTTAATAATTTGGTGTACCTGCTATATAAATTAGCTGCTTTCTGCACCTCATTTATCTCAACATAACTATTTGCCATATCTCTATATGATTGGGCATAATTAGGCCTTTGTACAAAAACATTTTTATAGAGTTCATTAGCTTTTTCAAATTTATTTTCTCGCTGAAAAGCATATGCCAATGCCTTCATTTCATTTACGTTAGTTTCAAATAATAATTGATGTTTAGAAATTATTTCGTTATTGAAACTTTCACCTTTCCAATTAGATGTAAAATAAAGATAAGCGTCAATAAAAAACGAAGCAGAACTACTATAAAGCTTCTCATTTTCTTGATATACTTTTTTAGCCGCGTCGAAACTATTACTAGCAAAAAGAGCTTGAAGGTAGTTAGGGGAATTTTTATTTACCTGCTCTTTACTTATAGCATCGTGTTCATAAATATTATTTCGAATTTTAGCTTGGTCACTATTTTTCATACCCCCTTTACTAGAGTAAACGGCCGCTTTAGTTCTAATTGCTATAACTCCCCCTGCGGCAACTTGCCCATATCTAGTAGCAGCTGCCAAACCCGGTATTACCGCTACCCGATCAATTGCCGCAACATCTAAAAAATAAGGCACCTCTTCGTAAATTATACCATCAACTTCAAAAATCGCTTTGCGTTTATTATTAATAGAACCGTATCCACGAATAAAAACATACTTTTCACGATAATTTCCCCATAATACGCGCAGACCAGGCACCTTTCCATCTAAAGCGTCTAAAATATTTGAACCAGCCAAGTTTAAATCTTTACCGTTTACAATAGTTATAGCATTGCCTGTTGTTTTCTTATCAATAGTACCAAAACCTGTTTTAGCAAATTCATCATTCGTTAAGTATTCAGAAAACATTTCAGCCTCGGTTTTCTTTAATCGCGCTCTTTCAGTAACGGTAACACCTGCTAGTTCTTCAACCATCACATTCATGGTGACGTTGATATTATGTATTGTCTCCAAAACGGTACGTTCCACTTTTTCGAAACCCAAATAATCAAAACTGATGATGTCACCTATTTGTGCCATAATGGTATACCTACCATATACATCGGTTTGGGTTTGTTTCAATGACTCGGCTATTTGAACAGTAGCATTTTCAACTGGCTTACCATTGTTGAACACAAAACCTGTGATAGATCGATGTGTTTTTATAGGGCTTGTATTCACCATCTGCGCCTTAAAAGATTTTTCAAGAACCTTGTTTCGGGAGTAATTTGCAATTTGTGACATATCAACATCATCATCAAGTACCGAAGTATCTAAATAAAAAGTCATAGCATCACCTCTAAACGTCTTCCATTGACCTTGACTAACATACCTTCTATATGAAGTACTTGGCCTATAATCCGCTGCCAAAACCAGACCTACCCTTTTACCATAGACTTCCAAAAGTTCCAATCCAATACTAAAATCGTTATCTACAATTAAGTCATACGATTTTAAATCGACCGATACTTTTCCGGGGTCCTTACCTATCATTTTGGTAACGTTCTTTTTCAGTAACTTTTCTTCAGGATAAATTGTCCCTCCTTTATAAATATTGATACGCATCAAAACACTATCTGCGTAGTTCTCGTTTACGTAAAAATGAAATTCTTTTAGGTAGTGCTTTTTTCTACCTACATCTATTTTGGTAACCAATTCAGCACCCAGTGAACCATCACCTTTCCAGTACCCCAATTTATTTTTACTTGGGTAAGAAAAACCTATAATTTCATCGCTTTTTTGTCGTAGATATTTAGCGCTGACCACAGCTTCATTTAACTGCATAGCTTCAGGTTCCATTAAAACCTTTTCAAAAAGAGTATCATCAAAATTGATGTCAGTTATTTTTCTTTGGATAGTGCGATATCCTACTGAAGAGAACTGTAAAATATCATCACCAGAATATTTAGATTTATTAATTTCTAGGTAAAACTTACCATCTATATTACTTACCGTACCTACTCCTTTATTGACTATACCTATATTTACAAATGGAAGTGACTCTTTAGTATCCGAGTCATAAACAACACCTTTTATTTGATCTTGAGCAAATGCACCAAAATTTAGTGCACATACAAAAAAGTAAAAAAAGTAATTTTTGTAGCCTTTTAAATCTAAAGTCATAAGCAAATCTAATTAACCGTATATACCAACACCTCTTAAAGATATGAATAACAGTTAATTAAAAAACACCTTCCAAAATAAAAAATAAGAATTTTATTACATAAGTAATTAATAACCCTACAAATCAAAGATTAATTACCTTGATGTCCTTTTACCCTAGGAATTAGTAAAAGTTCAGTTTGACGGCCATTGACATATCTAAAACCATCTTCACCATAAAAACCTGCCTCTTCAAGCATAATTCTAATGTCTCTGTTCCATTCAGGAATGTTGATAGTAGTATTCAATTCTATAGCATAAACCGTATTTGGATTTAATGGATAGTTCTCTCCATCATCCTTCATTACTCCTCCTTGAGAATCCCACATACCAATTGTGGTTCCTGCAGAATGCCCATACATACCCAACGGGTGCGTATAGATAGAAGGTTGTAATCCAGAAGCTTTAGCTTCGCTTAAGGACTTAGCTAAAATTTCGTTCCCTGTTCTACCTTTTATCATATTGGTAGTCAAAAAGTCTTGTACCCTATTACCATCTTTTAATCCGTTTACCAAAAATTCTGGAGCGGAAGTTTCTTCCGGTTTAAGTACATAAGCCAGTTCTTGGCAATCGGTATTTAATCTTAGATAAGTAATTCCAAAATCGCAATGCACTAAATCACCTGGTAGTATTACAGTGTCTTCAGGTCTACCAGAGAACGAATACAAGTGACTTACCAATTCTTCTTTACTTCGTTGTATATCAATAGTTGGGTGAAACCATGTTTCTAAACCTAAGTCAGTTACTTTTTGACGCATCCACCACTCTACATCTGATGTTGTAGTTACCCCCGGAGTAATTACTTTTTCAGAAAAAGCTTCTGCAATAATATCATGTGTAATATCTACTAATTGGTCATAAATAACCATTTCACGTTCTGATCTAGTCTCAATCCAACGAACTGCAAGCTGCTCTGCCGATGTAACTTTAGATGTAAATTTTTTAGGCAGATTTGCCATGAACTCATCATAATCCGTTTTATCCAATCCGTCAGCTATGTTGTGGTCCTTAGAAAAATTAAGTCCTATTTTCTTCGGATTTCTTTCAGATATCAACTGCATTAATCTTTTCCATTGGTTTGGTTCTTTCTCCTTGTCCCATGCAGAAATAATATTCTTTCCCACATTATATCGTGCTACTGCTAGCTTTTCAATACTATTTTTAGCCTTGTCTCTATAAAACAAAAGAATAGTTCTTCTTCGTGCATTTAACCACGTAGCAGGAAGCATTGTTTTAATTACGGGATCTTCATTATACTCTCTTGAAATAACCACCCACATATCTAAATCTGCAGCATCCATAAGTTCAGGTAGCAGATTATTAAATCTATCATCTAAAACCTCATCGATTACCTGTGCTCTTTCCTTTTCGTTGAGGATTTGTTGGGCTTGAATTTCCCCTATAAAGATTAGACATACAAAAAGGAATAGTTTTTTCATGAGTGTTGTTTTATATAAGCCTTGAAAATACAAAATAACACACATTTGAAATAACCTATTCCTTTAAAATCAATAGAATTTTATCATCTGAATAAAATCAATAGTTTCCTGTTACCAATTTCTCATTAATACTTTTAACCAACCTAATAAATTCTGCTCTATATCCATTTTTATCTTCACCTCTCCCCTTCTCCGCTAGAACAACTACATCATTAAACGAAGTTTTATTTATAAATGCAGATTTTCTTAATTGCTGACCAAATAAAGAAACAGCAGCAGCAAATTGAAAGTCTTTTGACATTTCTTGAATCACCGTATTTTGCACATGAATCAATTCTATACTCTTATTACCATCAGGTTTTTTGTATCTAAATTTTACCGTGAACAATTCATCAGAAAACTTATCCCCTTTAACATTGTCCGTATACTTTAATTCGGGTGTTTCTTTCACATAGTCAGATGTTACACCTACCTCTACTATCTCATACAATGCAGTTACTTTATGCCCACTACCTAATTCACCAGCATCTTTAGTATCATCAATAAAATCTTCATCTGCCAACAATCTATTCTCATACCCAATTAATCGATATGATTTTACTTTGTTAGGATTAAACTCTACTTGTAGTTTTACGTCTTTTGCGATGGTAAACAAAGTACCTCCAAACTCCTTACCAAATAATTTTTGAGCCTCTTGCATAGTATCTATGTAACCATGATTTCCATTGCCTTTATCTGCCAAGGTTTCTAATTTTGAATCTTTATAATTACCCATACCAAAACCCAGTACAGAAAGAAATACGCCAGACTCTCGTTTTTGGGTAATCAAATCTTCCATGTCTTTATCATTGGATAAACCAACGTTAAAATCACCATCCGTTGCAAGTATTACTCTGTTATTCCCATTCTTCTTAAAATTCTTTTCTGCCAGTTTATAAGCCAATTTTATTCCCTCACCACCCGCTGTAGAACCACCGGCATTTAACTTATTCAAAGCATTCATAATTTTCTCCTTATTGCTCCCTGAAGTAGGCTCCAAAACAACACCTGCCGCACCGGCATACACAACAATTGACACTTTATCTTTTTCTCTTAATTGATTCACCAAAAGTTTAAATGCTGATTTCAATAATGGTAATTTATTACTATCAGACATTGACCCAGAAACATCTATCAAAAAAGTTAAGTTAGATGCCGGCAACTCTTCGTTCAAATATTCTTTTCCCTGCAAACCAATTCGCACTAATTTGGTATTAACATTCCAAGGGGTTTGTGCTACTTCGGTATTTACAGAAAAGGGATGATTATTTGTTGGTTGTGGATAGTCATAATCAAAGTAATTGATCATTTCTTCAATTTTAACTGCATCTACAGGAACCTCTTTTCCGTTATTTATAAATCTCCTAATATTACTATATGCTGCTTTATCTACATCTATAGAAAAAGTAGACAACGGATTTATATCAACGTTTTGAAACTGATTTTCAGTTATCCGTGCATAATTCTCATCTTCTTCAAGTACATAATTACCTGTAACAGTATTGATTATAATGCAACCGTGCTGTGCTTCGATTCCATATAATTTTTCAGCATTAGAACCCGTTAGAATTTTTTTATCGGCAAAATCTTCAGTATTAAATTCTTGAATAATACTATTATAATTCTTATGAATGGGAAGTCCATCAACAATAAAGAGTGGACTTTTATCTCTGGTACCGTTAGCTTTTTTATCTTTTGCACCAATAGCAACACCACTTACCTTTCCTTGAATTTGTTGACTAATACTATGTTGAAAAATTTCTTTTTGAATTTTTCTTTTATAAGGTCTAGATACTGAATTAACCGCATAACTTTGATTTGGACTAACAGCATATCCTATGGTTATTACCTCATCTAATGCCTCATAATCTTCTTCTAATGAAACATTGATAATGACAAGGTCTTGAACTTCAATTATCTTGGTCTTATAGCCAATATATGTAAATACCAATTTGGCCCCTTTATTGGTGCTTATAGAATAGTTTCCATCAAAATCTGCCTGTGTACCATTGGAAGTACCTTTTACTAAAATATTAGCTCCTGGTAATGGTTGACCATACGTATTAGTTACAGAACCGATTACTTCCGTTTGTTGAGCGGACAATAAGAAACTACTAAAGAGAACGAATAGATATGCTACATTTTTCATGATTACTGGTTTAAGGTTTAAGCTATAAACCTAAAGAAGAAGTAATTTTAAAAAAATGAGGAATGAGGGAAACTTACCTTAGGGTTAGGGAAGTTATGAGTTCAACAAGGCCATGGTTTCTTTTCTTTTTATTTTACCACTATTTGTTCGTAAGAATTCTGGTATTGTTTTAATTAATCGCGGCACTTCATACTTAGTCAAAACTTTACTTGAAGTTATTTTCTTTAATAAACCTTTCTCTTCAGAAGTACCTTCCAATACCAATACTAATTGCTCTCCAAGTTTTGTTTCAGGCAAAGAACTTATAAAAAAACTTTGCCCGATTATATTTGAGAGTTTAGACTCTATCTGTTCTGGGTTTAATTTAACACCCCCAGAGTTTATGACATTATCGTATCGTCCTAACCATTTAAACTCTGAAGATGGTAGTAACGAAACTACATCATTCGTGACTACTCTATCTTTAGAAACCTTTGGAGCCTGAATAACTAAACAATCTCGTTCATCTGTTGATACTTTAACTTCTGGTAGTGTTTTAAAGAGTGGTTCTTTATCTAAATCGTTGAATTGGTTTAATGGTTTAACAGCAATATGAGTGACCGTTTCCGTCATACCATACGTCTCATAACATCTATTCTCTAGCGTTTTTATTTGAGACCTTAAATAAGGTGAAATAGGAGCACCACCTATAAGTAATATCTTTATTTGATTCGCAAATGGTAATGAATTCATTACCTGCATTGGCACCATAGCTCCAAAATCAAAAGATCTAGAAATTGAACTCAATGGGTTAGACGTTGGTGGAACAATATAAAGGTTTAACCCTAAAACCATGGCCCTTACCAGCATCATCTTACCTGCAATATATGTAGCGGGTAAACACAACAAAGCTGAATCTTCTGGGGAAAGCTCGAAATAACTACCGGTAGCAAGAGCACTGTTGGTCATGTATTCTTTTCTCAATTCGATGGATTTCGGGACACCAGTAGACCCAGAAGTTTGTACTTTAAGTGTTGAGGAACTATCTATCCAATCTAAAACAAACTGACCGATTTCTTTTTCAAATTCAGCTCCTTCTTTTATATAGCTATAACCCAATTCTAAAAGGTCATCGACTAACAACCCTTTTCCATTAATGGAAAAACTCGGATGTATACTAACCTTGTACATCGTTTTCATTTTGGGTAGCTAAGAACTCTTCTTCATTCAGTACTTTACCCGTTAGTTTTTCTTTCCAGTTTGTCCATTTGTATTTTTTTGAAAATAAATATAATAGTATTGGAAACACTACAAATACAGGAACCAACATATCCCAACCTAGTACTGGTTCAGATATATCTCTATATAAAGAATCTACACTAAAAGCGGTCCAATCAGCAGTCACTAATAGGGCTGCAGTTAAATTATTAGCCGCATGAAAGCCTAAGGCTAATTCTAAACCCTCATCCATCAACGTTATAATACCTAAAAATAGACCTGTACCAATATAGAAGATTAAAATACCATACCCCAATTTTTCAACTTCAGGGTTCATAATGTGTAATAGTCCAAATAATAAGGATGTGAAGATTAATGGAAACCATCTGTTTTTGGCCATAATACCCAGACCTTGAATCATATAACCTCTCATAAAATACTCTTCCATACTCGTCTGCAGCGGAATCATAGTAATGGCAATTACTGCAAGTACTAAAAATGGAACTAACTTAAAATTATATTCATAATTCTCAGGAGCCAAATAAATATCAAGAAAAATAAATGATAGAGAAATCAGAGCCCAAAGGATAAATGAAAAAGAAACCCGTTTCCAATCAATTCTTGTCCTGGCTGTGGTTAATGCGGTTAACGATTGTTTATGTAAAAATTTAACCACCAAAAAAATTGCTATCAATGCAATCACAAACGTCAATAACATTAAGAATAAAAAAGTATTTGAACCTAATACTTCTGACATTGCTCCGATATCGCCACTCATCATAGCGGATAACCCACCATCCTTTAATGCCAATGCAGCAACTAAAGGTATAGCAGCTAATCCTTGCCAAACAAAAACAATAACGACTATTCCTAAAATATAGCGCCAACTATCGCTTAATCCCTTGTATGCTTGTTCTATATACATAAACTCTTAATTAAATTGTTTTTCCAATGTTTTGACTTGTTATAAAATAAACCTCCTTTTGCCACTTCTAATGGACTTTCAATATTATTTGTAAACAACGACCCGGTACCCAAACCTTGTGGCATATTATTATCTAAAGTAGCTGTCCATTGTGCAATAGCATTTAACCCGATATTACTTTCTAATGCGCTGGTAATCCACCAACCAATTCCATTCTGCTCTGCCACATTAATCCACTCTTTACTGCCTGCAACCCCCCCTATTAAACTTGGCTTCAAAATAATATATTGAGGTTGTATCGTTAGTAGTATTTCTTTCTTTTTAGTTACATCTACTATCCCAATTAATTCTTCGTCTAAAGCAATTGGTAATGGTGTATTTTGACAAAGACGATACATTTCATCCCATTGACTTGCTTTAATAGGCTGTTCTATTGAATGCAAATCTAACTTTGAAAGTCTTTCTAATTTTGACAAAGCTTCGTTTGGCGAAAAAGCGCCATTGGCATCTACCCGTAATTCTATATCGCTTTTTGAGTAGCGTTTTCGAATAGATGTAAGTAATTCTATTTCAGTATCGAAATCAATAGCACCAATTTTCATTTTAATACAGGAGAAACCACCATTCAGTTTATCCTCTATTTGTTGGTGCATAAACTCCTTATCACCCATCCAAACCAATCCGTTTATGGATATTGGCTTTTGATGATTTACAAAAGAAGAATCGAAGAGGTGAAATGGATTTTGTGAACGAATTGATAAAAAAGCCTGTTCCACTCCAAATTGAATACTTGGAAAATTTTGTAACTGCTTTAGTAATTCACTTTTACCTAAATCAATATTCTTAGCTACCCAAGAACACTTTTCTTCGTATTCCGGAACATCATCAAAACTAAGCCCTCTAAAAAGTCCACATTCACCAACTCCCCAATTTCCTTCTTCCTCTAAAAGCAAAAACCAAGTTTCTTTGGTTCTAAGAATTCCTCTCGACGTTCCACTGGGGTTTTTAAAATTTAGTAGATACTTTTTAAATGTAGCTTTCATATAATCCTTCAAATTTAACTATATTTTGAGTTCAATAACGATTGAATAACAAGTATGAAAAATAAGGTGATTTGGATAACGGGAGCATCCTCTGGAATTGGAGAAGCATTGGCATATCAATTAAATGAACTTGGAACAAAAATTATACTTTCAGCAAGACGGGAAGATGCATTATTGAAAGTAAAAAGCAAATGTAAATTTCCAGAAAATGCAGTAATTATACCTTTAGATTTAACTGATTTTGAATCATTGGAAAACATTACCGCAAAAGCGATATCAATATATGGAAAAATTGATATTTTAATTAATAATGGCGGTTTAAGCCAACGTTCGTTGATAATCGATACTAAGTTTGAAGTTTATCAACAAATGATAGATGTTAATTATCTGGGCACTATAAAACTAAGCAAGTGTCTTTTACCTTTTTTTATAGCGCAAAAAAGCGGCCATTTTGTCACTATCACTAGTTTAATGGGTAAATTCTCATCACCATATCGTTCTGGTTATTGTGGAGCCAAACATGCATTACATGGCTTCTTTGACGCCTTACGTATGGAGCATGAAAAGGACAATATCGACGTTTCAATAATATGCCCAGGTTTTATTCAAACCAACGTTGCAAAAAATGCATTAACAGGAGATGGAACTGCATTACAAGAAGAAGACAGTGCCACAGAAAATGGTATGCCAGTTGATCTTTGTGCAAAAGAAATTATAACAGCTATTAAAAAGAAAAAATTCGAAACCTACATTGGTGGAAAAGAGAAATATGGTATTTATCTAAAAAGATTCTTTCCAAAATTACTACACAGAATTGTCTTAAGAAGTAAAGTTAGATAGTCTATTTAAAATTAAACCAAAAACGTACACCCTCGGTAGTTCTATCTGTTTTCAAAGAAGTCTGTAATTGATTTGCCAATCTATTCATAAGGCGAATACCCATAGAAGAGTTTGCTCTTTCTTCTGAATCTTCAGGTAAACCAATGCCATTATCTGTGTATTCAAAAAATCCTTCTTGACCAGCTATTTTGCGTAGATGAATATATATTTTACCATCATCATTATCATGAGGAAACGCATATTTAAATGAATTAGAAACCAATTCATTTAATATTAGTCCGAAAGGTATAGCTCGGTCGATATCTAATTCAACACCCTCTGCATCAATTGTAATATTGATATTGTGTCCGCCTTTTTTATAAACAGATTGAATACTATTAATCAGGCTCTCAATATAACTTTGCATTTCAATAACAGATAAATCATCATTTTGATACAATTTTTGGTGAATTAAAGCCATAGCCTTCACCCTACTCTTACCTTCCTCTAAGGCCTCAATGGCCGCTTTACTGCGTGTGTTCTTAGTCTGAAGACTTAATAAGCTAGAAACCATCTGTAGATTATTCTTCACCCTATGATGTATCTCTTTCAACAAAGAGTCCTTTTCTACCAAAGCATTCTCTATGATAAATTTTTGCTCTGCAATAAGCCTCTGATTCTTTATACTCTTTAGATAAGCATATACCAAACCTGCAAATCCCATAAGTGTAAATATCAAGGATATAAATACCAAACTAATTTTATCATCTCTTGCTTTTATATCTTTTCTAGACTCTTCTAATTGAGCCTTCTGTTTCTCCATCATTTTTCTGGAATTTTCCAGATCTTGAGTAACCACAGAAGTCAATTGCTGATTTTTAATGTTGGATGCCTGCGCATCTATAGAATCTCTTATTTTAATATTTTTCTTTAAATAGGTCGTAGAGTTTTTAAAATCACCTGTTTTATAATAATAATCTGCATAAATTCTATTACGCTTAAGAATGTTATCTGGATTTATCGGATTTAAGTCATCACTTAAATAATCGGTTGCTTTTTTATAATTATCCAATTTCAAATAACAATCAGCTAGGGCTAAAGTATTCTCTATCAAATCTGATGAAAACTTACTTTTATTGTACTTTTTAATAATATCTCTACTCTCTTCTAAAAAAGGAATGGCTTTTTCATATTCATTTAATTGAACATGACATTTACCAATATTGCCAATGATTAATCCATTTAAAACCCTACCGTCCGCAATTTCCTTATTAGTTCTTTGATTGGTAACATCACTTAGAAAAACTTTAATTAAGCCCTCTGCTTTTTTGAAATAACTTAGTGCTGTTGGGGTAGATTTATCGAGTCTTAAATAATTACCTATAGTATTATTATATATTGCAAGACCATAATAATCATCATCTTTTAATGCTTTTTTCTCCTCGGTCATATAGTCACGCATAGCCTTTCTATATTGACCGAGACTTGCATAGATATCGTAGAATGCTACATTTTCGTTAAAACCTAATTCGCGCTTAATTCTTCTAATCTCTATCTGTTTATCATACAATTGTAGCATGGCATAATTACCATCCATCAATTCTAAAATAGTATGTTTTACATCTTTATCTAAAGTGTCCATATAATCATATATAGACCTAGAGATTGCCAAACTCTTTTCGTAATTACCTAAATCGTAATAAATCTGGGCTTGAATAAGTTGATAGTTTCTGATTGAAGTTGAATCTTTTGTCTTCTCGGAACTATTTAAATACACATTGACCGTATCTAACCAATCATAAGGAGAATTTTGATTGTATCGGTTGGGAGTATTAAAAAAGAAGAAAGAACGAAGTTCACCGTTCTCTAAATCTTGAAACTGCTTATAATAATCTTCATTTTGAGACGACAGACTGTCTTGCGCAACAATAATACACGAGTATGCACTAATGAGGAAAACAAAAATAAATCTCAAAACAACTAATTTTTTCATATTACATTAAAAACAGAATCAAACTTAAAAATAATACCTGATTCTATTAAACTTTTGTTGTGAGCTAGGCATACAGATTATCCAATACCTTATTGCTCTAAAAGCGTGTTCTACGCACTTTTTAAATAACTATTAGAAAAATTAGCATATTTCGTGTTCTCCGTGCTTCATAAAGCATGAAATAGTGCGCATTTCTAATAAAACAAATTTAAAAATTAGCCATCCCACTTTGCATTAATTGTTGTGAAAACCCTAATAGTTGTTGTGAATGCATTTCTCGAACCTAAAGTATGTATTACAACGGAAATACCCATCACTTTATCGGTGAATTTTTACCTTTCATCTAGGAATAAAACAAAAAAAACACCTCTTTGAGGTGTTTTTAAATTTTTAAAAACCTAGAATTAGGAATTCATAGCAGATATTATAAATTCTTTGAAATCCTTTGAAATAGGTATTAATGTATTATTGATCATAATATCTTTTGAATTGATAGCGTCGATATGATCCACATTCACGATATAAGATTTATGAGCTCTATAAAATTTGTTCTGTGGTAATTTTTCTAAATAGTCTTTTAAAGGTGATCGAACCAAAAATTTCTTATCGATTGTATTCACTTCTAAATAAACATTATCAGCTTTTATAAACTGAATATCACCAAATTGTATTCTGTAATATAGATGTTGTTTTTTAACAAATATCGAATCCTTTAAAATAGAATTGGACATCGGTACATCTTCATTGACAACTTCATTAGAAACTCCACTACCAGCATTTTGTTTGCCATAAATGAAATTTGAAAGTGCAATTTCAATTGAGGTATATAAATCTTGTTGTTCGAAAGGCTTTACTAAATAACCATTTGGCTTAACTGTTTTTGCATTTTCAACAGTTGCTCGATCAGAGTTAGATGTTACAAAAATAAATGGAATATCATAATTTTCTCTTATATGCTTCCCTAAATCTATTCCAGTCTTATCTGACGCTAAAATAATATCGATGAGCACTAAGTCTACTTGTTGTGTTTTTAGAACTTCAACTGCCTGTTCATATACAATTACATTATCAACAATTTCATATCCTATTTCCTCTAACATAGACTGCATGTCATCAGCGATAATCACGTTGTCCTCAACAATAAGAATTTTAATCGGTTGTTCCAAGATCTAAAATGGTTTAGAAGGTTACATTCAAAATTACAAAAAATAATAATAACTAATAAAAAACAAAAGAGCCGTGAAAAAGGTACTTAAGGCCAAAATTTTAAGCTCTGGATCAAGTTCTGCCTCATTGTTCGTTACCGCCACTTTACCTATGTGAATAAACACCGGTACAAACCCAACAAGACTTACATAACGAACTAGTGATCCATTTGTTGTGGATAAAAAATAAAACAAGCTCAGAAAAGAGGTTGCCAGTAAAACGTAATGATACGTCTTAGCTTTTTTCAATCCTAATTTAACGACTAAAGTATTTTTACCTACCGATTTATCCGATTTAATATCTCTCATATTATTGAGATTAAGAACACCTACACTCAAAAGACCAATGGATATTGCAGGTAAAAATGCAATCAGTGATATAGCCTTCATATACAGAAACATAGTACCAAGAACACTAACCAGACCAAAAAAAATAAAAACAAAAATATCACCCAAACCATTATACCCATATGCCGATTTACCCACGGTATATTTAATGGCTGCCCAAATAGAGAAAGCCCCTAAAACTAAAAATATAGCAGGATATAGAATTTGTTTTAAACCAAATGAAGCTACTATCAATAAAACAATTAGAAGGCTATTAATAACGATGCTAATATAAATACCTCGCTTTAGTTGTTTAGCCGTTAGAAGACCACTTTGTAATGCTCTTTTAGGGCCTAATCGTGAATCGTTATCTGTACCCTTAAGACCATCACCATAATCATTGGCAAAATTTGAAGTGATTTGGAGGCCTACCGTCGTACATAGCGCCAAAACAAATATCAAAATATTCGTTGACCCATTATACGCTGCAAGAGCAGTACCTACAAGTATACCGGAAATAGATAAGGGAAGAGTTCTAAGTCTTGCTGCATTGAGCCATGCATTAACTTTTGTCACTAATAAGGATCTTCTATTTGAATTCTTTTACCATCTTGATATGACGCTACAAAAGCATCACCAAAACCAATATTTACTAATTGTTTTCTAAAAGACTGAGCTTCTTCAAGAGTTTCGAAATTACCCAGAGAGTATGAATAAAAAGGATTGGTTTTAACGAATAGTGTATTAGTTAACGCCTCTGATGCTAGAGTAACATTATTATCAACAAATGATTTTACTTGAACCGAATATATTTTTTCTTTTTGCAAGAACTCCTTTGCTAAATAAAATTCTTTAACCAAACTAAGCTCTTCGTTTTGTTCCTTTAAACTTTCCAAGCGTGTTCGTATGGCATCTACACTATCGATTGAAGTTAGAACCAAATCATTCGATGCCTTTCTATTGAAGCCACCTGAACTAGATAACCCTGCTGTAAATGAAGTAAAAGCCAAACCACCTATTAAAAAAAGTGTTGTAACGCCAGCGAAAATATTTCGCTGAATCTTACTCTTTTTCAACTCTCTATTTTTATACTTAATTTGATCTAATAGCCGTTCATTAATAATTTGCGCCTTATCAACGTCTTTATGTAATTCTAACAGATCACTCTCTTCTATAAAAGGCATACTCTAATGTAGTTTTGATGCTTAAAATCTAAATGTAAGTCAAAAATTGTTAATAACTTTTTATTTGTTACAAAATTAAAATTAATTGATAATTTCACAAAAATACCACTAATTATTTAGCATATAAATCTACAAATCAATTAATTGAAAATTTTCTGATTTAAATGAATTAATCCTCAATTAATGTAATTCCGTCTGAATCTATTTTTATTTTTCTATCCTTGTATAATGTTCCTAGGCCCTTCTTAAACGTTTTTTTACTCATCTGAAAAACATCTCTAATTTCTTCAGGAGCCGATTTATCATGCAACCCTAAAAATCCGCCATTTTCCTTTAATACTTCATAAATCTTTTTGGCAGCTGGCTCCAATACTTTTGCTCCTAACGGTTGAAGAGAAATATCAAGTTTATTATCTTTTCGAATTGTTTTAATACAACCAGGTATAACATCACCAATATTAATTGGTTTAAAGACTTCATTAAAATATACTAGACCTTTATGTCGTTCATTCACAATAACTTCCCAACCCAAATCGGTTTGCCTAGTGACTACCAAATCAACTTGTTCCCATTCTTTTAAGTCTACACTATCATTACTTAAGAACCTATCTATCTTATTTGAACCCACTAATCTACCTGAACGTTCGTCTAAATAGCAATGTACCACATACCATTGGCCTTCTTTCATTTTATCCCTTTGTTCTCTAAAAGGAACCAATAGGTGTTTTTCTAAACCCCATTGCATAAATGCACCAAACTCATTTATTTCAGCTACTTGCAATAATCTGAATTCACCTAACATAATGTCCGGCTCTAATGTAGTTGCTACAGGTCTTTCATCATAATCTAAATAACAGAAAACCTTTATTTTCTCACCAATTTCATACGCGGTCGGCACATATTTATTTGGTAATAAAACATCATTACCTTCTTCATCACCCAAAAAGAGTCCTACACTGGTATCTCTTAAAATTTCTAGATTGTTTATACGTCCTAATTCTATCATGTTACAAAATTACATTTAATATTTAGAAAACTAAGGGTAAAAAAAAAGACCGTTACCAAATTGGTAACGGTCTTTGCTATAAGCTTAAAAATGTTTATTTATTATAAACAGAAGCTTTTTTGAAATGTTGACAAAGCTTGTAATAAATTACTGCTCTATGCTTATTTCTGTTAGACGAACCATACTTGTCCATAACAGTCTTAATAGCATCATCCAATTCAGCACCATCTTTAAGACCCAATTTCTTAATCAAGTAATTATTCTTAACAGTATCTATTTCCTTTTGATCGCTACCAGAAACTTTCGAAGCATCAATATTGTAAATTGATGGTCCTAAACCAACAGTTACTTTTTTAAGCAAATCCATATCTGCACTTTCACCAAATTTATCTTTGATATCTGCAGCGTACTTTTCAATTAAATCGTCTCTTTTACTCATGTTAAATGTGTTATAATTAATGGTTAATACACCTCTAAGATATGAAACGAAAATAATCAATCAAAATTTTATCGTTTATTAATGTAGGGGTAGTAATTTCCAGTAATCTGGGACTACTCGTTTCTTTAAAAAAGTCACTCATTTCTACTTTAAGAACCTCCGATGAATTTGCCGTTCGATAATCGAGTCCATACATCTTACATAAATGCTCTGCATTTAAGTTATGGCGGGTTTCAAAATAGGTTTCAAAAACATCGGTTTTCTCTTTACCGGGTAGTATTCGAAAAATGCCACCTCCTTTATTATTTATAACAATTATTCTAAAGTTATTTTTAACAGCATTGTTCCATAGAGCGTTACTATCGTAGAAAAAACTAAGATCTCCTGTTATGAATAAAGTTGGTGTTTCACTGATTATAGAAGCACCTATCGCTGTAGACGTACTACCATCGATTCCACTAGTTCCCCTATTACAATACACCCGTAACGAAGGGTTAAGGTCGAACAATTGGGTATACCGTATGGTAGAACTATTAGCGAGTTGTAAAAGATAATTATTGGGTATCGCCTGCAATATTTCATTAAACACTGAAAAATCTGAAAATGGTATTTTCTCTAAATAGTCTGTCCTTTTTAATTCATAGTTTTTCTTTACTTGATGCCAAAAACTGAAATAATCACTTTTTACGTTTTTAGAATCTGTATACATTTCCTTAAAAAATCTATTAACAGAAATCTTAATATGTTCATCTAAACAAAAAAATGTATCGTTAACATTCACACCTCCAATATGCCAATGATGTTCAGGAGAAAAGGTTCTTAAAAATGCTTTAATTTTTTTTGAAACAATAAGTCCGCCGAAAGTTACAAGCACCTCTGGCCTTAAATTATTAAACAAAGTTTCCTTATCATCGTTCATTTCAATAGGTGCAATTATGGAATCTATACTATTGAAAAAATGAGGATGATTTAAGTTTGACGTAGTTTCCGTAAGCACCAGTACACTTGGGTCATTTGCCAAATATTGTAGTATTTCTTCATTAACACTATTTGGTGTATTTACACCCACTAACACAATCTTACGTTTTGACGAATTCCAAATATTCTTCTCTCGTTTTAAGGAAGATTGATTCTGATGTTGAATTAAATTTGGATTGACTTGAGCTATCGCGGTAGGTTCCGTTATTGTGTTGTACAATGGCTCTTCAAAGGGCACATTTATATGAACTGGACTTTTCGATGTAAAAGCGAAGTTAAAGGCATTATTCAATTCGGCATCATTATATTCTCGAACCTCATCCTGAACCTCATCTACCTTTTTGTCGTTAATCCATTCTGGCTTATACTGACGAATCTTATCGGTAGCATGACTAACATCTTGTCTAAGATTAGCCGAGTAACCTATTTGATTGTCATACACATTTTTCTGATTGATCGTTTGCCCATCCCCTATTCCAACTTTATAAATTGGTCTATCGGCAGAAATTACTACTAGAGGAATATTGCTATAAAAGGCTTCTGCCACTGCAGGGTAATAATTTAAAAGTGCGCTACCTGATGTGCAGATTACCACAACCGGTTGCTGTAATTGTTGTGCCATACCTAATGCAAAAAAAGCTGCACAACGTTCATCGACAATACTAAAACAAGAAAAAAAAGGATTCTCTGCAAAAGCAATAGTTAACGGTGCATTTCTAGAACCAGGAGAAATAACAATATTAGAAATATTATTTACCTGACAATGTTGAACAATAGCTTGGGCAGTAGGTATAATAGAGTAATTCATGTACTTCAAAAATACAACCTAAGCAGGTTATTAGCCAAATGTCTTAACGCTATTTATGATTCAAAACACGAAACATAGTGTCGCTTTTCAGTACAGTTTCATTCCATTCACTTTCGGGTACCGAATCACTTGTAATACCACCACCTACATAAATTGAAATAGTTTCATTTTTAATTTGCATACACCTTAAGTTCACAAAAAGTTCAGAACTTTTCACTATGCTTCTATAAGCACTATTTTCTTGATTACGTCTATTCTTATTTCTAGTTAATTCAGTAGTAAAATTTAATTCCCCTAAAAATCCTGTATAAAAGGAACGGTCATAATATTCATTTTCAACAATGAATTTTTTAGCCCTTTTTAACGGAGTCCCACATACTGCAGGGGTTGGATGTAAGGCTCTCAGAACATCACCAAACTTATTAGGGGCAAACACCCCACTAATCTCTGTTCGTAGATGCCAGAGCCGCCCTGCCTCTACAGACTGTACGTCAGAAGCTCGGATTGAAACTACTTCATCTTTCAAAGCATCAAGAATATAATCGGTAACTACTTGTTGTTCGTTTAATTCTTTCTTTGCCCATATTGGTTTTAAAAATTCAGTTGAACTTTGCGTACCAGCTAATGACATTGTCGTGAATTGCGTTCCTCTGCTTTTGACTAATATTTCTGGCGTTGCCCCTATCCAAGTGCCTACATTTGGGTGGTGCCATAAATAGCAAAATGCCTTTGGATAAATATCCAATACCCTTTCAAATAGGCTAACTGGTGACATCTTAGCATTGACTTCAATTTTTCTAGATAAAACAACCTTATCTAATTCACCTTCATTTATGACCTCTATAGCTTTAGATATTAGTTTAAGGTAACCAACTTTCTCTGTTTCATCTAAAAAAGAGGTTTTTTCTTTAGCTTGATTTAAAGTGTAGTTATGTTCTATTGAAGCTTTTAATACGGTATCAGTTTTTAATAGAATAGACTTAGCATTTAAATCGAAAGGAGAAAAAACAAATCCGGTTTCTGAAAAATCTACTACAGAATGAATCTGATTATCCTTCTGAAAAACTCCATTCAAAATAACCTCACTCGGCTTTCTATATAGAACGAACGGCAATTCTTCTTCTAAACTTGCAAAAGCTTTATCAAATAGTTCCTGAACCATATTAGCTTCTAGGTAAAGCGATTGTAGTTAATTTACATAGAGAAATAAGCTGATCGGCTTCATTGGTAATCTTAATTTCCCATAACTGAGTTGTTCTCCCTTTATGCAAAATTACAGCTCTGGCAAAAACAAAACCTTCTTTGATACTTTTTACATGGTTGGCTGAAATTTCCAATCCTCTAATAAAGAATTTGTTACCGTCTAAAAATATATACGACGCGGCGCTACCTACACTTTCTGCTAATGCTACGGTTGCCCCACCATGTAATACCCCATCTGGTTGGTGAACTTTTGGTGTAACAGGCATTCTCGCCAATAGAAAATCCTCACCAACATCTATGTATTCAATATCTAAAGTCTCCATTAAGGTATTCTTAGAAGTCTCATTACAAATCTTTAGAATTTTTTCTTTGTGATCGTTCATTCTTTTTTTTGTAAAATTAAGCATTACATTACCAAATGAAAAGTTCAAAAAGAATAGCAACTCTCATGAATAACCAGATAAAAAGCGTCACCTATAAAACGTCTAATACCTATGAGACATTAAATAGTTTAACTAATAAAACCAAAAGAGTTTGGATTGTTTTCCACGGAATTGGTTTTTTAAGTAGATTCTTTCTAAAATATTTTAATGAGCTACCTGCTGATGAGAATTATATTATAGCACCGCAAGCTCCTGCTAAATATTACTTGAATGGCGAATATAAACATGTAGGTGCCAGTTGGTTGACAAAAGAAAATACGAAGCAAGAATCAATTAATCTATTTAATTATATAGATGCTGTTTTAGCCAATGAAGATATTTCGAAGAATTGCGAACTGATTATGTTCGGATTTTCTCAAGGAGTTTCTATAGCTATGCGATACTTGGCATACTCAAAATTACAATGCAATAAACTTGTACTCTATGCTGGTGGAATTCCCGCAGAACTAGATAAGGAGAATTTCCAATATTTATCAAATACAGAAATCATATCTATATTAGGTATTTCAGATGAATATTTAACACCTAACCGACTTATTGAAGAAAATACTAAACTAAAGAAATTATTTGGTGATAGCATTCAACATATGAAATTTGAAGGCGGACATGAAGTCAAAAAGGAAATCATTAACAACTTAGTGAAATGAATAAATTCTTTACTTTAGAAAATGACAGGGTGCTATTAGAGCCACTTACACTTGACAATTATGAAGAACTCATTTCAATTGCTTCTCAAAGTAACTTAGTTCAGTATTCACCTTCAAACATTGCAACACCAAATTCCCTAAAGGACTATGTAGAAACGGCTTTAAAACAACTACAAAATGGCACCAGTATTCCCTTTATTATCTATGATAAAGAGAAAAAAGCGTATGCCGGCTCTACAAGATATATGAACATAAATCATAAGAACAAAGTTTTGCACATAGGTTCAACTTGGATTGGAAGAGAATTTCATGGCAGTGGATTAAATGGCCAAATGAAGAAACTAATGTTACAACATGCTTTTGTTATCCTGGATTTTGAAAAAATTGAATTTCGTATAGATGAACGAAATACTAAATCAAGAAAAGCAGTTGAAAAATTAGGTTGCTCCTTAGAAGGTGTTTTAAGAAAAGATGTATATCTTCTCGATGGTTTTAAGAGAAATACTTGTTGCTATGGGCTATTGCGAGAAGAATGGCTTGAACTAAAATCACCAAACAACTAAATTATTCTTCCACCTTTGCCTCTAATTTGTAATATGTAATTTTTCTTGTTGAGTACGTATTATCAGGAGTAACGATTTGTTTAATCCAATTACCATTATCCGCTTTATCGTATTGATATATATATTCCTTCTTAACCGTTTCCATACCAGATTTAGCGATTTCGGCTATCAACATACCATTTTCATCATAAGTGTATGTTGTTCTAACTGTTGGTACGAACTTTTCGGCAGTTAGATTATATTCAAATTCTTGCTGCGCCATTAAATGACCTTCTAAACTAAAGACTTCTTCAAATGCATAATTAGCCTCCCCTTTTAAAAACTCTTTGGTTAAAACAATTTTTTGTTCTGGTTTATTTTTTAGCTTCTGTGTAGAAGTACGTACAGTTTTTAATGGGACATCGTTAAGCAAGTACGATACAGTATATTCCCCTTTAAACTTTTTATGTTCAATCTGAGTTATATCAGTTCCGTCATTGTTTGTTCTTCTAATACTAGATAAATCTCCAAACTCATCATATTCATAAACATATTCGTCTAAAAACTGTTTGTCATAAGAAAAAATTCGCTCCTGTATTCTTAGATTCTCAGTAGAATCAATCTCATAAAAATGTGCAATTGATGTGCTAGGGTCAAACGTACTATTGCGGTAAGACTCTGAACGTTTCTCTGATAATTCACCGCCTTTATATTTGTAATACACGACATCATAATCGGTGGCATTATACCTAGTTACCGATTTCGTTAAAAAACCTTTCCTGTTAAAATCGTATTCCTCTTTACCATAATCAGTACTTACAAAACAAGATTTCACATTATCTCTCAAATCAAAGTCTGCCAAGGTGAAAATTTGAATTTCTTGGCTTTGCACAGTAGATATTACAGTAAATAAAACAAGAAAAAATGTTTGGAGGTATTTTTCAATCATACTGCAAAATTACTTTATTAATAATAGCCACAAAAGAATATAGTACAAAAGTAAAAAGGGACGGTATTAACCGTCCCTTTTTCTATAATAACTTAAAGTTATATTATTTCACTTCTTCAAAATCCACGTCTTCAACGTTATCACCTTCAGAACCTGCATCGCTAGCAGTTGGTTCTCCTTGAGGAGCACCACCACCCTGTGCATCAGCCTGAGCTTTATACATTTCTTCAGATGCAACTTTCCAAGCTTCATTGATTTTATCTAAAGCTGGCGTTATTACTGCTATATCTTTAGTTTCATAAGCAGCTTTCAACTCTGTCAAAGCGTCTTGAATTGGTTGCTTCTTATCATCAGATAATTTATCTCCAAATTCTGTTAGCTGAGATTCAGTTTGGAAAATCATTCCGTCTGCTTCATTCAACTTATCGGCAGTTTCCTTAGCTTTTTTATCAGATTCAGCATTTGCTTCCGCTTCTGCTTTCATCTTCTTGATTTCCTCTTCTGTTAAACCAGAAGAAGCTTCAATACGAATATCCTGAGTTTTATTTGTAGCCTTGTCCGTTGCTGATACTTTAATTATACCATTTGCATCGATATCAAAAGTAACTTCAATTTGAGGTGTTCCTCTTTTCGATGGTGGAATTCCATCTAAATGAAATCTACCGATAGTTTTGTTATCGTTTGCCATTGGTCTTTCCCCTTGCAATACGTGAATTTCAACCGATGGTTGATTATCCGCTGCAGTTGAGAATACCTGAGACTTTTTAGTTGGTATCGTTGTATTAGACTCAATCAATTTAGTCATTACACTACCCATAGTTTCAATACCTAGAGAAAGTGGCGTAACATCTAATAGCAATACATCTTTTACATCACCCGTTAAAACTCCACCTTGTATAGCTGCACCAATTGCAACTACCTCATCTGGGTTTACACCTTTTGAAGGTTTTTTACCGAAAAACTTCTCAACAGCTTCTTGTACGGCTGGTATTCTAGTAGATCCACCTACCAAAATAATTTCATCGATATCACTTTTAGAAAGTCCTGCTGCTTTCATTGCAGTTTCACATGGCTCAATTGTTCTTTTTACCAAGTCAGCAATTAATTGCTCGAATTTTGATCTTGTCAAAGTTCTAACTAAGTGCTTTGGTCCTGAAGCTGTTGCAGTTACATAAGGCAAATTGATTTCAGTTTGAGCTGAAGAAGATAATTCAATTTTAGCTTTCTCAGCAGCCTCACGCAAACGTTGAAGAGCCATTGCATCTTTTCTAAGATCCATATCCTCTTCAGATTTGAACTCATCTGCCAACCAATCAATAATCTTTTGATCAACATCATCACCACCTAGGTGAGTATCACCATCTGTCGCTAATACTTCAAATACACCATCACCTAATTCTAGGATAGAAACATCATGCGTACCTCCACCAAAATCAAAAACTACAATTTTTTGTTCAGTATCTTTTTTATCCATACCGTATGCCAAAGATGCAGCGGTTGGTTCGTTAATAATTCGCTCTACAATCAAACCAGCTATTTCACCTGCTTCTTTAGTAGCTTGTCTTTGTGAATCATTAAAATAAGCTGGTACAGTAATTACCGCACGAGTAACTTCCTGACCTAAATAATCTTCAGCTGTTTTCTTCATTTTCTGAAGAATCATCGCTGATAATTCTTGTGGAGAATATAAACGACCGTCTATATCTACTCTTGGCGTATCATTATCTCCTTTTACTACTTTATAAGGTACTCTCTCAGCTTCTTTACTAGACTCTGTATATTTATTACCCATAAACCTTTTAATAGAATAAATGGTTTTCGTTGGGTTGGTAACCGCTTGCCTTTTTGCTGGATCACCTACTTTTATTTCACCACCTTCAACAAAAGCGATAACAGATGGTGTTGTTCTTTTTCCTTCTGCATTCGGAATTACTACTGGCTCGTTACCTTCCATTACGGAAACACAGGAGTTGGTAGTTCCCAAATCTATTCCTATAATCTTACTCATTTTATATGTTTTAAATTAAGTGCGTTATTTTACAATCGTTTACTAAAGGACAAACAATATGCCAAGCAAGAAAAACTGCCATGATGTCATTAATACAATTATTTTAATAATAATTATGCCATTTTTGTATACCTAATAGGTTTATGAAACATCGTATCTTAGCTAATAAAATAATTAAGATTTGGAAATAGAGAGTATAAGTGTTTTTGATATGCTAAAAATTGGCGTTGGTCCTTCTAGTTCTCACACTCTAGGGCCCTGGCGAGCTGCCGAACGTTGGCTCGCACATCTTAATTCAAAAAATGAACTACAGAATGTTGTTGAGATAGAAGTTCATTTATATGGTTCGCTTTCATTAACTGGTAAGGGGCATGCCACAGACTATGCTCTAATGCTAGGTCTAATTGGCACTGATCCCGAAACAATACCAATAAAGGATATTCACACATTAGTAGAGGATATTAATAAGACTAAAACTTTGTCACTCAATGGTAATCACGAGATACCGTTCGACCCCAAACAGCATATTATATTCAATAAAAAGTTTTTACCTTTTCATGCCAACGGATTAAAGTTTATTGCGACACTAAAATCTGAAAAAAAAATATCAAAGACCTATTATTCTATTGGCGGTGGCTTTGTCATTAGCGAGGAAAGAAAAAATGCCAAACGCAAAGTTGACATGTTCAATAAGTTTCCTTTTCCTGTACAAAAAGGAACAGAATTGCTTGAATTTTGTAAAGCTGAAGGTTTAAATATATCAGAACTTGTACTACAAAACGAAAGGTCATTGCGCAACGATGAGGAAATTGACCACCAATTACATAGAATATGGAATACCATGTTAGAGTGTATGTATACTGGTTGTCATACAGAAGGTATATTACCTGGCGGATTAAATGTTAAACGTAGAGCTTTTGAGATGCATAAAAATCTTAAAAGTGACCTACCCTACTCTAATCCGGAAGAATGGTTGCAGACATTACGCCAAACTGAAGTAAAATTTAGACAGATCTTACAATGGGTTAGTTGTTTTGCACTCAGTGTAAATGAAGTTAATGCTTCTCTTGGTCGTGTAGTTACCGCACCTACCAATGGCAGTGCCGGTGTTATACCTGCTGTATTAATGTATTATCTGGTTATTGAAAACCATGCAGGTAATTATGAACATGTAAAACAGTTTCTATTAGTTGCGGGAGAAATTGGAAGTATTTTCAAAAAAGGAGCTACCATTTCAGCCGCTATGGGCGGTTGCCAAGCTGAAATCGGAGTTTCTTCAGCAATGGCGGCAGGTGCGCTTACCGAGTTATTAGGAGGCACACCTGAACAAGTACTTATGGCTGCTGAAATTGCAATGGAACATCATTTAGGCCTTACCTGCGACCCTATTGGTGGCTTGGTTCAAATACCCTGTATTGAGCGAAACTCAATGGGTGCTATTAAAGCGATTAATGCAGCAGAACTTGCCTTAGGCTCTGACCCTTCTGCCGCAAAAGTCCCTTTAGACAAAGTAGTACAGACCATGTGGGAAACAGCCAAAGATATGAGCTCAAAATATAAGGAGACCTCAGAAGGCGGATTAGCAGTTGGTGTATTCCTTAGTGATTGTTAAGTATAATTTTAAATCAATAACATTTTGAATAGATGTAAATGTATTTTGCATTTATAGAAAAACAATTCTGCTAACTTTAGTTTATGAAAAATCTTATTTCAGAAAGAGTTGCTGATTTTATTAAAAATTATCCTCCATTTAATATTCTTGACACCAAGTCTCTATATTTATTAGCCGAACAAGTTCTAATTGTTTACAAAGAAAAGAATAGTATCATTTTCACGGTTGAAGAGAACCCGCATGCACATTTTTACCTAGTTCATAAAGGGGCCGTTACACTAAATAATATGGTTACCAATAATATTGTTGATTATTGCGATGAAGGAGATGTATTTGGACTTAGACCACTCATTGCTAACGAAAATTATAAATTAGAAGCTAGAGCTCACGAAGAAAGTATTCTTTACGGTATACCCATTGACATTTTTAGGCCTATGGCTAAACAGAACGAAGAGGTTTCTGTTTTTTTAATGGAAAGTTTTGCTTCAAATACCCGAAATCCATATTCAAAAAATCAAAAAGGTCAGCTTTATGGTATTGAAGGTGAAGAGGATTCTAAAAAAGAAATAAAAATACCTGATCTTCAATTAGCAAGTTATTCTCGAAAACTGATTACTTGCTCTCCAAGAACAACCATTCAAAAGGCTGCCGAATTAATGACTGAAAAGCATATTGGCTCAGTATTGGTTGTAAGTAAAGGGTTAGCCATTGGTATTATAACCGATAAAGATTTACGTAACAAAGTTATATCTGGCAAACAACCTATAACCGCTACTGTAAAATCTATTATGTCTTCGCCAGTAATTACCTACCCCAGAAAGCTGACTATTACACAGGCACAAATGGCTATGATGAAAAGCAGTATTAGTCATTTAGTTATAACAGAAGATGGTACAACAAATACAAAACCACTTGGAATATTGTCTAAGCATGATGTAATGGTCTCTTTAGGGGATAACCCTGCCGTATTGGTCAAAGCAATTAAGCGTACTCAAAAAATTAAAAAAATAAAGCAACTCAGAAAAAGTGTCATGGTGCTTTTAAATGGCTATTTAGAACAAAATATTCCCTTAGGATTAATCGCTAAAATTATCTCAGAACTTAATGATACATGTATCAAACAAGTTGTTGAAATTTCATTGACAAAAATGAAGAATCCACCGCCGGTTAAGTTTGCTTGGCTTGCATTGGGCAGCCAAGGTAGAAGTGAACAATTATTACATACTGATCAAGATAATGCGTTAGTTTTTGAAGATGTACCTGAAGAAGATTTACCCAAAACAACAACCTACTTTTTAAATCTATCTAAAAAAATCACCAAAGGATTAAATACAATAGGATATGAATACTGCCCTGCAGATATGATGGCTTCTAACCCTAAATGGTGTTTAAGCTTACAGGAGTGGAAAAACAAACTGTCTTATTGGATCAGTAATCCTGGCCCGAACGAAGTACTTATGTCATCTATATTTTTCGATTATAGTTTATCTTTCGGCGAACGTAGCTTATTAGATAACATGTCTGAGCATATATTTAGAACTGTCCAAAAATATCCGATTTTCTTAGTTCATTTAGCCAATGGGGCGCTACAAAGCCCTTCACCAACAGGTTTTTTCAGACAATTTGTGGTAGAACAAGATGGCCAACACAAAGACTTCTTCGACTTAAAAAGTAGAGCACTGAGACCCTTAATTGATGCTGCAAGGGTTCTGATTTTATCACACTCGGTAAAAGGAATTAGTAATACTTGGGAGCGTTATGAAAAATTGGCAGAATTAGAACCCAATAACCATGAGCTTTATTTAGCCTGTTCCTATGCTACAAAGGCTTTATTAAAGTTCCGAACACGACAAGGTTTACTGCATCACGATTCTGGTCGGTTTATTGAATTAGAGCAATTGACAAAGCAAGAAAAAATGAAACTGAAACGCACTTTTAAAGCCATCAAAGAAATTCAGGAATTAATTACGTTGCGTTTTAAAGTTGCTAATATTTTAGGATAATGGGATTATTCAAAAAATCATATACTAACCTACCTGAATTTTGGAAGACCTACGAAAATCAATTCAAGAAACCTATACCAAAAGATTTCAACGAGTTGACATTCGTTGTTTTAGATACCGAAACAACCGGTTTTAGTTTTTATGAAGACCGCATATTATCAATCGGAGCAGTAAAGATAAAACGAGAAACAATTTCGGTTCAAGATGTTTTAGATATCTACCTGCAACAGCAAATATATCATAAAGAAAGTGTACATGTTCACGGACTTTTAAAAAATGGTCCGCGCATTTGTATCAGTGAAATATTAACGTTAGAAAAGTTCTTAGATTATGTTGAAAATTCAATAATAGTGGCACATCATGCTGGGTTTGATATGGGAATGCTAAATAGCGCTTTACGACGTAATGGACTACCTGAACTAAAAAATAAAGTTTTAGACACAGGTGTCCTTTACAGAAAAACCTTAATAAAATCATACTTAGTACAACCAAAAACAAACTACACCCTTGATGAGTTAGCCGAAAAATTTTCAATCTCAAAAAAGGACAGACATACAGCACTTGGTGATGCATACATAACTGCAGTTGCCTTTTTAAAAATTATTTCTCGCTTAAAAGAAAAGAAAAATTTCTCCCTTAAAATGTTAACTAAGTAATACCTAAAGACTTTCTAGATAATTAAGCACATTTCTATTAATACGGTCATATATATGAGTAGTATCGGCTTTTACAAATGACTCACCTGTAATATGCTCATACAACTCTATATAACGTTCCGATACAGATTCAATATATTCATCGGTCATTTCTGGTACAGTTTGCCCCTCTAAACCTTGAAAGTTATTTTCAATCAGCCATTGACGCACAAATTCTTTAGAAAGTTGCTTTTGAGGTTCGTTACTATCCTGTCTTTTCTGATAACCATCTGAATAAAAATATCTAGAAGAATCAGGTGTATGAATTTCATCTATTAAAACAATTTCTCCTTCTTTTGTTTTACCGAATTCATATTTGGTATCTACCAAAATCAACCCTCTTTCCGCAGCGATTTTCGTACCTCTTTCAAAGAGAGCATATGTATACTTTTCAAGTACTTCATAATCATCTGACGACACTATCCCTTTACTTAGAATATCCTCTCTTGAAATATCCTCATCATGATCACCCATTTCAGCTTTCGTGGCAGGGGTTATAATTGGATTCGGAAATTTATCATTTTCCTTCATCCCTTCAGGCATATTAACTCCGCAAAGTATTCTTTTACCAGCTTTATACTCTCTAGCTGCATGTCCAGATAAATATCCTCGTATAACCATTTCAATTTTAAATGGCTCACAGGCAACACCTATTGCAACATTTGGATCAGGTGTTGCCGTTAACCAATTAGGCACAATATCTTCAGTAGCAGCCATCATTTGTGTCGCTATTTGGTTTAGAATCTGCCCCTTGTAAGGGATACCCTTTGGCATTACCACATCAAATGCAGACAACCTATCTGTAGCGACCATCACTAACTTATCGTTCTCAAGAGTATATACAGCTCTTACCTTGCCTATATATACATTCTTTTGACCTGGAAAAGTGAAATTTGTTTCGTAAACAGTATTATTCGACATGTTATTATTTAATTGTGGTGTTCAATAGTTTTATAGGCGTCAATAACTTTTTTAACAAGCTTATGGCGAATTACATCTTTATCATCTAAATAAATTACTTCTATACCTTCTACATTCTGTAAAATTAGCAAGGCTTCTTTTAGGCCTGAAATTGTTCTACGAGGCAAATCGATTTGCCCTGGATCTCCTGTAATTAAAAATCTCGCATTCTTGCCCATTCGTGTCAGAAACATTTTCATTTGTGCATGGGTAGTATTTTGTGCTTCATCTAGAATCACAAAAGCATTATCTAAAGTTCTACCTCTCATAAATGCCATAGGAGCAATCTGTATGGTGCCATTCTCTATATAATGAGCCAATTTCTCTGCAGGGATCATATCGCGCAAAGCATCATAAAGTGGTTGCATGTAAGGATCAAGTTTTTCTTTTAAATCACCAGGTAAAAACCCCAAATTCTCACCAGCCTCAACAGCAGGCCTTGTTAGAATTATCTTCTTTACCTGCTTTTCTTTTAATGCCTTTACCGCCAAAGCAACACAAGTATATGTTTTACCGGTACCGGCAGGCCCTACAACAAAAACCATATCATTATTTCGTGAAGCATCGACCAAGCGTCTTTGATTGGCTGTTTGAGCTTTAATTAAACGACCACTAACACCGTGAACTAATGTTTCTCCACTGTAAGCAGATGATTTAGTCTCATCATCTTCAGTACTTGTTAGTATACGTTCAATACTATTCTCATCTAACTTATTATATTTTATAAAATATTGAGTAAGTAAATCGAAACGTTTTTCAAATTCCTCCAATAATTCTTCATCACCGAAAGCCTTAATTTTATTGCCGCGGGCAACTATTTTAAGCTTGGGAAAATACTTTTTCAATAAATCTATATGCTCGTTTTGTTGCCCAAAAAACTCTCTTGGGCTTATTTCGGTAAGTTCTAGAATAATTTCGTTCAAACAGTCTGTTTTAATAAGATTTATAGTTAGCGAAGATTAGTTTCTAATCGCTGATTTTTTGTTTAATTTTGTATATCAAATTTAAGCAAATTTTAAGTTTGATTAATCAAAAACATATCAACATTGCTGTATGGCAATCATCACCCTAACCACAGATTTTGGACTTAAAGATCACTTCGTAGCTGTTTTGAAGGGCTCTATCTATAGTGAATTACCCGATGCTAAAATTGTTGACATTTCACATGACATCATGCCATTCAATATTCAAGAGTGTGCATACATACTTTCTAATTCTTATAAAAGTTTTCCGAAAGGCACTATACATATTGTAGGCGTTGATTCTGAAGAGACCCCAGATAACAAGCACATAGTTGCTCTAGTTAATGGTCATTATTTTATAAGCGCGAACACTGGTGTCATTGGTCTTATCACATCAGAAATGACTCCTGAAAAAGTCGTTGAAATAAATTTACCCGATTCTATTGCAAATTCATTTCCCGTACTAAACGTTTTTATTCAAGTAGCTTGTCATATTGCACGAGGTGGAACGCTTGAAATAGTCGGTAAACCCTTTGCAGAATTAAACACTTTGAGAGAATTCTCTCCAAGGATTGTTGAGGATGGAAAAAAAATTATTGGAAGTGTTATTTATATTGACAACTATGGCAATGTAATTACCAATATTCGTAAAAATCTTTTCGACGCCTACCGCAATGGAAGAGACTATAAGCTTTTGGTAAGAAATCATAAAATTAGTCAAATTCATAAAGCATATAATGATTTCATCGATTATAGCATTGATAAAAACCAACGAAAAAGTGCTGGTGATTTATTGGCCATTTTTAATTCTTCTGAATATATAGAACTAGCTATTTATAAAAGTAATTTAACAACAGTTGGTGGTGCCTCTACTCTATTGGGACTTGATTATAGGGATACAATAATGGTTGATTTTGAATAAGTATAAAGTAAGATTCAAAACGTATTTGAAACTTTTTATTCTAATCATCAATTAACTCAAAAGTTAATAACTATTTTACAAACCTTATATTAATAAGTATTATCTAGTAATTACAAGTGATACAGTACTACTATATGCCATATAAAGTGTTAATAAGTTTGTTTCCTTAAAAAGACCAATTAAAATATCTTTGTTGGTATCGAAAACTGCCAACAATTAGGAGTTTAAACCTATTGTCCTAAATTATTATAGGAATAATATCAATAAAAATTAAAGAATGAAATTTATAGTTTCAAGTACCTATTTGCTAAAACAACTTCAAATTTTAGGAGGCGTTATCAACAACAGTAATACGCTACCAATCTTAGATAATTTTCTATTTGATTTGCAAAAGGATAAACTAACTGTTTCTGCTTCTGACCTAGAAACTACAATGAGTTCGGTAATAAAAGTAGATTCAGATAGTGAAGGGACTATTGCTGTGCCAGCAAGGTTGCTTTTAGAAACATTGAAAACATTTCCTGAACAACCACTTACTTTTGTGGTTGAGGATAATAATACAGTAGAAATTAGTTCTAATCACGGTAAATATGCATTAGCATATGCTGATGGAGCTGAATTCCCAAAAGCAGTAGAATTATCGAGTCCAAGTTCAACAACATTACTTGGAGATATATTAGCTACAGCAATTAACAAAACAATTTTCGCAGCAGGAAATGATGATTTAAGACCTGTGATGAGCGGAGTCTTTTTCCAATTTTCTCCTGAAAATTTAACTTTCGTTGCAACTGATGCTCATAAATTGGTAAAATACCAACGTACAGATGTTACTGCAACTCAAGTGGCAGAATTTATAATGCCTAAGAAACCATTAACCTTATTAAAAGGAATATTAGCTGGTAGTGAATCTGATGTGCTAATAGAATACAATGATAGTAATGCAAAATTCAGCTTCGAAGAAACAGAATTGATTTGTAGATTAATTGATGGTAAATACCCAAATTACGAAGCAGTTATACCAAAAGAGAATCCAAACAAACTTACTATAGCAAGAAATCAATTTTTAAGTTCAGTAAAAAGGGTTTCGATTTTCTCTAATAAAACAACGCATCAAATACGTTTAAAAATAGCTGGTGCTGAATTAAACATATCAGCTGAAGATATCGATTACTCTAATAAAGCGGAAGAAAGATTAACTTGTTCATACCAAGGTGATGATATGCAAATTGGTTTTAACTCGAGATTCTTAACTGAAATGCTGAATAATTTAAATTCAGATGAAGTTTCTTTAGAAATGAGTTTACCAAACCG
This sequence comes from uncultured Maribacter sp., assembly GCF_963977385.1. GTDB lineage: Bacteria > Bacteroidota > Bacteroidia > Flavobacteriales > Flavobacteriaceae > Maribacter. The sequence goes on along the minus strand of NZ_CAXBOU010000015.1, from coordinate 47,168 downwards.
TGCAGGTATTCTTACCCCTACTGATGGTTTAGATGAAGGTGAATACGTTACTATGTTGGTAATGCCTGTTATGCTTAATAACTAAATAGGAGATTATCATTTAATAAAAAGGATGCAATTGATATCAATTGCATCCTTTTTATATTTGCCTCTTTTTATACTTTTCTTAAGAAATAAATCGTATTGTACCAAAATAACTTGGTGACTCTCCATTACTTGCTTTTACTGCATTTACCACTGGCATAACAATCGATAATACGCCTGCAAAAATCAATAATAAAATTCCAAGACCAAAGAATATAATTCCTGGTATACCAATTACTAGATATAATATTAAAGTCAATTGAAAATTGATGACAGATTTACCATGCTCTTCCATGCCAACAACAGAATCTTTAGTTGTTAACCAAATTACCAACGGTACAATGAGTCCGCCAAATCCTGTTATAAAATCTAAATATTGAGATAAATGTGTAATGACCAAAAGATTACGGTCCTCACGAATTACTACTGCGTGTTTATTTACAAGTTCCATTTTTGATTGATTTTAGATGAATACTATAAATAAGACGAATAAAAGTTCAATTTGTTACAAATTATCAACTTCTACATTTTACGTTTTAGCTTTTTTAGTTTCTCTTGATCCTTCATAACTTTCATTTGAATCTTAACGATTTTATCATCTGCTTTCTCAATATTCACAGGCGAAAGAATTCCTTTCAATTTTCCTTTTTCAAGTTGATTTTGCAATTTTTCTATTTGCTTTTTTTGCTTGTCAATAGCTTTTGATTTAGAATCAACTTGCTTCTTTAATTTCTCTTGTTTCTTTAATTCCTTTGCTTGCTTTTTTTCTTTTTCAGCTTTTGCTTCAGATTTTTCTACTTTCTTTTTAACCTGTTCCAATTCATTTTGCTGTTCAATAGTACTCTTAATTATTGATTCATTAGAGTCATCTTGAGCATACCCAATTGAATAAGTTAAAACTAACACCAGTAATACAATAAATTTCTTCATCTAATCTTATTATTTTATACCATGCAAAATTAGTATATAATTATACATTTAAAACAAAATGCATTTAAATTAAGAAAACTACAACAGTTAATAATTGATTATTTTTGCAAGATGATTCAAACAGATACTATAGTAGCATTAGCCACTCCGGCAGGTTCAGGAGCCATTGCAATTATTAGACTTTCTGGTGAAGATGCAATTTCTATTGCCTCCAATCACTTTGATTCAATTTCAGGTAAAAAACTCGCAGAACAGAAAAGTCATACAATACATTTAGGTTATATAAAAGATGGTAAAAATGTACTAGATCAAGTGCTGGTTTCGATATTTAAGAATCCGAATTCATATACTGGCGAAAATGTAATAGAAATTTCGTGTCACGGATCCCCTTATATTCAACAACAGATTATTCAGTTATTTCTTAGAAATGGTTGCAGAACTGCAGATGCAGGTGAGTTTACTTTAAGAGCATTTTTGAACGGTAAAATGGATTTAAGCCAAGCTGAAGCAGTTGCCGACCTTATTTCTAGTGATAATGCAGCTAGCCATCAAATTGCTGTTCAACAGATGCGTGGAGGATTCAGTAACGAAATTAAAAACCTACGGGCCGAATTGCTCAACTTTGCTTCTCTTATTGAGCTAGAACTCGACTTTTCTGAAGAAGATGTAGAATTTGCAGATCGTACTCAGTTCAAAGAACTTTTGACACGTATTCAAAAAGTATTAAAAAGCTTGATTGATTCATTTGCAGTAGGAAATGTGATTAAAAATGGAATTCCGGTTGCAATTGTAGGTGAACCTAATGTTGGTAAATCTACGTTACTTAATGCCTTTTTAAATGAAGAGCGGGCCTTAGTCTCGGATATTGCTGGTACTACTCGAGATACAATAGAAGATGAAATAGCTATTGGAGGAATCGGCTTTAGGTTCATTGACACCGCTGGAATACGTGAAACAGAAGATGTTATTGAAGGAATGGGTATAAAACGGACATTCGAAAAGATTGAACAAGCCCAAGTAATTTTATTATTGGTAGATGGTTCAAAACTTTTAGCCGACGACCAAAAATTAAAAAACATTGTAATTGATTATGAGAAAATTAAGAATAAGAATCCTCTGAAACCTTTGGTTCTCTTAATAAACAAAGCAGATACACTTTCCGAAACTGATAAAATTAGGATTAACGAGTATTTGCATGACGTTAAATATCTGTCTGCAAAAACTGGTGAAGGAGTTGAAGAATTAAGAAACAGTCTTCTTGAATTTGTAAATACAGGTGCATTACGTAATAATGAGACAATAGTGACTAATACACGTCACTACAATTCTTTGCTCAAAGCTTTAGAAGAAATTGAAAAAGTACAATTTGGTATGAAAGAAAATCTTCCAAGCGACCTTATGGCTATAGATGTACGTGAAGCACTTTACCACCTAGGTGAAATTACAGGACAAGTTACAAATGATGAATTACTAGGCAATATCTTTGCAAATTTCTGTATCGGGAAATAAATAAGTATTTCATTTGGTCTTAAATGGTTTAATTTGGTTTCATATGACTGTAAATCAATAAGTTGTTGAAAAGTATTTTTATTTTCTCTTTCTCTTAATCTCCTATTTTCATACATTTATTACACCATTTTTACACCTCGTTTAATTTTTTAACTCAAAAGATGGAAAAATTACACCTCAAAACTTCTTGTTATGAAAATCAATCTAAAGCAGAAAAAATTAAAAAACGGAAAATCCAGTTTATTTCTTGAATTCTACAATGGTTATCGTATAGATAAAAATGGGGTTAAAAAACATCTGCGAAAATTCGAATACCTCAAACAATATGTTTTTGATAGTCCCGCAAATGCAGAGGAAAAAAGAAAGAATAAAGAAACGCTTCAGTTAGCCGAAAATATACTAGCAATAAGAAAGGCTGAATACATTCAAGGGAAATACAAAATTAAGAACGATAAGAAGGGAGAATTAACCTTTTTGGAGTACTATGAGCAGCTTAAAGAAGACCGCTTTGAAACCAAAGCAAATTATGGTAATTGGGATGCAGCTCTAAAACACATCGAAAGATATTGTCCTGCCCATAAACAGCTGAAGGATATTGATACTGATTTTGTCAAAGGGTTTAAGCGATATTTGAACACCAAAGCTAAAACTAAGAGCGATACTCCCCTATCCCAAAATTCGAAATACACCTATTTCAATAAGTTTAAAGCAGCCTTACGAGAAGCCTACACCGAAAATTATTTGGAAGAAAATGTACTGCGGTCGGTTAAAGGTTTTGAGCAGGGCGAATCTACAAGGGAATACTTAACCTATTCAGAATTACAGGCTATGACACAAGCCGAGTGTAAGTACCCTATACTAAAGAACGCTTTTATTTTTAGTTGTCTTACAGGGCTAAGATGGAGTGATATTGATAAATTAAAATGGTCGGAGGTTCGCGATGAAGATACAGGCTCAAGAATTATATTTAGACAAAAGAAAACTGACGGACTTGAATATCTTTACGTTTCAGAGCAATCAAGAAAACTACTAGGAAAGCGGGCAAACGAAAGTGATAGAGTTTTTAGAGGTTTAAAATATGGTGCCGTTTACAATACCGAAATTCTCAGATGGTGCATGAAGGCGGGAATTACTAAACATATTACTTTTCATAGTGCAAGACATACTAATGCAGTACTCCTACTTGAGAACGGTGCAGATATTTATACAGTCTCGAAACGATTAGGGCATAAAGAAATCCGAACCACAGAAATCTATACTAAGATTATAGACGAAAAAATGAAGGAAGCGGCTAATCTAATTCCTGAGTTGGATTTAAATATTTAGTAATAGTGTTTAGGCTTTCACAAACCATAAAGTGTCTCGAAAAAGGTTAATTGACGAAACCACTAAAAGAGACCACGAATGGGACACCCTAGAAAAATGATTTACACTTTCGGAAAACGGCCCCATAATAAGGCCGTTTTATGGTACAATTTTACCTAAGAATTTTGAGCTGTACATATCCAAGATGTTCCTAACATTTCCATGTTTTTCCAACAGTTGACTTGCCACTTTTTCATCCATATGAAGCTCATCCATAAGCATTCTAATACCCCGATTAATTAACTTTTTATTCGATAGCTGCATATCAACCATTTTGTTTCCGAGTACTCTGCCCAACTTTATCATTACCGTGGTAGAAATCATATTCAAAGCCAGTTTCTGTGCAGTTCCTGACTTCATCCTCGTGCTCCCCGTTACAAATTCTGGGCCTACGATAAGTTCGATGGGATAGTCGGCATACGACGATAAGGGCGAATCTTGGTTGCAAGAGATACTTCCAGTAATTACATTATTCTTTCTAGCTTCTTGCAGTCCACCAATAACATATGGGGTAGAGCCTGAAGCCGCAATGCCCAAAAGCACATCATTTTCACATATCGCTAACTTTTGAAGATCTTTCCAAGCTTGCCCAGTATCGTCTTCGGCATTTTCCACTGCCTTCCTCAAAGCACTATCACCTCCCGCTATAATCCCTATTATCCAATCATCGGATACCCCGAAAGTAGGGGGACATTCAGAGGCGTCAAGAACTCCCAACCGTCCACTGGTTCCTGCTCCAATATAAAATAGCCTTCCGCCTGCACTCATTTTTGCAGCGACGATATCCACGAATTTCCTTATTCTAGGAATGGCCTTTTCAAGTGCTAATGGAACCGATTTATCTTCATTATTTATATTGGTCAACAACTCCAAAGTGCTCATTTTTTCAAGACCAGTGTAGTTGGAGGATTCTTCAGTTGTGAGTTTCTTCGATTCCATTTATTTCTTTTTGATTAGTAATAGTCCTAAAATTGTTAACATACCGTTTACGGCTATGTTTATAAACCCAAAATCAAAATCATAGACTTTTTTAAAATATGCACTAAATAGATAAGTGACTAAAGGAGCCAATACACATATTATGGGGACGAACTTATCCTTCACTTTGATCTGTGTGAATATACCGAATAAGTAGAGGCCTAAAAGCGGCCCGTAGGTATAACCGGCTACTTCGAATATAAGGGAAATGACATCGCCCCTAATATTGGAAAATGCTATCATTATTATAAATATTACCCCGGAAAACCCTAAGAGTACCCAGTTTTTCAACTTTTTTCTTTCCTTACTCGATTTGTGGGAGATATCGAGAAAATCATAGGTAAACGACGTGGTCAGCGCCGTCAAGGCAGAATCCACACTGGAAAAGGATGCCGCTATTATCCCTAATAGAAAGAATATCCCGGCAAATAATCCTAGGTGGTTCAATGCCAAATCAGGGAAGAGCGTGTCGGTATCCAAAAGTGCTCCATTTTTGCCAATGGGCAAAGTAATTCCGTGATTCTCGGCGTAAATGTACAGTAGCACTCCCAAGCCCATAAACAGAAATTGTGTAATTGCCAAAATAAAGCTATAAGTCAATGTGTTTTTCTGTGCGTCCCACCTGTTTTTACAGGTCAATGTCTTTTGCATCATATTTTGATCCAATCCTATCATGGCAATAGCCACTAGGATTCCCGCTATGAACTGTTTGTAAAAATTATTACTAGACTTGTCGTTCCAATTGAAAATATCAAAATACCGATGTTCCATCACTTTTTGTACCGCTTGTCCCACTGAAAGATCCAAGGAAGAAATTATAGTATAAATCGTTATAACGGCCCCTAAAATGAGAAAAGTGGTCTGCATGGTATCTGTCCAGACAATTGTTTTGATACCCGATTTGTTCGTATAGAGCCATACCAAAAGCAAAATGATGATAACGCTTAGTACAAACGGAACGCCTAGCTTGTCAAAAAAGGCAAATTGAAGGATTTTCGCTGCCAACAGCAAACGCAGTGCCGCACCAAACGACTGTGATACCAAAAAGAACAGCGATCCGGTTTTGTACGTTCTATTTCCAAACCTTTCGCTAAGATAGGAATAGATGGAAACCAATCTTAATTGATAATATATTGGAATTAGTACGAACGTGATGAACAAATATCCCACTACGTTTCCGAGGATGAATTGATAAAAGTAAAAATTATTGTTTCCTACCATTCCCGGCAGCGATACAAAGGTTACCCCTGAAAGACCGGCCCCGACCATACCATAAGCCACCAAAAACCATGGGGATTGCCTGTCTCCCGTAAAATAAGATTCATCGCTGCTGTTGCGAGAGGTAAAATGGGATATTACCATTAACAGGGCAAAGTAGATGACGATAATGGCCAAAACGAAAAATGGATTCATTTTATAGGGTATTTTAGCGAGTCAAGTAATCAATATAATCTTATTTCTTTGGCTATCTTTTCAAATTCATGCAACGCTTCAAAAGAATCCAACATTTCCAAGGATTCATTTTGCTCCACCCAATGCCTCAATTTGTCTGAGCCATTAATGATATCGATAGGTTTATGATCATAATTATATTCATAGGGTGGGGCTTTCCATTCGAACTCACTTCCTAAATGTTTATACAGTTCCCTCAGTAAGAACTGTCCTGTTCTCCATGGCTTGAAGATTTTCTTGTCCGTAATATGAATTTGGAACCCGCCACAGACCTTGTCCGAATGTTTTTGAAAAGTAGGGAGAAAGGTAATCGGTCGTAATGCAAGACCATTCAAGCCTGAATTTTTGATTGTTTCTTCCAAATAATCGGCAAATAGACCAAAAGGTTCAATTTTAGGATGCCCCACAATTTCCAAAGGTTGTGTGGTACCACGTCCTTCACTTAACATTGTTCCTTCAAAAAGAACAGCGCCTGGGAAGGTTAGCGTACTTTCGGGTCTTGATAGATTCGGTGAAGGCAATACCCATGGCAATTTGGTATCCTCAAAATACATTTCCCGTTGCCAGTTCTTCATCGGTATTACCTGAAGATTTGCTTTTGACCTTGTCCACATCTTTTGATGCAATAAAGCTACCTCCCCCAAGGTTAGTCCGTGACGAACTGGCAGGGGATGAAATCCAATGAACGATTTGAATTCGTGTTCCAAAATATTTCCTTCAAGGTCTATTCCGTTAATCGGATTCGGTCGGTCGAGTACGATGATGTCGATATCTTTTCCTGCACATTTTTCCAGTAGGAGGGTAAGGGTGTAGATATAGGTATACATTCTGCAACCTACGTCTTGCAGGTCGATAAAAAAATGATCTATATTCTCCAACATTTCATCGGTAGGTGTGCGTGTTTCGGAGTATAGGGAATATACAGGGATATTAAAATGAGGATGGATAAAATGATTAGATTCAATCATGTTGTCCTGCACATCAGTAGCAAAACCATGTTGTGGCCCAAAAATTTTGATAAATCGAGACCCGAACAATTCCTTGAACCTCAACGCTGCATGGGAATAGTCATAGGCAATGGATGCATTATGGCACAGCAACGCAATGTTTCCCTTGAACCTTTTTTGTAGGTCAACATCTTTTAACAATACATCAAGACCGGTAGCGACTTTTGGCATAATAAATGATTTTTAAATAATATGTACTTGATAAAATTCCTATATAGTCAGGGGCGGCTAAATGGCCGCCCCTAACAACTAACTCAAACTCAACTCAATTACTACTTTACTTTTTTATGAAGAAGGATTTGTAGGGGTATTTGTATTGTTGTCCCTTTCCGCATTAGGGTATGGATAGTAATTTCGGTTTCTTTCCGGGTTCGGATCTGTGGCCCCAGGCCTTCCGAACCTTCTAGTATCCTCAAGAGCCAGACCGCTCAAGTAAAGTTCGATTCGCCTGTTCCTGTAAATCTCTTCCAAAATAGCATCTTGTGTTAATGACCCACTGTATGCCGGTAGATCAGCTCCCAACCCAAAGGCATCTTCCACAGCAGTTTTTGTACGAACATTATTAAGCTCTATGACTGCGTTCACCAAATCGTTTTCCCTGGCATAGGCCTCAGCTTTTATTAAGCTAATTTCCCCTGGGAGGTATACTGGAATCCTGTCTAAATTATCATTAAAGAACCCTACCACTTGATAATCTGGTAACGGTACCGTAAAATCTTCGGCAGTTACATAAAAAGGCACGCGATCATCCTCTGCATCTGGTTCTAACGCAGCAGGTAATCCGAAACTAATATCCCTCGCTTGTGTAACGTTCTGAGAACCGAACCAAAACGCGAGTGGATTGGGTATGGCGGCATCAAATTCCCACTCGGAGGTAGCGGCAAGGTCAACGGCATTTGCCGCCGTAATTGCATCCGTGTTATTGCCTGCCATTAGATTGAAGCGGGCCAATAACGCATTGACCGAGTTTGCAAGGTCAACTGAACCTAGTACATCTGATGTAACGGTAGATGAAAGTCCGGCATCGATGTAGCTTTTTGCTTCTTCCAAATCTTCGATAGCATCCTCTAATACGGCCATACGACTTACAAAAGGGGCGTCATCGACAATTTCCAAAGGTATGCTCTCAAATACTTGGATCAATGTACCATGTACCAAAGCCCTATAGAATAACCCATAGGCTTTTAGCGAATTCGCAACCGATGTATCACCTCCAGATGCAACGTCGGCGGCATCGATAACCGTAGTAGCTTCTTTACGGGCAAGCATGGAATTCGTCCACATATTGTTAAGTATTCCATTACCACCGTTAACGTCGTTACCTCCTAAAAGGATTTCATTTTCAGCAAGGTTCCCCGGGTTCAACAAACGTAGTTCTTTTGTGTTAAGCCCAGAAATGTGGGTATAGTTATAAATAATACCAGCTCGATCGGTACTCCATCGTTGTTGCACACCATTAATGAGTCGTATCAAATTTTCTGTACTATTTACCACATCAGGTTCCAATGTGGAGTTCGGGTCCAAATATTCGGTGTCACATGAAGCGATAAAACCGAAAATTAGCATAAACGTAAATATTGTTCTTATGTTTTTCATTTCTGTTTTTTTAGAAGTTAGCACTTAATGAGACAGCTATTGAGGCAGGAATTGGTGAATTACCAAAATTAACTGCCCTTAAAAGGTTGGATTGACCACCAGCATTGGTCTCCGGGTCATAACTGAAAAAGTCATCAATTGAAATCAGGTTCCTGCCAATAAGTGATACTCTAACATTCTTTAAATGATCACTAAATAAAGATGGAAATTTATATCCAATAGCCAGTTCCCTTAATTTCCAAAAAGAGCCATCCTCCATCCTAAACTCTTCAATAGGATAAATACCGGCAATGTAACCCCTTGGGAGTTCACCTGTTAACTCTTGTTCTGCAAGCTTACCTAAACCTACACCTTGTCGTGTTCTCTTATCGGCATCAAAAATATCAAAGCCTTGTACACCTTCCCAAAGCATGGAAAAGGTAAATCGCCTGTATTGTAAATCGGTTCCTAGACCCATGATATAATCAGGGTTAGGGTCGCCGATTACTTTTCTTAGCACATCGCCCGTCGGCTGTCCGCTGGCATCCCGTTGTGGCGTTCCCGTGGCCAAATCGCCACGTTCAGGTTGTGGCACACCCTCTGGTGCCCCGTTGGCAGAAGGACCGGACAATATCAACTCACCGCTATCGTCTTTGGCAAAGTAAGTACCAAAGAAGACACCTAAAGGTTGCCCTTCCTGTACTACTGGGGGTGCACCCGAAACGGTAGCAATTGTAATGTCCCCTCCAATTGTGCTTAATACCTCATTTCTATTGCTACTATAGTTCATGCTTAAATTCCAAGTAAAATCCTCTGTTTTTACGGGAGTTACTCTTGCATAAAACTCGATGCCGTTGTTTCGCATGGTACCTACATTTTCGGTTCTGCTAGCACCACCAATGGAAGGTGCTAGTACTCGACTTACGATTAAATCTTCCACGTTTTGCCTATAGTAAGTAAAAAGTAAACTTGCCCTGTTGTCCAAAAAGCTTAAATCGGTACCTACCTCAAATTCTTTGGTACGCTCAGGCCTTAAACTTAAATTGCCCAATCTATTATTTTGTTGTAAAGTTGAACCACCCAAAAAGTCATTGGGCGTGTAGCTCGCAAAACGTTCGAAGGGACTAATGGCCGTTAAATTACCTGCCTCCCCATATGATGCCCTTAACCTTGCGGAATTAATTAAATTGCTGTTCCAATACGATTCGTTCGACAGCACATAGGAACCTGAAATTTTTGGATAAAAATTTGTTCTTTCATCCACATCAAAATTTGTAGCACCATCTATTCTACCTGCAAGTGTTAGAAAAAGTTTGTCGTCATATGACAATGTTTCTTGAAGGAACACTCCATATATATCCAATTTGGAATCTATCGGAAAGGTCTGTAAGGGTACCGTTGGGTCGTTGTTCCCGTCTAAATCTCTTCCTTGATCCCCAGTAAATGTTAATTCACTTGATTGAAAACTGTATCCTAGTGTGGTATTCGAGTTTAATTTGGAACTGATGTCTATGTCGTATATGGCATTAATGTCATAGTTCCAATTAAAGATCTTGGCTTCTGCACTACCTAAATAACCTTGGTCAAAATAAGCAGGGTTAACGTTGGGGTACGGATACAGAGGAATGAATATATTTCCTTTTTGATTGTAGGTGTCCACACCAAATATTTGATCGATGGTGAAATTTTCAAAAGGGTTTAGTTTTACGTGTAAGCTCGGGATAAAGTGATTTACTTTTTGGGTAATATCAAAATCCTCTATAATGGATAATGGATTTACCCTTGTATTCTCCACGGCCTGTAAATTTCCACTGGCATCACGTTGAGTAATATCAAAAGTATTGTTCGTAATGTTCATAGAATTGATGGGACTCCAGAACACGTTGCCATCCGGTTTTTCATCTGATGTACTGCGAGCAAAATATACCCCCAAATCATAAGAGACCCAATCAGCAACGTTATGCTTAAAATTAAATCGTCCAGAAAATCTATTGAACTGGGTATTCCTTATAATACCCTCATTGGAAAGATAACCTACGGAACCCATATATGACATTTTATCATTTCCATTACGAATTGAAAAATAATTATCGGTACCAATGCCTGTCTGGAAAATTTGATCCTGATAGTCATATCGTGTAGTATCAAATTTGTTAGAAGATAGGTTTCTGAAAGTAGTAAGATCTCCGCTAACGGGATCAAAACCAAAAATCGGCCACAATCTTCCGGCAAGACCACCTGTTGCTACGGTTTCAAATTCCTCGCCACGTAGGTTAAGATCTAATCGTTTTCTCAGGTAGTTTACGTTAAGTGTACTCTTAAAGAACATCTCAGGACCTTCCCCAAAGGTATTGACACCTGTTTTTGTGGTAATGACCACAACGCCGTTGGATGCCCGTGAACCGTAAATTGCCGCGGCCGCAGATCCGTTCAAGATGTTTATGTTTTCAATATCATTTGGGTTGATATCCACCATCCTGTTTTGCCCAGGACTTGCATCGCCTGAACTAACGTTTAAGTTGGTTACGTTGGTGGTGAGGTTGCTAACTATAACTCCGTCTACTACATACAAGGGTTCTGAGGACCCCTTAATTGTACTTGGACCCCTTAGCCTAATGGAAAAACCACCAGCTGGATCTCCTGAATTTTGAGTAATCTGAGCGCCAGGAACTTTACCTTGTAAGGAGGAAGTAATGTTCAAAGGGGCTGCTTGGTTCAATACAGCAGCTTTTACCGTAGTAATTGCATTACCTAATTTTTTACGTTCTTGTGTAATTGAAGAACCTACAATAATTACCTCGTCCAAAGCATTTACATCCTCTGCTAGTTGAACGTTAACCGCCTGGTCTCCCCCGGTCAATACTGTTCTTGATGTTAGGTAGCCCAAATAGCTTACAACCAAAGTCTTTCCTTCGGCATCGTTTACTTTAATGTTAAAATTTCCGTCAAAATCGGCAATACCTCCGGCAGAAGTACCCTTGACAAGAACACTCGCTCCTGACAATGGAACCCCGTCCTGATCGGAAACGGTACCCGAAATGGTTACTGATTGTGCAAATGAGAATTGCACAAAGAACACCATCAATAGTGCTGATAGCTGATAATAAGTTTTTTTCATAATAGTGTTTTTATGAGTAGATTCTTATCAAACCTAGGAAAATATTTTTTTATTTGCAACTTTTAATTGCAATAAAAAGTTGCAATTTTAATTAAATATTGATAATTTTTAAACATTATTCTAATTTTGCCGTTTTATAAGGCATTATTAAGATTCAGATTTTATCCATAGTATTGTAAATACTTAAATTATTTCTAGTTGGAAAAAAAAAACAGACATCAGATTATCCTGAATGAGGTACATATTCACAACCGAGTTCTTTTGAACGATCTGGCGGGAATCCTGAAAGTTTCTACGGACACAGTTCGCAGGGATGTAAAAGAGCTTGATGCACAAAAGAAGTTGAGAAAAGTGCATGGTGGGGCCATATCGAACGGATTCAACATCTATACCGATCGCACTAGGGAGGTTTATGAACAGGGCAACAAATCCATCATTGCTCAAAAAGGGATATCCCTACTTAAAAAAGGTGACGTGGTACTGTTAAGTGGGGGGTCGACTAATTTGGAGTTGGCAAAGCTGCTTCCTAAAAAAATGGACCTTACCTTTTTTACCCCCAGCCTGCCAATGGCCATCGAATTGTTGAATAGTGCTTCAAGTCGTTATGATGTATTTTTCATAGGCGGCAAGATGTCAAGGGGGTCACAATTGGCTACTGGAGGAGGTTCTATTAACATGTTGTCGGATATTAAGGCAGATATATGTTTTTTGGGAACTAGATACCTCGATGTGCAAAAAGGAATTACGGAAGTGGACTGGGAAATAGCCCAGATGAAAAGAGCTATGATCAGCGTCTCAAAACGATTGGTTTCACTTACTATTTGCGAGAAACTCAATACTGCCAACCGATACAAGATTTGCGACATCAATGCCTTGGATACATTAGTGACCGAACTAGACCCAAATTCAGGATTACTCGATTTGTATAGAAATCAGAACATTCACATTCTTTAGGTTTTGCGAAATACCGGGTGAAAATCTGGGGTCGCATAAAAAGAACGTGGTCGTTGCAGAAGTACTCTTTACGTAAGATATCGACCCGATTAGGTTGTTTTTACGGAGCGATTGGGAGAACCGGTCTCGGTCGGATGTGCCGGTAAATAGTGGTCAGGTAGCCTTGGAAAACATCCATAATGGCCTCGAAAATGCCCATGGAGGGCTTCTTCCCTCCTTTCTTAAGGTACTTCTTCAAGTTGAAGGCGATTGCCGCCATGAGCATGACCTTATTTGCACCTGCCTTGCCCAGTACGCCTATTTTTCTTAGGCCGTAGAACTGGGTCAAACTACCGAACACTGGCTCTACCGTACTTTGTCTCAGGTTTTTCATTCGTTTGCCCCTTTCACTATGTTGTCGGGCGTAGGCCCCCGGATATTGTTCGTCGTATATTGTTCTGGTGATATTTTTGCATTTTCTATTTGGCACACAGCTGGGTTTCATAGGACAGGCCTTGCAGTCCCTCGGTGCCGCCCAATAGTTTTTGGAAACGACGCCGTCCTTGTTGGTACTGAATCCCTTGAAGGGCAATGGTTTGTTCATCGGGCAACTGTATTCGTCCTTTTCCTTATTGTATGGGAAACCTTCTATCCAGGGTTTATATTTTCCGAAAACGGGTATCCACCCGGTGACCTTCCTTTTTTCTAGAAAATCGTAGTTGGACCCGTTGGAATAACCTGCGTCCGCCAGGATATCGGTCATTATCAGCTCGTTCTTCCTTAAACGGTCCTGCACCTTTAGGCTGATATCCTTCAAGTACTGGCTGTCCCTACCGTCGGCAAAGTCGGCCTGGATATTCGAGATAACCCCTTCCGCGGTATCCACCGCCATACTGCAATGGTAGTTCAACTTTCTGGCCTTGCCCGGCTTGACCGATATACGGGCATCCGGATCATGGGGATTATAGTGTGTCTTGTTGCTGAGCAGGCGTGCCTTCTTGTGGGACGCGCCGACCAGTCGTACCGGACTGTCCCTCAGATTTTGGTGGTGCTTCTCCACGCGCTTCAGCTCATGCTCGGGAGCGGAGATCTGTACGGGGGATATGGTTCCCCCTTGCTTTTTGGTAGTTTCCCGATTTTCTTCCGTCACTTTTTTCAAGTGGTCCTCCATAGGGGTGGCCGGCATTTTCGGTACTACGCTTTCCATGGACGCATTTGCCTTTATCGGGGCCGAATCCACCGCTTGGGTGTGTCCGGATACCATCCCGCTGTCGACGCACAGGGTGAATACCTTGTTGAACAAGGTCAGAAAAAGGGATTCGGGGTAAAGTTGCCTCGTCCTGCTTATCGTTGAATGCCATGGCAGCTCCTCGTCCAGGTCATAGCCCAGAAAGTAGAGTACGTCCATCCGCATGCTGCAGTGTTCCATCAGTTTTCGATCAGAAGAAATATTCTCAAGATATCCGGTAATCAACAGCTTGAAAAAGACCACGGGGTCGATAGAAGGGGTGCCGGTATCGCCATAGAGTTCCTTCGTGTCCTTATAAAGAAAACGTAGGTCGAGCGTTTCGCGGAGCCTTCTGTAAAGATTTTCCTTTGGAAACCGGTCCGATAAGCGGAAACTGAGGAACAATTTTTCGGTATAGTTCTTTCTGCCTTGCATACTTTAATTTACGAATTTCCGCGCGCTTATGAAAGCGAAAAACGACGTAAATCGGAGTTCTGCAACAGTCACGAACCTTTTTTGGGACTCCACTTTTCCCATCTATTCGACTTCAATCAAGCCAAAATCTAAACTTCCTTGGTCAGGACTATATTTCATTAAGTAAAAGTTTACCTATAAACCCAAAGCACCTGCGGAAGTCTGGCAAGCCTTCCGCTCCAATATTCCCCAAGCTGACATGCTTCGCAGGTCGGCCCGGGAAGTCTTTCCATTCCAGTTTTGCCAGACATCCTCGGAGCCGCGCGAAAGAACAAGCGGCGAAAAAGCCGTTTTACCTTTCCTCCCCCTACCCACAAAAAGTTACTGAAAATTATGTGGAATCTTCAATGCGTTTATAAATAGTCTTCAAAATCTCTCAATGAAACATCCCAGTAATAAATAATCTATTATCTCTTCTATCCCAAAAACCCATCAGTATTTCTATAATTCATGTTATTACCCTCATAAAATAGTACCTTAGAAGTATGCCTGATTTTATTAAATATCTACTATTGGCATCTTTGGCATATGTTTATGTGCGATTGCTAATTCCGTATGTCGGTTTCTTTGCTCGTTATATGTTCAATGAATCTACACAATGGGATAAATACATTGAAAAACCAAGATTGGTTTTTTATGGCATTGGACTTCTTTTAATGCATTCAAGTTATTCGGCTATACTGGAACATTCGGAACCGTTTCGAGGGTTTTTCTTTTATGCTAATGGCCTAATGTTTATGGGTGGTATTGCAATGAGCCAGATAACTTGGTCAAAAAGGTTTAAAAACGTTTTTATCCCAAAAATTCAAGAGAAACTTAAAAAGAAGAACAACTTTAGCCTCTTAGCTACAGATGACCAACTGAAAGTGCTATTTCGTGGATTGGTTAACTACGATATGATACTAATAGAGCGAACGGATAAAAATGATTTTATCAGGGTTTTTAAGGACGATTGGTATACACACAAATCCAAAATACATTTCAAACTGGATGCTCCAAGTTGCCGCGAATTCTACGAATTGTTTAAAGTTACCTTCCCGAAAAACTCAATGAGCGTCATCGACTTTTTCAAAAGGTCCGACACTATCCGCAGAGAAGATGGTAAATCCTATAAATACTCCACGGTAAAAGATGCCAAATCGAGAACTCCGATTTCTAAAAAAAGTGAAGAACTCAAAACCATCTTTTCTCGCCTTTAATTTCGTTTGCTTGCATTTTTCCTAATTCCGTGTGCATTGCATGAATTGCACACATTTCCCTTTACTTCCTATACTAGTTTAGCACCAGAATTCTATTAATAAGAACAAGAGCTTTTGTCAATTGTTTAATACATAATTATAAGAAAATGGACTATCTGGAACTAAAAGAACGGCTCCACCGCATCGAACGTTTATTGGTGGCAAATAAAGAAGTACTCACATTTGAAGAAGCTTGCGAATACACAGGCATATCAAGAAGCTACTTATATAAGTTAACAGCTGCTAAGGAAATCCCCCACTCTAAACCTAACGGCAAAATGCTGTTTTTGGAGAAGACAAAACTTAATATTTGGTTACTGCAAAATCGTAGAAAATCAAAAGCGGAAATTGAGAAAGAAGCGTTGGATTATACTTTTAAAAATAGACAGGTTTAGATTAGTAGATGATTTTTTAAATCATCATTAAATACACTTTCTCTCCTAAATATTTAGATGATAATACATGATTAAATTTTTATGGATAAGGAGAAGGAAGAAAAATGAAAACAATACTGATAATTACATCTGAGTAAGAATTCAAGATGTGTCATTGTCATGACAAATCTTGCTTTTGCTCCCGAAGGTCGCAAAAGGATAGGAACTGGTAATCGAGTTTTCGATGTGTGATTTAGCAAAAAGTATTTTGATGAATAAAGATTTTAAAACCTAAAATGAAAAAGGAGTTTGTACAATTTCGATGTTCTATTTATGAAAAGAAGCTCTTAAAAATAAAGGCAAAAAAGAGTGGGCTTTCCATAAGTGAATATTGTCGTCGTGCCGCTTTTGACCATAGGATTATTGAACGGTTTTCTGACGAACAAATCAATGTTTACAAATTACTGGTTCAGTATCAAGTCAATTTTAAACGTATTGGAAATATGTACAAAAAACGGAACCCAAAATTATCAGAAGAGGTGGTACAGTTGGCTAATGAAATACGGAAACATCTTTACAATTTTAAGAAATGATAGGAATGGGAAAATCCATATCCCATACTGGTGCCTCCATGGGCTATGGATGGGACGAGGAAAAGGAGGCCAAAGTAGTCTATCGAGAACATTTGGCGGGCGACAACCCTAAAGAGATTACACAAGAGTTCAAAATAATTCAAACACAGAACCAGAGATGTAAAAAGAACACTATGAGTTTTGTGCTGAGCCCTACCATAAAAGATGGTCAACAATTGAAGAACAAACAACTTACAGAAATCACACGACGGTTCGTAAAAGAAATGAAATTACAAGAACGACAGACAATTGCATTCGTGCATCAGGATAAAGGTCATTTACACATCCATTTATACGTTAATCGTATCGGTTTTGATGGAAAGGCATACAAAGACAACTTTATAGGTAAAAGAAGCCAACAGGCCGCAGAAAAAGTGGCACAGCAAATGGGATTGACAACAGTTCGGGAGGTGCAGCAAGAAAGGTTGAATCAAATTCAAAACGTGCTACAAGAACTAAGACAAATTCACGAAAAGGTTCTAACCGAAATGAAACCCAAAGATTTTGACCAGTATATACGGTACATGAAACAAAAAGATATTGAAGTTATTCCAAGCATAAACAAATCAAATCAGTTACAGGGCTTTCGCTTTGAATACAAAGGACAAAACTTAAAGGGAAGTGAAGTACACCGCTCCATGTCCATGGGAAGAATCGCTGAACACATTGATTTTGCTAAAACCGCTTCCCAAAAGATAGTGAAGGATAATAGCTTAGAATTGTTAGGCAAGACTGTTGGGATATCGCCGAACATCGCAGCCACAATTGCTAAAAGGGTTATCAAAATAGGTATTAAGAAAACAATTGGTTTGGGAATGGAAATTTAAGATTATGGCAAAATTAGATGAAATCGCAGAGTTGCTAACGGAAGAAATCAAAGGCTTCGAAAATTCGGTCAACCGAATGGAAGAATTGAAAGCCTTTTTGATGACCTATAAAGTACAAGCCGACACCTCAGATATCGACTTTATATTAAAGCGATATAATAACCATCAGAAGAAAGCAGTTGAAGACCAACATAAGCTAATGGCAAATGTGGTCTACTATATTAAAAAGTCCATTACATTACCAAAATGGGCGATTAAGCTATTCTGGGGGCTATTGGTTTGCATCATATTAGTTCTGGGCTTCTCTGTTTATAAAGTTTCCCAAATCTCAAATCTAGAGCAAACAGCTTATGGGCAGGGAGAAGAAAAAGCAGTTGCGCATTTTAGAGCATTCTTCGAGGCCAGCCCAAAGGCAAGCGAGCTTTATCAAGAATGGCGCGAACCCAAAAGCAAAAAGTAAGATGCGCCCTATCCGGTTTTTGCTTCACGTTTATCTGCCGGAACACTACAAAAACCGGACAGGATCCACGCGCAAAGTTTTTGGGTAAGATTTGGGGAGCGAATAATTTGAAAAGGACACTATAACTTTAAGGCGTTATAATGATACATTTTATGAGTATCTATATCCTCATATATTGACTTCTCAATTTTTGATTTTTTAGCAAATGCCCTGTAATTTCTATCTACGGATATTTTCCCAATGTAAAATTGGAATTCAGCCTTATGACTATCACTTAATCTGAAATCAGGAAAAGCATACTCAAGGTCGCAAATTCCTTTTCCTTCACTATGAGCAAACTCGTACTGAGCTGTTATTGAAAGTAATAAAATAGAGTTACGGTACTTCTTTTGTGATAACAGTATATGTTTTCTTAAAGATTTTCCTCTGATATTCAGATTTTCTATATCCTTCATGAATTCTTTTACATCAGCTGGTATTTCATGTTCCGGGTCAGGAGATACCGATATATCAACTATTTTTTTAAACTTCAAAAAACCTATATCATCTAAGAATCTCATAAAAAAGGTAAATCGGTTGACATTGTCAAAATGATCAAACAAAATTCTTTCATAGGAATCCTCTTTTTTTACAGCACCTTCGGCTTTAAAATGTTTTTCTAATTTGTTTGCAACGGCATCGACTAATTCCTGCGTTCCCCGAGAAGTGAAACTTTTAGTGCTATGTAAGTGAAGATGTCCATCAGCTTTTAATTCAATTATCAAACTACCTTCATATTCTTTTTTCCTATTGTGAATAGACTTGATATCAGACTGTTCTTCAACCGTAAATTTCATTTCAACTTTATCCTTTCTACTGTCTACAGGAACAAAAGAAGGTATTCCTTTTAATTCAAAACCAGGGTCATACTTATATTTTTCCTTCAATATTTCGTGTAAGTTTAAGTCTTTCGGGATATGAGACAATATATCGGCACCTCCTTGCCACGGTATTTGAGTCGTACGATATTTTAATCGTTCTATTTTGAACTTTTGCATTTCACGAATTGAATCATATTCTTCCGGACTCAACAAAGTTCTCATCAATACAGGCACAGTATCTTCTTTATCATATTTTGAAAGAAAAATACCCTTTGATTTAATTACAGTTTTAAGATTGCTGTCCGTCAATTCTGGTCTAACCAATATCGTTCTCAGAATTTCTCCATTAGGCAATAAAAATTCAAAATCCTTTTCGTCACTAATTACATCTCTATCCATCTGAAATATTTCTAAAATCTATTGATTGGCCCTCCACTTTTATTTGTTCCGTAAATTGTTGATCTTCAAAATAGGATTTAACTGTTGAGACCATATCTTCATGATCCTGCGAATTATAATCTGGAAAAGAAATTACAATCTTTCTTGCTGCTTGAACCTTGTCAAAAGTCTTGGACAGACTCATAACCTGTACTAATGATTCTTCAGAAATACCTTCCCTACAAGCAAGATGAAAAAAAACGGCATCATTTATTTTATATCTTAAAGGTAGAATATCATATGCCAAAAATTCCATAGGTAAAATTGCACCTATATTTTCATTATGATTAGCTTTAAGGTTTAATCCTGTTGAAGGGTACACAAAATCAAATTTACCATCACCAAAGGCTTTTACTGTTTCTAAGGTTTGAACAATAAATTGAAGCCGAGCATTATCTACCACTATAATTTCGTCAAATTGAATTTGCAATGATTCGAGTTGAGATTTTGACAACTCATCTATTATATCTTTATCTTTTGATTCATTACTATTAGATAACCAGAATAAGACACCTACAATTCTTGTTTTCTTTACATTTCTTGCTTTGGTCTCAATATCTGATTTATATTTCGACAATTTAAAACACTCTAGTCCTGTAGCTAAGTCAATAAAATGTTCTTTGAATTTTGATCTAGGATATTTCGGATATGGATTCTTCATGTGCTTCACGGAGATGTATCCTATTTCCAATACTTCTTCATCCAATGGCGATTTGTAATGTACCAGTCCATCAACTCCATGAGTTTGAGATTTGTTTCCTCTCAATCCAGCATGAGTTGCAGAATCGAAACATTCTATGGTCAGTCCGTCCCTATAATTGGGAAAACCAAAATACTGTTTAAATAGAGTGGCAACTATTTCTTCGCCTTTTTCGCCAATCTTTTTAGATAGTTCACCCATACTCTTATGTTGCTTTGTTTATATATTAGGTCTTATAAATACGAAAGTAAGAATTTGAAACATAAGATAATTCCTATTTAATTAACAATTCAAATAGTTTTTTAACAGTCTGTTATATGCTTGTTTACGTATTCTACCAGCTGCTGCAAAATATCTTTACCAAAAATCTAGATTTTAGACTACACCTAATTTTTCTTTAAATGTAAATATATTACCAAATATGTAATTTTTATTATAACTTTACGTTCTAATTAAACATCATATCAAGTGCATGTAATATCATTTAAAAAGCTAAGGGAGTATTTTTCGAAAGAAACCAATGCTAAAGTGGCATTACAAGATTGGTATAAAAAAGCAAATAAAGCCGAATGGGATAGTTTTGCCGATTTAAAGAACACATTCAATTCAGCTGACAACGTTGGAAATGGAAGGTTCGTTTTTAACGTCAAGGGAAATCATTACCGAGTTGTAGCGATAGTACGATTTAAGTTTAAGAAAGTTTTGATAAGATGGGTTGGCAATCACCGGGATTACGACAAAATAAAGAATATAGATACCTTATAAGATTATGGGAAAATTAATAACACACGCAGCATATGTAAAAGCGAATCTTCGCTTAGAAGAGTTGATAGATGTTGTGGATGATAATACCCCAATTCATGACCCATTAGCAAAAGAGTTTCTAGAGATTTCAGATATTATTGAGCAATATGAAGAAATACATTTCCCTATCGGTTTACCAACCTTACAGGAAATGATTGAACTACGTATGTTCGAAATGGGTCTGAAACGAAAAGATTTAGCTGCACTATTAGATACAAGTGCTTCAAGAATCAGCGATTATTTAAACGGAAAAAGAGAAATCACTTTGAATGTTGCCAAAGCTTTACATCAAAAATTGAATATCGATAGTGATATTATTCTTCAATAAAGATAGCATGGAAAGCATTACCATATCAAAAGAAAACAAAAGTGTTCACCTATTTTCCACCTCCAACGTCCCTACCCTAATGTTTACGGGGAAAAGAAGATACTGTATCGGCAAGTAGTAAAAAAAAATCAAATAAACTTAATAATTTAGGAACTTTAAAATACTAGAAAGTTATAAACCTATTGATTTACAGGTACTTAAAATTTAATTTACATTAAAAGATTCAAACTGCCTACTCAACAATTATTTCAATTCTAAAGTTTCTGTTCGAGAGTTCACAGTCCCTCTTATGGATTCATAAATTTTAATCATCTCTTGTAATTTTTTAGAATTAGTATCTGCAAGATTATTGGTCTGACCGATGTCTTCCGTAAGATTGTAAAGTTGATAATCTAGACTATTTCCCAGTTCTATATTAACCTGTTCGGCTATAGGAGCACCATTATATGGCGGAATCAATATCCAATCATTAGAGCGTAATGCCGTTCTTGAAGTAGCTTCCAATATTAGATTCTCCCTACCGATATTGTTTTTACCTAAGAATACATCCATGAAATTTTCACTGTCCTTACCTTTATAATCATCACCTACTAATGATGCTATAGAACTTAAAAAATCTAGTTGCGAAACTAATACTTCACTAATCTGTGGCGTTATAGTTCCTTTCCAGTAGGAGGCAAAAGGCACCCTTGTCCCAGCTTCAAAAAGACTGTATTTACCACCTCTTAAGGATCCCGATGGTGTGTGATTCCCAATTTTCTCTACAGCATCATCATAGTATCCGTCATTTAATACCGGACCATTATCACTTGTAAAAATGATAAGCGTATTTTCCAGAAGTCCTTGTTCCTCTAACGTAGCATAGAGTTGACCAATACACCAATCGGCTTCCAAAATTACGTCACCTCTAGGACCCATTCCAGACTTTCCGACAAATTCTGGTGTTGGCGTTCGAGGTACATGGGGCTGTTGTAAAGCATAATATAAAAAGAAAGGTTGGTCTTTATTAGAGGTAACGAAATTTTGTGCCTTTTCTAAAAATTGGGGTGCCATCTCCTCGTCAATCCATTTAGCAGAATCCCCACCTTTCATAAAGCCTATTCGGGGAATACCATTGACAATAGTATTATTATGCCCGTGATGCCATTTCATTTTTAAAAGTTCAGGACTGTCCTTACCTGTAGGTTGTCCTTCATAATTTTTATCATAATTAACTTCAATTGGGTCATTAGGATCAAGATTCTCAACTATTCCATTTTGAATATAAACTGTGGGTACGCGATCTTGTGTAGCAGCCATGATATAGCTGTAGTCAAATCCTACTTCATTAGGGCCAGGTTTTATATGACTGTTCCAATCTACTTGACCATTACCTAGGCCTAAATGCCACTTACCAACAATACCAGTCTTATAGCCTTTTCGTTTTAATACTTTAGCGACTGTCATTTGAGTTGTGTCAATTAGTAAAGGAGCAGTACCAGGAAGAATTTTAGCATTTTTATTCCTCCAAGGATATGTACCTGTTAAAAGTGCATAACGGCTAGGGGTACAAGTGGCGGAAGATGCATATCCATTAGTGAACTTTATACCTTCGTTTACTAATCTATCCATGTTGGGTGTGCTAAGTTCTGTTGCCCCATAGGAACTCAAATCACCATAGCCTAAATCATCGGCATAGATTATAATAATATTAGGACTTTTCATTTCTAATGATACCCCTTCCTTTTTACCTGTTTGTTTACATCCAATTACTAATATTAAAAATACTAACAGTAAAGGAGTTACATGAAATCTAGAATTCATTCATTTTCGTTTTTATCCATCTAAAATTAAGTCAAATTCATACACCTAACAATTAATATTATTACATAGTGTTAATCTTTTGTAATTTTACCATCCCTACAATTTATACAAGGTCCTTAATCCTTTTATAAAAATTTTAATAGGTCTTTTCATATTTTAGCAAAGATTCATCTACTATTTTTTTTCATACTCCTAAAGCTTTTCTGTATCAAATTTTATGTCCTTTTCAGTAAATTTTAGCCCAAACTCAATAAGCCAATTCTTCAATTCTTCATATAGGCTTTCGGTTAATTCAGAATTATTATCTGCCAGATTTTGACTTTCATATGGGTCCTTTACTAAATTATACAACTCATTGGTATCTTCTTCATAGTAATGAATCAATTACCAACCTCCTTTCCTGATAACCAAAGAAGGATTACCGCCTTGATCTCCATAATGCAGGTAATACCCAAAATAAAGGTCGTTCCGATAGTTGAATTCATTCATTTATCAAAGATTTTAAACTGATTCCGTCTTGGTGCTGTTCAGGTTTCAATTCAATATTTGAATAGTCTAAAATGGTTAATAAACTATCAAATTTTTTCTTAAAATTAATATTGTCATTTGAGAAAAAAAATCAATAAAAAAATAGGAACAACAGTTTCCCGTCGCTCCTATTTTAAACTAAACTAACAAAACTCAAATGATATTATCTGTTTCAGTAATTTGATGAACTTTTTGTTTCTTAACTATTAAAGTCAGAAACAAAACACAGACTATTATGGTAAAAACCCCACCCAATACATAAGACAATGTATTATCTAATTCAAATCCCTCTGGAGCAATTAAAATATAAGTAGAACATACCATAGTCATAAAAATGGCAGGAATAAGAGTAATCCAGT
Organism: uncultured Maribacter sp.; assembly: GCF_963977385.1. Lineage (GTDB taxonomy): Bacteria > Bacteroidota > Bacteroidia > Flavobacteriales > Flavobacteriaceae > Maribacter. Next base: position 23,164 of record NZ_CAXBOU010000015.1, on the reverse strand, counting down.
AGAACTTTTTAGTGTAGGTTAAATAAGCAGTAATCGTCCAAAGAACTACTGTGGCTAAAGTTTGGTTGCTCCAAGCAAAATAACGCCAAATTATACCAAACTCAACTTGTGTCAAAATAAATGCTATCACAAACAACGGTATACTTAGGTACAGTCTATTCTTTATTTTCTTTTGATCTGTCTTAAATACGTCCGCGAGAATTAATCGTGCAGACCTGAAGGCAGTATCTCCAGAAGTTATAGGTGCAGCTACAATTCCCAACAAGGCTAAAAGTCCCCCAAATTTTCCTAACATATTAGTGGAGATTTCATTAGCAGCCCAAGCTGCGTTACTATTGTTGGCAAGCATTGCATCATTTAATAAATCAACATTTCCAAAAAATGTCATTGCCGCTGCGGCCCATATCAATGCTACAATACCCTCTGTAATCATAGTACCATAAAATATTTTTCTCCCAAGAGTTTCGTTTTTCATGCATCGAGCCATTAATGGGGATTGTGTTGCATGAAATCCTGAAATAGCACCACATGCAATAGTTACAAATAGAATTGGAAACAAAGGTGTTTCGGCAGGATACTTAGTCATGTTCCTTAAATTATCAGGAACTAGTTCAGGTATAACATAATCTCCGAAAAAAAGTGCAATGAGTAATCCAATTGCCATTAGAAGCATAGCCAATCCAAAAATAGGATAGATTTTACTTATCATTTTATTGATTGGCAATAGTGTTGAAAGAATATAATAAAGTAAAATTATACCCACCCATATCCATAAGTTCCAAATATTACCAGTCATTTCATCTATAATCTTTGCTGGACCCATTAAAAAAACTGTTCCGACAAAAATTAATAGGACAATAGTGAAGAATCTCATAAAATGCTTCATATTGGGTCCTAAGTAAACTCCGACAACTTCACTAATACTCAATCCATCATGTCTTAATGATAGCATTCCTGAAAAGTAATCATGAACACCACCAGCAAATATGCTTCCTAAAACTATCCATAAAAACGCTGAGGGACCAAACATTGCCCCAGCAATTGCTCCAAATATAGGCCCCAAGCCAGCGATGTTTAGAAATTGAATAAGAAAGATACGCCAAGTAGGTAGTGGTACATAGTCAACATCATCTCTTAATCTGACTGCGGGTGTTTCTCGATTTTTATCTATACCGAAAATATTTTCAACAAACTTTCCATAAATGAAATAGCCTGAAATTAAAACTGCAATAGAAATAAGAAATGATATCATCTAGAAATTTTAATTATTCGATTATTTGACCCCTAGCTACCAATACATCCTTAAGTTTATCATAATTCACATTTTGAACTGCGATATTCTCATCGATTGCTAAAACTGCTGCTGCTGCTGCTGATTGGCCCAAAATCATGAATACTGGCTCCATTCTAATAGAACCAAAGGCAATATGGCTTGATGATACGCAAACAGGCACTAGTAAATTTTTACACTCCTCTTTCTTTGGCACCAAGGAACCATAAGAAATAGTATATGGCCCATTTGTACCTACTCCAATATCTCCCTCATTCTGAACAAAACCATCTGATTTTATATATCGCTGTGCATTATGCGAATCCATTGTATAAGAACCTAATCCAATAGGGTTTGGGGTTTTACTCTTTTTCAATAATTCATTTTCTGTCATTACAAATTCACCTATCATTCGTCTTGCTTCTCGAACATAAATTTGATGTGGCCAATTACCATTATCTACAAATTCATCTTTAGCTAATCCCCAGTTTTGCATTTCTAATTGAATATCTTCCGGAACTCTAGGGTCATTCGCTACAAACCACAAAAGGCCTTTTTGGTACTGCTCATGTTCATTTATAATTTCCTTTCTTCTCTCATAGGATGCATCCGGGTAGTCATAATTCATACCTATATTATCACTGCTAAATGGACCATGATTATTCGTATCTGTTTTATGATTTGGTATTGCATCGAATTTACCAAACCACTCATTCCAACCTGAATCAAAAACACGTGCCAATAGTTCATATTGCATTGGATCATAACCTTCAGGCTTTGGGAAGGGTACTCTATTATCTTCATGGTTAGTCATACAAGTACGAAAACAGTATGCTTGAATTTTATTATCTCCACTATGCTTCTTACCAGGATCTTCACTTGAAATTTTTGGTAGTAGTCCACTTGACGGATCACCTGGAATTATATAAGGTGATATATCAGATTCAAACCAATGTTTATGATGCAATACACCTGTTTGTACACCATTCCATTCTTCACCATATACTTCTTGACCTTCCCTACCTACATGGTAACTAACACCAGATGCAGCCATTAAATCACCTTCATAAGTTGCATCTATAAAAACTTTACCAGAATATGTTTTACCAGATAATGTAGAAAATGATTTTATACTACCGTTATCGAGAACCACACCTTTTTCTCTGTCTAACCATTCATCCCTATCGACTCTTATACTATCTTCTTTTACTAAGTCTTCAAATACTTTTTCTGCCACATGAGGTTCAAAAATCCACATAGTCCGGTTTTCCCCATCCATAGCAGGTGTTCCTTGACCAGTATTACCATACTCATTCTTTGGCTGCCATTGCCAAGCTTCATCTGTATTATAATAATTATATACTCTATGATAAAACTCTCTTGCAAGTCCCCCAATAACGCTTTTGTCTCCTGTATCTGTCCATCCTAGGCCTCCAGAAGTCAAGCCTCCTAAATGCACATCTGGTGAGACTACAATTACAGATTTTCCAGAACGCTTTGCTTCCACAGCTGCAGATATTGCTGCTGAAGTGCCACCATAAATTATAATATCAGCTTCTATTATTTCTTTTTCAACATGAGGATTTTCCTTACAGGAAAATATGAAAGATGTCGAAATCAGTAACACCATCATGAAAAGTATGATTTGTCTATTATTTTTCATTAGTTTTCTATTAAAATAAGATTAATTATAATTTTTTAAAATTTCTATTTTTCGGAGACCGTTCCAGAAGTTATATCAAGTAATTCTTTACGCATTTTATCAGCCAAGTCAACATTCTCGTTAATTAGGTTCTTTGATTCTGATTCATCTTCTGACAGGTTGTATAATTGTCCTTTTAACTCATCATTTTCTGGCTCAATATATTTCCAATCCCCCTTTCGAAAACCCATTCGAGTATTTGCAGATTGAACTACCACCGATTCTCTTATATTTATTTCTTCTCCCATAAGATTTGTTAATTGGTCATAACTATCTACAGCTTCATCTTTGGGTAAATCAAACTCAATGACCGAACTGATCGTCGCTAGAACATCATTTAATGCAAATATTTTATCTGATTTTATGCCTGACGGAATCTTACCAGGCCATTTTGCAATAAAGGGCATACGAACGCCTCCTTCCCAAATGGTCCATTTTGAACCTTTTAAATTACCGTTAGGATGGTGTTCATTTGGATTTTCACTTTTTCCGTTTACATCTATCAAGTTATTACTTGGATTTGTATTATCAATGTGAACTCCGGTCCTCTCAAATTGTGAACCATTATCACTAGCAAAAAGTACTATAGTATTTTCCGCCTGCCCTAAACTATCAAGTGTATTTAAAATTTCACCAATATAGGTGTCTAATTCAGACACATAATCACCATATAACCCAGCTTTGGTGGTTCCCTTAAATTCTTCGCTAACTGATAGAGGTATATGAGGAACATAAGGGGCAAAATACAAAAAGAAAGGACTTTCCTGTTTCGCCTTAAATTGTTGAGTTAAAAAACGAATACTTTTTCCAGTAAGAAGTTTAAGGTATTCATTAGATGGAATAATTTCTATATGTTCCTTCTGCTTGGCTGAATTAATAGTATAAAATTCATGCTGTAATGCCGCAACAATATCATTACCGTCCATAACCCAACATTCACTTGCACAACTGAATCCAAACCAATTATCAAAACCATGAGCGACAGGTCCATCACTGATTGGCTTTTGCAAATCAATATTCGCCCCATTATTTTCAGCTTTAAATTTTCCAAATCCAGCAGGTTTTAGCCCATCAATGGTTGGAAATGTTGCGCCTAAATGCCATTTCCCAAATCCTGCAGTAGTATAACCAGCCTGTTGTAACATCTTCGGAAGGGTCAACTGACCCTTTTCCATCATAGAAGGCTCATAATTTGATAACACACCAGATTTTTTCCAACTTCTAAAAGGATATGTTCCAGTCATCAGCGCATATCTAGAAGGAGAACATACCGAAACGGGACAATATGCATTGGTAAAACTAATTCCTTCAGAAGCCAATCTATCCAAATTTGGTGTAGGTACTAAAGAATTATTATTGTACGACCCCAAGTCTCCATAACCAAGATCATCCGCAAGAATCAATATAATATTAGGTAATGCTGTTGGTTTTTCATTTTTATTTACACAAGAAATAGCCAACATCAAGCCTAAAAATATTATACTAATAACAAAATACTTGCTAGTTTTTGAATATTTTATTTTGCACATGATATTTTCGGATGTTAATTTTATGGACATCTCTTCTTTAAAGATTTTCCCTAATTGAATTATTTATTCTAGATGTTGTCCATTTTTCAACAAAGTTGATTTTAAGCTTTCATAAGAAATATCTTGAACTGGTTTTCCCGTATCAATAGCCAAAGAAGCTGCTGTAGCAGCAGACTCACCTAAAACCATAAATACTGGCTCCATTCGTATAGAACCAAATGCAATATGAGTAGAGCTAACACAAACCGGTACTATTAAATTTTCGCATTCTTCTTTTTTGGGCACCAAAGATTTATAACTTATAGGATAAGGGTCAAATCCATGCGCTTCAACATTACCCTCATTTTGAACATAACCATTAGCATCAACATAACGTTGAATATTGTGCGAATCCATTCCATATGCTGCTAATCCAATTACATCTTCTGCTACCACTAAACCCTCACAATTATGCTGAGTCATTACGTAATCGCTAACCATACGTCTGGCTTCACGAATATAAAGCTGTTGTTGCCAACCATCCTCTCTTTCAAACTCGTCCTTTGCAGTACCCCATTTTGAAGCCTCATCTCTTACCTCACTTGGAATTCTAGGATGATTTGCCAAAGTCCACATTAAACCCATTTGATAATCCCTATGATCTTCTATAATTTGCTTCCTCTCATCATATGATGCTTCTGGATAATTATAATTTTTGCCTATATAATCTGTGGAGAACCCATTTTTATTATTTGAATCAGTTTTGCGATTAGGCATACTGGAATTTATCAATGGTAGTATATAACTACTATAATTATACATGTCACGTACCGACCCTTTACGAGCTTCATAATTTCTAAATAAAAGTTCATAATCCAATTCGTCATAATTTGCAGGTTTCTTAAATGGAATACGGTTCTCTGGGTGATCAGTCAGACACATTCTAAAACAATAAGCCTGAACTTTATCATCCCCGTTACCTTCAAGGCCAGGTTTTATATTGATATTAGGCAAAAGTCCACTCTTTGGATCTCCTTTTATTATATAAGGATCAACTCCTGGAATAAAATTGTGGTTATGAGCATTTTTAGATATCAATTTGGTTAGGGATATATTATAATTGTTCGCTTGTACACCGTTCAAAGTCTCACCATATTCTTCATTACTTTCACGACCTACCGCATAACTAACTCCGGCTGTAGCCATGAGATCACCTTCATAAGTTGCATCAAGGAATACTTTGCCGACAAATTTCTTTCCACTTTCCATGGTAATTGAAATAATTTTTCCATTAACCTTATCTACGCCTGAATCCCTATTTAATCTTTCATTGTATAATACCTTAACCTTCTCATTTTTTAACATATCTTGATAAACAGATAATGCAGCTGAAGGCTCAAAAGTCCACATTGTAGGCTCACCTTTTTCTGTTCGTGTTTGACCACCATCAATATATTCCGACCGCTTCTCCCATTTCCAATTATTTGAGTCATCGTAGTACTTTTTGATGTTTGCATAAAACTCTCTAGAAATTCCACCTATCGCCTGTTTGTTTCCTATATCGGTTTGACCCAATCCTCCTGTTGTCAAACCCCCTAATCTGTTTGTTGGCTCAATTAAAACTACTGACTTATCCATTCTACTAGATTGAATAGCTGCAGCTATACCTGCCGAAGTACCTCCATAAATAACTATATCATATTTTTTTGTTTGAGCATCTAAAGTCTGAAACATTAATATGAGTGTAAAAAGTCCTAATATTTTTTTCATATTCTAAAATTTTGTGTTTATTAATTAAATATGTGTTTTTCTGAATTATATATAATTGTTTAATCTTTTCGAAACCCTGTATATTGGAACAGTACCGAATAAAAGACACAGTAGCCCTATGATAAGGGTTAACCACATCCGAATAAAAACTCTCTACTTATTTTTGGTGATATTGAGTAATAGAATTAAGTCCTCTTTTACTGTTACTATCGCAAAGATTTCCGGAAATGTTCAATCCAAATAAATAGGTTCTAATTTACTTATAGATAATAGTACCCAGTATTAATCTGTTAAACAAAGCGTACTATTCTTAAATGCATCATTAACAAAGATTGTAGAGAAAATACAGGCCAAATATTTGGCCTGTATTATGACTCATTCATTATGTTAATACCCTGGATTCTGATCAGATTGATTCACAGCAGGATTATTGTTTATTTCATCTTCAGGAATTGGCCATAAAAGACGTTCGTCTAATATATTTTTACCTGCAGCTGCAAAGGCTTCTTTAACCGTACCTGTACGTTTTAAATCAAACCAACGTCTACGCTCTGTTATAAATTCATAGCCTCGCTCCTGTAAAACTGCACTTCTGAAATCGTTACCACTCATACCCGATGGATAGTCAACAGATGAGGGTGAGTTAGGATCAAAACCATATGCTCTTCTCTTAATCATATTAAGCCTATCCATAGCCAAGGAAGAAGGACCACCACTCGCCATACTTGAAGCTTCAGCATAAAATAAAAAGGCTTCGGTAAATCGATACATAGGAACACTATACACACTTTGACCTGAAGTATTCGTAATATATTTTTTAAACAAAATAGGTGTGGTATCCGGCAATGGAACCCACTCCCCATCGGAGTTCTGAATCTGTGTGTATAGATTGAAACCTTTTCGTAAGTCATTATCATCCCAACTATCACCAATAAATGAATTAGTATCAGGAAGCCATGCAAAAACACCTCCAGATGAATAGTTATAAGGAATATTACCTGCCCTATGTAAATAATTAGGAATTGTAGATTGTTTTGTTTCAGAATGGTGCATTGACATTATATCTTCAGTGCTTGTATCAACAGCGAAAATTTTATAAAAATCATCTGAATTTTCAACAGTAACGAGATTAAATGGACCGTTTACAATTACATCATCCGCTTTTTCGGCTGCGGCATCCCAATCTTCCATGGTTAAATATACATGTGCCAATAGCATTTTTGCCGCCCATTTTGATGCCCTTCCTGTTTGTCCTTCCACCTCTCCAAGACCACTTTCCGCAGCTAAACCATCAGCTATAATTAATTCATAGACTTTACTTACTGGTTCTCTTGGGGCTTCTACTGCACTTAAGTCTATACTTTCACTTATCTTAATAGGTACAGCTCCCCAACCACGAACTAATTCAAAATAACATAAAGCTCTTAAAAAATGTGCTTCAGCTATAATCTGTTCTTTTACACCAGCATCCATATCTTCGATACCAGGAACATTATCTAAGACTGCATTTGCTCGATTGATTGTATTATAAAAAGACGACCAATTGGTGGCACATCTTCCAATGTTTCTCTGATCTAATATTTGATCCCAAATAGTAATCGGTGCTTGTGATCCTCTTCCAAAAAGATAATCGCCATGCAACTCAGTCATTAAATAATTGGTAATTCCAAAAAAATCATTTTGCATACCAGCGTAAACACCAGCAATAGCCGCTTGCGCATCTTCTTCATTATTGTAGAAGTTTGCCTTGGATACAAAATCTTTTGGAACTTCTTCCAATGTCTTTTCACAAGCAGAGAAACATATGATTATTATTAATCCTAAAACTATATTTTTCATAATTATATGTCTTTATAAATTAAAATCTAAATTTTAAACCAATGGCATAAATTTTGGCACTGGGATAACTACTTTGATCGTGACCAAAACGTAGGCGATCACCCACATCACTTGAATCGGTACCCCTAGTATTTGCCTCTGGGTCAATACCAGAATAATTAGTGAAGGTGAAGAGGTTTGTGCCAGATACATACAACTGTGCCATGTCAAATCCGTTTAACCCAATTTCAGAAACTGGAAAATTATAAGCTAACCTCATAGACTTTACACGTAGATAACTAGCATCTTCAATAAATCTATCAGAAACAGTTATTTGTGTAGCACTACTTATTTTTGGGTACTTGGCATTAGAATCTGGATTTTCCGCTGTCCAATAATTTCCAATTATATCTTTAAACTGGTTATTCCCACGTTGGAAAGAATTTAAATGTGTTCCATTCGTTGCATTGAATAATTCATTGCCTTGAACACCTTCTAAAATCACATTTAATTCAACCCCCTTAAAACTAAAATTAGAAGTTATTCCATAAATAAAATCTGGATGATAGCTACCCAAAATTACACGATCCAAAGTGTTTATTACTCCATCAGCTACTCCATCAGGTCCACTAACGTCTTGATATTTAATGAAACCATTTTCATCCAAACCATCTTCAAGAAGACCATAAAAAGCACCCAAAGGCTCACCAACTCGTGCAATATTCGCGCTTGGCCAAACGGCACCTTGATCTGAACCAAAAATATCGCTATCTCCCGCAAGCTCAATTACCTTATTTTGATTAGCAGAAATTTGTGCCGAAGCATTCCATTTAAAATCATTTCTAAGGATATCCGCATCAATACTAAATTCAATACCTGAGTTTTGTATTTCACCTAAATTTCTTAAAATCGAACCAAAACCAACACTTGGAGGAAGCGGAACCGATGCAAGTAAATCTTTAGTATTCTTTTTATAGTAATCAAATACAAATCTAAAGCGATCATTAAATAAATTAAGATCAAATCCAACATCCAATTGCCCTGTAGTTTCCCATTTTAATTCACTGTTAGAAATACCTGTAGGAAAAAATCCGATAACATCAGTTTGATTTTCATAAATATATTTGACCGGGTTTAATCTGTCAAGAGATTGATAAGGATTTAACGCTGTGTTTCCAGTGATACCATAACTTGCTCTTAATTTTAGGTTAGATATGGTTGCACTATCTTCAAGAAATGTTTCATCTGAAAGACGCCATGCTACAGCAGCTGATGGGAAGTAACCCCACTTATTTTTTGCTCCGAACCTTGAAGACCCATCTGCCCTTATACTTGCAGTCAACATATATTTTCCATCAAAAATATAATTCACTCTTGAAAGAAATGATCCAAGTGTCCAATCAGAATAACCAGAGCTAGGGTTTCCAATAGTCTCAGCAGCACCAAGGTTAAAATTCTCAGTTATATTATTGGCAAATCCGCTAACACTTATATACGAATTACGGTCTGTATTGGTTTGATAAGTAGCACCTCCAATAATATTTAAACTATGCTTTTCATTTAAAACTTTTGAGTATGTCAAAACATTTTCAGTTAGAAAAGAATTAGAATATGAATTCCCTTCAGAAGCAGAGCCTCTATCATTTTCATATATAACCGGGGTAAAACCCTCACTACGAGCATTTCGATACTGCAATCCTAATAATGTCTTAAAAGAAAGGTTAGGTGATATTTGAAAATCAAATGTTGAATTTGCCAAAATACTATTTGAAAAATCTTGATCTTTATAAAGCGTATTTAATAATGGGTTTCTCATATCTGCTGACCCAAAATTATATGCCTGTTCAATTTGAGTAGGAAGTCCATCTTCATTATACAATGGTAATGTTGGTGGTGCAGAAGCGGCGGCAGAAAGCATCGATGTACCTCGGTTTCCATTATCAACATTGACAGAATTTATTTCATTTCTAGATAACTGAATGTTAATACCCATTTTCAGCCAACTTTTTAATTCTTGATCTAAATTGACTCTAACAGATCCTCTAGTAACGCCAGAATTTTCAATTATTCCTTCCTGATCATAATAATTACCTGATATAGAATATCTGCCTTTGTCAGAACTTCCAGAAAATGTAACGGTATGGTTTTGAACCGGAGATGTTCTAAAAATAGCATCCCACCAATCTGTTCCTGGGTTTTGTATTTCTGAAACATTAAAAAATGGATTCAATCCTTCATTTTTCAACCACTCATTAGCAACAGTTGCATATTCCTTAGCATCCAGCAAGTCATATCTACTAATAGCTTGTTGCATGCCAAAGAAACTATTAATTTCAACTTTACTTTCTTGACCCTTTTTTCCCCTTTTAGAAGTTATAATTACAACACCATTAGCACCTCGGGAACCATAAATTGCTGTTGCAGAGGCATCTTTTAAAATATCAACTGACTCTATATCTGCAGGATTTAGAAAATCTATACCACCCGTAACAGGAAAACCATCTACTACATATAATGGTTGATTATCTCCAATTAAAGAATTTCCACCTCTAATTCGTACCTCAATCCTAGATCCAGGAGTACCTGAATTTTGAGAAACTCTAACACCAGATGCACCTACTTTGAGCGCTTGTTCCATATTAAAAACTGGAACTGATTCAAGTGTCTCACTTTTTACCTGAGAAACTGACCCAGTTAAATCGGCCTTCTTCATCGTTCCATAACCGACGACTACTACTTCTTCCAAGCCTGCTGCGCTTTCTTCCAATACAACATTAATATTGACTTGTCCATTCAAGGAAATTTCCTTAGTAGCAAAACCTAAATATGAAATAACTAAAATGGCATTTTCATCGGTTATGTTTATCAAAAAATTACCATCAAAATCTGCAGTAACACCATTAGTAGTGCCTTTCTCTACTACACTGGCACCGGTTAAAGGTTGCCCATTAACATCAGAAATATTACCCTTTATTCCACTTTGGTCTGCTTTTTCCTTTAATTTAGGTAATTCAATTTTAGGTTTTCTATAAAGCTCATTTCTCTTTAATAATACCTTTCGATTATCAATTTCATAGGATACCACACCCTCTTCAAAAAGTAGTTTTAATACTGTCTGAATTGAAGCTTTTTTAATTTTTATGGTAACTTTTCGATTTAAATCTACAGCTTTGGTACTGAAAAGAAACTTAAACTCAGTGGTCGTTTCTATCTCATCTATAACCTCTCTAACAGTTGCATCTTCCTTATTCAAAGAAATTTTAGCTTTTTGAGAATAAGACGAATTCGCTAGCATAGCAAAACTAATCGTCATAAAAAATAGAAGTGACAACTTCATTTTAAGGTGATATTTAATATGCCAAGATAAAAATATCATTGGCTTTGGTTGTTTTTTCATAATTTTGAATGTTTACTAGTGGTTACTTTTTTAATTGGAATCACTTATTATTAATCGGGAAATGTTGGTGCATTTTCCGATTTTTCTTTTTAAGACCTTAAATCTTAATCAAGCTAAGTGATAATTTTAATTGATTTTTCTTAATTGGTATTTATCATAGGCAATTCATTTTTTAATTGATAATAATTTTATTTTCTACTATTTCAAATTCGATTTGATAAACCTTGTTAAAATATTTAAATACTTGTTCAATGGTTTCATGCTTAGTTTCTATTGTTGCATTAAATTTTTCATTTGCTAATTGATTATTATTATTTATGATTACAACATTATAATTACGCTCTAATTTTTGAATTATATTTTCAAAAGACACATTTCTAAAAACGAGGTTACCCTCCATCCAAGAAGTATAAAGTGAAGTGTTTACTTTTTGATTAACAATGTTCTTATCTTCCTTATGAAATACACCCATATAACCAGGCTGAAGAAATACTTCTTGATCTATACCTCCTTCCTCCATTAAATTAGATAGACTAACGGAACCTTCAACAAGAACAACTTCGGCTTCATCATCTTCTGAATAATTGGAAATATTAAATTTGGTCCCATATACTTTTACATCCAAATCTTGGATATTAACTATAAATTGCCTGATTTTATCAGGACTTACTTCAAAATACGCTTCCCCTTTCAAAGTAACCTTTCGGGGAATGTCTTCCTGGAATATTGTGGGATATGTAATGGAACTTCCTGCATTCATATGTACTTTAGTACCATCAGAAAGTACTATGCCAAATCGTTTTCCGTTAGGTATACTAAGCGTATTAAACTCTGATTTATATCTCCCTGTAGTTCCCTTGTATATCAATTGACTACCTTTCTTACCTCCTACTACATTACCAGCATTGTCAATTATTTGCGAGGTACCATCTTCTGTGATTACCTGCTTTTCACCATTTCCTAACTCTAATGTTATAAAATCTTCTCGTGGAACTACAATCTCATTTGTAGTAGTATTAAACAAATTGTTTTTCACCAAAAACCCAATGCTTAAAAAAACAATGGCTATCGCTGCATATTTAATAAAAGATAAAAATCTTATTTTTTTCTTTGCTTTGTTTTCATTTCGGATTTCCTTAATGAGTTCTCCTCTTACTTTATCTAAATTTGGGTCATTCATAGCTAAGTTTATTGCAAAATGAATTTTAACATATAGTTTAAAAATCATTTGATTCTTTTCCTCTCCAAGCCAATTATTAAGTACATCCAAATCTTCCACGTCAGCCGATTGGGTAAAATACTTAACTATCCGGTTTTCAATATCTTTAGATATCATTTGATGTTTCTTCTTTTAATTAATACAAGTGAAATTTACAATACCCTAACTTTTTTTTAATATTTTTTGTATAATCACATAATTTTTACCCTTTATTTGTTAAATAAACATTTATAATGGAAAAAGAGGAGAACAAGAAATTAATAGAAAAACTTATTTCTGGAGAAGAAAAGGCCTATATGATCCTCTTGGATAAATATCACAGACAATTAAATGCGTATGCTGTGACTTTGACCCATGAGCAATCTTTAGCTCAGGATATCGTCCAAAATGTGTTCCTTAAAACCTGGAAGTCTAGAAAAAAACTTAATCCTGAATTCTCCATTCGAAATTTTCTTTACAAATGCGTTTACAATGAATTTTTAAACTCCTATCAAAAAAACAAAACCGTTGTTTTATTAAATAAGAAATATATAGAATACTCTCATGAGGTAGCAGTAGAAATGGATGACAATATGATGGCAAAGATGATTGAAATCGTTAATAAAGAAATTAAAAAGCTGCCTCCAAAATGCCAAAAAGTTTTTATACTTAGTAAAAAAGAAGGTCTTACCAATAGTGAAATTGCAGAATATTTAAATGTTTCAATTAAGACTGTAGAAGCACAAATAACTAAAGCTTTTAGAATATTAAAGAATGAATTAGGCGATAAATATAAAACTATTTTGATGATAATATTTACAGATATGACTCGGAAATTTAGGCTGAATAATTAATTCTGATTACCCGTTAAAATTTGTCAAACTCTTTACCAACCTCTTAATATTTACACTTTAAATTAGGTTTTACACAGTAAAAAAAAGAACAATTAGACTTCAATGCTTAAAAGAGCTATGTAAAAATACCATTTTGCTGCTTTCCAAAAAATATTTGCTTTAGGAGGTATTAAAATGCAAAAAGTCGGCATTAAATGCCGACTTTTTATGTTCTGAATTTCAAAATTTATAGGCTAGAGCATTATGTAGCCACCAATAATTAACGGACTTACTTTATACCGATTTTTGTGGATTAGCACAATCAATCCTCAATTAAGCCTCACAACTCGCACAGTCTTTTTTCTGTTTGAACTTTTGTGCTGCGTTCATACTATGTTGGTAGTAAAGAGATTTTAAACCAAGTTTCCAAGCTGTTACGTGAATCTTATTAATTTCCTTTACAGGCATATCAGGGTGAACGATAATGTTTACAGATTGGCCTTGGTCAATATGATTTTGTCTGTTGGCAGCTTGATAGATGATATCCATTTGGTCTATCTCAGAATATGTTTTGAACACTTCCTTTTCCAAATCGGATAGAAAATCTAAATGCTGTACAGAACCATCTCGCTCACGAATACTTCGCCAAACTTCGGTGATATTCTGACCTTTATCTTCCAATAAATCTACCAAAAATGGATTCTTTATCGTCGTCTTTATCTTAGCAATATCTTTAACATAAATATTAGACCAAATAGGCTCAATACCCTGTGATACTTGACCTAGAATAAAAGCAGATGACGTTGTAGGTGCTACCGCGTTCAAAGTCGCGTTACGACGTCCGTAACCCTTCAATACTTCCGGCTCCCCAAATTTAACAGCTAGTTCTTCGGATGCTTTGTAAGATTTTGTTTTTATCGTTCTAAATATTTCATTGTTCAAGTCATATGCTTTTTGACTATTGAACGGAAGCATTTCTGATTGCAATAACGAATGCCATCCTAATACTCCTAAACCTAAAGCTCGGTTTTCCTTAGCGAAATTATAGGCGCGTTCCATAAACATGAACGTCTGTCTGTCTTCTCGTTTATCGGAATCACGATATACTTCTAGTTTCTCAAGAAATTCCGTAATTACGGCATCTAAAAAATAGACCATAGTCTCAACCGCATCGGTATTTTTCCACTTATCAAAATGCATCACATTTATTGAGGAAAGCACACAAACAAAGGACCAATTATCATTTGATGGCAACATTATTTCTGTGCAAAGATTACTTGCGTAAATCGTATGTTGTTTGTCTTTGTAAACATCTGCAGCGCCATTGTTCGCATTATCCTTAAAGAATATATACGGATAGCCCATTTCACCACGACGTTGCAAAACTTTAGCCCAGATAGCGCGTTTATCACTATCGCCATCAACCATTTCTTGCATCCACTCATTGGTAACGGTAACCCCATGTGTTAATTCTTGGATAGGATTTCCTTCTGTACCGATTTCTAAAAACTCAGAAATATCTGGGTGCTCCACCGGTAAATAAGGAGAAAAACGACCACGACGAACTGAACCTTGGCTAACAACGTCTACCATAGATTCAAAGAGCTGCATAATATGAACCGCCCCAGAAGCCTGACCGTTATTTTTTACTTCGGCACCACGATGCCTGATTTTTCCAAAATATCCTGATGTTCCTCCGCCCATTTTGGACATCATACCTACCTCTGACTGGGTGTATAGAATATTACCCATATCATCATCGATATGTGAGCCAAAACAACTGATTGGCAATCCTCTTTCTTTTCCGAAATTAGACCAAACCGGTGAGGCTAAGGAATAAAAGCCTTCTGACATATAGCCATAAAACTTATCTGAAAATCCATCTATCTTTAATATGCTTTCTGCTCTATCCGCAATTTCACGAATACGCTGTTCTGCGGTTACTCCATCTGTCAAATAGCCTGAATTCAAAAAATCACGACTATGTTTTGTCAGCCATTCGAAACCTGATTCCGAATTTTCCTTGTGATTTTTCAAAGCTTCCTTTCTTGCTTGTATAAGTTGGTCGCCTTCTGAAATTGTTGTTTTAGTTTCGTGGGTAGTGTTTAATTCGTTCATTTAAAAAAGGTCGTCGCTAGTTATACTTTTTGTTCTTTTACTATAGTTTATTGATCGTTTCACGAAGAAATCGCCATGTTTAGTTCCGATAATTTCATCATCGAACCATTCCGTCTCGGCTAATAGTTCTTCACTTACTTCAAATATTTTTTCGATACCGATACTTTCCAATGAATTATTGAAACGGTTTTTGATAAATTCATTTACCACATTCTTTGGCAAGAAATCAAGTTCTCCTTTTTCAAAAATCCAATCTACAATTTCACTTTCTGCAGTAAATGCTTCTCGGCACATTTGCTGAATCATTAAATTCTTCTCAGCATTAAACCAATCAGGGTTTTCATCTTTTATAATCCTAATGACATCAATACCAAAATCACCGTGAATCTGTTCTTCTTTTGAAGTTGCCTCCACTACATTAGATATCCCTTTAAACATATTTTTATGTTTATTGAACGCCATTATAATCAAGAATTGAGAAAACAAGGAAACATGCTCTATAAACAAAGAGAATAATAAAATTGACTCTGCATATTCTTTGTTATCGTCACTATGCGCATTCTTAAGGGCAGTTTCCAAATACTGAACCCGCTTCATCATTACCGGTTTTTTCTTCAAATTTTTGAACTCGCTATTAAGTCCAAGAATTTCAAGTAAGTGCGAGTATGCATCGGCATGTCTTACTTCACTTTCTGCGAAAGTGGCTCCCACAGAACCAATTTCCGGTTTAGGCATTCTATGGTAAATATCACCCCAAAAACTCTTAACCGCTACTTCAATTTGGGAGATAGCTAACATAGTATTCTTAAGCGCACTTCGTTCGATTTCTGTCAAACCCGTTTTAAAATCTTGAATATCACTAGTAAAATTAAATTCAGAGTGAATCCAATACGAATGACGTATCGCCGGTACGTATTCATAAAGCTGAGGATACTCGTAAGGTTTTAAATTGATACGTTTTTCGAAAATATTCGTCTTACGTCTTTGAGCCTGTTCGTTTCTATAAATTATATATGCTTTTGCAACATCGAAAAAACCGCCTTCCATCAATTTAGTCTCCACAAAATCTTGTACTTCCTCCACCGTTGGAGTATAGCTCTCATCAGCAGACTTCCGCTCTAAAAGAGCGTTATGAACATTTTTTGAAATCTCCTCTGCCTCACCAGGACCACCATGTTCTTCAGCCGTCATGGCTTTTAATATGGCATTAGTTATTTTATGTAGCTGAAAAGGTTTAGTCGTAAAATCTCTTTTGACTAGATGGGTTATTATCATAGTATTTTATCTCGGAATTGTTCTAAATATAGAAGTATAAAGGTCTAGATTTATTCCCCTTGCTTTTTATAAACTTGAATTAGGTTTTCCACATTTTATTAACATTGATCACTATTCAATTAAATAAGGTTTGCTAAAAGCCTCAATTAAAACATAATATGTGAATTAAAAGAGAGAAAATAAAATGGAAACAAATATGAACCAATTCAAATACCAATCCTATGATAAATGGATACCAACTACAAGCTATATATACTATATGTTGACTTTTTTAGTGGTGAGTCTAATCGATTTTTTTAACAGTTAAAAACCTTCAAAGTTTGGAAGTGTACATACAGGTATAGCACTAGAGGAAGATGAGAATTCACATGTTTCAGGCAGTAAAATAATTAATAAACTTTCTGTTGATGCAGAGTTAAACCATTCTTTGTTATGTGCTAGCCAAAATTATTAGGAAGTAAGAAGCTTCCTTTATATATTCATTTCCGTTTTAAAGTGCTAGTAACACGAAATTGGACTTGCGTAATCTCATTGGAAAGAAAGTACTACGTTGCCTACTTAGAAGTTGTTAGTTATTTATCAGAAGAAAATTATTCTTGCGAAAGATTACATATATGTACAACCTTAAACAGGTCATATCCATTTCTAAACTTTAGATTAGAATAGTTGTGTGATTTTAACCATGTATAGTTTCTTCTTTACCATAGTTTTTAATTACTTCAGCTTCAAATTCTACTAACTCTTGCCAGCGTTTATCTACATCTATATGCTGACCATACTTACGAGCAAAGCCAATAAAAGTTGTGTAATGACCTGCTTCGCTAATCATTAAATCATTGTAAAATTTAGATAGTTCTGGGTCTTTTATTTCTTGTGAAAGTAGTTTGAAACGTTCACAGCTTCTCGCCTCAATCATAGCAGAGAATAAGAGTCTGTCTACCATTGATTGCAGTCTGTTACCACCTTTGTTCATAAACTTATAAAGCTCATTCACGTAGCTGTCTTTGCGTTCTCTTCCTAATGTGTATCCACGCTCTTTAATAATATCATGAACCATTTGAAAGTGTACTAATTCTTCTTGTGCTAAAAGGAGCAAGTCAGTAACTAAATCTGGGTATTCAGAATTAAGTGTTATTATAGTAATTGCATTAGTAGCAGCCTTTTGTTCACACCATGCATGATCTGTCAGTATTTCTTCTATGTTTTTTTCAACAATATTAACCCAACGTGGGTCTGTCGCTAATTTTAAATGAAGCATGGCCGTTAGTTTTTGTAAAAATAGGTGTCAGCAATAAAAGAATAGCTACTATAAATATAGATATTTGTAAAATAAAAGAAGTTTATAACCTTCTTGGCACTTAGTTTGTTGTTCATTTACTTAAAATAGAGACCTTTTTAATGCTAATTTTAAAAACCCATTATCATCCTGAAGTAGATTCATTAGAGAATAAATCTGTTTTCACAAGACTAGCTACTAGAAGTATAGCACTACAAGGTGCTAACATATTACTACTTTACACCGAAAGATATGAAGACTACAGTCTACCAGGCGGAGGCTTAGATTTAGGGGAAGATAAAACTGAAGGTATGATTCGTGAGCTTAAAGAAGAAACTGGAGCTCGAGATATTAAAAATATACAACCCTTTGGGGCTTACGAAGAATACAGACCCTGGCATAAACCAGGTTATGATATTCAACATATGGTTTCATATTGCTACACCTGTGACATTAACACAGAACTTGGCGAAACAAATTTGGAGTCTTATGAAATAAAAAATGGCATGAAAGCGATATGGGTTAACATTCATGAGGCTATTGCTCATAATAATAAGACGATGACTACCAGTAATAAAAAAGGGATGTCTATTGAACGGGAAACTTTTCTATTAAAGCGAATTGCAGAACAATTAATATAACCGACAATTTTGGCTTTAAAACGTATCTAGTTCTATTAAAATCTCAGAAAAACCAGGACGTTTTTTAACTTCTGAAACGAAACATGATATTATTAGTTTTTCCCATTTGGTCCGAAGTTCATGGCAAATCTCATTTTCATTCACAAGTCCGAATATATCCTCTATCAAACATCCAAAAGCTCTCACTTCTACACGTTCAATTAAACTCGCAACATTTGAATTAATATCATAGAAAGTTGCTGCGCCAAAATCACCCAAAAGACATTCTGCTGTTTTATTTACCAATATATTATGAGCATAAAGGTCTCCATGATTAATACCTTTATGATGTAATTGAGCACAAACGGAAACGATACCTTTTGTAATCTTAAGTAGCTCAGCTCCGTTAAAGGAAATGTTCTCATCAAACACATCACGCGTACAACTCTCTAAACTTGGCGGATTCCCCAAATTAAAATAAGAAGGTTCTATAAGCTTCATGATCAATCCGATTTTTTCTTCAGGATGATTTTTTATTTTTCCTAAAACTTGAATCAAGTTTTCGTGAAAGCCCGCTGCAATAGCGATTCCCATTTCATCATCTGGCAAACCGTCGCTAGTTACAGCTCCTTTAAAAATCTTTATAGCTACGTCCTTGCTTTTTGAAATCCAATTAGCTTTTGAAATAAAACCAGAGGCACCTTCACCAAGTAAATCTTGAACCGCAAAATCATTCCAGTGAAATAAATCAATAGTTGTATCTATTGGGATTTTATAAGTAACAGGATTTCCGCCAAATGCTACCCAAGATAACTTCGGCAACTCAAATAACCAGTTTGGAATAACTTTTAGCTTATTAGCCGAAACCCTTATGAGTTCTAGATTTACGCAGTTCGCCATTTCTGCAGGTAGTTCTTCCAGTAGATTACCTGCTAATGCACATTTTTGAAGCTGTAGACAATGGCCAATACTTTGTGGTAATTTATTAATCTTATTATCGGTTAAAATTAACCAGTTTAGATTCGGAGGAAATGAATCATCAGGAACGGTTTCAATTTGATTAGATTTAAACCCGATCATATTCAAAACGGGGAGTTTACTCAGTATGGAAGGAAACGATGTGAAATTATTACGAGCGAAAAATATAATCTTTAAGTTCCTTAGCTGGACTATGCTATCAGGTAATTCAGATAATTGGTTGTCTGATAAATCTAAAACTTCTAAGGTGTCTGCAAGCGATAATATTTCAATAGGAAACTCCTTTAAATCACAGGCTAATTTCAGTTCTTTTGAGCCAATGAGTTTCCCTGATTTTAAATCCTTTAAAGTATGCGTCATGTAAAAAATTGTAGGGTGCAAATTTAACTACTATTACCTTTGATTTCGAATAAAAGCAATTAAGGTCTGAAATTATTAAAAAAAATAAGCGTTGTTACACAAGTCATTGCAACAGTTAAGCTGTTCTATAAATATTCACTCCTTATTATTAGGAAGTAGCATTGATAAATAAAAAAGGGATTAGAATTAGTGAAATAGTAGATTATATAAATCTATCCATTATTACTGTAGCGTATCAAACAGCAAAAGCTATAAAAATGTAATGACAAATGCGAAACAATTATTATGATAATATTTACTGATTGGACCGGGAAATTACGAGTGAATCACTAATTTTGTGAAGCAATTTCAATAATTTGCTAATTTCCGTACACTTTCCGGGACTTTTTGTACCTCAAATTACAATACCCACCGTTATATAAGGAAATATAATTCCAGCATCGGCAAATAATAAAAATCACACCAACTTTATGTTTAGCTTTTTTAGTAAAAAACATTTTTTAATTGACCATCTTGAGGGTTTCATTGATATTCACAATCATATATTACCTGGTATAGATGATGGTGCAAAAACCGTTGATGAGTCTATCGAACTTATAAAAGGTTTTGGTGAATTTGGGGTTACTGATTTTATATGTACTCCACATATCATGGAGAATTATTATCCTAACAACCCTACAACGATTAATAGTTCTCTTAGTTTACTTAAAAATGGTCTAAAAATGAACAATTTAGACCATGTGAACATTGATGCGGCAGCAGAACACATGATAGACTCCGGGTTCGAAAAGCTTCTTGATGACAAAAAAATAATGCCGCTTTCTAAAAGTTATATTTTAATAGAGATGTCTTATTTACAACCCGCAATCAATTTCGATGGAGCATTGCATGAAATTAAGGAAAAAGGTTACTTTCCCATTCTTGCTCATCCAGAACGCTATGTTTATATGCATAATACAAGATATAAATATAAAAACATCAAAGAGGAAGGGGTGCTTTTTCAACTTAACATTCTGTCATTAACCCAGTTCTATGGCAAAGAAGTCCAAAAAATGTGCCTAAGTCTTTTAAAAGAGAAGACCATAGACTTTATTGCTTCAGATATACATAATTTAAAACAATTGAAATTTTTAAAGGAGGCCAAGATTAATTCAAATCAACTAAACCTAATTCGACCAATTATTGAAAGGACAATTTATAATTTCAAATATAATTAAACGTTTAAAATCCAATGTTTATAATACGGCATTATCGATTTAAATAAGCTTAGTTGTCAACTTACAATTGAACTACTGAAAATGACTTTTATATAATTGGTAATCACATAAACCCTAAAAGTTTAAATGAATAAAAAGAAGATATTGATGTTATAGGCTAATTTTAGATAGTATATTAAATCATAATAATGTAATACTTATTACGAAATACTCTCAATATATAGGACAGTTTAAAGGTTTTATTTTGTTAGTGGCATAAAGTTGATTCGGTTGGTTTTCCTATTTCGGCGTGCCTTCTTTTGGTATTATAAATCCCAATATATTCATTGACCATTTGATACAGCTCAAGACTTCCATTAGGCAGGTTGTGGTAAATTTTTTAATACTTAATGGACTTACAAACCACTTAATATAAATATTGTCCAGAGCTATTCCTTTGTTGTCCAATTATCTTTCATTTCGTTGTTCTCCAGCTCATCGATGTAATCAGTATTAGTATATTGAGATTTCTAATCAGAGTTGTGTATCTACGGAGCTCCATATTGAGCTTTAGTATCTTCCAATAGTTCTATAAACCACTCTTTATCCATCAAGTTTTAAACGCTCCAGTTTAGTGTTTTATACTGTACACCTCGATTAAGGTATTAATACAGATGAACCCGTATAGCGTCAGAATATAAGTGATATTGGTCTTCCAAACTTGATTAGGGCGTTCGATATCCAAATTTTTTAAAAGGTAGGTGAACTTATAGGTCTTAGGGTCTTTAATATTGGTCTTTTACATATCGTTTGAAGCCCTATAAGTTAATACAGACTATTAACTCGATGACCCAGATTAAGATTCAGGTAATCGTTCATACGATTTGTACCGTAACAAGGATGCTACAAAAAAAAGAGTCTATCTCCTTCACCAACCTTAAATTATGGGCACCTTCACCACTGAGCCTATAATACAGCCCTGAACGATGTATTTTAAGAAATTTTAATTGCTGAACAAGACTTTGCCTTGGATAGCAATTTACACTTTCCTTCTTCTATTCGTGGTGCTCTTTTATTCAAGAATTTGTTTAAAAAATTATTCTCTATCTGAAACTGACCTATCTTGTTGTAGAGGCGGGTAGGTATCAGAAATAGCATCTTGTTTTTTGGATTTTAGGTAATTGATCAAATCGGTATTATGTAGAAACTAATGCTTCCAAATTGAAATTTGATTTGGATGGAACTCAAATTTTACAGCAAGCTCTTGAATGCTAATACGATCCCTTGTCGCTTCAATAGTTACATTAGCTTTGAAAGGTGTACTTAATTTTCTTCTTGTACTTTTTATATTTGACAGGGTTAAATTAAAACTTGTTTAAAATGTCAGAATGGGGAAATAAGTCCGGGCAATATAAATTATTTTATAAAAATAATAAAATGTTTTAGTACCCTAGTATTCCGTATTAATGTATTTTTTAGAAGTATGATAAACCATAAAAAAAAACTTACTTTATTCAATGATTATCTTCTCCATATAACTCATATTGGTATTATTATTTACGTTTACCATGTAGATACCAGGAGCCATCGTACTCACATCTAACTGATAACCGTCACCTACTTGATTTAATTCATTGACATGATTCTTTCTTATAAGCCTTCCTGCAATATCATAAATTACAATTGATTCTAGTCTTGTATTTATCCCACCTTTAAGAACTATGTTAACGAATGTAGTAGCAGGATTGGGATAAACTTCTACAACTACCCAAATAATCCTTGCTTTTAATGGTACTAAAGGCACATTAGATATTGTAAAGCTGATAGTACTTATACTTCCCGTAG
>NZ_CAXBOU010000014.1:0-145940 GCF_963977385.1 uncultured Maribacter sp. | reverse complement strand
TTTACAATCCCTAAAAAAACAGTAGCGTTATGAAAGACATATTTTTAGAGTTAACCAAGAGTTTAAAAGCTATCATAGAAGAGCTTATTTCAGAAGTGGTTTTGTTATATAAATCTTTTAGAGGTTAAATTATTTCCTCTTATCCCCAGCACCCTTATCAAAAGCAATCAAATTAAACAGTTCTCGCATTCTGCTACGAACACGATTACCATAACGTTCTTCTAATTCCTCGGCATTTAGGTTGGTGGTCGCGTGGGTTTTAACTTTGTGTTTGGTTTCGAGGTAAAGTTCGTATCGAGAAAGTAATACTTCGCCCATTACGTTTAAGTCTTTGCCATAAAACCGTCCAGCAGGTTCAATACCTAAATCATCAAAGCAATAGAATTTAGTATTGCCGTAATCCTCAATGGTTTTAAAGCCTAGATGGTTAAAACTGAAAGCTACATTCCTGCACGGAATCATTTCGTACGGTCGTTGTAGCGGTACGATGTGTCGCAATAATTTCATTAAACTTGTTTTTCCGCAGCCTACTGGTCCAGAAAGTAAAATGCCCTTATCAATATCTATTTCATACTTTTCACAATTGTCTTTGTCCTTGATGAAATAGTGGCAGAGCTTTCGGATGATTGTAATGTCTTCATCATAGATTCTGAAATTTTTTCCGAATAATTGTCTGCCTTTGGCATTCAAGTAAATCAAGATTTTATCAAAATCGTAGAGAACACTTTTGCCATCAAATTTTCCTAGCGAATATTCCACGCCACCTTCGGTAATTTTAGAGGGGTTGTCCATAGTCTTTGTTTTTAGTGGTTCGCAAGTTGTCCTTGATTTGGGACGCCTCTTTAAAGTTTGGTTTGTTTTCCTCAGCGAAAAGTTCAGCTCTATCCATCCAATTTGTGGCTACGGCGCGCCAATCTCTAATCGCTTTTCCGTCGCTAGTTTGCCAATTACGAGTTTCGTAATGGGCAAAGAATTTTTTTCCTTCATCAGCATTAAAACCTTTTTCAATAAAAAAATCAATAACGGCCTGCCAGCCATTTGGTTGTTTTATATTGTTTACTTGTTTGGTATTGTTTATAGTAGATACCAATGCTTGTCCACCTATGGGACGGTGCGAGTCCACAGCTTGTCCGTTTATGGGATGGTGCTGTCCCACAAGCGGTACACCATTGGGACGGTACTGTTCCGCAACCTGTTCTAATATGGGACTGTACCGTCCCATATCCGGTTCATCACTTGTCCCGATAATGGACATCTTGATTTTACTGCCCTTGTATGGATTGTTGGAAGGAAAGTAGCTTAGGTAGTCCCAAGCATCTAAATCGGTCACACATCTGTGGTATGTTGATTTTGAGCCTATTTTGGACGCAAGCATCAAATCCCTGCGGTTCACGTAAAACTCATCCGCAAATCTAGAGCTGTTCCATTCTTGGAACAGCGCCATATACAAACTGATATGCGTAGGATTGAGCCGGTCATCAAAAAAGAACTTTTCAAAAGCCGCATTGAGTAGCTTTATATAGTTCATCGCCTAAGAATTAAGACCGTGTTGCACACGGTTGGCGGTCATTATCGTTTGAATTTCTTCGGCATCATAGTAAATGATTCCCCCAACTTTGGTATAAGGCAACGTACCATTGATACGAAGATTTTGTAAGGTACCTGGACTTACTTGCAATAAATCCATAACCTCGGAAGATTTGAGGTATTTCTTGAGCTTTCCCTTGGCCTGATTGGTCAATAGTTTTTTAATGTCATCGAGTAATTCTAGTTTGAATTCCCGAAGGTCGTCTGTGGTAATAATACTTGTCGGCATAATAAAACGGGTTTAATGGTAAGGGACTATCTGAGTTTGAACTTTTAATTGATAGCCCCTAACCTGATTTGACTTTCGTTCTACAAATTTGAATAGGTTTATCGGATTTTATTCCCCAGTACGACCGTACTACGGTCAAAATTTAACATTTTGAAATTTGATGCTGTTTGGTTGATTTTGATGCGTGTAAGTACGCTTTTACAAAAGTAAAAAGAGCAAAATTCATTAAAAAATTGAATTACCGTAGGTCAACCGTAGTACGGTCGTGTTTCATCAGTAAAATAAGGGGTTGAAGAAAAAATCACGCTTCACTTTTATCCATTTCTATGATTAATGATGTAGAAAGTTGGTCCAAAAAAAGCGTTCTGCTATTTTTTCTGTTTTTTATGTCCTGGTAGGTCTTATAAATATCTTTTGGTTCAAAATCAAATAGCTGTTGTAGTTTTTTAGACACTTGCATTATGCTTTGATTGTCTTGTTTTCCCAAGCCTCTCAAACATAATGCATAGAGTAACTCAACATAATCTGTATTACTGTATGGCCAATGAAGTTTATTTGTTGGATCAATTATGGTTTTGCCATTCAAAGAATTCTCAAGCTTAAATAATCTGTTTTCTAAATAGATAATAAATCGATGATATGCCTTTAATTTTCCCAAGAGCATATCTCGGGGTGTAAAAAAATCCGGATCTTGAAAATAAAATTTTGAAGTGGTAATGTGATAGCTGTCTAATAAATCTCTGGTGTAATACTCTTTATCGAAATGGGACGCTCCCGAATCAACATATTGTCCGAAATCCATGTTGTAGAGAAAGAAGCGATTCAGCTTATTGATTTTCTTTTTGATGAACTTACGTTGACGACCTATATTGGCTTTTGGAAATTGAATTTCAAAGGAGCGAACTTCTGAAAAATAAATTAGTTCCTTTAAAGGTATTTGTTTTACATTTTTGAAAAAATTGATTTCCTCTTCTTCTGATTGAAATCCATCTACAAAAATATCCATTTTAAATTTTCTGAGTAGATTGCGACATAACGTGATTGAACGGTTTGCACGTTCAAGTATATTAGTAGTAGTATTTTTAATCTCAGCTAATGTCGTGTGTAATTCTTGCGTTAAAAGTAATTTTTCCTTCATTCCTTCCCATTTTTGCAGATCTGTTAATTGCAACTGCTTATCTGAGGGTCATATTTATATTACTAATATTTAGGATTTGAGGGATGACAATCTTTAGACAGCTTTTTCTTACAAATACATCAATAAGTATGCCTTTTTATAAAATTTAAAACACTGTCTAAGGCCACATCTCTACCTCGATGAATAAAATTTGATTGATAATTTATAGTTGTTTTTAAGGTCGCTATGTCTAAACAGTTTTGAAGCATTAAAGGGTGAATAGTATCCCCAGCAATATTTCCAAAACTATGCCTGACAATATGCCTAGTGTTTTTTTTATATCGGTATTCGTGGTTATTGATTTAAGAGAATCATTAAATATTTTATTTGCTGTTTATAATTTATTATAAACATCCTAGGCATTATTTAAATCTGTTTTTTTAACTCTGGAAAGATGAAATCTTCTTCATTTTTTTATCATTATTTTTTTCATCGTCTTCGAGCACTTAGTTTTCTACTTGCCTACCATAAATCATATAACCATTTGCCAACGCCTTATAACCTTTAGTTTTTCAAAAACCTTAAATGAGGAAGAAAGGTTAGAAAAAGCATGGTTGTACGTACTATTTGATAAGAAACCCAATTGCCCAACTTGTTGAATATACTTGCTCTTTGTCTGAGTGTCCCATTTGTAATTTCGCTACACTCGCTGATAACCTTTTCAAATTCGGTCCTCAGGGTTTTTGCAAATTCGACGGAGTGAATCTCTACGTTCATTTCAATACTGCCATAGCAACTAAGACTGTTCAGGTTGAATGAGCCTACGGTAGACCATTTATTATCTATTACCGCTGCTTTACCATGAACTACGGATTTGTTCCACTCATATATCTGCATATGATGGTTTAGAAAATAGGAGTACAAATGTTCGGTAGCCCGACGTACTAAAGGCACATCGCTAATGCCAGCTAAGATCACCGTTGTTTTTATTCCTCTTTTACTGGCTTTTTTCAATGCCTTTGCTATTCTGCTTCCCGGCAAAAAATACGAGCCTACGATAATTATTTCCTTTTCGGCATTAATCAAGGCAGTCGTGTAGGCATCACAGACTTCTGTTTTTCGCTGTAGCCAATCGTTTTGTAAAATTCCTACAAGTGCGCTACCTGCCGAATGTAGCACTGGTGATATTTTTTTTGAGCTCCCTTTTTTGAGAAAATAATCGCTACACAGTTTTTGCAGGTTTTCAGCTGCCGGGCAATTTAACTGAACGGCATAGTCCAACCAAGGTTCTGCAGCTCCGGTTCCATGGTATTTATTGGCGATATTGATTCCGCCTATCAGCGCTATTTTTTCATCGGCGACCACTATTTTATGGTGCATTCGTCTGCCGATATAAAAGTTGTTCAGGGAGAATAATGGCGAAAAAAACCGAAGTAAAATACCATGTTGCACCATATCATCCGCAAAACTATCGGGTAATGCAGCACTACCATAGGCATCCAATAAGACGTATACTTTTACCTTTCGTTGAGCGGCTTTCTTCAAACAGGCAGCTATTCGGTTTCCTGTTTCATCGTTCTCAAATATATAGGTTTGTAAATGGATTTCCTTTTCTGCCTTATCTATTAATTTTTCAAGCCGCAAAAAATAGTCTTCTCCCGAATGTACCAACTCAACATATTTTCCTTTGTCGGGAATATTTTGAAATACCGTTTCACCTTGTTTTCTAACTGTATAGTTATGGTCCATCGCTATAGTTTTTTATGCTGGTCGGCCAATAAATTCTCATCAACCTCTTTATCTTGTGTCTTCAAAAAATAAACTAGTCCCATAGCTCCCAAAACGGATACACCAGCAATGATGAAGGGATAATAAAACCCTCCGGCAATCAGCCAAGTCCCCAATACTGGACCTAAAATTTGACCGATACTGTTCGTGGAACTTTGTATGGATATATTCCTTCCCGTGTTTTCCTTGGATATCAAGGAAACCGCCGAAAGTAGGTTCGGTGTTACCATAGCTCCCCCGGCTGCAAAAAGTATAATCATGAGATAAACGTTTAGCTCATTGTTTACGAAAGGGAACACAATTAACGAAACTCCGGATATCAATAACCCTAATATTATTTGCTGTTTAGAGGTCAATATTTTTTCGCCATAGGTTGCGAATACAGGTTGTAAAACGGCCATCACCGAACCGCAAAGCATAAAACCAATACCCACTTGATTACTTGTGAATGCCAACTCATCCTTCCCGTAAATCGAAAATACTGTCTCAAATAAAGTAACCACAAATTGCATGACAAAGGATAGCAGCAGCAAAACGATAAAATATGTGCTCAGCGAAAAACTGAATTTATTACCCTTAGAAGCAATACGCCTTTTTATTTCCGTATTCTTCAACCATTTTCCTATTATCAGTACTACAACAAAGCCCAAAAGAGCAGCTAATATAAACGGAACCGAAAAACGATCCAAATGGAATACTCCAATTGAAAATTTAAAGTGTAGGTTCGTTTGCGACAGAAATCCTCCCAAAACAGGCCCAAAAATAAGTCCCGAACTGATAGCCACCCCGGACCAGGCCATTATCTTGGTCCGTCGCTTTTCTGAGGTTATATCGCTTAAGTAGGCATTACTGACTGGAATTACCGATGATGTAAATATTCCCCCTACGATTCGGGCTATGTAAAGCATTGTAAGTGACGTTGCCAGACCCGTTAGCAAGTTCATCACTACAAACCCAATGAGACCGATTACGATTAGAGGCTTACGACCATATTTATCGGAAAGCTTGCCCCAAACTATTACGAACAAAAGCTGGAACAGCGGATAAATACTGGTCAACATTCCGATATGGAAATTAATCAGTTCTGTGTCCAGATTATCCTTTAACGCCAATCTTTCGGTATAGTAAGGAAGGGTAGGTAATAAAATACCATACCCTAACATTACTACAAATAGACTCAATAAGATTAAATATATTCTATTGAGTTTTTCTTTTCTTTTCATTATTTTTTACCGATTTTTCGCTTTAATAATTGAGCATTAATGGCGACGATTATAGTACTCAAACTCATAAATACAGCTCCTACTGCTGGACCTAAAACAAAGCCAGAAGAGTATAGCACACCAGCAGCTAGTGGAATAGCAATTACATTATAACCAGTTGCCCATATTAAGTTCTGAATCATTTTATTGTAGGTCGCTTTTCCAAACAAAATTAAGTTGGCAATATCTTGAGGATTACTATTTACCAATATAATATCGGCAGTTTCTGCAGCAATATCAGAACCTGAACCTACAGCGATTCCAACATTAGCTTGCGCTAATGCGGGCGCATCATTTACACCATCACCAGTCATAGCAACAAATTCTCCTTTATCTTGCAATTCTTTTACAATTTCTACTTTTTGGTGTGGTAGCACTTCAGCATAATAGCCATCCAATCCAAGCTTTTCGCTAACGGCTTTAGCGGTTTGCTCATTATCTCCTGTTGCCATTAATACTTTAATGTTGTTCTTTTTGAAGATCTTTATTGCTTCAGCCGATTCTGGTCTAATTTCATCTGCAAGCGCAATATATCCAGCTAATTCTCCGTCAATCATAACAAAAACAACAGTTTCTGCAGCATCACTATAGGCATCCTTAGGAATGGTGATTTTTTCATCTCTTAAATATCCAGGACTTACTACTTTAATTTGTTTGCCTTCTACTTTTGCCTCTACACCTTTTCCTGTAATTGCATTAAATTTTTCGTTATTGGGAATAGTGATTTTGTCTTCCTTGACTTTTTTGATGATACCTACTGCAATAGGATGTTCTGAACTTTGCTCTAATGAGCTTGAAAACCTTAAAATTTCTTGAGGTGTATAAGACTCATTTACAGATTCAATTCGGGTAACACCAAAATCTCCTTTAGTCAATGTTCCTGTCTTGTCAAATAATAAGGCTGATATCTTACGTGATTCCTCGAAGGCAGTTCTATTGCGAATCAACAAACCATTTTGGGCAGATACTGCGGTAGAAATTGCAACCACTAAAGGAATAGCTAGACCAAGTGCGTGTGGGCAGGCAATGACCATAACGGTAACCATTCTTTCTAAAGCATAGACAAATGGAAAGCCCAAAATTAACCAAACTGCAAGCGTCCCAAAACCGATAGCTAGAGCAATATACGTCAACCATTTCGCTGCTCTATCAGAAAGATTTTGCATTTTAGATTTGGTTTTTTGAGCTTCTTCAACCATAGTAATTACTTTGTTGAGATAGCTATCTTTACCCGTATGCTCTACTTTAACTTTTAAGGTGCTATTACCATTTACAGAACCACCAATCACTTTGTCTTTTGCTTCTTTTTTTACAGGTTTTGATTCTCCTGTAAGCATAGATTCGTTCAAATAACTAGAACCTTCTGTAATAATTCCATCAGCAGGAACTTTTTCTCCAGGCTTAACTAATATGATATCATTTTTTAATAAATTCTCTAATTTGATGTCCTCAATGGTGTCTCCTTTTACTCGATGTGCTTCCGCAGGCATCATACTGACCAATAATTGTAAGGCCTTTGATGCTCCCAAAACACTCTTCATTTCTATCCAATGACCAATAAGCATAATGGCGATTAAAGTAGCCAGTTCCCAGAAGAAGTCAACTCCTTTCAAACCAAAGACAGTAGCCGAACTATAAAAGTAAGCGACACTTATTGCCATTGATATTAAAGTCATCATTCCAGGTGCTCCTTTTTTTATTTCAGAAACAAATCCTTTAAGAAAAGGCCAGCCACCATAGAAATATACAATGGTAGAAAGAGCAAAAAGTACATATGGATTGCCAGGAAGTAAAAAGCTATATCCAAAAAATTCTTGAATCATCGGTGATAGAAAAAGTATGGGAATTGTTAGTGCTAATGTTACCCAAAAACGTTTTCTAAAATCAGCAATCATCATTTTATGATGGTCATGACCTGCCATTCCCATAGGAACACTTCCTCCATGATCGGAATGTCCCATCTTTGAATGATCCATTTTACTATGATCCATCTTACTGTGGTCGTTGGATTTTGGGCTTTCCATTTTCGAGTGATCCATTTTTGAATGATCCATTTTCGAGTGGTTCATTTCTTTGTCTTTGTTATTGTCCATAGTATGTTATTTTTAGGTGTTAGGATATTTTAAATTGTGTTTTTTTAGATGGTCCGTCAGTATATTGGCAACACTATAGTTGCGATACCAACGTTTATCTGCTGGTATAATATGCCAAGAAGGATCATCGCAGTTAGTTATTGCCATATTATAGGCAGCTCTATAAGCATCCCATTGTTCGGCTGCCTTTTCATCTTCGATATTGTATTTCCAGCGTTTATGCGGTTTGGTTAGCCTTTCCTTGATGCGCTCTCCCTGTTCTTCTTTAGAGATATGTAGAAAAAATTTAAGTACGTGAATATTGTTTTGCTTCAAATGCTGCTCCAAGTATTTAATAAGCTTGCAACGGTGGGCAAGTACTTCCTCTGGCAGCGAATTACCTATCATAGGCATTAGTAAATCTTCGTAATACGAACGGTTAAAAATTTGAATCATCCCCTTTGGTGGAACATGCGGATAGACTCGCCATAGAAAGTCGTGTTTCAACTCTTCCTCGGTTGGTTTTTTAAATGATTTTACTTGAACGCCTTGCGGATTCATACTGTTAAGGGAATGGCGAATGGTACCGTCTTTACCTGAGGTATCCATACCTTGCAGTATAATAAGTAAGCCAAAACGTCCATCAGCATAAAACTTGTTCTGAAGTTCAAAAAGTTCCTTACGTAGCTTAATCAAACTCTTCTTGCCCTCGTTTTTTGAAATATTCGAGGGCGGATTAGTCGAAATTATATCTAGGTCTATCATTTTTTATCGTAATTTTTTTCTCATTTCTTCCGAAATATTTTCGGCATAAACTCCATAGGCATCTACTAGAAGTCCTTTAACCCCATTCAATGATGAAATAGCATAGAGAACGCTATTGTCGTCGGTACTACTCATACCTTCAAAACGATGTGTTTCATCCACATCAAAATCTTCGGGATGTAATTTCAATTTTAAGGCATTGCATTCCAGATGTTCAGTCTTCAGATTAAAATCGGTCGTATATCCTTTTTTCTGTAAATGGGCCATAGTTTCTGAAAGGGTATCGTAATTTTTCATTTGTTTTTATTTATAAGTCATTGTAAAATAACTACCATCGGCTTCAGTAAATTTCTGAAAGGTCAATAGACCTTTAACGTTCAATTCTTCTTTGACATTATAATTGAGTTGCTTAATTCGAATTCCCCACGCATAAGCCTTAATATTGATTTTTGATTTAATATTACTTTTGTTACCATCTACTTTTCGGTCGTATATTTTTATAGTACTTTTTGAACCAAAAAAGTTTAATAAGCCCGAGTCAAAACTCATTTCCAGTTCTATATTTTCAAGGTTATTTAAATCGTATAGTTCTTTAAAATTTTTAGAAGTGGTATTGATTTCGGTTTCCTTTGATTTTGGGTTGGAAAATGGAAATGCCATTACCATTACGCTGGCTTCATTAGGCTTACAGCGATAAGTCGTTGTGTATTTATCGGTAGATTTTTTGTCTTTGTCAAATAATTCTGTAACTACCTCAATTTCATAATATCCATTTTTATCGATAACTTTTCCAGATTCAAAAATTTGCTTGTTGAGAAAAGCACCTTCTTCATCAAAGTTTTCGCGAACTATATTCCTACCCGAAATCTGCCCGATAAGCATTTCAGTTTGTCCAGTCATTGATATGCTGAATAATATGATTAGTACTATAAAAACTCGTTTTCTCATATATGATGCATTAATTTCTTTACCTCCTTAGCTAGTATATCGCTTAAATCAATGCCATTGGAAGGATGTGGAATGGTATTGCAGGTAATTATCTCTTTTACTCCTGAATCCAACAAATCTTGATACGCATTTCCTGAGAAAACTGCGTGAATACCAACACAAATGGGTGGTCTCATTCCTGCTTTTTTTAAATGTACTACGGTTTCAATCATCGTTCGCGCCGTCGAGATAATATCATCTACCAAGATTGGTGTGGCGTTTTTATATTTTTCCACATCTGGTACAGAGACTTCCACATCACGGTCGCCGTGACGCACTTTTTTCAATACTGTAAATGGTGCTCCAGCTTTTATGGCAACTTGCGAAACCCACTGCTCACTTTCAGAATCGGGCCCGATAAGTACTGGATTTTCGATGTTTTCCTTTATCCAATCTGAAATAGCATCGGCAGCGTGAATGACTTTGTTTGGAATTTCATATACTTCACCTAAAGAGCTGATTCTATGTAAGTGTGGGTCAACGGTGGTAATGCTGTCGGCAAAGCCTGAAATTAGTTTTCCGAAGAAACCAGAAGTAACACCT
Source organism: uncultured Maribacter sp. (assembly GCF_963977385.1). Classification (GTDB taxonomy): domain Bacteria; phylum Bacteroidota; class Bacteroidia; order Flavobacteriales; family Flavobacteriaceae; genus Maribacter. Next base: position 135,590 of record NZ_CAXBOU010000014.1, on the reverse strand, counting down.
TCGCCTTCATTGAAAATTTTGTCCTGACGCATATAGGCGAGATAGGGTGCTACCAAGCACGTACACATTGCTCCTAATGATTTTGCAGTATGACTTAAAAAATAAAGTGGCAACAATTTTTCGTCTGGTTCGTGCAAGGTGCAAATCAGTACAACACATTTATCCTTTACATCAGATAAGATACGTGTATAGGATTCTCCATCAGGAAAGTTTCGCAAAGTTGCTTTTCCAATTTCAGCATCCATTTTTTTTGCCATAAGTGCTGTAAGTTCTTCGTTTCCGGGAAGGCTGAATAATATCGTTTTCATCGTGTCTGTTTTTAAGTTATGGTTAATATGTTTTTGTGATAATTTTTATATTCCAGAGCATAGTTGAGTTCGCCTTTAGATTCTGCATATATGGTATATAACAATTGGTTTTCTTCAATTTTTTCATCTAAATGGACATTCAAAAGAATCCCTGCCGATTTAGACTGCGGTGCGCCCGAAAGCTTGGCGAGTTTTGCAATTTTTCTGTTATCTATTCGCTCTAAAACACCTGCCTTTTCTGCTTTAATTTCAATTTTATAAGGTGCTAGAACAGGTTCTGTAAAACGCCCTTGTGCTTTGCAAATGGCAAGAAATTTATTGTATGCTTTGCCCGATTTTAGAATTTCTTTGGCGGTTTCCGTTCCCTTTCCTTTTTCGACTTTCCCCGAAAGTTCTAATAGTTCGCCAGCCAAAAGCAAAGCTCTTTCCATTAAGTCGATTGGTGCATCATCTTCATTTTTTAAAACCTTTAATATATCGATGGCTTCTAAAGTGGGGCCAATTCCTCTTCCAACGGGCTGCTTACCATCTGTAATAACTACTTTCACATTTAGCCCAACAGCGTTGCCTACCGTTTCCATATGATTCTTAAGTTTTTCAGCCATTTCTGCACTTCTAACTTTTGCAGTTTCTCCCACGGGAATGTCTATGACAACGTGTGTGGAACCTGCCGCAGCTTTTTTCGAAAGTACCGAAGCGATAAGCTGCCCTTCACTATCAATATCCAAGGCTTTTTCAATTTTAATCAGCACATCATCCGCTGGGCTTAATTGTGCTGTTCCGCCCCACACAATACACCCACCTTCTTTTTCCACTACGTACTTTATTTCTTCTAAAGAAAGTGTCACATTGGTCAATACTTCCATAGTATCTGCTGTGCCTGCTGGCGAAGTAATGGCTCGTGATGAAGTTTTTGGCATTGTAAGCCCATAAGCAGCAACAATGGCAACCACTAATGGTGTGGTTCTATTCCCAGGTAATCCACCAATACAATGCTTATCTACCACAATTTCTTTGTCCCAATTCAGTTGCTGACCAGATGCTATCATTGCTTTAGTAAGGTCAGATATTTCATCAATATCCAACCGGTCACCAGCACAGGCTGTAATAAATGCTGAAAGATGGATGTTGGAATAGTTGCCTTCAACGATATCGGTTATAATCTCGTTATAAGCCTTATAATCCAGTTTTTGATTGTAGATTTTGGCCCTAACGTGGCTTAACGATTCAATAGGTTCTAAATGTGAAACGTACAGGGTGTCATTGTCTGAAACATTTAGCTTTTTTGCAGCTGCATCTGATAGTCCAATTTCGTTGGGCAACAGCATATCTGAATTTATAATGTTGAGGCTTGCTACAATTGAATGGGTTGCCTTTGATATCCTTATTCTTGTGAGTGCTTCAAAACCTTCGGAAATACATACGTGACAATCTTCCCTCATATAGACCACGTTTTCGTTTTGGGTATAAATGCCGAGATGTTTATATTTTAGGATATTTGAGTGTTTTGCCATAGCTTTCATTTTTTGTGATTTTTACAACCTATTTAATTTCTTCGATGCTATAAAGCTGTGGGATTTCAGCATCCCAATCGTAAGTTTCCATTATGCCTTTCTGTAATGCTTCTGCACTTTCTTTTTCTCCGTGCACAATAAAAATTCGCGCTGGCTTATTTTTTATTTTGCTCATCCAATCAATTAATTCAGCGTGGTCTGCGTGTGCAGAGAGACCTTGAATTTCGGCTACTTCCATTTGAAAGGATACCGTTTTCCCATAGACTTTTAATTCTTTTTCGCCTTCCAATAGCTTTCTTCCACGAGTGCCTTCAGCTTGATATCCTACAAAAAGCAAAGTGTTGTTTGGGTTTTGTGCTTGTGTTTCAAGGTAATTGAGCATTCTGCCACCAGTAAGCATTCCACTTCCTGCAATTACGATTTTTGGTTTGTCGTCTGTTCGTAACTCCATAGTTTCCCGATAACTGCTTACGACCGTGAAATGTGAACACATTTCATCACATTCATTGTCTTCCAACCTGTGCCAATCTCTTGTACGATGAAACAACTCCAATACACTCGCTCCCATTGGGCTGTCCATTATCATTTGTACTTTTGGGATTTTCTTTTCTTTCAATAATTTCCAAAAAATAAGCATCATCAGTTGGGCACGTTCTACTGAAAAGCTTGGGACAAAAAGGCTGCCACCTCTGTTGATAGTGTCGTTAACCAACTTTTCAATCTGCGGAAGTGCTTCCGATTCGTCGGGATGTAATCTTCCTCCATAAGTGGATTCAATGAAAAGCACATCGGCTTTTTTTGGTTTTAGAGGTGGATAGAGTAATAAATCATTGGTTCTTCCAATATCTCCTGAAAAGACGAAACGCTTTCCGTGTACATCCAACTCAATGTAAGTTGCACCCAGAATATGTCCGTTATATTGAAAACGAGCTCTAATACCATCAAATAGCCGAATCCATTGGGATTGTGGAACGTTCTTAAAATGTGGAACGGTTTTTTCAACATCCTTTAAATCATACAATGGTTCAGCAGGACTGTGTTTGGAATAGCCTTCTTTGTTAGCACGTTCGGCTTCCTGTTCTTGAATTTTTGCACTATCATTCAAAATGATTTTAGCAATATCCAACGTGGGATTGGTGCCATAAATAGGTCCTTTGAACCCTTGCTTGACTAATCGCGGTAGATAGCCTGTGTGGTCTAAATGGCCGTGAGTAAGCAATACCATATCAATTTCTGAAACTTCCACGGGTGGGTATTCCCAGTTTTTGAGCCGTAATTCCTTTAACCCTTGAAAAAGTCCGCAGTCTATCAGTATTTTTTTATCTCCTGTATCCACTAAATATTTTGAGCCAGTTACTGTACCTGCCGCTCCTAAAAAGTGGATGTTTATTTTATTGTTTTTCATCTTTATAGTATTTATTTAGTTTCCACCACAGCAGGAAGGCGTGTTTCCTTTATCTTGGTTTGATTTGCTCAATTCCGCTATTTCATTATATAGATTACGGGAATCCTCTTTAATAAGAAGCGCCAATTTCTTTACGGATTTAGGTTCAAAGTTTACCATCCCCAATAATATTTCAAGGGCTTCTTCAAGTAGTTTTGAATCATCTTCCAATGCTTGGTAAAATGGCTCTAAATCTATACTGTTCGGTTTTTGTAGTTCATCTGTTTTCATAAGTTTTGTTTTAAGGTTGTTGAACTTTTATATTAATAATCCTTACGTGCTTTTACATAGCGCTTCTGAATCTTCTAAAATCTTTTTGTGTCTTTTTTTATCAATTCCTATCTGTTCCAATAACGCAGGTTTTTTGTGAAGCTCTTTGCAGAGCACAATGCCTGTGTCCAATAACTTCGTTTTTTCGGCTTTGGTCAGGGTAGTCAATGCCGTTAAAGGGTGTAGTCCCAACTTGTCTATTCTGTCTTTTAAACCGTTTCCCATCGGGTAATCCCAACTCGTCAATAATAATCCTACGCATTTACCATATTGCACAGCATCGGTGGTAAATCGTGTATTGGTATATACACCTCCCTTATGAAGTTTAGTTTCGTGCCCTTTTTGATGTTCCCATTTTGCTTTTACATCCAAAAATCTAGACTGGATATAGAGCGGAATTTTTACATTACAAGTCCTTCCTTGGTCACTATGGTATTTACATTCAATCATATAATGTTGGTTATCTTTTTGCGCTATCACATCAATTTCGTGCTGAACGCAATTACCTTGAACTATAACACCAACCTGTGTTGAAAATCCTTCGTGTGCCAATAGTTTGCCTACTAACTTTTCAAAAGGAAAACCAGAAGGACCTAATTCCATCAATGCTTTTTTGAGCTTATACTTTGAGGCACTTACACGTGATTTCCCTTTAAGTATTTTAAATGCCATCTGGTAGATTTTTTTAGTGGTAATACCTTCATATATTTTGTTTTCAACTTGCTCAACAATTTGCTGAATTAATTCTTCACTAGCTTGTGCACGTCTTAAGGAATTGATAAGTTTATCCACATCAAAAGGAACCACGTCGCCAGAATATTTCACTATGTTGATTGAATCTTTCATTTTTTAATATGTATGGTCATCACAGTTAGTTCTGAATGATTGGTTACACCCTCGGCAATACTTTTTGAAAATAAGCTCAAAAACCCTGTTTTTCCGTGAGTACTCATTGCAATCAAATCTGCGGGCTGATGTTTTAGAAATGTATTGATTCCTTCTTCTACTGAAGATTCATTGTGAACGTTCATAGAAAAGTTTTTTAAGGCGGGAAACTTTTCAAGAAATTGCTTGACAGGGTTTAATCCAGCGTTGATATTATTAAAGTCTGTTTCTGTGTTGATTCGTAACAAATGAATTTTAGCATCGCATTTTTCAGCTATGGAAAGCACAGCTTGAAACGGATGACTAACATCTTCTTCAAAAGAAGAGACAAATAGAATATTCTTAAAAGGAAACGTTACTTCCTCTTCTTTGACCACGATAATTGGGGCATTAGCCTTTCGAACAATCTTCTCGACATTACTACCTGTTATCTCCCTCACACGACCTTTAGTACCACTACTTCCTGTAATGATGAAATCGTGATGAAAATGACCAGAATGCTCCAAAATATCTTTTTGTCCTGAATCGAACTGAAGAAAGGTTCGGCATTTAAGACCTTCGTGTTCTGCTATTTTTTCGAGTTCACGTAAATTAGCCTTTGCAGTACCTATCTGCTTTAAGGTTTCTGGATAACGCTTTTCTTTAAGTTTGTCTAATTTTACCCAATCTACAGGTGTGGTCATCTGATGCAAAAAGTGTATTTCTGCATTGTATGTTTTTGCCATTTTAATCCCTAGATGTGCAGCTTTAGTGCAGTTTTCAGAGAAATCGGTGGGTACGAGTATATTTTTCATAATTTTTGAATTTTATATTCTTCTGTTATTGTGCTGTGTAACCACCATCTATTACCAATTCAGAACCGGTCATAAATTTTGATTCATCCGAAGCTAGATAAACGACACCATAACCTATGTCATCTGGTTCTCCAAGGTGTCCAACTGGATGTAGACTTTCTAACTGCTTTTTGCCCTCCTCCACATCACCTTGGGCTTTTAGGAAATTTTCTACCATTGGTGTCCATATATAGGCTGGATGAATGGAATTGACACGGATGCCATAACCCTGTTTCGCGCAATGAAGTGCAGCAGACTTGGTAAATAAAGTTATACCACTCTTACTTGCGTTATATGCAGCTAAATTGGGATCGCCAATAAGGCCTTCAATTGAAGAGAAGTTTATGATTGAGCCACCTTCTCCGCTTTCTTTTATAGCCTTAATACTGTATTGGGTACCTAAGAAACTGCCATCTAAATTGATGCTTAAAAGTTTTTTCCAGTCTGCAAGCGTGATATCTTCCACGTTTTTACCGATTGCTATACCAGCAGCATTAGCCAGGATATTTAGCTTGCCAAAGGTCTTGAGCGTAGTCTCGATTACCTTTTTCCATTGATCTTCTTTGGATACATCTTGTTTTATAAATATGGCTTCACCGCCATCGTTCTTGATTTGTTGGACTACTTTATTTCCTTTTTCTTCATCCAAATCTGTTATTACTATTTTTGCTCCTTCGCGTGCCAATAAAATAGCACTTGATTTTCCTAATCCAGAGGCACCTCCTGTGATAATGGCTACTTTGTTTTTTACTCGATCCATAATTTTAAGATTTAAGTGTTACTACTAATTTTTGTTTCTTAATCAAGAAACTTCGTTTCCTGAAACTTTGCCTTTTTCAAAACAGTCTAGATTATATATCGTGGTTTCAGCAATATTTGTCAATGCTGTTTCGGTTAAAAAGGCTTGATGACTGGTTATCAAAACATTGTTAAAGGTCATTAAACGGGCAATTACATCGTCTTGTAAAATGTCATCGGAATGGTCTTCAAAGAACAATCCTTCTTCCTCCTCATAAACATCAATCCCGAAGTAACCAATCTTCTTGGTCTTTAGTCCTTCAATAACCGCTTTGGTATCGACCAATGCTCCGCGACTGGTATTGATAAGCATAACTCCTGGTTTCATTAGTGAAATATGCTTGGCATCAATCAAATGTTTGGTTGAAGAATTTAAGGGGACATGCAAGCTTATTATATCCGATTCACTGCATAACGTTTTACAGTCTGTATAGCGTACCCCATATTTTTCAATGAGCATTCCATTTTCAGAGGTATCATATGCCAAAATTTTACAACCAAAACCATGCAGTATTTTAACCAGGATAGCCCCAATTTTCCCTGTTCCCAATACCCCAACAGTTTTTCCGTTCAAGTCGAACCCTGTGAGTCCGTTCAGCGAGAAATTCATATCTCTGACCCTATTATGGGCTCTGATCAGTTTTCGGTTCAATGCAAGTATCAACGCCATTGTGTGTTCTGCGATTGCATAAGGGGAATATGCGGGAACCCTTGAAATTTTGATGCCCAGTTCAGCTGCTTTTTTTGTATCTACATTATTGTATCCTGTGGTACGCAGGGCGATATATTTGATTCCGATATCTTTAAGTTCTTCAAGTATTAGAGCCGAGGCATCATCGCTTGTAAACAAACTAATGGCCTCGGTGCCAAGAGCCAAGGAAGCCGTACTTTCGGTCAACCGTACTTCAAGTAGATTAAGTTCATGCTTACCTTTATTTGAAGATAGCAAATGGGGTTCTTCGAATTTATGTGTACTGAATACCGTTGTTTTCATTTTGTCTTTTTAAAATTCGTTGTACCAAGTTCTTTGAGTGAAAAGAATCCGTTGGAATAGCCTATTTAATTTTCCCATTTCCAGTTTCTGATCTCGGGCATATCCAACCCATTTTTACGGATGAAATAGTTGTGCTCGATGAGCTTGTCCTGCATTTCCTGTTTCAGATATGCTACTTCATCCCCTAGGTTCGGCAATCGTTCCAAGACATCCTGTACTAAATGAAAACGATCCATATCATTTAAAACTGTCATATCAAAAGCGGTCGTTATGGTGCCTTCTTCCTTATAGCCCCTAACATGAATATTAACATGATTTGTACGGCTGTAGGTAAGACGGTGTACCAGCCAGGGATAGCCGTGAAAGGCGAATATGACCGGTTTGGTCTTTGTGAATAACATATCAAAATCAGCATCGGTTAATCCATGCGGATGCGCCGTATTGGTTTGTAGCTTCATCAAATCGACCACGTTTACCACGCGTATTTTCAGGTTTGGCAATTTCTCTCGTAATATGGATACCGCCGCCAAGGTCTCTAGGGTAGGTACGTCCCCTGCGCAAGCCATAACCACATCGGGTTCTGTATCTCTATCATTGCTCGCCCAGGTCCAAATACCGATGCCCTTGGCACAATGAACAACTGCTTCCTCCATGGGAAGCCATTGTGGTGCCGGGTGCTTTCCGGCCACAACCACATTTACATAATGCTTACTGCGGAAACAATGGTCCATTACCGATAAAAGACAATTGGCATCGGGCGGAAGATATACGCGCACCACCGATGCTTTTTTATTCATCACAACATCAAGGAACCCGGGATCCTGATGGGTAAACCCGTTGTGGTCTTGCCGCCAAACATGCGAGGCTAAAAGAATGTTCAGGGAAGCGATATTTCTGCGCCATGGTAGTTCAGCAGTTACTTTTAGCCACTTGGCATGTTGGTTGAACATAGAATCGATGATATGGATAAAGGCCTCGTAGCAATTGAAAAGACCATGTCTTCCGGTCAAAAGATAGCCTTCTAGCCATCCTTCGCACTGGTGTTCACTCAACATCTCCATAACACGGCCGTCTTTTTCAAGAAGTTCATCGGTTTCCATAGTCTCTCCTTCCCATTGCCTGTTAGTAGCCTCGAAAACCGAGTTCAAACGGTTCGAGAGTGTTTCGTCTGGTCCAAAGATTCTGAAATTTCGTTGCGATCGGTTCAGCTTGATAATATCCCTGGCAAATTCTCCCAGAACACGGGTATCACCGTTTCCCATCTCCCCGCGTACCGATACATCAAGGCCATACTCCCTAAAGTCGGGCATAAGAAGGTCTTTTAACAAAAGACCTCCATTGGCATGTGGGTTGGCACCCATTCGCTGTTCTCCTCTAGGAGCCAGATCTGCCAATTCAGGTAAAAGACGCCCTTGTTCATCAAAAAGCTCTTCGGGCTTATAACTTTTGAACCAATCTTCCAATTGCTTTAGGTGCTCTGGATTACTGGCTGCATCGGGCAACGGAACCTGATGTGATCGAAAATGATTTTCCACGGGCAAACCATCCACAAACTTGGGACCTGTCCACCCTTTGGGGGATTTTAAGATAATCATTGGCCAATGGGGACGTTCCCAATTGTCATTTTGAGCAGCGTTTTCCTTTATCGTTTTTATTTCCTCAGTCACTTTGTCCAGCAATTCCGCCATTTTCCGATGCATCGTCATAGGATCATCGCCTTCGATGAAATAGGGCTTCCATCCATAGCCTAAAAAAAGCTGTTCCAGTTCGACGTCCCCTATCCGGGCAAGAATCGTGGGGTTGGCAATCTTATATCCATTAAGGTGAAGAATAGGAAGTACCGTACCATCGGTTACTGGATTCAGAAATTTGTTGGAGTGCCATGCGGTAGCCAACGGGCCAGTCTCCGCTTCCCCGTCGCCCACTACGCAGGTCACGATTAGATCCGGATTATCAAAGGCCGCTCCGAAGGCATGGCTGAGCGAATAGCCCAGCTCGCCCCCTTCGTGAATGGATCCGGGACATTCGGGGGATACATGGCTGGGGATTCCACCAGGAAACGAAAATTGGGTAAACAGTTTTTTTAATCCGTCTTCGTCTTGACTTATGTGAGGATACACCTCGCTATACGTTCCTTCAAGGTAGGTACTCCCAACAAGTGCCGGTCCGCCGTGGCCGGGACCCGATACGTAGATCATGTTCAAATCGTATTTTTTAATGATACGGTTTAGATGAACATAAATAAAGTTCTGGCCGGGCGTAGTGCCCCAATGCCCCAATAACATGGGTTTGATATGTTCGGGTTTTAACGGTTTACGCATCAGGGGATTGTCCCATAGATATATCTGACCAACTGAGAGGTAATTCGCCGCCCGCCAGTAGGCATCCATTTTATCCAGAAGTTCTGGAGCTATTTGTGTTTGTCCCTTTTTACTTTTTTGATTTTCCATGTCTTACTTGTTTTTTAACTGTTTTTTGATTCGATATAGAGATCCGTCGCACACTTTGCAATCATCAGCTCCTCGTTGGTGGGGATAACCAAAACTTTTACTTTGCTGTCCGCTTTCGAGATTTCAAATCCATTTTGTTCGTTTTGCGCTTCATCCAATGCGATTCCGGCAAAACCTAAACCTTCACAGATTCTCGAACGGATGATGGGTGCATTCTCCCCGATGCCCCCTGAAAAAACTAAGGTGTCAAGGCCTTCCAGTACCGCCATAAAGGAGCCTATCCATTTCTTTAACTGATAACAAAATAGGGCCACCGCTTCAGCAGCCCGTTCGTCAGAGCTTTCTATTTGTAATAGATCCTGCATGTCGGCACTTGTTTCCGAAATTCCCAAGAGACCGGCCTCATGATTGATCAAATGGTTGAACTGTTTGGTGTTCATTCCCTCGCTGTTCATCATATACCAAGCGACCCCGGGATCCAGATCGCCACTTCGCGTCCCCATAATACATCCACCTGCAGGGGTAAAACCCATACTCGTATCCAAGCTCTTGCCATCTTTTACGGCCGTTATACTGGCCCCGTTCCCAATATGGGCCAGAATGATGCGTCCGTTAGCTCGATCAGCCCCCGCTATTTCCTTTAGCTTTTCCATAAGAAAGGCATACGATAAACCATGAAAACCATACCGCTGAACGCCAGCTTGATCAAAGCGCCTTGGTATAGGCAGAATTTTTGCAATACGGGGCAATGTTGTATGGTACGAAGTATCGAAACAGGCTACCTGTAATACACTAGGGCATCGCTGCCTAAAAAGCTCAATGATTTCGATCTCAGCAGGAAGATGATCTGGGTCATAGTCCGTTATTCGCTTTAATTCCTTTAACAAGGTTGCATCGATTACTTCCGCATGTGTATGGTTCATCCCATGGACGATGCGATGGCCGACACATTTGATTCTATCAAACCCAGTTTGCTTTTTTAGCCAAAGGATCAGAAAGATGGCGGCTTCGTAAAAGCCTGGGCAATATATCTCATAACCCACATTTTCGTACTGATCGATATAGTTAACATTGAAGGTAGTACCATTCAACCCAATTCGGTTAATGCTCCCGGAAAATATAAGTTTCGGAGTTTTGGCCATTTCATACATCGCGAACTTGATGCTGGATGAACCGCCATTGATTGTTATAAGATTTGAATTTTCCGGAAGCATTTTTTATTCTAGTTATATAATTATTTAGATTATTGATAGCACATTCTTGTTGCGATAATCCTTAGCTGAACCTTATTATGAATCTGACCCATTAAAAGCACAATTCTTGCCCTTCATAAAGGAGGAAGCTAATTCTTTATATTTTGCACCAAGCTCTTTACCACACCATTCCAATAAGGCCGGCTGTTTTGAACAGATGGTATTGCGAACCGCCTTTTTCAGTTCAATCTTTAACAACTCCTCATCGAAGCTGACTTTTTTTAATATGATTTCGTGATATTCCAGTGTTTCCATTTTAATTCTTTATTTCAAATTCGATTTTTAATGCTGCCATAGTATCAAGTTATCCTCCAACGGTACGGAAACTCCTTCGTAGCTGGGTACAATACGAGCGGTATAGTGATCGGTAGGCCGGGAAGTATTTATCTGTGCATAAAAGTTATGTGCCTCATCTTTTCCCATCCAATCAAATTTCATCTTGATTTTTTCGGGCGCTTCGCCGTCAATACCTTCCGCGAGGAGTTCTACCTGAATATGCTTGGGGTTTATTCCTTTCAACCATATAGGTACTTTAAAGTGATGTTTTTGACCTACACTATCAATTTCAATTTTACCAAATTGAATGGTATCCCATTTATTTTTGAGCTCATGTCGTACTTTAACAATTCTCTTTCCTTTAGCTCCTTTTATAGCAGCGCATTTTTTATAGTTGATTGCCGCTGGCAGATAGTAGTCCTCCGTATATTCGCGAACCGTTCGGTTGGTGGAAAAACGGGGCGTTAGGGTCGCCATACTTTTTCGCATGCGTTCCACCCAAATTTTTGACACTCCTTTTTTGTTACGTGCGTAGAATTCAGGGACAACCTGCTGCTCCAGTATTTCATATAGTGCTACTGCCTCGTGTGCGTCCCATGTGGGATCGTCGCCATGTTCTTGGCCATCGCCCAAGGCCCAGCCTACTTCGGGAGTATATGCCTCTGCCCACCAACCGTCCAGTTCCGACAGATTGAGTCCACCGTTTACAAGAACTTTCATGCCACTGGTCCCGCTGGCTTCCCATGGCCGTCTTGGGGTATTTACCCACACATCCACCCCTTGAACTAAGTTCTCGGCCAGCATTATGTCATAGTCGCTCAAAAAGAGTACATGCTTGTACAAATTATGCTGTTGGATAAATTGCACCCATTTTCGTATCAATGCCTTCCCTGATTCATCGGAAGGTGGTGCCTTACCGGCAAGTATCAATTGAACGGGGTGTTCGGGATTGGTAAGGATACGGATAAAGCGTTCCGGATCGTGCAATAAGAGGTCCGGTCTCTTGTAGGGAACAAATCGGCGGGCAAAGCCCAAGGTTAAGGTGTCCGGGTCAAAAACTTGGTTTGCGATCTCGACCACTTCCGACGGTAGGCCCGAGACTATTGCCTGCCTTTCAAACCTTGCCCTTATAAAATCGACAAGGCGATTTCTAGATCGGTTCCTAAATTCCCATAATTTTTCGTCGGATAGTTTCGAAATATGTGCTGAATGGTCATCGAGTTCGCCCCTCCAACGATCCTTTCCGCAGGATTCTGTCCAAATTTCATCTGCATATTTAGAATCCCAGCTTGGCATGTGCACTCCATTGGTTACATGGCCTACCGGTACTTCCTCTGCCGGCCAACGTGGGAAAAGGTTGTTAAAAAGATTTCTGCTTACCTTTCCATGCAAATGGCTAACACCATTAACCGCCCCGCTTCCACGAATGGCCAGATAGGCCATGTTAAAACTTTCAGATCGGTTATTGGCGTCAGCGCGCCCCAAGGCCATCAGATTGTTAAAGTCCAAGCCCAGTTGTTCTTTGGCATAAGCTCCTAAATGGTACTCCATTAACGGGGGACTGAAGTGATCAAAACCAGCCGCGACCGCCGTATGTGTCGTAAATAGATTGCCGGCTCGAGTTACGGCAAGCGCCTCTTCGAACGAAGTTCCGTTCGCCTTCATAAAATCGTTGGCCCGTTCTAGGACCAGAAAGGCCGCATGCCCTTCGTTCATATGGCATACTTCGGGCTTTATATTCAAGGCCGTTAGTAATCTGTACCCTCCCACGCCCAATATGATTTCCTGTTTTATGCGCAATTCTGGCCCTCCGCCGTACAGCTCATCGGTAATTCCACGATGGATTGGTAAGTTGGTGGCATCGTTGCTATCCAACAGATAGAGCATCGACCTTCCTACCTGTACTTGCCAAGTACGCAGCCATATCGGGTGACCGGGTAACGATACCTTTATACGCAGCCATTCCCCGTTTGGTAAGCGTAAGGGTGTAATTGGCAATTGCCCCGGATCGTTATAGGGGAACAATGCATTTTGCGTACCATATTTGTCTATTTCCTGTCGGAAGTAGCCTTTGGCATAAAGCAGTCCCACGGCAACGACAGGTACGCCCAGATCGCTGGCCGCTTTTAGTTGATCTCCCGCTACATTGCCCAGGCCACCCGCATAAATAGACAGGGCCTCATTGAGCATATATTCCATACTGAAATACGCGATAGTGGTAAGGGCTGTATTCGGGTGGTTTTGCTGAAACCAGGAGGGCGTCGAAATCGCTTGCTCGTTTGCCTTTAGTAAACCATCGAGCTTTTCCCGAAAAGTTGAATCTGCCAAATGCTCCTCCAGCCGATTTCGTGAAACCGTTTGTAGAATGACCCATGGATTCCGCGTGAATTCCCAGAGTTCCGAATCAAGTCGTTGCCATATCTCATCTGAGGCATGGTTCCATGACCAACGGATGTTCAGGGCCAGTTCTATAAGGGAATCGATTCCGTCGATGTCGGTATGCATCAATCCGTAGAGTTGACTCGTATTGTATTTTTGTGTTTTCATCTTTCTATTTCATTTTCAAATTGGTATTCAATTCTATTCATCACGATTTTTCATCGAAAAAATCCCCTATCGCTTTCCAGACTTCAAATGGTTCTTTCAGAAAGAGTTGATGGTCTCCATCCTGTACTTCTATTAGCTTAGCCTGGTTAAAGGATCTTGTAAATTTTTCTACATTTACAAAGGGTGCCACTTTATCGTTTGTGCCTTGGATAAAGAGGATTTTTCGGTCGCGTATGTTCTTGGTAAGCGTAAATAAATCTGTTTTGAGAATTACCTCGTTCAACGAATTATAATAGCTCTGCCAGGTATGTTTTTTTGAGTCTTTAAAAACATCATCGGTCAGATTTTTAGGCTTGAACCATTTCACAATGTATAATGGGTGGAGCATGCAGAACAGTTTTCCATAGCGGCCAACGGCAAGCTTATCGAAAAATGAATCGCTAGACATCTGTTCCAAAAATTGACCTTTGCTTTCAAAAAAAGGAAGGCCAATCACGGTCGCTCCCTTAAACCAGTCAGGGTGTTTTGCGAAAAGTGCCAGAGATAGTACGGCACCCAGAGAATGACCAACAATAAGACTCTCTCCTCTATGAAAGCCTTCTTTCGAAATGATGTTTTCAAGAGCGGCAAGCTGAATTTGGAGAGTATATTCGCTTTGGGGTTTGGGAGAATCACCGAAGCCCAACAAGTCGACTAACAGCAGTCTGTAAGTTCCTGAAATTTTCTCCAAATCCCTTCGCCAGTAATTTTTAGAACCTGCCAAGCCATGTATCAGGACTATTTTTCTTTCGCCCGAGCCCATTACTTCATAGTTCAACGGCATGGTTTCGGGATTATATTCAGGAGCCAAAGCGACCGTTAGGTATTGATATCCTGCTACTGAGGTAAACAACGCTAATATCACTAACACGGCTATCAGAGCCCTTTTTGTAATTTTTACCATCCTGTATTTCATAGTCTCATATTATTGATTTCCATCGCCTAAGTATTTGTTTTCCTTATTTGTTTTTGAATATCAAAAACTCCATGGGTTTTAACTTTATCTTGATTAAAAGACGGTCATCTACTTGATCTTTATTTTTTTCTATCCTGATTTTTTTCTTGTTACCATAGATGCATTCCATAAATGCACCCTCCTTATTAATATGGGAATCGATTGCTATATATTCTACCTTAGTATCCTTTGGGGAAGTATTATAAACTACGAGAATTTCGCCCTCATGCAGAATTCTTGAAAATGCCAACAGGCATTCCTGACATTCAGGAAAATGAAAATCAAGTCCGTTTTCCGAAGTTTCCCTGAAATACATTCTGCCGAACTGTAGAATAGCTTCTCTTTGTCTTAGATGTGCCAAGACAGAAATTCGCTTGTATATCCATGAATCTTGATTCAATACGTTTGACTCCTTATCATCGGGATCGAACATTCCTTCCCGAATATATCGGTCATCAGTACCGTTACCCTCAAAACCTTGTTCGGTTCCGTAATAAATACATGGGGCGCCAAGGGCACAAATGAGAAAGCCCATCCCCGCAACAATTTGTTCGGGAGTAGCATTATGGCCAAAGCGATGTTTAAAATCCATCCCCACCTGATCATGGTCATCGATATAGGTCACCAAAAATTCCCCATATTCACCTCGGCTTAGGGCGTTCTTTTGCAAATCAGAATATCGCTGTATCAATCTGTTCGGAGATGAATTTCCCTTTATTACTTCTGCCAAAACACTGTGTAACGGGTGATCCAAAATAGAATCAAGCCCGTAATATATGTTCCGGTCCTCAGGCAGTATTTTAGGACCTATATAGGGATTACCCATCTCATCATTACCGATAATTTCACCAAATAGGAAAAAGTTTCTTTTGCCCAAGGAGTAGGCATATTCCCTAATTGTAGAGCAAAAACGACTGATATCGCTACCCTTCATATGTTTGACGGCATCTAAACGAAAACCGTCCACATCGGTCTCCCGTATCCAGTAGCAATGTATCTTGGCCAAGATATCCCTTAGATCTTCACTAGCGGGAGAACCATCGTTTCTAAATGTTTTTAAGGTTAAAAAATCACCTTCCTGAGTCTCGGGATAGGCATCGAAATTTCCAATCTGTCCCTTTCGATTATACATTTCCGGGTTTCTAAGTTCAACGGGTATTGGTCTATCTTTTTCCCGCCAATCGCCCAGGGGAAACCGTTGCCCCTCCGCGTAGAAATAGTCATAATCAAAAGGATACGACCAATTATCTCCCGAATGGTGCAGAACGATATCCAAAAAGACCCGTATATCCAGATTGTGTGCCTTGTCTACCAGTTCTTCCAGTTCTTCCTTGGTGCCCCAGCGTTTATCCACATCCATATAATTTTGGATGGCGTATCCATGATAGGATTCCGGATTATTTTCAAACACAGGGCTCAGCCAAAGGGCCGTGCAACCTAAATTTTTGATATAATCGATATTATTGATGATGCCTTTAATTGTGCCCCCAAAAGGCTTTTGCAATTGATCTTCATTCCCGAAACCGGCATGTCGAATATCGAAATTCTTCGAATGCCGCTCGTTGCTATCATGAAATCGGTCGACCATCAGAAAATAAATGACCTCTTCCCGCCATTCCCTGTGACAGTTTATCCAGTACGTCTTGCCCGGTTTTGGGGAAAGCTCTATGTCTTTAATCGATTGTATCATCATCCGGTTCATTAAACATTTAAACAGTGGAATATTCCGTATTTGCTTTTACATAACTCTCTTTAGCTTTCCCCGGTTTTTTTCCATAAAACCTATCGAATACCATGCAGGCCGTTAAGTCACCAGTAACATTGACCGCAGATCGGAACATGCCAAGCAAGCGCTCCACCCCGATGATTATGATGATTCCTTCGGACGGAATTCCGACACTGGATAGCACAGAAGCCAAAATCACAACGCCACCTCCTGGTATGGCCGGGGTTCCAATGGAGGCAGCAACTATGGTAACTATGATAACTATGACGTTTAGAATGCCCATTTCAAGTCCATAAGCCTGGGCTATGAACAAAGTCGTAATGGTCTGATATAGCGCCGTTCCATCCATATTTACGGTGGTTCCGATGGGAATAATAAAATTGCTGATGGAGGCATCCACTTTGAGTTCTTCCTCCGCTGTTTTTAACGATAAGGGCATTACTGCGGCAGAGCTTGTTGTAGAGAATGCCAAAAGTTGGACATCCGTAATCTTTCGTAAAAATTTAAATGGATTGCTGCGGCCAAGTATGCTTACTAACAAAAGGTAGATACCGACCAATATTAGCAAGCCTATCAATACTACGAGTACATAAAAGCCCAAACCTGCCAAGGAGTTCAAGCCAACACTGGAGGTCAACTGTGCCATTAGACCGAATACGGCGATCGGAACCAATAGCATGGCCCATTTGACCACCGTCATACAGATTTCCTGAATTGCCCCCAACAGCAACTTTACCGGTTTGAGAAAGTCGTCGGTCAGCGATAAAACCGCAACGCCTATTATGATGGTAAAAATGACGATACTCAACATTTCGCCACTTACCATGGATGCCAATGGGTTTTCTGGCAACAAATTTGTTATGGCATCCGGAATATCTTTTATTCCAAATGAAAGTTCTGAACTTTCGACGGTATCGGCCATTGCATTGGCATGATCGACTTCCACCTGTTGGTGCAAGTACTTTCCCGGTCTAAAGAGTAAGGCCAGTACTGTACCTATGGATACGGAAATAATTGTTGTTGATATAAAATACACGAACACACCGCCACCCAATCGCTTGAGATTTTCCTTATCATTACTGGCAATGCCCGTAATGATGGAAGCCACGATCAAGGGAATCATGATCATCTGTACCAATTTAAGAAAAAGCATTCCAGGCAGGGCCAACCAATTCCCTAAGACATCGGCAGTGTCTTTTGTAATCCAACCGTTTTGAGGGCTCAACAACAGGCCAACACCAACACCTAAAAACAAAGCAATGATAACCTTGAGCCACAGCCTATTTTCTACCAGTTTTCGCAGGTAGTGGTTAAGGGATTTCAATGATTTTATTTCTGTATCAAACATTCTTATGTACGTATTAAGCTATTGTGATTTTTTTTTCGAGATAAACGCCCTGAACCGCATGTATTAATTCCACCCCGTCCTGAAAGGGCTTTTGAAAAGCCTTTCTTCCCAGTATCAGACCCGAACCTCCGGCCCGTTTATTTACGATTGCCGTTGTGATGGCTTCGATCATATCTGACGCCCCTTTGGAACCCCCGCCGGAATTGATCAACCCTATTTTGCCCATATAGCAATTAGCGACCTGTAACCGGCACAGGTCAATAGGGTGTTCAGTTGTCAAGCTTTCATACATGGCATCGTCATACTTCCCATATTGCAGGTCTTTAAAGCCATAATTTGTGGTGGGTAATTTCTGTTTGATAATATCCGCCTGTATCGTTACCCCTAGGTGGTTGGCCTGCCCTGTTAAATCCGCTGCAGTGTGATAGTCCTCTTTAGTCGTTTTAAAAGCTTCGTTTCGGGTATAGCACCATAAAATAGTAGCCATACCTAAACTGTGAGCCTCTTCAAAAGCTTCGGAAATTTCCTTGAGCTGTCTGTTGCTTTCTTCAGAACCAAAATAAATGGTAGCACCTACTGCAATTGCTCCCATATCCCACGCATCTTTTACTTTGCCAAATAAGGTTTGGTCATATTTGTTGGGGTAGGTAAGCAGTTCATTATGGTTAATCTTTACGATAAATGGAATTTTATGGGCATATTTACGGGCGTTAAGTCCCAAAACACCAAAGGTTGAAGCCACTCCATTGCATCCTGCTTCTATCGCCAGTTTTATAATATTCTCTGGGTCAAAATAATCAGGGTTTTTATAGAATGAATACGCCGCGCTATGCTCAATACCTTGGTCAACAGGTAAAATACTCAAGTAGCCTGTACCACCAAGATTTCCATGGTTGTACAACTGTGAAAGACTTCGCAGAACTTGCGAATTTCTATTACTTTGGGTAAATACTTTATCTAGACTTGTCTTACTAGGGGTTTGCAATTCATCCTTTGTAATTTTTTCACAAACGTGTTCTAAATAGAAGTCTGCTTTTTCTCCTAAAAGTTCTATTATGTTTTTGTCTGTTTTCATCTTAATGGCGTTTAATTGATTCCTAAACTTGTATTGGTTTTAGTGATGGATTTTGCTGCATCCGTTTCTATTCCAGTAAGTGCTCTTATGGCATCAATGGTTTCAGGAATAACAATGGCTTGATTATCGACCACGTAGGCATAAAATAGTTCATCGCCCACCACCTTTAGCATATCTTCCCAAAGGGCTACCTCGTACATATCTCCCCAAGGTCTGCCCATATCCAAGAACATTTCTTTAATGGTATTATTTGAAACCAAACCTTGGTCATAACGAATTAGTTTAATACGGCTGGATGTTTTAAATGCGTTCAGCACGTCATCTTTCGTTGCTTGTTTTTTCAATTTTACATTCCAATAGTGCATATGGCTTAAGGTTTCTGGAACTTTTACTGCGGAAGTGATGACGTCCAAATCTGGATCTACGCTTTTTGCATCTGGACCTTGATGACTTGGGATGTCTTTTTCGGGAACCATAGTGTTCATAATACCACCTAAATGACTTTCCCAAGGATCGGTAGCTCTTCTTAATAAGGTGCCTCTGGCATAATCCAATAAATTTGCTCTTTTTAAAGCGGTCAGCGTTCGTAGAATAGAAGTGGTATTGCAGGAAACAACTCTTGTAGCATCTAGATTTAGAGCTGAACTATAATTGTTTTCTGCACTAAAAGAATGGTTAGTGGTTTCGTGTTTTTCACCACCCTGAACAATGAACTTTATGCCTTGTTTTTTATAAATTATAACATTCTTTGCTGCTATATTTTTTGGCGTACAATCGACCACGAGGTCTGCTTTATCTAACAAGCCTTGCAGATTACCTTTTACCGAAATGCCAATAGTCTTCATTTCTTTTTCGGCTTCGGCGGTTGCCGCATAAATATTATATTCTCTTCTCGCGGCGTTCTGAATACGCCAATCACTAATGACATCGCAAACCCCAATAAGGTTCATATCATCTTGTAAATTAATGGCGTCGGCTACTCTTTTTCCAATGACCCCGTATCCTATAACTGCTATGTTTTTCATATAAATTGTTTTTATTAATTATGTTTTATTGTTTTTTGTTACTTAAATTTTCCATTCCCATCTCCATATTACCGTCATCATCTGTGTGTGACTTCATAAAAAAACGTTCTGCAACGAGTATTAAAATAATACCAATTGCTGCAACGATGAGTACTAATGGATCGTTCAGATATTTTAAATATAGAAAGGCAACGAGTACTGCAATGTCCATTACTATAGCTGTTAATGGAATGATAGGTTGAAATTTTACGTCCTTTTTTAGGTGGCGGAAAAGCCCCCAATGGATAGCAATATCCATAATGAGGTAAAAAATAGCTCCTATGGAAGCTATCCTTGTTAAATCGAACAGAACAGTCAATAAAATAGCAAGAGAAGCCGTAAATATGAGTGCCGGATTTTTAAAATTTCCTAGTTTCTTTAAAGATGGCACTTGTTTCATATTACTTAACATCCCTAATAAGCGGGATGCGGAAAACATACTAGCTAACACGCCTGAAAATGTCGCTACAATTGCTATGGCTATGGTAATCCATAAACCCCATTCTCCAAAAACAGGTTCTGCCGCTGCTGCCAAGGCATAATCTTTTGCTTTGATTATTTCAGGGATGCTTAAACCTCCTGCAACAGATAGTGCCAATGCTACATATATGACCGTGCAGATAAGGATTGAATACACAATAGACCGACCGATGTTTTTATGAGGGTCTTTGATATCACCACCTTGATTTGTAATTGTTGTGAATCCTTTATAGGCAAGGATTGATAATGCTAATGCGGCTACAAAGGCAAGACCTTGTGGCATAGTTTCGGAATTATTGGGAATATAATTCCCAGTAATATCTGCAATCCCAGAAATTACTAGACCCGCAATGGCTAGCAATGCAATACCTGCAACCTTAATAATTGCTGTAAAAGTAGCCGTTGCTCCAATAACTTTATTGCCTAAAATATTTAATATATAGGCAGTTACCAAAAGTAAAATCCCAAGTATAGATGCGTAACCAGCATAACTTTCTGGGAACAACCGAAGCGTGTAAGCCCCAAAAGTACCTGCCACTAAACTTTCTGAAACGACCATTGAAACATACATTAACAGAGAAAAGACACCAGTTGTAGTTCCTGGTCCGTAGGCTTTATTAAAAAATTTGACCACACCTCCAGAAGATGGAAAGGCATTTGAGAACTTTACATAAGAATATGAACTGAAACCTACCACAATGGCACCCGCAATAAATGCAATCGGGAATAAATCTCCCACTAATTCTGCTATTTGCCCCATAAGTACAAATATGCCAGCACCAATCATTACGCCTGTGCCAAGAGATATAGAACCTATTAAGGACAGCTTATTGTTTTTTTTTGTGGTGTTTTCCATTGTTATGATATTTCTTCGTTTGATAGACTTTTGGTTATTGGTTTAAAATTTCTAATTATGACACGATTACTTTTTTCATAAGTGAAATAGCTTACCGTCCAATTAAAACCAACCATCAATCTGTTTCTAAACCCGCTTATGGACATCAAGTGCACTATAGACCACAGTAACCAGGCAAAATAGCCTGCGAATTTGAATTTTCCCAAATCAGCTACTGCCTTACGTTTTCCCACTGTTGCCAATGACCCCTTGTCTTTATATTCGAAAGGTTTTAAAGGTTTATCTTTTATTATATCTAAAAGTGAATCACCCAAGTATTTGCCCTGCTGAATAGCTGTTTGAGCTACTTGTGGATGCCCTTTTGGTGTATCACTGGAAATAAGTGCAGCGATATCACCTATGGCAAAAATATTTTCGTAGCCTTCTACTTTTAAATAAGAATTGGTTTTAAGACGATTACCTCTAACCACGTGTTTTTCATCAATGCCTTTTGGGAACTGTCCTTTAACACCCGCCGTCCAGATTAGATTTTTAGCTAAAATGGTTTTTCCACGTTTGGTTGTGACTATTGAGCCGTCATAATCGCTTACCGATTCATTGAATAGTACCTTTACATCCAAGTCCTTCAAATATTTTAGTGTTTTCGTGGATGCATTGTCAGACATTGTGCTTAATAGCTTATCATTCGCTTCTACTAAATAAATGTTCATTATAGAAGAAGGGTATTCTGGATAATCCTTTGGAAGAATGTATTTACAAAATTCAGCCAACGCACCAGCCATTTCTACACCAGCGGGTCCACCGCCAACGATTACGAAATTGGTTAAGGCATCACGTTCGTTGTCATCACAGGTTATGGCTGCCTCCTCCAAATTTTGAAGCATCATATGACGAATATTTAGAGAATCGCGAATGTCTTTCATCCCAAGACTATGGGACTCGACGTTATCCATTCCGAAGAAATTGGTAGTTGTTCCTGTGGCTAATACGAGATAATCGAAATGCACACTTCCCTTATTGGTTATAACAGTGTTTAAAGAAGGTTGAATTTCTTCTACTTCAGCCAGCCGAAACAGAACATTTTTATAACCACTAATTTGTTTTCTGAAAGGAAATACAATACTATCAGGCTCCAAAGCACTTGTTGCCACTTGATAAAATAAGGGTTGAAATTGATGAAAGTTATTTTTATCAAATAATACAACTTGAACTTCTTTGTTTTTCAATTTTTCTACTAACGCTAAACCAGCGAAACCACCACCAATGACAACTACACGAGGTAATTTAGTATCTTGTAGGCAGATTTCATCTGTTACTTTGCAGGCAGACTCTTTTGTGTTATTTGAGTGGTTAATAGTCATATTTAATTTTTAAATCATTTGTATTTGCGATAGGTTACTTTGCATCCTTGTCTTTTACAATCATTACTGAACATTTGGCGTGTGTTGCTAAATATTGCGATACTGAACCTAATAGAAAACGTGAAAATGCCCCTTGACCTTGTGAACCGACTACAATTAAATCAGCATTAAAGGATTCCGCTTTTTCTAAAATTTCTTTTTTAGGAAGACCATTAATAACACTTGTTGTTATAGTTAGGGAGCTATCTTTTTCTTTTAAAACCTGGATGGCTTCGGAAATGATTTTATCTCCTATTTTTTGTGCATTTTTTATAGCGTCATCAGGGTATTTATAAAGTGTTGCTTTTGTTGAATGTAACCCTGATGTTGGCAATGCACGATTTTCGTAAATATTTATAATATTAACTTCGCTATCATTAGGTAAAGGCATTTTTGAAAGTCCTTTAACAGCAGCTGTACTGCAATCTGAGCCGTCTATGGCTAACACTATTTTCATAACTTGAATTTTTATGAATAAAGATTTCCTATCCTTTATTCTTATTTATAAATGATTGAGCATCTTCTTGAGAGGCGAAGTAGAAAACACTTCCGCTGCTTTTATCCTGTACAATAATTGCTGAAGCTTTATCAACTTTTGAATCGTTAAGTGGATTACTTCCGAAGCGGACATCATCCAGATTTTTTTGTAACTTTTCAACACAATTTTCACAACAACCGTAATAAGTAGTTCCGTTGGCTTCAATAGGTATTTGTGGCACACCCATAAATCGATTATTTACCATACACACTTTTTCGCTGGGAACGATTTCATAGCTTTGGGCAGAAGACATCGCTTCATTTATCTTTATTGACGCTTCTACGTTTGCCTGCGATGCGCTTTCGGCAACTTCTTTTTTCTTGTTGGAACATGATAGAAGTAATAGTGAAAGCAGTAAAAGAATTAATACGCTAATGGACAATTGGTGTATTTTTCCAATTAGGTTGTTAATTGCTATAACTTGGATAGCATTGTTTTTTTGATTCGATTGTATTTGTTTCATAGTGTTAATCTTTAAGTGGAATAATTATTTCAGTTTGAATGAGTTTTCTCCAATAGACGTGTTCGTATAATCCAGACCAGTGCATCCCAAACGTGAAGGGGAATAATAATTCTTCAATAGGAATACCCAAGACAAGAATATGGGTCAGGTTGTCAAGATTCCAGTACAACTCCACAAATTGGGGATAGAACGGAAGGATGCTTCCGAAATAAATGAAGTAAAGTACTGTAAACAGGATTCCACCAACCCATATTTTTCCTTTCAAATCTGGGCGACAGTAAAGCGTGGCAATTCCGCCGATAAACAGGGCGATGATGCCGCAATAAATATGATTGAGCGACGTAAATTGCGCCAGAAGTATAAATATAATAACTGGTATAAAAAGAATATAAATATGCAGGCGATGCCTTATATGACTTCTTTCGCTTGGTGGTATTTCGGCAAGTCCTCTTTTAAAAATAAGGTTGTATAGAACAGTGCCAATTCCGCCTATTGCGAAAGAGAAAATCAAACTTTCTATATCGAAGCCTGTTTTTTCTGCCAAATCAAAAAGCGACGGTGGGAACCAATATTCTGGCACAAATAACGGTTCTGTTAAACCAAATGGCATAGTAATCAAGCTCATTTTGAGCATTTCTTTTCTAACCTCTTTTTTGGACAAATAGATAATTGCCCAAAGAGCTAAAATAATAAGCGACCATATAAACCAGACATATTGCATATTTAAAAAAGCTATTATTTTTTCACTTTAATTTGGGCATTATAAAATCCTCCAATACAAGCACCAATGAGCCACCATAGAATAAATGTTTGAATAATACCAAAGAGTGCTTCCAATAAGGATACGTCCATTCGTATAATATTAGTAGTGTCCAGACCGTGTAAGAGGCTGTTAAAAAAGGCGATACTGCCTTCTTTTCCGGTTGTTACCATGACTATCATGCAACCTAAATAAATGAGTGCTCCAGTAAGCCCAAAGGCAAAACCGAGTTTTTTTACGTTTAATCGATTCATAATTTTAGTTTTTAATTAGTTATCTGATTTCAAAATCTTTTTTGATTCTTCAAATTCTTCCTTAGATATTTCACCTTTTGCAAAGCGATTTTTCAAAATCTCCAGTGGGCTTTCTTTTTTTGTTTTTTGATATGGTATATCGGCTGGGATAAAGAAAATCCAAGTAATTAAAATGACCCATATAATCCACCATATTAGGTGCATGCCTCCAAAATGTCCGTCGTAAAAATGCATAATATTTGTTTTTTTAGTGGTTATTAATTTGTTTCTGTGATTATATAGCCATTGAGCTCATCGAGTTGCTTTTGTAGTTCGGCAACTGAAATAGCTTCTTTCATAGTGATAGTAGTAGCTCCTTTTGGTGCTAACAATATCTCGGCTTTTTCAATGCTGGGATGTGCCTCCAAGGTTTTTTTGACGTGTGCTACACATCCTCCACAACTGATTCCGTTAATTTGATATTTGTGTTTCATTTAGTTTAATTTTTAGTGATGTTGATGTCCTTCGTGTTTTGCTTTAGCTTTCTCCGTTTGTTCTTTTTGATTATAATCGTGACCCTTATTATTTCGGTCAGCGTGATTATGCCCACCGTTTCTGTGTGACCCGTGGGGCATAAAAAGGTGAATTCCAAACATAAAAAGGATGAAAATAAAGAGGGATGAACCACTTCCTATTCCAAATGAGGGTGCTAAAAAGATTAATAATAGTGGCAGTCCACAGCCTATAACCATCCATATCCAATGACCTTTCATGATTTCTTTTTTTAAATGTTATATACCTTAATGATGATCACCATGACTTTGGCTCTTGCTCAACTCCATTTCACCTTGTTCAATGATGTCCAATCCTTCCTCGGCCATCATATTCTTACAAGATTCCATACAATCTTCGCTCATCATTCCCTTTTCATGCATCATTTGCATCATATTACCCATCATCTTTCCGTCTTTCATCATGGATTGCATCATGTTTTTCTTCATCATGCTATCTTTCATCATCATCTGCATACCCTGGCCTTTCATCATAGTACCCATCATCATTTGGTTGTCTTGCATCATCTGCAAAGCATGGTCGTTGCCCTGCATGTTATCCATAAATTCAGTCATGTAGCTGTGATTACTGGTAATTGCATCAAAAAGTTCCGTTCTCGTTTGTGAATTTTCGAGCATTGCGTTAGGATCTGTTTTCTGGTTACAACTGGATAGACTTATCAAGCCAATTGTAAATAAAATAATAGTTGTTGTCCTCATAATTTTTGATTTTTAATTAATAATTATTTAATATAAGTGCTGTTTTTTTGTCTTATTTCGTTC
Organism: uncultured Maribacter sp.; assembly: GCF_963977385.1. Lineage (GTDB taxonomy): Bacteria > Bacteroidota > Bacteroidia > Flavobacteriales > Flavobacteriaceae > Maribacter. The sequence continues at coordinate 109,747 of NZ_CAXBOU010000014.1, read as the reverse complement.
CATTTTTTATTTAACATCTCACTAATGATAATTGCAATTAGCACATTATTTTATGGATATATAGAACTGGAAACGGCTACAACTTTCAACCATACCTTTTCATTGACCTTAAAGTGCATATCATCTCCCATATCGCTATGGTTAAAAAGCTTTATGGGAGATGTATACTGCCTATTTAATTTGCAGATTTCAAAAATTCCTCAATTTTCGTGACATCATTTTCTGTAAGATTGGCCCTTACGCGCATGTGCAAACTGATGGTTTCCCAATCCGTGTCGTTATAATCTGCAGGTGAAGGCGCTAAATGGCATCGATTACAGGCTTCTCCCCATAACTGGGCACCTGATTTTTCCATTCTGAATTCCTCGTCTACTACTGCCGTGGAAGTTTCATCAGTAACTGTTTTATTGGTGGAAGAACAAGCTACTACTGTTATTCCAGTGGTCAGGAAAACCATCGCTATTACTAAATATTTATATGTTGTCTTCATGTTTTCTATTTTTTATATTTTCTTAAAATCCAATTGCCCAATGGAGGAAAAACCCGTTTGTAGTTGTCGTGCCTTCTCCACCATGTCCCCCTTCGGTTTCAGTTGTCTGATAACTGATTTTTATTAGGGACCTCCAGGTTAGCCAGTAATTCAATCCAAAGGCATATTGTATAGATTTTTCTTCCCATTCTGCACCTTCCGGAGCATTGAAATTTGAATATCGTCCAACAAACTCCAGTTTTTTCATAAAGTCACTTTCCGCCATGGTAGGCCGATAGCTTAATTGACCATAAAATGAATTACTCTGATTGTCAAAACTGTATTCCTCCTCATCACCATCCTCATGCATCTCGATAAACGTTGCCGTATCAACATTGGAACTATTGTATTGGGCTTTTATATCCACGAACCCACTTATTGCGGGCACTTGTTTTACAAAAGCAAAATCGATGGCATATAAAAAAGCACCAATGTCCTCATATGCCGAATCTTTAGCCCCTGCACCGTTTGTTGAATAGGCCGAAATTCCTAATTCGGTGGAAGAATCTGAAAATGGCAATAACCCCAATCGGCCCCCAAAGGCTTTACTTGTATTATTATCTTCATAATTTTGAAACGAGAGCATTCCTGCTTCCTCTGGCTCGATACTTCCGTCCTTTAACCGAGGTCCATTGGTGGAATACGCCGAATAATTTAAGGTTGGCCCTCCAAGGTCGAATGCACCTCGTAATTCAACACCGATACCGGATGATGGAGCGATCCCGTCATGGCCAAAGCCTAAAGGTCTGGTCGGAAGCCTATTGATCCATGCGGGATGAAGTCTTTCCATAAACGTTCCGAAAGGCAGCAAAAACTTTCCTGCCCTAACGGTCATGTTCTTGTTGAGAACATACATAACGTCTGCATATTCCAATCCTACTTCGAGTTCGTTATTTTCTAGAACAAACTCTAATTCTGCTTCGAACATAAGTTTGTCCGAGTGCTTGAATAAGAATATGGGAGCGAAAGCAGAGCCTACAAAGGAGGACTCTTTTTCATCTCCGTTACTCATAAAGTTAAGCCCAGTATGCCCATATCCCCGAATCATAAACTGGGTTTTACTTGGTTTATAAGGTTGAGATGCCGCTATACTATCGGTCTCAAAGTTATTGTATGTTTGCCCATTTGTGACATGAACAAATCCAATGACTAGTAATAATACTATTAGCTTTTTCATTATTTAAGTGTTCTTATATAGTTAATAATTTCCCAGCGTTTCTTTTCCGGAATTGAGGTTTCATAGGAGGCCATAGGAGACCTGCCTGTTTGTATTTTCCAGAAAATGGCCCCATCAGTCTGGGCTTGGAATTCTGCACTGGTCAAATTGGTTGGTTTGGGTGTTAATCCTGCACCACCTACACCATCGCCTTTGCCCTTAGCTCCATGGCAGACGACACAAAGCATTTTATAGATTTTTTTTCCGTTTGCTGCTGCGTTTGCATCACTCTTTATAGGGTTGATAATCTTATCGGCACTAGCCGGTGCTACCCATTTTTCCTGGGCCTGGGTTTTGAACCCCATGAATAAAAAACCAATAGCCATTGCTATGGTCATACGTTGTAAAATTCCTTTGTTTTTCATTTTATTGATATTTAGGTGTTAACAAATTTATTTTTAATCGGAAGCCTATATCTGTATAATTTTCTTTCTTATTTATATAATTTCGTCATAGAAACTACGCTCCCAATCCTCTGCATTTTTATAATCCGTCATGCTTGTTCCAGTTATGTTTTTAAACTGTCTTGATAAGTGGTTTACACTACTATAGTCAAGCAAATAGGCTATATCCGAGAAGCTGTATTGTTGCAGTTGTATCAGCTCTTTTACCTTCTCTATTTTTAGTTTTATAAAGTACTTTTCGATGGTAGTATTTTCATTTTTAGAAAATAGTTTGCTCAAAATCTTATAATCGCGATGTAACATAGATGCCAAATATTCTGATGTCTTTTTCTTCATGTGGATGGGCAACTCCTTTATGATCTCTATGAGTATTATCTTGACTTCCTCAACCAACATTTCTTCTTCGTTTTTAGCGATTTCAAATCCATTTAAGTGGAGTACGCGTATAACCTTGTCATCGATTTCTTTGTCAATATTTTTAATCGAACGTACCGTCAACTTTCCCAATTCTAGGGAAATTACCTCGACGTCAATTTGTTCTAGCTCTTGCTTTATGACCTTCAGACATCGTCTGCAAACCATATTTTTGATCCAATATATTTTAATGGATTCCATGTCTAAAAATGTTGATATTCTTTATAGATAAAGCCAGTCAGAGGTTTAATTTCTCTGATAAATACTGATCGGAAATGGTTGTCGTTGAAAAGTGGGTACGACGTTAGGTAGCCAACAATGAGCTGTTAGCTAATAGGAAGTCCAGATTATAGTAATAATAACCTGTTTAATTAAAAATCAAATCAAGAAAGTTTCATTTAGTAGAAGTATGTCTTTCTTTATAAAAGGAGGGTCGTAATTTTCAAAAGGAATTTCCTTAAGCTCAAGTCCTTCAAAAAGATTTATATAGGTAAAGAAAAAAGTTTGTAAGAAAACAATCTGGTTCGCTTCCAAATCGAATTGGGACTTTTTAAGGTTGTCATTGGCCTTTTTTACAAATGAAGAATTGCTACAACAATCCATTTGCCCAACGGAACATTTTTTCGATGCTGTTTCAATATCCTGCTTTTTGTCCTTACAAGGTTTCGCTTTGCTAAATACCGCAGCATCTACCAACTTGTTGCAGCAAAAATGCATGTCCACCGTGAAAGACGAAGTTGCAAAAAGCACTGCGATGGCTAAAGTAATGGACAATATTTTGGTTAAAAAGCGTTTCATTATCTTATTAAAGTAGTCTATTTTGTTTAGACTTTAGATTATTCAGAAGCTAATTTTAAATGGCTAAATATTTTAAAAACAAATAGTTAGCTATTATTTGCTGGATAGACTAATACAAATTTAATTCAAAGACTTAAACAATAACATGATATTTATCATATCGCCTCCAAAAAATATTTTTTATGTTTGTTCAAATGAAAAAGAGCATTTTTTAAATCCAAATTTTTTGTTAAACAAAATTTTAGGGTTAAAATTTTTGTAACTTTGCATATCTAATGAAAAAACATTTTTTCAAAATAGCATCCTTTTTAATGGCACTTATTGTGCTGTTCTCGACCTTTACTTTTACGGTTGCGCAACACTATTGTGGTGGTGATCTTGTCGATTTTTCTTTCTTAGGTAAAGCGGAAACCTGTGGAATGGAAATTCAAAAAGTTTCTGATTCATTTGAATATAGTCTGGAAAAAAAAGGTTGTTGCGAGGATGAAATGCTTTCAAATACTGGTCAGCATGACCTGAAACTTACGATTGATAAATTAACTTTCGAACAACTACAGTACGTTTTTCCATTCGCTTATAGTTATCTTAACCTCTTTTTGGAACAGAATGGAAATACAGTTCCTTTTAACCATTACCCACCACCTTTCTTGGTCAAGGATATTAATATTCTGGACCAGACTTTCCTTATTTAGAGCATTCTTATGATGTATTTCCATACTATTAATTTAGTATGGCTATAGGCGTTTATTGCCTTTGGAACATATCTTTTAATTCCAATCTAACATATCATAATATGCTTAATAATATCATTAAATATTTTTTAGAGAACAAGTTAGTTACCGTTCTTATACTAATAACCATAGTAACTTGGGGTATTGCGACCTCACCTTTTAATTGGGATACCGGATTCTTGCCTAAAGACCCGGTTCCTGTAGATGCCATACCCGATATTGGAGAAAATCAGCAAATCGTATTTACCCAGTGGCCTGGACGTTCTCCACAGGATATAGAAGATCAAATATCCTACCCCATGACTACTTATTTATTAGGTATACCTGGAGTAAAGACAATCCGAAGTTCTTCGATATTCGGATTTTCCAGTATCTACATCATATTCAACGATGACGTGGAATTTTATTGGTCGCGTTCCCGTATTTTGGAAAAGCTAAATTCACTCCCAGCCGGACTCTTACCGGAGGCTGTGACACCAACCTTGGGACCCGATGCCACTGCATTAGGACAGGTCTATTGGTATACATTGGAAGGTAGGGACAAGGACGATAACCCTACGGGAGGTTGGGACTTACACGAAATACGTACTGTTCAGGACTTTTATGTAAAATATGGACTTAATGCCGTTGATGGAGTTTCCGAGGTAGCATCCATTGGAGGATTTGTTCAGGAATATCAAATAGATGTAAATCCTGATGCCTTAAAGGCTTACAATATCCCTTTACACAAAGTGATGCAGGCCGTACAGAAATCAAATAAAGATGTTGGTGCAAAGACCATAGAAATTAATCAGGCTGAATATTTGGTTAGGGGACTAGGCTACGTTAAAAAGACTGAGGATATCGAAAAGGCGGTTGTTGCTGTTCAGGACAATGTTCCGGTTCGCATCAAGGACATCGGAGTGGTAAGTTTAGGTCCCGCAACCCGAAGGGGAGTTCTCGATAAAGGAGGAGCGGAGGTAGTAGGTGGTGTTGTTGTGGCCCGTTACGGTTCCAACCCCTTGGCGGTCATCAACAATTTAAAAGAAAAAATAAAGGAAATTGCTCCTGGGCTCCCCAAAAAGACTTTGGCGAACGGGATAGAGAGCCAATTGACCATTGTTCCATTTTATGACCGGACCCAGTTGATCCATGAGACCATAGGTACCTTGGAAAATGCACTATCCCATGAAATCCTTATTAGTATTATTGTAGTATTGATTTTAGTACTGAATCTAAGGGCCTCCATCATCATTTCAGGGCTTTTGCCCGTTGGCGTTTTAATGACCTTCATTGTTATGCGGTATGCCGGCGTTGATGCCAATGTAGTGGCACTTTCTGGAATTGCTATTGCTATTGGGGTCATGGTCGATGTCGGGATCATCTTCATAGAAAATATTATTCGCCATCTAGAAATGCCCGAAAACCATGGCGTAAAGGGCAAGGAACTCATGCACGTAATCTATGTGGCGACCGTCGAAGTTGCATCTGCGATCACTACGGCATTGGCAACCACTGTGGTCAGTTTTGTGCCTGTTTTTGCAATGGAATCTGCCGAAGGAAAGCTTTTTAGGCCATTGGCATTTACCAAAACTTTTGCATTGTTAAGTGCCTTTGTACTGGGTCTTGTTGTACTACCCGCTCTTGCACATTTCATCTTTGGCATCGACTACAACAAAAAACGGGTCCGCAGATTTTGGGGTATCCTTTTGATTGTGGCTGGAATTCTATTCGCTGTCTATGCCTGGATGATATTACCACTGGCCCTCACTTTAATTGGAATAAACAATCTTTTGGAGCCCAGGTGGCCCGAAAAATATAAAGCATATCCCAATTACATAAATTTAGGGCTTACCATTTTTATAGCGTCCTTTTTCCTTACGGAGGAATGGATGCCATTGGGTCCTCAAAATGGCATTATTATCAACTACTTCTTCGTGTTATTTTTGATAGGAATCATTTTGGCAGCCTTAATGGCGATAGTGCATTTTTATGAACCTGTGCTCAAATGGTGCTTAGTGAACAAAGGGAAGTTTATGTTGATTCCCTTCGTAACCTTATTTTTTGGAGTATTGATATGGCTAGGGTTCGACAGTACTTTTGGAATTGTAGCTAAAGGCTTTGAATCCGTAGGATGGAAAAACGTCAGGCAAACTTCAGGTTGGCAGGCTTCCTCCAATAGATTTCCTGGAATAGGCTCTGAATTCATGCCTTCTTTGAATGAAGGCAGCTATTTATTAATGCCAACCTCAATGCCACATTCAGGGGTTGAATACAACCGAAATGTGATAGGTCAATTGGATATGCTTCTTGATGGAATACCAGAAGTGGATATGGCTGTCGGAAAATTGGGACGTGTGGAATCGGCACTCGATCCTGCACCTATTTCCATGTTCGAGACCATTATCAACTACAAACCCGAATTTATCCTAAACGAAGCAGGTCATAGGGTCCATTTTAAAGTGGACCGTAAAGATCGGTTTATTACCGTTCAAAAGGATACCCTTACCAATGAAGAGGCATTGGAAAGGGGTATTACCGAAGAAGACTTGATTGCGGACGAAAATGGAGAATTTTATCGAAATTGGAGGCCCCACATCAAATCGGCGGATGATATTTGGGAAGAAATCGTCAGTGTGACCAAAATACCTGGGGTCACTTCAGCACCAAAATTGCAGCCTATAGAAACACGTTTGGTAATGCTCCAGACAGGAATGCGTGCCCCAATGGGAATCAAAGTATACGGCCCAGATTTGAAAACCATAGAAGATTTTGGTATGCAGTTGGAAGTTATATTAAAAGAAGTCGCCTCCGTAAAGGCCGAAGCGGTATTTGCCGATCGGATTGTCGGGAAACCGTATCTGCACCTCAATATCAATAGGGATGAAATATCACGTTATGGTCTTAATGTTGAGGATGTACAACAGAGCATTGAGACCGCCATTGGAGGAATGAAAATATCATCAACGGTCGAAGGGAGGGAGCGGTTCCCAATTAGAGTGCGCTATCCTAGGGAACTAAGGGATGATCCCGAATCTTTAAGCAAGATATTGATTCCTACACCCGTTGGGGCCCAAATTCCCCTTTCACAAGTAGTCGATTTTGAATATGTAAGAGGGCCACAGGCCATCAAGAGCGAAAACACATTTTTGGTTGGCTATGTTCTTTTTGATAAAAGGGATGGTTTTGCGGAGGTCGATGTGGTAAACGATGCGCAAGAGGCCATTCAACAAAAAATCGATGCAGGGGAATTAATTGTCCCTGCGGGAATTAGCTATAAATTTTCTGGTAGCTATGAAAACCAGATAAGGGCGGTCAAAAGATTGTCTATAGTAATACCGATTAGTTTGGTGGTCATATTCTTGCTGTTGTTCTTCCAATTCAAGACCGTTATTGCCTCGTCAATCCACTTCTCGGGGGTATTCGTCGCTTTTGCGGGCGGATTTATTATGCTGTGGCTCTATGGGCAGGACTGGTTCCTGAATTTTGCAATATCGGGTGTGAATATGCGAGATCTTTTTCAAATGCACACCATCAATTTGAGTGTTGCCGTTTGGGTAGGATTTATAGCCCTCTTCGGTATTGCGACAGATGACGGGGTCATTATGGGGACTTATATACATCAAGTTTTCGAGGAAAAAAAGCCAGATACTATAGAAGGAGTAAGGGCAGCTGTTTTGGAGGCCGGTAAAAAAAGGGTCCGTCCGGCAATGATGACCGCAGCGGTGGCCATTATAGCCCTGCTCCCGGTATTGACATCGACCGGTAAAGGCGCTGATGTAATGATTCCCATGGCAATCCCCACCTTTGGAGGAATGACGATACAGATCATGACCATGTTCGTGGTGCCAGTTCTTCAGTCGTTTTGGAGGGAAACCGTCATCAATAATAAAAACAAAAAAATTAGAATAAAATGAAGAACATAATCGCACTGTTACTATTATTTTCCTGTTTAGGATTGCAGGCACAGACATTGGAAGATTATTTCAAAATCGCTTCGGACAACAATCCGGGCCTACTTTCCCAATATAAGGAGTTTGAAGCGGCATTGGAAAAGGTGCCACAGGTCAGCACCTTGCCAGATCCATCCATTTCTTTCGGGTATTTTATTTCTCCGGTAGAAACAAGGGTCGGGCCACAAAATGCACGGTTTTCATTGACCCAAATGTTCCCATGGTTTGGTACGCTGAAAGCCCAAGGTAATGCGGCCACACTTATGGCAGAGGCAAGATACCAATCTTTTTTAGATGCTAAGAACAAACTGTATTTCGAAATATCGACAGCTTATTTTCCTTTGTATGAATTGAGGGAGTGGATGAAGATCGAGGAAGGTAACATTGCCATACTTGAATCCTATAAGGCCATTTCCAACTCAAAGTTCAAAAATGGTAATGGTACGCTAGTAGATGTTTTACGGGTAGATATCATGCTAAAGGAGGCCGTTACAAATTTGGGAATTCTGAACAAAAAAGAGATGCCCCTGTTGGCATCGTTCAACAAACTATTGAACCGTGACGAGATAGAACCAGTTATTATAGCCGATAACATTGAAATAGATCCTTTATCCTTGGATAATGCGAAGGATTCCCTAGTTGTGGACCATCCACTTTTGAATTCACTTGAATTAAAAATAAAGGCAAGCGAGGCATCTGAATATGCTGCAATAAAACAAGGTCTTCCAAGGTTCGGGCTCGGGTTGGATTATGTAATGGTGGGTGAGCGTACCGATATGGCTTTGCCCGACAACGGCAAGGATGTACTAATGCCCATGGTCACCGTAAGCCTTCCCATCTTTAGGGGAAAGTACAAAGCAGCAGTCAAAGAGGCTCAGTTGATGCAAGAAAGTTATTCGCTTCAAAAAACGGAAACCACAAATTCTCTGAATTCGAATTACGAAATGGCACTGTTCGATATTCGACAACAGACCGATTTAATTTCACTTTTTGACCAGCAGATATCGGAATCTGAACAAGTTCTCAATCTCTTGTTCACATCTTATGGAAACTCGGGAAAGGATTTCGAGGAGGTACTTCGGATGCAGCAGCAACTGCTTAAATACGATAGACTTAAAATAACCGCTCTTTCGCAATATCGTATTGCGCAAGCAAAAATGAATTACATCACAGCAAAAAAATAGTACTATGAAAACAGAAACTAAAAAAATAATAGGTATAGCCGCAATTACCTTGATCATAGGGTTATTGCTTGGATGGCTGTTTTTCGGAGGTTCGGAAAATAGGACAGTGGACCAACACCAACACGACGGTGAAATCGTCAATGAGACCATTTGGACCTGTTCCATGCACCCACAGATCAGACAGAACGAACCAGGTGACTGCCCTATCTGCGGCATGGAATTGATTCCTTTGGAAAACAATAACAACGCTGAATTGGATCCCATGGCAATCAGCATGTCTAGGACAGCAATGCAGATTGCGAATGTAGGAACCGAATTAGTGGGCAAGACAAAAGCGGTAAAGTCGTTGCGGTTGAACGGCAAAGTTCAGGCAGATGAACGATTAATCTATTCACAATCTTCCCATATTCCTGGGCGCATCGAAAAATTGATGGTTAATTTTACCGGCGAATACGTCAATAAGGGGCAAGTAATCGCTTCTATTTATTCTCCAGATCTGGTCAATGCCCAGGAAGAACTTTTCGAGGCTCGAAAAATAATCGATACTCAACCAATGCTTTTTAATTCAGCAAAGGAAAAACTTAAAAACTGGAAGCTTTCAGATAACCAGATAGCACAAATTCTAAAATCGGGTACAGTTCAAGATGAACTTCACATACTGGCCGATATATCTGGCTATGTGACAGAAAAGATGGTCAATCTTGGGGACTATGTCAATAAAGGCATGCCAATTTACAAGATTGCCAACCTAAGTACTGTTTGGATATTGTTTGATGTTTATGAATCTGACATGGCCTGGATAAAAAAAGGCGATGAGGTAAATTTTACAGTACAATCTGTACCAGGAGAAACCTTTAAGGGAAAGATTTCGTATTTGGACCCGGTGATCGATCCTATGACCAGGGTTGCAAAAGCAAGAGTCGAAGTGAATAATCGGGATTTACAACTGAAGCCCGAAATGTTCGTTTCGGGTACAGCGGAAGCAAAATTACCCATAAAAGCAGATGCTATCGTAGTGCCTAAAACTGCGGTCATGTGGACGGGGAAACGCTCTGTGGTCTATATAAAGAATATTTCGGAGAAAGGTGTGAATTTTATGATGCGCGATGTTACGTTAGGTCCGGCTTTGGGCGAAAGTTTCGTAGTGAACGGAGGACTGGAAGAAGGGGAGGAAATAGCGACTAACGGAACCTTCAGCATCGATGCCGCCGCACAATTGGCAGGAAAGCCCAGCATGATGAATCCTGAAGGTGGCCCGGCAATGACCGGTCATAACCATGGAGGTGGAGCAATGCCTACCTCAAATGAAGCCTCCAAAAAAACGGTTACCAAAGAGGTATCCGTTAGCCAAAAGACAAAAGATGCCCTGAAACCTCTTTTTACCGAATATTTAAAGATGAAAGATGCTTTGACCAAGGATAATATGGAAGGGGCACAAAAAGCGGGGGCAACTATTTTAAAAACTGTAGATGCCATAAACATGTCCCTGTTCACGGGGGAATCGCACAGCGTATGGATGGGCTTTGTCACCGATTTAAAGAGTACTCTTCAACATGTACAACACTTTAAAACATTGGAAGAAATCAGGAAAGCCTTTATTCCATTATCCAATACCATGATCGGAATATCAAATGCTTTCAAACCGAATAACGGAGTGCTCTACGTGCTTCATTGTCCAATGGCTGACAACAATAATGGGGCTGATTGGTTAAGCAATTCAAAAGAAGTAAAGAACCCATACTATGGACAAGCAATGTTGACTTGTGGCGAGGTTACTAAAGAAATAAAATAGTTAACAATAATTTTAGTGGATATGAATTTCATCGAGCTTGCTTTTATCGGTTAAAAGAATAATGAAACAAGATAATAAAATACGATAAACACTAGTATTTTAATAGAAAATACAGTTTCAGATAAACAAAAAGAACAATGAAAAATTTGAATTATTTAATTATGATCCTTCTGGCTATACCAATGACTTATGGTCAGTCAGAAGAAGGAAATATAAACAACCTTGCAGTACGAGAACATACTATAACCTTACGTGAAGCTACTGTAAAAAAAGCGGGTAAAGACGTTATGGGTATGACTGTTAACGGAACTATTCCAGGTCCTACCTTAGAGTTTACCGAAGGTGAATATGCCGTTATTTATGTAAAAAATGAAATGAGTGTAGAAACCTCTGTGCATTGGCACGGACTTTTACTGCCAAATTTTTACGATGGTGTTCCTTATTTAAATACACCACCCATAGAACCAGGGCATACCCAGAAATACGAATTCCCTATCAAACAATCTGGAACGTATTGGTACCATTCGCACACAATGTTACAAGAGCAAAGTGGTGTTTATGGTTCCATTGTTATTCAGCCTAAAGAAAAGGTGTTGGATTATGACAAAGAATTGGTGTTGGTGTTATCAGACTGGACGAATGAAAAGCCAATGAATGTACTGCGTAATTTAAAACGGGGCAACGAATGGTATGGTATTAAAAAAGGTACGGCTACACCTTTAAATCAAGTAATTGCACGTGGAGCTTTTGGAGCACAATTAGATTTTTGGAGGCAGCGTATGGAAGGTGCAGATATAGCAGATGTGTATTATCCTGCCTTCTTGATTAATGGAGAAGAAACCATTGAGTACCCAGAATTTAAAGCAGGTGAGAAAATAAGATTGCGAATCATCGATGGTGCAGCCTCAACATCATTTTGGATGACGTTTGGTGGTGAAACACCTGTATTGGTTTCTTCAGATGGATTAGACGTTGTTCCAGTAGAAAGGAATAAAACATTTATTGGAGTAGCTGAAACGTATGACTTTATTGTCACGGTACCACGGGAGGGTAAAATGGAATTTAAAATTACTGCACAAGATGGTTCTGGTACAGCATCTGTTTTTATAGGTAATGGTACAATTTTACCTGCAATGGATATTACTCGACCAGATAAAATAGCGATGATGCAAAAAATGGCTAAAATGGATATGAAAATGGGTGCACACGCCTTAAAATTTCAGCCAGGTAAGGATGAGCGTTTTGAGATGAAAGAGGAATACGGGATGCAGATGGGTAAAATGGAAGGAATGCAAATGGATGGAGAGATGAAAATGGATCATTCCAAAATGTATGGAATGGATATGAATAAGTTAAAAGATACTACAGCAATGGGTAAGATGGACCATTCTAATATGGCAGGAATGGATATGAAGAAAGACAAAACAATGTCTGGAATGAATATGCAGATGTCTAAAGACTCTATGTCAATGGATCATTCTAATATGGCAGGTATGAAGATGAATCATTCAAAAATGTCTGGAATGGATATGAAGAAACCAAAAGATAGTATGGCAATGGGCAAGGTGGATTATTCTAATATGGTAGGTATGAATATGAAAAAAGAGAATACTATGCCAGGAATGAAGATGGAAGGAATGGATATGTTTTCCGAGTATAATTATGATTATTTGAAGTCGCCTGAAAAAACAAACTATAATAAAAATGTTCCTGTAAAAGAAATATTATTAAATCTTACAGGAAATATGAATCGTTATATCTGGAGTATGAATGGTGTACCATTGTCAGAGGCGGATAATATCAAAATAAATAATAAGGAAGTAACGCGCATTACATTCAATAACCTGACGATGATGCACCACCCAATGCACTTGCACGGTCACTTCTTTAGAGTACTTAATGAAAATGGTGAATACTCGCCATTAAAGCACACGGTAAATGTACCACCAATGCAAAAAATGACCATAGAATTTTATGGGAATAATGGTGATGAGGCTGGAGACTGGTTTTTCCATTGCCATATTTTATATCATATGATGGGTGGTATGGCAAGAGTAGTGTCTTATGATACACCAAGAGATCCAAGAATGGATGAATTTCCAGCTTCTAAAATTATTGAAGAAACTAACAAATGGTACTCTTGGGGATTGGTAGATGCTGCGTCGCACACTACTGGTTTTAATTTAATGACCTCTAATATTAGAAATCAATTTAACGCATCTTTTGAATATGGGTGGAACCAGAATCTGGAAGGTGAAATAACTTATGAACGCTATTTGCACGATTATCTAAGGGTTTTCGGTGGTGTTAATATTGAGAATGAAATACGTGATAGCTTAGAGAAATTTAGTACAACAGCAGTTGTCGGTGTTCGTTATTTAACACCTTACTTATTCAATTTAGATGTACGCGTTGATAATAAATTAAGACCAAGAATTGGTGTAGGACGAAGTATAATGATATTCCCTAAACTGTCTGTATTCGGTTATTATGAATATCAAATAGATTTAGGTTTTGTAGATGACCTACCAATGAATAAAGACTTCACCTCAGAAACAGTTTGGAGTACAGGTGCCGAATATATGCTGTCAAGAAACTTTTCACTTATGACGAGTTACGACAATCGCTTTGGAGCTGGTGGTGGACTTTCAGTAAGATTTTAATAAAATAGAAATATAGAAATATAGAAATGAAAGGCGAAAATAAATATACTAGAAGAAATTTTGTAGGCACGATAGGTCTTGCTACTGGAGGACTTTATTTATTGCCATTAGCCGTTTCCTGTAAATCGGATGCTTCGAAAAAGAGCATAAGTGCCGGAAAAAATATATCAAAAGATTTCAATGCCGACGTGGATATTCAATTAAAGGCAGTGCGATCTAACACCCAAATAGTATCAAGCGGCACTTCGGATACTTATTCTTACAAGGCATTCCTTAATAAGGGTGCCAAAGGTACCTTACAAGAATTAGAGGGTCGTTCTCTCGGACCTATTATACGAGTTAAGAAAGGAGACAAAGTTCGGATACGATTTGAAAATGAAATCCCTGAGAAATCCATAATTCACTGGCACGGGCTACATGTTTCGCACGAGAATGATGGCCATCCGGAATATGTAATTGGTAATGGCGAGACGTATTTCTATGAATTTGAGGTACTGAATAAGGCGGGTACGTATTGGTTTCATCCGCATCCACATCGTACTACGGGTGAACAAGTATACAAAGGGCTAGCAGGGTTGTTTATCGTTGAAGATGAGGAAGAAAAAGCGTTACAGCTACCTACTGGAGATTATGATATTCCTGTCGTTATTCAGGACAGGACATTTGATGAAAATGGTCAGTTGGTGTACCTGCCCAATGGAAAAATGGATAGAATGCGTGGTTTTCTGGGGAATCAAATCCTTATCAACGGTAAAATCGACAAGACATTATCTCTTAATAAAGACGGGAAATATCGTTTGCGATTACTTAATGGTTCCAATTCACGTGCCTATAAATTAGCTTGGAATACTGGAGAACCGTTGACGGTTTTTGGCGTAGATGGCGGACTTCTGGAAAGGCCTAAAATGTTACCGTATCTGCTATTAGGTCCGGCGCAACGGGTCGATGTGTGGCTCGACCTGACCAATAAAACCGAGAACGAAGAGATAAAGCTAGTTCACATGCCCATTCCATTGGATAAGATGATGGGAGGCGGAATGATGGATGGTGGAATGATGGGTGGTGGTATGATGGGTGGTGGTATGATGGGAAATACTAATACTAATGCGTTGCCTTATGACAGTCAGTTTGATATACTCAACATCAAGGTCGGTGTTTCAAAGAAAAATGAATCAAGCCTGCCTGAAAGCCTACCAGGAGCGTCCCATTTGAACCTTGCCGATGCCATAAATAAGAATGCACCAAGAACCTTCAATTTTGGAATGGAGGATATGATGGAGTGGACCATAAACGGTAGAACCTATAACGGGATGGAAGTCGCCGATGACGAAATCGTGAAACTCAACACCACAGAGATCTGGAGAATCAACAATGGAGGAAACATTACCGCTACTGGTCAAAATGACGGAGGCGGTATGATGGGAATGCACGGCAATGGTGGTATGATGGGCAATGGAGGTAGTATGGGTAACATGATGCAAATGCCCCACCCTATACATATTCATCAATTGCAATTTAATATCGTAAACAGAAATATCGATAACGTTGACCAGAACTTATGGGATGTAGTAAAAGATGGGTTTGTAGATGAGGGATGGCAAGATAGCGTGTATTTATTACCAGGAATGTACATGGATTTAGTAATGCGCTTCGAGAATTTTAAGGGCTTGTTTCTCTACCATTGCCACAATCTGGAACACGAGGATATGGGGATGATGAGGAATTTTAAAATTGAATGACACAAATCAATTTTGAAAAAATAAAAAATCAGTTTGAAATAATAATCTAAAAATAAAAATCATGAAAACAACAGTAAAAATTTTAATGGTAATTGGATTAGTAGGAACAATGGTAAGTTGCAAATCAACTTTCAATGCCAACGAGACCTTACAGGTCGAAGAAAATAGAGATGCCATTTATCAAGAAATCATCTCGAACCCTATTCAGTTTACCAAGTTCATCAGTGAAGCACAAAAAAGTGAAGAAGCAAAAAAGATGTTGATGAAGGCACATATGGAAAAAATGGAATCTGGGGATATGAAAATGATGATGGAGAAAAATCCTGAAATGAAAGAAAAAATGAAGTTGCATATGCAAAAGATGATGGAAGAAAATCCAGAAATGATGCAAAAGATGCAATCCAAAATGCTCGATAAAATGATGGAGAGCGGGAAGGGGCGTAAAATGCTGATGGATGAAATTCATAACAACAAAATGATGAAAGAGGAAATGAAAGAAAGAATGATGCAAATGATGAATGAGAATCCTGAAATGATGGAAGGAATGATGCAGAAAATGATGGAAAAAAACCCCGAAATGATGAAGAAGATGAAGGGCAAAATGAAAAATGAGGGATAATGCATTCCTGAAGTAAAGATTAGGGTAATTGCCAATTAAAACAATTAGTTAACTATTAAAAACGATAGAATTATGATGATGTGGTGGTGGATATTGATACCTGTTGTGCTCGTCTTGGGTGTATTTCTCTACAATGGAAGAAATAAACAAAATACATTGAAGAGAGATAATCCTATTGATATCCTGGACAACCGGTTCGCCAAGGGCGAAATATCCAAAGAAGATTATAAAGAACAAAAACGGACGTTGAGCAGTAAAAATTAGAAGAATAAATAAAGTAATTGCAAACACCAATAAAATCGAGACTAGGATGATTTAATTTTCGTTGGACAGAATTTAATGTAAATGAAAGAGTATAAAAAAAATAGCCTGAGTTTAACCGGAGCTGTATCCTTAGGTACAGGAGTAATGATAGGCGCGGGTATATTTGCCCTTTTGGGTCAGGTAGCCGAACTATCTGGCCAATGGTTTCCGATTGCATTTTTAGTTGGGGCTATCATATCAGGTTTTAGTGCGTATTCATACGTTAAATTATCCAATGCTTATCCATCCGCTGGCGGAATTGCCACCTACCTAAAAAAGATTTATGGTAAGGGAGCACTCACGGCTTCTGGAGCATTACTGATGGCTTTTTCTATGGTCATTAACGAAAGTTTGGTTGCACGTACTTTTGGCTCGTATACGCTGCAATTGTTCGATGTAGGCGAAAATAGTGTCTGGGTTCCAATTTTAGGAGTAGTGTTATTGATTACCGCTTTCTTAATCAATATTTCGGGAAACAACATCATTGGTAAGTCATCTTTGGTGATGGCCATTTTAAAAATCGGGGGTATTTCCATTTTTGCGATTGGCGGTTTGTGGGCTGCGGGATTCTCTTTTTCTGAGGTAGTTCCCTCAAGCAGTTTATCCGAAAATTCGATTTCCAGTTATTTAGGAGCTTTGGCTTTGTCCATTTTAGCCTATAAAGGTTTTACTACCATAACCAATAGCGGTGGAGAAATTGTAAACCCAAATAAAAATGTAGGGAGAGCTATTATTATTTCATTGGCCATTTGCACCCTTATCTACCTTTTGGTCGCTTTTGCAGTTTCCTCTAATCTTTCAATAGAAGAAATCATCCAGGCAAAGGACTATTCGCTAGCTGAAGCTTCCAAACCTGCATTTGGTAAATACGGTCTTTGGTTTACCGTAGGTATTGCTATTGTATCTACGATTTCAGGGGTTATTGCTAGCGTTTTTGCAGTTTCAAGAATGACTGCTATGTTGACAGATATGGAATTAATTCCCCATTACCATTTTGGAATGCCGGGGGGCATACAAAAACATATGCTAGTCTATACCGTGGTATCGGCAATCACATTGACCGTTTTATTTGATTTGACAAGAATCGCGTCATTAGGCGCCATTCTTTATCTAGTTATGGATATCGGCATTCACTGGGGCATTCTAAGAAACCTAAGAAAAGAAATAGAGGCAAAAGCAGCCATAGTTATCACTGCTATTATCCTAGACCTAGTTGTCCTAGGTGCATTCTTATGGATTAAAATCTCCAGTGACCCATTAGTAGTGATTGTTGCAGTAATACTGACGATACTTGTTTTCACCGGGGAGAAATGGTTTTTAAAAAAAACAAATAACTCTTAAAATTGAAATGATGATGTATTGGTGGGTAATTGGTTTAACTATTCTAGTCTGGCAATATGATAAAAAGAAAATAGAAGCCTTTTGGATATTCTGGGCGAACGTTTCACCAAAGAAGAGCTATCTAAAGAAGTATATAAAGAATAAAAACGAACGTTGAACTCTTAAAATTAAAAATTTATGGAATATTATTTTAATACAAGTCTTAATGAAAATTTTGATGATGTCATAGACAAAGTAACCGATGAACTTAAAAAAGAAGGTTTCGGTATACTGACCGAAATCAATGTGAACGAAACCCTTAAAAAGAAACTTGATGTGGATTTTAAGCGGTATCAGATTTTGGGGGCCTGTAATCCGCCTTTTGCTCATCAAGCCTTAGAGGCGGAAGATAAAATAGGGACAATGTTGCCCTGTAATGTTATTGTTCAGCAGAAAAATGATAGTACTGTTGAAGTAGCAGCAGTAAACCCTATAGCTTCAATGCAAGCTGTAGAAAATGAAAAACTTATAGAGATAGCCAATCAAATATCAGATAAACTAAAGCGCGTAATTAACCAATTGAATTGATATTATGATGGAATCAAATGAAGAAACAACAAAAGAAACACCACATCAAAATTATATGGAGAGTAGAAATACGCCTTATTGCTTTGTAAAACGATACGGTTCGCTCACTTTCGATGAAGCACTTACACAATTAAGGGATAGTCTTAAAAAGGCAGACTTTGATATTATCGCTGAAATGGATATTGAAAAATATCTCAATAAGCATATCAAAAATCTGTCCAGCTATAAGATTTTATTGGTCTGCAATAAGAAAACAGCAGCCGATTTACTATCCTACGATGTACAGATGACAACTTTAATTCCCTGTAAAATAAGTATCAAAGAGATTGAAGGAGAGGCTTTGGTTGAAGTTTCGATTGAGGATACTGAAAAAACTTGGGCAATTTCTGAAAAAAAAGAAATAACAGACATCGCTAAGAACATCAAACAAACACTCTCTGACATATTGAATCAAATAGGACCTAAAAACGTAAAATTATAAATTAATAATTAAAGTTCACTAAAATGAAAAAATCAAAATTATCAGTCGGGATTATAGCAATAGCACTTGTAATCTTTACAGTGACCTCGTGCAAAGACAATAAACAAGATGAGAAAAGCGCAAAAGAAGACCATTCTGAAATGAACCACGATAACAGCGACGGGCATCACGATGGAGAGAAAAAAGAAATGGCAATGAATGGAAATGGCGCATCACAAGCTATTTTAAACGACTATTTCAGCCTTAAAGATGCATTGGTTGCAGATGATAATGCTAAGGCAAAAGATCTTGGTGCAACTCTTGCTAAAAGTTTAGGAAATCTTGATGTTTCAAATTATACAGATGCCCAAAAGGTAGATTTAAAGGATATTATTGAAGATGCTGTTGAGCAATCAGAGCATATTTCAGAAAATGATATAGCGCACCAGCGAGAGCACTTTAAAACCTTAAGTAAGGATGTGACTGATATGGTAGCCATTACAGGAACTGCAAGTGCCTTATATGAGCAATTTTGCCCAATGTACGATGGTGGTAGTACTTGGTTAAGTAGAAGCAAAGAGGTTCTTAACCCTTACTATGGCAGCAAAATGCTAACCTGTGGGAATATAAAAAAGCAAATTAATTAAATGAAAATTGTTAAAATCATAGGCTTGTTTTTGCTGGTAACGTTAGTAGGAATACAGTTCTTTCCTACTTCCCGTAACCAAAGCGACACGATACCAAGAACAGATTTCATGCTGGTAAATGATGTACCAGAACAGATCAAGAACAAGTTGCAAGTTTCTTGCTATGACTGTCATAGCAACAATACAGCTTATCCTTGGTATAACAAAGTGCAACCTGTGGCTTGGTTATTGGAAAACCATGTTAAAGAAGGAAGGGCTGAACTCAACTTTAACGAATGGGATTCGTTGAGCAGTAGAAGAAAGGCAAGTAAATTGAAGTCAATTATTAGTCAGATAGAAAATGACGAAATGCCTCTAGCCTCTTATACCCTTATCCACAGTGATGCGGTTTTTTCGGAAACTGAAAAACAGGACATCATCAAATTTTTAACGGAACTTAAAAATAAATAATAAACAACAATTAAATACTAGAAAAATGAAAAATCTAAAAATGAGTATAGCAGCAATGCTATTGTTAACCCTTTCTTTTACTAACGCACAGGAAAAAGAAAAAATGAACATGGATCATAGCAAAATGAATATGGACGGCATGAAAATGAATATGGACAAAATGCAAGATGCAAAGGCTGAAGCAATTTTATCTGACTATTTCGTTCTAAAAGAAGCCCTAGTTGCAGATGATACCAAAAAGGCAGCTCAAACAAGTGCTAAATTGGCAGCTTCACTAAAAGCCATTGACAAGTCAAATTATACAGCAGATGAGCAAAAAGAACTGGCAGATATCATAGCAGATGCTACTGAACATGCAGAACATATTGCCAAAAGTCCAATAGAACATCAACGTGAGCACTTTAAAATGTTGAGTAAGGATATTACAGATATGGTGGCCATTACGGGAACAAAAAATACATTGTACCAACAATTTTGTCCTATGTATGATGGTGGTAGCAATTGGTTGAGTGAGAGTAGCGATGTCAAAAATCCTTACTATGGAAGTAAAATGCCAACATGTGGAAAAGTGATAGAAACTATTGAAAAGTAAATCTTGATATGGAAGCATTGAGCCTTGGCATTTTTATTATACCCACGATTGCGTTGACCGTGGTCGTTCTGCTGTACTTCCATTTTGCCAAACAGGTACGGGATAAAAAAATTTATAGGAACTATATAATTAGAGTCGCCGTGATAGCATTTTCGGTGAATTTTATTTGGGAGGTTTTACAAGGTCCGCTATATGAAGGTTTTGAATACGATTGGCAGCATATTTCATTTTGCGCCTTGGCATCCATAGCCGATATGTTGATGGTACTTATCCTATTTTTTGGATTTGCATTGGTCTATAGAAATGTAAATTGGGTAATGAATTGGGATTTTGAAATAATAGTGCCCTTGATCTTAGTGGGAAGTGTTGGGGCGATTCTCGGAGAAATTTGGCATTTAGCACACGGTGATTGGAGCTATGCAGAGGCAATGCCCTTGATTCCATTAATAGAAATAGGGATTTCTCCACTCTTGCAATTTGCGTTGTTACCATACATGATTTTCCTCAGCAGTAAAAGGTTTATACCAGTGACTAATTTGGAAAAGTAAAATATGGGTCGGACAGGAATGTGTTTTTAGATTGTTTGCGAAACGTATTTGGTATCCGCCCAGATTATTAATAAGGAAAAAGTCCTGTTAGGGAAAGGGAGATTGGTTAGTTAATGGTTAGTGTTCAATCCTCTTCCCTAGACAGGCACAATAAAATAAATAATTTACAATGAAAGATTGTTGTAATAGCGGTTGTGATAAAAAAACAAAAAAGACTGGATTAAGAAAGTGGTTAAATTATTTGCTCTATGCCGTAATTGCAATAATAGTCTTAGGAGCTTTGCTAATGCAGATATTTGGCAAAAAATAATTATTCAATAATGCAAAAAATAAGCGATACATCAGAGTTAAATAGCTTTTATAAACAGCTATTTAAGAAGCTTTTATTCACGACAATTTTAGTTGTAGTTATCTCGCTGAGCTATGTCTTATTGACGTCCCTTAATGTTGCTCATCCTACCATATCATATATTATAGGGGGATTAGCATTTATAAAAGCTTTTTTTATTGTACGTCTAACCTTCATCCAGCTGACTAAAATAATTGGTGAAAGTCATAAGCTTAGCCATGTGCTAACACTTTTTGGAGTTTTAATTCTATTAATTATGTTATCCTTCTCATTTGATTATCATGCGATATATGCAACAAATGTTGATAGTTTTAAAACATCGTTGACTGGAAATTCATCATTTATTAGACAATTTTTTGAGTTTTTATATTTCAGTTTAATAACCTTTTCTTCAGTTGGCTTTGGAGATATCGTACCCGTTTCTGTATCAGGAAAAATAATAGTAATGCTAGAAGTCCTTTTGAGCTTTTTTGTTTTGGTTTTTGGTATTGCCAATATTAATAGAATACACGTGGATAAATAACCCTAATTAAAAATATAATTATGAAACTACTTAAATTAATTACACTAGTAACTGTTCTCATTGCATCATGCAATTTTACCATTGCACAGAATAGTAAGGATACAGCAGATAAGAAAGACGTTATCGCCGTGATGAAATCATACAAGGATGCTTTACAAAACTTAACGACAGAGGGAACATTTGAGTTGTTTATCGATGATTCTAAAGTATTTGAATCAGGAGGTGTAGAAGGTACTTATGCGCATTATATAGAACATCATCTCGGGCCAGAATTGGGTCACTTTAAAAGCTTCACTTTTTCAGATTACGAAATTGATGTTCAGGTGGATGGCATTTATGCCTTTACAACAGAAACGTATGTTTATACCATAGTATTAAAGCCCGATGGTAAAGGCGAAAGTAGAACTATTGCTAAGAAAGGAGTAGCAACTTCTATTCTAAAGCAAATAGATGAAAAATGGAAAATTATTAAAACTCATTCTTCTTCAAGAAATAAAAAATAAAATCATATGAAACTACGTATTCTTTTTACCCTATTGTTATGTACAACTTTTTTTACGTCTTGTAAGCAAGATAAAAAAGAAACCAAAAAAATTCCAGAGCAATCACAAACTGAAACTATATCGAAGCCGTCAAAGAAAACATTAAGTCCACATACTTCAACTATGGCAATGATAGATGATGCTCATATTCATATCGACTATTCATCACCTGGAGTTCGAGATAGAATAATATTTGGTGGATTGTTGGCTTACAATCAGGTGTGGCAAGCTGGCGCGCATAATGCAACTTGGTTAGAAACCAATAAAGATTTAACCATTAATGGGAAAGAGTTGAAAGCTGGCAAATACGGATTTTTTGTAATTCCAAATGAGGAAGAATGGACAATCATTTTTAATACCAATTGGAATCAACACGGTAAAGATGAATATAACGAGAAGGATGATGTACTGCAATTTAAAGTAACCCCCAAAATTTCCGAGGAAGTTCAGGAACATTTAGAATATAAGATAGTAAGGACTTCCGATGCATCAGGTACAATGAGTTTGAGATGGGAGAAGGTGGTTGTTGAATTTCCATTTGAAGTAAATTGAAATGGTAAAAAGAAAGACAGCATTAAAAATCAGAAAAGCACATCGGTATTTAGGTCTTTTCATAGGTATTCAGTTCCTGATGTGGACGATTAGCGGGATGTATTTTAGTTGGACAGATATAGATGAGATACATGGTGATTATTTCAAAAAAGACGTTCCTGAACAAGCTTCATTTAAAAACTTGATTAGTACATCTGAGTTAGAAAATGAGCAAAATATTAAATTTTTAGAGTTATTAGAAATTGATAACGAACCTTATTTTTGGATAAATAAAGAACACCTTTTTAATGCTATTTCAGGTACAAAAAAGGATGGTGTTACCGAAGAAGAAGCAATTAATATAGCGGAGCGTTATATGTTGGCTGATTTAGAATTTGACCAAATACAAAGGATTGAAACTGTAGGGAATCATCACGAGTATCGAGGAAGACCTTTACCCGCTTATGAGATTTCATACAAAAATAATGAAAACCTTAAGGCTTATGTAGCAATTGAGAATGGAGCTTTTCAAACAGTACGTCATCGCGATTGGCGCTGGTTTGACTTTCTCTGGATGACGCACACGATGGATTATCAAGGGCGAGACAATTTTAATACAATAGTTCTAAGAGCTTTTTCACTTTTAGGATTAATAACAGTACTCAGTGGATTTTTACTTTGGTTTACAAGTTCGCCTACTCTTAGAAAAATAAAGAAAGGAAAATAATTAAAAATAATTATAAATAAAATATGAATTCAAAAGAACACAACCACGAAGTTATGAAAAAAGGTAATTATACAAAATTTGTTTTAATGCTTGCGGCATCTTTCGTAGCAATGTACATTACTATGTATTTAAATTCCTATGCAATCGATCATGTTTATTTCAGTCTTTCACGTTTCTATATGAGTTGTCTAGGTATTTCAGCAATGGCGATAATAATGTTCGTTGCTATGCGTAATATGTATAAAAATAAAAATAAGAATATTGGTATAGTTGCCGGGAGTATTATTCTGTTTATAACTGCCTTGGGATTGGTCCGGACACAAGCACCTATAATTGGCGATGTACTATGGATGAAGGCAATGATTCCACATCACTCCATTGCAATTTTAACAAGTGAACGTGCAGCTATTGAGGATCCAGAAGTTAAAAAATTAGCTGAGGATATTATCAAAGCACAAAAGAAAGAAATAGCAGACATGAAACGAATGATTAATCGTATACAAAAGGATAAAAATTGATTTCATGCAGTTTTCATCTTAATATAACCGTTTTTAAGAAATGCTACTACTAGAATTTAAAACCAGAAAGTTTTTTACAAAAATCAAAAAATTACTTATATTTAATAGAGGTAAACATGGAAAATAAATATTTATTTATTAAATATTATTTCAACAATAAAGGATAATACTTCATAGCATTATTAATCTTACGGTCTACTATTACATGTTATAATAAGCCCATGATTAAACTAAATTAATTTACAAGTAATACATCTGCAGAAAATAGAATCATGAAATAATTGTTGTATAAGTTAATATAATTCTAAATCCAATTTTTTTGGACCATTGGACTAAAACGAATTGCGACCTAAACGTAGATAGTATAAAAGAATATTGAAGATATATTAAAATTGGCGTGATGAAAGAATATGAGCGATAATCGTAGAATAAGGAGAAAGAATGAAAGAAGAAAAAAAACTTTCAAATATCCTATTAGTAAGAAAGATAAAACGGTAGGGATACTTGCTATTGTATTGTTGTTTTTTTTAGCCGTACTGTTGGTCTTTTACTTTGCATTTAAAGGCATCAATATTTGATTATAATATTTTAATTATAAAATATGTCCAATACCATCCATATAAAAAATATGGTCTGCCCAAGATGTATCTCAGCAGTATCTAACATTTTACAAGTACTAGCTATTTCATATGGCTCAATTAAATTAGGAGAGGTTGAATTAACAACGCCTTTAAGTGAGGAAACTAAAAACACTTTTTCTAAAGCACTTCAAGATTCTGGCTTTAGCTTAATCAACGATCGTAGAAGTCAACTTATAGAACAGATGAAAACTTTGGTGGTGGATAAAATCCATCACTCGTCAGACGAATTGGATATTAAATGGGCAGACTATATAGCTAAAAATCTGCATCTTGATTATAAATACTTAAGTTCCCTATTCTCATCGGTTGAAAGTATTACGTTCGAGCAGTACATCATAAACCAGAAAATTGAACGCATTAAGGAATTCATAGTTTACGATGAGTTAACCTTAAGTGAAATATCTCATACCTTGAACTATAGTAGTGTCGCCTATTTAAGCAATCAATTTAAAAAAGTTACAGGAATGACACCTACCCAATTCAAGAAAGTCATAGATAAGAATCGTAAATCTTTAGATGAGATTTAGAATGTATAATCAGTAAATTCTACAAATCATTCAGCTTATTCTGTAACACATTAAAGTCCTTTAATCCTGAAATTTGTGGTGTACAAAGAAGTATAGGATTATGGAGACAATTAACATATTTGAAACAAAAGAGAAAAACCATAAGCAAGGAATAAAAGAATCATTCCCAGTTACTGGAATGACCTG
Organism: uncultured Maribacter sp.; assembly: GCF_963977385.1. Lineage (GTDB taxonomy): Bacteria > Bacteroidota > Bacteroidia > Flavobacteriales > Flavobacteriaceae > Maribacter. Next base: position 84,274 of record NZ_CAXBOU010000014.1, on the reverse strand, counting down.
CGCATCGTGTGCATCAAGCGTTGAATCTGTGTTAAAACATACAGACGGCGTAATTGATGCAAGCGTAAACTTTGCTAGTAGTACTGTTCTTGTGGAATACGACAAAAAGTTGAGTCCTAATCAACTTCAAAATGCACTTCGCGAAGTGGGTTATGATATTATCATTGATGCAGAAAACCCTTCAGAAGTACAACAAGAACTTCAACAAAAGCACTATCAGGATATAAAAAACCGTACCATCTGGTCGGCAATACTTACGCTTCCAATTTTTGTCTTGGGAATGTTCTATATGCAGTGGGAATCAGGTAAGTGGATATCCTTGGTATTAACTTTTCCTGTTCTTTTTTGGTTCGGTCGTAACTTTTTCATCAATGCTTTCAAACAAGCCAAACACGGGAAGGCGAATATGGATACGCTAGTAGCCTTGAGTACCGGAATCGCTTTTCTCTTTAGTGTATTCAATACTTTTTTTCCTGATTTCTGGTTAAGTCAAGGTATCGAGCCTCACGTTTATTATGAGGCGGCAACGGTAATTATAACCTTTATTTCATTGGGGAAACTATTGGAAGAAAAGGCAAAGTCAAATACCTCTTCTGCCATTAAAAAATTGATGGGGCTACAGCCCAAAACCCTCAAGATTATAGAGAATGGTGAAGAAAAAGAAATTCCTATTTCGGCTGTTCAAGTAGGTCAAATTATTTTAGTTCGTCCGGGAGAAAAGATTCCTGTAGATGGAGAAGTTTTCAAAGGAAGCTCATATGTAGATGAAAGTATGATTACGGGAGAACCTGTTCCCGTAGAAAAATCTAAGGATGAAAAAGTATTTGCAGGTACGGTAAACCAAAAAGGAAGTTTTCAGTTTACTGCTGAAAAAGTAGGAGGCGAAACCTTGCTATCACAAATCATTAAAATGGTTCAGGAAGCCCAAGGAAGCAAAGCACCGGTGCAAAAACTGGTCGACAAAATTGCCGGAATATTTGTTCCTGTTGTATTAGGTATATCTATCGTTACATTCATCGTTTGGATGTTAATTGGTGGTGATAATGCATTTTCGCAAGCCTTATTAACTTCTGTAGCTGTATTAGTTATTGCTTGTCCTTGTGCGCTTGGATTAGCAACACCTACTGCAATTATGGTGGGTATTGGTAAGGGGGCAGAAAATAACATCCTAATTAAAGATGCAGAAAGTTTAGAACTTGGTCATAAAGTGAACGCTGTCATTCTTGATAAAACAGGCACAATTACAGAAGGAAAACCGTTAGTAACTGATATACTTTGGAAGAATAACCTTGAAAATAAAAATCAATACAAGCAAATTCTTTTGGCAATAGAAGCACAATCAGAACATCCTTTGGCGGAAGCAGTAGTCAACCACTTTAAAGATGAAAATATTGAAAAAGCTGAAATGACTTCTTTTGAAAGTATTACAGGAATGGGTGTTAAAGCGCAAGCAGAAAATGGTTCACAATACTATGTGGGAAACCATAAATTAATGATTGAGAAAAACATTCAAATCGACCCTTCCTTAATACAGACAGCAGAAAGTCTCGAAGAACAGGCAAAAACTGTCATATTTTTTGGTAATGAAAAAGAAGTGCTGGCTATACTCGCCATTGCAGACAAAATTAAGGAAACTTCAAAAAAGGCCATAGCAACGCTTCAAGAACGAGGGATCGAGGTCTATATGCTTACTGGAGATAATAATAAAACCGCATCAGCTGTCGCAAAACAAGTAGGAATAACAAATTACCAAGGAGAAGTCATGCCTTCAGAGAAAGCGGCTTTTGTTGAAAAATTACAAGCAGAAGGGAAGATAGTAGCTATGGTAGGCGATGGCATCAACGATTCTCACGCTTTGGCACAAGCCAATGTAAGTATCGCTATGGGTAAAGGTTCGGATATAGCAATGGACGTTGCAAAAATGACATTGATAACGTCAGATTTACAATCCATCCCAAAAGCATTGGAACTGTCAAAGAGAACTGTTTTGGGCATACGTCAGAATCTTTTTTGGGCATTCATTTATAATCTCATAGGTATTCCAATTGCAGCAGGCGTTTTGTATCCCGTAAATGGATTTTTATTGGACCCAATGATTGCAGGAATGGCAATGGCTTTCAGTAGCGTATCTGTAGTTCTAAATAGCTTAAGGCTTAAACAAGTAAAACTTTAATATTAATCATAAATTCAAATACAATGAAAACTTTAAAATTTAAAACAAATATCAATTGTGGTGGATGCGTTTCAAAAGTTACCCCATTTTTAAACAAGCAAGAAGGTGTAGAAAGTTGGAAAGTGGATACCGCTAATCCTGATAAAATTTTAACCATTGAAAGCGATGGTGCTTCAGAAGAAGATGTAAAGGCTACATTACAAAAAGTAGGCTTTAAAGCGGAACCTGTAGATTAATTCTCGCGTTTTAATATGGTTTATATTTTAATTTTTGTTGGGATTCTGCTGTTTGCTATTGATTTTTATCGAAAAGCGAAACGACAAAACGTAAAGCCTTTTCCAGAACATTGGAACAAATTATTAATGGAGCATGTTCTCTATTACCAGAATCTTTCAGAAGACAAGCAACTTGTTTTTTAGCAACGAATGATGCAATTTTTAAGTGAAGTTTATATAGATGGTGTGCAGTTTGAATTAGAAGAATTAGACAAAATTTTAATTTCAGCAAGTGCGGTAATTCCTGTTTTTGGCTTTAAAGAATGGCATTACACTAATTTAAGTAGCATTCTATTATATCCAGATAATTTTAATGAAGATATGCAATTTAGCAGTAAGGATAACTCGCGCAATATTGGTGGAATAGTTGGAAATGGACGTTTTGAGAAACAAATGATTTTATCTAAAAAGCATTGTATCACGGTTTTAAAAACACAACCGATAAAAGCAATACTGGCATACACGAATTCGTGCATCTCATTGATAAGCTGGATGACAGTACAGATGGCGTTCCAGAGCGATTATTAGAACATCAATATGCAATACCTTGGCTGAATTTAATCCATAAAGAAATGGAAGCGATAAATGACAATCATTCTGATATCAGAAAATACGGAGGTACAAATCAGGCTGAATTTTTTGCAGTAGCTTCAGAATATTTCTTTGAGTGTCCAGACTTGCTCAAAAAAAAACATCCAGAACTGTATAAAATGTTGGTTAAATGCTTCAATCAAAAATTAGCGAATCCAATTCAAATATAGCTCACATCTAAAAGGGTGCTTTTAGCAGAGTGTAAAATAGATTAAAAGTTAACAACACTATCTAAAGCATCATCCGCATCTTTGTGGATGAAGTTCGCTTGATAGTTTATGGTTGTTTTGAGGTCGCTATGCCTATATAATTTTTGAAGTATTTTAATTGGGATTTTGTCTTCGGATAGATTTCCAAAACTATGACGTGCAATATGCATTGTTACTTTCTTTTTAACTTTTGCTTTCTTGGCAACTTCAACTAGGTATTTGTTCAATTTTTTTGTAGCCGTTTTGGTCTTAGCATAAACATCTTTGGCATCTTTAAGATCAGCCTTTTTCAACTCCGGAAAGACAAAATCTTCGTCATTTCGTTTATCATTCTTATAGCAGCGTAATATGGATAAGGCTTTCTCAGGAATTTTCAGAGAAAGCAATTTTGAGTTTTTATTCATTCTGTAGTTTAATCTTTCGTCATAAATATTAGACCATTTTATTTTGAGAACATCTGCAGCTCTAATACCAGCAAAATAAAAGCTGAATAGCCAAACATTGCGAGCATGCGTTTCACAAGTTGTTAAGTTTTTTACAGTTTCGAACGCTATTATATCTTGTTGGTTAAGCCCTATTTTTTCAGTTTCAGGAAATTTAATTCTAATCTTGTCAGAACCAAAAGGATAGAGTTTTCTATCTACTAAGTTCATTCTTATAGCCCTGTTATAGATAGTTCTAATGACCACAAGATTATTTACTATTGACCTTTCTGAAAGGTTAAATTCTTTTTTCAAATAGATTTGAAATTTTCTCAAAAACTGCTCGTCAATTTCAGGAAAGGTTAATTGCTTAGACTTACTAAAGTTTATGACGTGATTTACACGGACTCTATCTGCGGACAGTTGGGCAAGTTTATTATTTGCTTCAAGTTCAAAAAGAAAATCATTTGCAATTTCATAAAAGGCACTTGATTTAGATGCGGAATATAGAGACTCTTTAATCTGATTCGCTGAATAGTCCTTTTTTTCAGATTGCAAATCCACAAGTGCTTTGTTGACTTCTAATAGTTTTGTAGCTAATAAATTATTTAGCCTAATAGAATTTGTATTAGACTTTTTTACTCTTGATTTATTTTCATCCCAATCTTTCAAATCAACGTAGTGACCAATGTAATGATATGTGGATTTACGATTTTTAGTAATACGTATTGCCAATGGGTATAACCCTTCTTTATTTACTTTTTTTCTTACTACAATTTTTGCGTTCGATGCCATAACCCTATAATTCGGATTATAAAGATAATCATTTTTGGTACAACATAGGTACAACAAATATTGATTTAGGATGTTATTAAATGAAATAAATAAATATTAAAACATTATTAATCAATTGATTATAAGTATGTTTACTTGATTTTGATATTAAAATCGCTGGATTCAAAATCCAGTTCTTCGGAGTGCGGGTTCGATTCCCGCCTCGAGTACGATTAACAGATTACATTACACCAAAACCCTGTAAACTATATGTTTTACAGGGTTTTTTCTTTTTAACGATATCATTTAGGACCATTTAAAACCATCTGGCAGGTGTCTAATTCGGGCGCACTAGAAAGATAGTAGTTACTGCGCCCGAATTGATTTTAATTCTCTTATTTACAGTAGCTTACAGCGTTGACTTTTGTGAATTATTTTCTATATTTAAGTATTTTAAATCGAAAATTAATGCAGAATTCGTTGTCCGTTTTATTTTATCTCAGGAAAAAGGCTACTGGTGACCTATCTATGGCCACCATTTATCTACGAATAACTGTCAATGGTAAAAGAGCAGAAGTCAGCACTTTGCGGAAAATACCTATATCAAAATGGAATGCTAAAGCAAACCGGGTTATTGGATATAGCATAGAAGCGAGACAGGCTAATCGACAGCTGGATATAATCAAAAATAGGATTTATGAGATTTATCAGAATCTTTTAAACCAAGATATCGAGATTGTAACGGCAAAAGGTATAAGAGATGAATATATTGGTGTCAATAAAAGTCGAAAACTCATTCTAGAAATGTTTGAAGAACACAATCTTACAATGGAAAGGTTGGTAGGAAAAGAGTTTTCTTTTAGGACCTTACAAAGGTATAAAACTACCAAAAAGCATCTTGCCAAATACATTAAATCTAATTACAAGTTAGATGATTACCCTTTAAAGGGTATAGATGTCCAATATATCAATGGGTTCATTTACTTCTTAAAGACCAAACAAAATCTCTCGCATAATTCAGCTTTAAAGTATGTTGCTTATTTTAAAAAAATCATAAGGGTGGCTTGTGCAAATGGATGGTTGGATAAGGATCCGTTTTATAATTTCAAACTGCGGGCGAAGACCATTGATAAGGAGTTTTTAAGAAAAGATGAAATTGATAAACTCATTGAAGCTGACTTTTCAATTCCTAGGTTGTCGCAGGTTAGGGATGTTTTTATTTTTAGCTGTTACACAGGTCTTGCCTATGTTGATGTTGCAAAACTCAAAGAAGACGATATTGTAATAGGCATGGATGGTGGACGATGGATAAAAGTAAACAGGACGAAGACAAAAACATTAAGTAGTATTCCAATTTTACCCGTTGCCGAGCAAATTATATCCAAATATGCTAGTATGATAAATTATGAAAATAAGCTACTACCTGTTTATAGTAATCAGAAAACAAACGGGTACCTTAAAGAGATTGCTGATCTTAGTGGTATAACGAAGAAATTAACCTTTCATATGGCTAGACATACGTTTGCAACTACTATAACTTTATCTAATGGTGTACCTATTGAATCTGTTAGTAAGATGTTAGGACACAAGTCATTGAAAACGACTCAACATTATGCAAAAATATTAGATATTAAACTCTCCGAGGATATGAAAAAGCTTCGATTGCGATTTGAAAATGAAAGCAAATTATTCGCAAAGAATATTACTTAGTATGCGATTTTATATTCGGATTTTTAGTTTTTCAAAAACAAATTTATTTAGAAATATTCCAAATAGATGGTTATGCCATAATTGTTTTGCTAAATAATGAGCATATTCATATCTTACTTAACTATATATTAAATATTTCTCAAATTATGGCAAACGTACTCTGGTTACAAGGAGGGGCATGCAGTGGAAACACAATGTCCTTCTTGAACGCCGAAGAACCAACTGTGGTGGAACTTATCACCGACTTCGGATTAAACATACTATGGCACCCAACAACAGGTTTACAGATTGGGGACCAAGTTCAAGACCTATTAAAGGATATCCTTGCGGGAAAGGTACAGATGGATATTCTTGTATTTGAAGGGTCGATTATTCAAGGTCCTGATAATACAGGTACCATGAATTTATTTGCTGATCGACCTATGAAGGACTGGATTAAAGAACTTTCTGAAGTTGCTGGCTATGTTGTTGCTATTGGTGATTGTGCAACTTGGGGAGGTATACCTGCTGTGGCACCAAACCCTAGTGAATCTACTGGAATGCAATTCCTTAAAAAGAACAAAGGGGGCTTCCTTGGAGCCGACTATGTGTCCAAAGGCGGTTTGCCAGTTATAAATATACCAGGTTGCCCTGCGCATCCGGATTGGATTACTCAGATATTAGTGGCAATTTCTGTTGGTAGAATAGGTGATGTTTTAATAGATGATTATCAAAGACCAAAAACGTTTTTTACAGACTTCGTTCAAGATGGTTGTACTAACGTTACCAATTTTGCACAAAAAGTTGACGGGGGGTTCGGTCGCCGCGGCGGATGTTTATTCTATGAAGTGGGTTGTAGAGGTCCAATGACGCGTGCGAGTTGCAATAATATTTTATGGAATAGACAATCAAGTAAAACCCGTTCAAACCATCCTTGTTTAGGATGTACCGAACCAGGGTTTCCTCATAATGATTTGATGAAAGGTAGTGTTTTGAAAACTATGAAGCACTTAGGGGTTTTTCCAAAAGAAGTTCCAGAGGGAAGAACAAAACTAGCATACTATTTAGAGGCAGGTTTTCAAAAAGTTATGCCAACAAACAAAAAAATAATGGAAACTTCCAAATAAATAGAATCTTAAAAGAAAAACAAATGTCAGTTACAGAATTAAATATATCTCCTGTTGGCCGTGTTGAGGGCGATTTAGATGTAAAGGTCTATATCGAAAACGGTAAAGTAACTCGAGCTCATACTCAGGCGGCCATGTTTAGAGGTTTTGAGAAAATTATGGAGGGCAAAGACCCGCAATCGGGACTCATTGTCACACCTAGAATTTGTGGAATCTGTGGAGGTTCACACTTGTATTGTGCGTCATCTGCGCTGGATACGGCATGGGGAACAAAACTAAGCCCAAATGCACTTTTGTTAAGAGCTATTGGCCAAGCTTCGGAAACCTTACAAAGTATCCCAAGATGGTACTATGCCATTTTTGCTACGGATTTAGCAAATAAAAAATATGCAGATCAACCTCTTTATGAAGAAGTTGTAAAACGATGGTCTGCTTATGTTGGTGAAACATTTCAAAAAGGATTAACAGCGAGTGGATTACCAGTACAGATTTACGCTTTGTTTGGTGGTCAATGGCCGCACTCCAGTTATATGGTGCCAGGCGGTGTTATGTGTGCACCTACATTAAAAGATATTACTCGGGCACATGCAATTTTGGCACAATTTAAAAATGATTGGCTTGAGCCGATTTGGTTGGGTTGTTCTATTGAGCGATACATGGAAATTAAGTCTTGGGATGATATGTTGGCTTGGGTTGATGAAAATGAATCTCAAAAAAATAGTGATTTAGGTTTATTGATAAGAGCTGGTATTGAATTCGGATTGGATAAATTTGGTCAAGGCGTTGGTAAATTCCTGGCTACAGGAACATATTTACACAAAGACAGATATAACAATCCCACTATAGAAGGTAGGAACGATGCTTTGATTCAATCAAGTGGATTCTTTGATGGAGAAAACTATCATGAGTTTGATCATATGAAGGTAAGCGAGCATGTAAAGCATTCATGGTATAAAGATCAAGAAGATGGTCTTCACCCTTGGGATGAGCCGTTACCAACTCCAATGAAGTCGCAAACCTTACATGATAGCGATTTTGATAATCAATATAGTTGGTCAAAATCACCTCGTTATGATGGGCAGGCAGCAGAAGCTGGACCATTGGCGCGTGTAATAATGAACTCTAATCCTGCGAACAAAGACCACCAGATTCAAGATCCTTTGTTTGGTGATATTATGAAAAAACTAGGTCCTAGTGTATTCACTAGGGTATTGGCAAGAGTTCATGAAGCTCCAAGAATCTATAAGTTTGTAGAACAATGGTTATCTGAAATTGATTTGGATGGTGAGTTCTACATCAAGCCTGTTGAGAAAGATGGAAAAGGTTTTGGAGCTACCGAAGCCGCCCGTGGTGCTTTAGCGCACTGGATAGAGATTAAGGACGGTGTAATCAAAAATTATCAAGTGATGGCACCGACAACATGGAATGTTGGTCCGCAAGATGGTAATGATAATCCTGGTCCAATTGAAGAAGCGCTAATTGGTATAGACATCGAAGACCCACTAGATCCAGTAGAAGTAGGTATTGTAGCTCGTTCCTTCGATTCTTGCTTGGTTTGCACGGTGCATGCCCACGATGCTAAAAGTGGCGTAGAGCTATCACGATTTAAACTATAACCTTTGTCATATAGTTTTATAAGGACTTTCCTGAGGGGTAACCTCAGGAAAGTTTTTTAATTTAACTGAAATTAAAAAGATATGAAGACGGCAATAATGGGGTTTGGAAATCCGGTCAGAAGCGATGATGCTGTAGGTATTTATGTGATTGAACAACTACGAGAAAAACTTCCTGAATCTGAAAATATTAATATTTTCGATATGGGTACAGCAGCCTTTGAAGTGTTATTCGGATTAAAAGGTCATAATAAAATCATTTTGGCAGATGCAGTTTTAAACAGTAATGAGCCTGTTGGCACTTTATTCAAGGTGCCAGCGGAAGAAGTTATGAAAGCACCTGAAGATGACCCCTTGGTTTTTCTCCATGGAATGAAATGGGATCAGGCTTTATCATACACCAAAAAAATATTACAAGATGAGTATCCTGAAGATATTCAGGTATATTTAGTGGCAATTGAAAATACTAAACTAGAAGTTGATTTAAGTGATGTTGTAAAAGAAGCCGGAGACAAAGTAGTTCAGCATATTTTAGAAGACCTAAATTTATCGATTCCGATGTGATTACGAAAATTAACTTAAAGAATTCACATATTTATTTGGACCATGAATTGGTTGAACCAATTTTTGGTGAAATCCATTATGCTTATGTGACCTATGTTAAAGAACAAGGTAACATTTTGATTACACCTGTTTCCAGTCAATGGTTTGTTAAACTTTACAAACCAACGCAGTTTCTTTTAAAATCCCGTAATTTGAAAGGCGATAAAACACTTGCGATACGGGAGATTTTGATAGACAACGATTTGGATACGACAGATAGGCCATTAGGCTACGAAATCATTGAGAAAACCAGCTTGATAAAGGTGAATATTTCATGACGAAGCAAAAAAACAACTGGCTTTTGGATTCAGAGGTACAATACAAAGTTACCCCTGTAAAAGGTCGTTGGGAAGTTTCACTTATTTTTATCAATACAAAAGACCCGAATCAGGTTTTGATTAAAACTATTGGTGATTACCGTTCTGAGCGACTAGCTGAAATTTATGGAAGAAGTATGCAGCAAACGGCGGCAAAAGACCCTAGAGGTTCACAAAAAGTAGATAAAGATGCTTACAATATTAACAACAACTGACACTAACCAAAAAATTCTAAATACTATTGCGTCTATTGATAGATTAGATGAATTGGTTACTGTTACTCAGGATTCAAATACCATAACTGATTTTAAAACCTTAGTGATAAATTCTGATGAGATTATAGTTCCTTTGGATTGGTATGATTTGGAACCACCTTATGTGTTTCCAACTACCCCATTTACTAAAGAAAACTTACTCGCTTTGGTTTTTTATAAATTAGGAAATCAACAGAAATCATTTGAGTTTGTTTCAGAAGAATCTCTTTTATATCAGCATCTTTTGATTGCTACCCATTTACAGTTTGGATACGAGATTTCGTCCTCCATGGTTGATTTCTGTTATCGTACATCACTACACAATAATGCCGTAGTGAACTACTATGGGATAGTCGAAGGTCCTAAAAGCAACGAAGAACTTAAAAAGGAATTTTCCGAAGCACTTTCCAAAGCTGAAAATGATGAAATCAGAGTATTTACGGCAAAACATTTTCTAAACTTACTTCTAGACTATGGGGAATTGAAGGAAGCAAAACGACTAGTAGAAGCACAACTTTCGATTGCCATCTCTAATGACGCTAAAAATGCAATGAGCACGCATTTAGCCGGAATTCTAATGGCAGAATTAGAGGTGCCTTATAGTAAGAAAAAGTTAGATGAAGTTCACGATGTGCAATTATCAGCAATTGCTTATTACGAGTCAAAAAATCTAAAAGTACAAGCAGGTATGTTGTTAGTTGATGCAGCGGAAATCGCCAATTTCAAGAAAGATTATATTGCATCAAAAGAACTGATCAATAAGGCGATTCAATATTTTAAACAAGCGGATATTCCAGAATTTTTAGGGGAAGCGGGATTCAAAAAAGGTATTCTCTTATATACATGGTCAAAAAATGGAAGTCCACAATATTACAAAGCAGCTATAAATGCTTTTCAAGATGTATTAAAAGTTTTTAAGCGGGATACACATCCGCAGAAATTCGCTGATGTTCATCACAATCTGGCTTTGATATATTCAGAAATCCCTGTTAGTTCAGAGGAAAAGGCAATGTGGACCGCCTTTTGCGCGTCTTCATTTAAAGAGGTTTTGGCGTTTTATACTAAAGACAAGTACCCGTATGAAAACGCTATGGCCAGTCATAACTATGCAACAGCTTTGATGGATTTTCCACCAGCTAAAATCCATAATAATTTAAAAAAAGCAGCTCTGCTTTTTAACGAAGCCCTTGATGTACGAACGGCAAACGCTTATCCTTTTGAACGTGCATTGACACTTCTCAACCAATTGGAATTGGGCTGGCTCACTCACAATGAAGATAGTTTGGGAGAACTTGAAAAATATGAAGATATGAAGTCAAAAGCCGAAGAAGTTTTGGTATTGGTTAGCGATGCTAATTTGATTTCACAGGCGAACGACCATTTAAAAGAACTAGAAAAAGTTAAAAGTTTAATTTAATGCATGAAACATCTATAGTAAATAGCATTATGCGAACGCTTGAACAAGAGTTTGAAACCGAAAAATTGAATAGGTTAAAAGCTATTCATTTGAAAGTTGGTATACTTTCAAATATCGAACCACGACTTTTACACAATGCTTATAGTGCTTATCATATAACAAATCCCGGTTACCATCATGTCGAAATGCATATAGAATCAACTAGTCTGAAAATACATTGTGAATTTTGTGACTATATTACCGACGTAGAGAAATATCGATTCATTTGTAATCAATGTGGAAAGCCCAGCAAGAATGTGATTCAGGGCGAAGAAATGCTGATTCACAAAGTGGAATTCGAAGACTGACCTTGCTGGTCGGGTGATTATTAAAAGTAAAACCACATGTGGTTTCCCAAATAAAAAAGAAAATGGTAGAAAAATCAACAAAAGCAGCACGAGGAACGGTGCAATGCGAAAACACCAATATCAATTTGCTCAAAGCCAATGATTTTGTAGCGGATATAATTAAGAAGGAGATGGCAAATAAAGGAACCCTTCTAATAAATATTACATCTTCCGCAGGAAGTGGTAAAACCACTTTGATGCAAAAAACTGCTCAAAAATTAAAAGATAAAATTACCATGGCAGTTATGGTAGGTGATTTAGAAACCGAACGTGACGCCGACCGTATTCGCGAAACGGGTATTCAGGCGCTTCAAATAGTTACAGGCGGTATTTGTCATTTAGAAGCTCAAATGGTGCATCAAGTACTTGACCAATTTGATTTAGAGAGCATCGATTTACTTTTTATAGAAAATGTAGGAAACTTGGTCTGCCCCTCATCTTTTGATTTGGGCGAAGATTATCGTGTAACGTTAATGGCCACTACCGAGGGGGATGACAAACCAAAAAAGTACCCAAAAATGTTCTTGACCAGCGATATGATGTTGGTTTCCAAAGCGGATTTATTGCCTTATGTACCATTTTCAGTAGAAGCTGTAACTAAAGATGCTAGAGAGGTAAATCATGAGCTGGAAGTACTTCAAATCTCCGCTCTTTCAGAGGAAGGTATTGATGAATGGTGCGAGTGGCTGCTAGCAAAAATCAAACAGAAGAAGGATAATGCCTAAATGCAACAAACCTTTCAAATTATTATTTCAGGTCAGGTACAAGGGGTGGGTTTCCGTCCTTTTATTTATGGCCTAGCCGATCAATTTCAATGTAACGGTTCAGTTTGTAATAATGAGGATGGTGTTTTAATCCATTTAAACTCGGTTGAAGAAAAAGCAAGGGACTTCCTAACTACTATTCTTAAGAGTGCTCCTGAAGTTTCTAGTATTCAATCATATTCTATTTCAGAAATCGCTTTTCGAGAATTTGATGACTTCAGAATAGTTCATTCGGAATCAAATCATAAAATCAACATTCCACTTACGCCAGATTTTACGATTTGTGAATCATGCAAAATAGAAATAAGAGATACAAACAATAGGCGATACGGTTATGCCTTTACTACTTGTACCAACTGTGGACCTCGCTATGCGGTGACAAAAAAGTTTCCATTTGAACGCGCCAACACGACAGTTTCTGCTTTTGATATGTGCATTGCATGTCAAACAGAATATACCAATCCCAATGACCGGCGATTTCATTCGCAGACTAATAGTTGTGCTGACTGTGGTATCAAGTTGAAAGTTACCACATCTGATGGAAAAACAATAGTTGATGCTGATTCAGAAATCATCAAAAAAGTTTCAAAATTTATATTAGATGGTGACATTGTAGCAATAAAAAACACAAATGGCTATCTACTTTGCTGCGACGCTAATAATAAATTAACCATTGAACGTTTGAGAGCAAAGAAAAAACGACCGACTAAGCCTTTTGCGATGCTCTATCCTTCTATCGAAAGAGTAAAGAACGACTTTAAGCTTAGTTTGTCGGAAGAAAAAGCACTTACTTCTTCGGTATCGCCCATCATTATTTTGAATCCGAAGGAGAGCATAACAGATTTAGAGCAAGAAAGTATCGCTCCTAATTTAAATCAGTTTGGTGTTATGTTACCATCTTCAGCACTACTAGTACTTTTGATGGATGAGCTGAAAATACCCATCATCGCAACAAGTGGCAACATTCATGGTTCGCCGATTATATCTACAAAAGAAGATGCAATTCAACAGCTTTCGGGAGTAACCGAGTATTTTTTACATCACGATTTAGAAGTTGCTTTTCCACAGGATGATTCGGTTGTTCGTTTCGCTGGTGAGCAACAAATTATACTTCGCCGTTCTCGAGGACTTGCCCCAAACTATTTAAAAGGAACACAATCTAATCCTGTAAAAGTTTTGGCAATGGGGGCTCATCTAAAAAGCACGTTCAGCTACGTGCCAAATGCACATACCTACGTGAGTCCCTATTTTGGAAACTTAGATAATTATGATGTTCTAGTGCGCTATCAAGAAAGTATTGTTAAATACAAGGAACTTTTTGAAAGCCAACCAGAAGTTATTTTGATTGATTCACATCCGCAATATCAAAGTAGTATTTTGGGTAAAGCGTTTTCCAAAAAAAGCAATACAAAACTAGTTTCCATTCAGCATCACAAAGCACATTTCGCTAGTGTATTGGGTGAACATGATTTATTTAAATCCAAGGAAAAAATATTAGGCGTTGTTTGGGATGGAACAGGTTTCGGTGACGATCAGGCCATTTGGGGAGGGGAATTTTTCAATTATGAAAAACATAAAATGAAACGCCTTTCGCACTTTGAGTATGTAGATTGGATTGCTGCTGATAGAATGGCGATAGAACCACGTTTGGCATTGCTCAGTATACTTCCATGTTCAAAAAGAGAGCTTGCCAAGTCTAAATTCTCCGAAACCGAATGGAAAGTTTATAACAGGATGTTAGAAATTAACAGCTTAAAAACTTCCTCAGTTGGTAGATTGTTTGATGCTGTCGCATCCCTATTGGATATCATTGATAAGACTTCTTACGAAGGAGAAGCGGCAATGCTTTTAGAAAATCAAGCCAGGAATTATGACGGTAATGATTATATCGATTTTTTAGAAGACTTAGCATTTGAGAGAATTCCATCAAAAACTCTCATTGCTAATATCCAAAAGGCAAAAGAAGAAGGAATTTCTAAATTTAGAAACGCCAATAGTTTTATCCATACCCTTGCTTTGGTTATTTTGAAAATTGCCAAGCAAAATGACTATGAAACAATTGCTTGCAGCGGCGGCGTTTTTCAAAATTCCCTTTTAGTCACAAAACTGTCGCAACTATCGCAAAAGCAAGGGATAAAATTAAAATTTAATCGTATATTGTCTAGTAACGATGAGAATATTTCGTTCGGTCAGCTGTGTTATTATCAGTATATAAAAATTTAGACTATGTGTTTAGCAATTCCAGGAAAGATAAAAAGCATTGATATGCAATATGATGGCAGGGTACGTATGGCCAAAGTATTGTTCGGCGGTATTATGAAAGAAGCTAGTTTAGAGATGTTGCCAGATGCCAATATTGATGATTATGTATTAGTTCATGTTGGCGTAGCTATTAGCAAAGTTGATGAAGAGGAAGCACAGAAAACTTTTAAATATCTTGAAGAAATAGGCGAGCTGGGAGACCTAACCGATGTAGATGAATATTTGCCAAAAACGAACTAAAACCAGCAGCTATGAAATACATGTCCGAGTATCGCGATCCAGAACTAGCCAAAAAATATTTAGAGGAAATCAAAAATACCGTTTCCAGACCTTGGTCCATTATGGAAGTTTGCGGTGGACAGACGCATAGTCTAGTGAAAAACGGTATCATAGACATGTTGCCAGATTCGATTACCATGATTCATGGTCCTGGTTGCCCCGTTTGTGTGACTCCTTTAAACCTTATTGATAAAGCGGTGTATTTAGCCTTCGAGAAAGAAGTCATTCTTTGTTCTTTCGGGGATATGCTTCGCGTACCAGGCTCTCAAAAAAGTCTTTTAGAGGTTAAAGCTGAAGGTGCTGATGTGCGCATTTTATATTCCCCTTTAGAAGCGGTGAAAATTGCAGAAGATAATCCTGACAGAGAGGTGGTTTTCTTTGCTGTTGGCTTTGAAACTACGGCTCCTGCCAATGCTTTATCCGTTGTTCATGCACATCTTAGAGGTGTCAAAAATTATTCCATTTTAGCATCTCATGTATTGGTTCCGCCAGCTATTAAAGCTGTTATTGATGATGAAGAAAGTAAAATTGACGGCTTCTTAGCGGCAGGTCATGTCTGTACGATTATGGGGAACGCGGAGTACCATCTGATATCGGCCAAATACAAAGTGCCGATTGTAGTAACCGGTTTCGAACCCTTGGATGTTTTACAAGGTATTTTGATGGTCATCCGTCAATTAGAACAAAGCAAATCCTCAGTTGAAAATCAGTATGCACGTATCGTTCGTGAAGATGGTAATCTTGAGGCACAAAAAGTAATTAATGAAGTGTTTGAAGTGCGTAATCAGATGTGGCGCGGAATCGGTGAAATTCCTGAAAGCGGATATGCCGTCAGAGAAAAGTACGCTGAATTTGATGCTGCTAAAAAATATAATGTTACCATTGACGAGGCTCCTGAAAATCCAGATTGTATTTCAGGACAGATTATGAAGGGAATAAAAAAACCTTTCGAATGCTCCCAATTTGGAAAGAAGTGTAAGCCTACAAATCCACTTGGAGCACCCATGGTTAGCAGTGAGGGAGCTTGTGCCGCGTACTATCATTTTTCTGGATTAGTGGAAGCATAATCATATTAAATGTCGGAAAACAATAAAATACGCATGCAGCTGCAATGCCCCATGCCCAAACTTGACTTTGATGTCATTACCCTAGGTCATGGAAGTGGCGGGGTTTTAACAAACAAACTTCTGGATAGTGGTGTTTTCGATCTGTTAAGCAATGATATTCTGGATGAACGTCATGATGGTGCTTTTATAGATCTGCAAGGTAAAACTGCTTTTTCAACGGATAGTTTTTTAGTTTCTCCTATTTTTTTTCCAGGAGGAAATATTGGAGAGCTCGCTGTAAACGGAACGGTCAATGATTTGGCTATGTGCGGTGCCACACCTAAATATCTTTCGTTAAGTTTTATTATTGAAGAAGGACTTCCCGTGAAAGAATTTTGGGATATTCTGGTTGCTATTAAATTCGCTTGTGAAAAAGCTGGGGTGCAAGTAGTAACTGGCGATACTAAAGTTGTTGAGAAGGGAAAAGGAGATAAAATTTTTGTGAACACATCAGGAGTTGGCCCGATACATCCAAAGTCTAACATTAGTGCAAAGAACATTACAGTTGGAGATAAAATAATTATCAGTGGTAATGTCGCCTCCCATGGAATGGCTATTATGTCTGTTCGGGAAGGTTTAGAATTTGATTCTGAAATTGAGAGCGACACCGCCAATTTGAATCATACAATCATTGACTTGATAGAACAATTTGGGGAGAACATTCATTTATTGACAGACCCCACGCGTGGCGGAGTCGCAACCGTTCTAAAAGAAATCGCCCAATCGTCGGAAATAGGAATTGATTTAGTTCAAAGAGATGTCCCTATGGATGAGCAAGTTGCAAGTGCCTGTGAATTATTAGGTCTAGACCCCTTATATGTAGCTAATGAAGGACTATTCATTGCCTTTGTTTCCGAGTCAGAAGCCGATACAATTTTAGCTGTTTTGCAACAGGATGAAAATGGGAAAAACGCTAGAATTATTGGAAGCGTAGTTGCTGAACACCCTAGACAAGTCATCATGGAAAGTGCTATTGGCGGTAAACGAGTCATCAGTATGTTACCTGGAGAGCAACTACCAAGAATCTGTTAGTATGAATTTTGAAACCCTCGGTGAACACGTTGACAATTCTTATGTTTTTAAAGGGTCTAAAGAAATGCCATTTTTGGCTCCAAGAGGAGTTTTTGTAGCAAATAATCACCTATTTGTATCTGATACAGGTCGTAACCGTGTTTTTATTTGGAATGACTTGCCAACAGTTGAATTTCAAGAACCCGATGTAGTTTTGGGTCAATCGGATGTATTAGAAACCGGGAGAAATTCTGGGGGAGTAGTTACTGCAAAAACATTGCTTTATCCTTCGGGAATATGGAGCAATGGTAAAATTTTGATTATTGGTGACGCATGGAATCATCGCGTACTTGTTTGGCATTCATTACCGACAAAAAATGGACAACCAGCTGATATAGTGATAGGTCAGCCTGATTTCTATTTAAACCAACCCAACGTGGCAGGTATCGGAAATAACCCTTCGGCAAAAACTTTAAACTGGCCCTACGGTGTTTTTTCAGATGGAAAAAGCTTGTGGATAGCAGATACGGGTAATCGTAGAATTCTATTCTATGAAGATATTCCAAACACTAATTTCACCGCCGCGGATAAAGTAATAGGAAAGTCTAATTTCGATACTCGCGATTATGAAAATAATGAACCCATTTGGCCTTATTCGATTAAAGTAAATACGAAGAAACAGATGATTGTTGCTGATACGCAATTCTACCGTAACCTTATATGGAATAATGCAGACGAAGCTTTTTCAAAACAAGCAGATGTAATTGTGGGTCAAACAGATTTCGACGCAAGTGGTCAAAATCAATTTAGTTTGTTTCCTACTCCGAGATCACTAAATTGGACATACGACGCCTGTTTCTATAAAGATGGTCTCTTAGTTAATGATACGGGCAATAGCCGAATCTTATGGTTCGAAGAAGTACCGATAAAAAACAATGTAGAAGCAACAGCGGTAATCGGCAAGCGGGATTTTAATACAGGTAGCGAAAACAAAGAAACCATGCATGGCACTTCAAGCTCATTGTATTGGCCTTTTTCAATCTGTACGCAAAATGATAAACTGATTATTGCTGACACTGGAAATCATAGAGTTGTTATTACTGATTTGAAGTTTTAAAGGCTAAGATAAAGCCAATACGCACCAATTGCGATTGCAAAAATACCCCCTGATAGGCGAATTGTTTTGAAAAGAAATTTACTCTTTTGACCTTTAGAATAACTAGTGATTATTCCCAGTAAAAAGGTGTAAATCGTCATAGCCAACAAAGTTCCTAATCCAAAGCCAACTATGTATTGAATACTATCCAATTGGTTTTCAAACCCCAATACCGGTAGGAGCAAAATAAAATGCGCTATTCCTGCAAGTCCATGTAGAACCCCGATTCCAAAAGATGACCACAGATTTTGTTTCGGTTTCTTATCATGGTTATGAGAATGTTCAAATTTATTAGTATCATGATTGTGTTCATGAACATGAATATATGGTTCTTCCCCGCCATGGACATGTGGATGCTTATGTCTCTTGCTTTTGTAAAACATACTAAATAAAGCCCAGAGACCAACAGCAATTAATACAACTCCAACCAGCTGTTCGCTATGTTCCGATATCTTTTCTATTGGAATATATTCTTTGAACAGTAGAAAAAGTAATCCTATTAAAAGCATTCCTGTCAAATGTCCAAAACCCCAGAACAGTCCAATTTTCCAGACTTTACGTCTAGTTTCAATTGCTAACGGAGTTACAGCCGCCAGATGGTCAGGGCCTGAGACTACATGTAGAATTGAGGCTGCTAGGCCAGCGAATAAGGGAAAAGTAATCATAGATGATATTTCAGAAACAATGTAGTGAATTATTGTAAAAAATTTTAAAAAGGGTGTAAATAAAATAGTCCAATACATTGTGATGGAATTTTATTGTAATCTGTGTTAGAATGATTTTTAAGGTCCACTCAGCACTTTCCTTTACATTTCGCTCAATAAGTTGCATCGCAGGAAAAGAGCTTCCTTACATTAGTTCTTAAACCCAATTCTTGATGTAGACTTACCCTAGCATGTATTCTCTTCACTACGCCGGAAAGAAAATTTCCATTATGAAATAAACATCCGAAATCAAGTTCGCTGAAACCGTAACCGACTATCAACTTTTCTCTACAAAGGTTTAAAATTTAGACTGAGACGGACTGCATAACCGTTCGCCTACTCACTTTTATAAGTCCTTATTCAATCGAAATTTTAGAAGTGGTTCCAGAAAAGATAACAGCGAAGGCTCTATGGGAAGTAATTGGAACATCTCAATACCAACTTAAACATCGGCTTTTATAAAAAGAGAAATAGTAATAGGAGGGCTTTCTACTGTTTCAAAAAGAAAAGAAAAACGCTCGGGATATAATAAGTAGATGGACAAATGCCATTTTGGCAACTAATTGACACCAATCGATACCATTGAATATGGCTTCGATATTGCACTACATTGAAATGTTGGAGTCGAAAAACCTTTCTTTTTCTTTTCATCAGCAGAAGTTTTGAAAATTATATTGAACTAAATCCTTAATCGAAGTTTATGGATAGAAACAGTAAAAAACGCTTTTGCCTTTAAGCTAAGAAGTACGACGGTTCTGAAAATGAAATGAAGGAATGGAGTAGCAAGAGGGTAACCTGCTGGCGCACGGTTACATTGTTCAATCCATTCATTTTTAGAAGATTACGATTTATACAGTCGCTCTAAATCTTTGCTTTTTAGTAAAAAAGGGCTTAATGGCCTGAAAACCAGTTTAAAATTTAGTAAAAAATGGATAACGAATTCAAGAACGAGCCCTTTCTGACCCTGAAGATGAAACGGAGCGTTGTCAAGCGCTTTCGAAGGTTTTGCCGTGTAACAGGTACTTCACAATCACTTGGAATGTCCGATATGCTCGATTTTTTCGAAAGGCACAAGGTACTGCCCAAAGATGAGATTCCCAACCACTTGGTGCAAATGGAAAAGCGCCTGCTAAAAAGAATCAATGCGGTTATAGCCATTATGAAGGATATGGAGAAAACACAGACCAAGCCAACGGTAGGAATGCTCGAAGCGCTTTTTACCGTCAATGAGAAAAAAGAGGACACACCCCGGTTCGTGGAGAAGAAACAGAACAACAGGACCCTAGAAGAGGAACTGGAACATTGGAAGAAATCCAACGAATGAGGTTTTTAATATGTCAATACTTGACTTTCACATAACCCGAAATAACAGAAAATGGAAAAAGTAAACTACATCGCACATCTAAATGCAGCTTTCGATCGCTTTAACAATGATTACAGGATCAAACAGGGACATATTACACTTTACCTGGCCTTCTTTCAGAAATGGAACCGTAAGTTCTTTAAAAGGACGATTATGGTGAACAGGCAATTGATTATGGAGAACGCCAAAATAAGGTCTAAGACGACCTACCATAATTATCTCAAAGATTTGAACGGATGGGGCTATCTGGAATACTTTCCCTCCTATCATCCATCGGTGGGTTCCAGGATAAGGATGACCAATTTCGGTACAAGCTCCAGCACGAGTAGTGGTGTCGGTACGGTCCAAAAAATGGACGGCCGCGTTCCGGAACCGGGCCGTGGAATGGTACCTTCCTTAAAACAGAAAACAAAAAAAAACTTTTATAAACTGGCGACCCCCTCCAATGAAAATGAAGTTTTGAATTATTTCAGGAAAAACAACTGGCCGGATATCGAAGGAAAGAAATTTTATATACATTATGAATCGAAAAACTGGAAATTGGAAAGGGGGTTGAAAATCAAGGATTGGAAAGCCGCGGCCAAAAGTTATGTGAAGCTGGGCTATATTCTAAAACAGGAATGGAGAAGTCCAATTTCTGGCTTCATGGACCATTTAAGATCACCTAAGGTAGATAGGTATGATGAGCCTTTATAGTTTGCTGTCAGAAATACATAATAGAAAATTATGTTTGGAGCATTTTACTATGTTTTACCATGATAAAATATAAAAAAATGTTAAAGGTTGCAGATTCGGGTGCACTCCAATTATATTCCTTTCAAAGGCTTATATATAAGGCGCTAATAGGAAATATTTGCACTCCCGCCTCGAGTACAAAGTAAAACCGTAATAATCTAAATGTTAGATTATTACGGTTTTTTCATTTCTATTCTATCTATGAGTTTCTCTAAGTTTTATGTAATCTAGATATTCAAAAGTTATTTCAAGAAAACACTATTATATTCACCGTGCGAGGTCCAAAATCTTATTTACGGTTTTTTTGTGGTCTACGCCAAGGCCTTCTTTTTGATAAACAAGTTCTCCACGTTTGTCAAAAACGCTGATAATATTAGAATGCGAGAAGTCCATGGGAGAAATTTTCTTGTAGTTTACAGCCAATACTGCAGCAAATTCCCTGGTATCAGCCTCTGAGCCTCTAAGAAAAATCCATGGATTAGAATCCATTTCATTTTCTACGGCAAATTTCTTTAACCGTTCTGGCGTATCAGTTTCAGGATCTATACTGACGAGTACCATTTTTAAATTTTCTTTCTCTGCTTCCGGAATCTGTTTTTCAATAGCCCTCATGTCTGCGGCCAACCTAGGGCAGGCTGCCTGGCAAGAAGTGTAGATCATGACCATAACCACAACATTTCCTTGTAAACTTTTCAAAGCAACCTCTTGATTATCTTGGTTTGTCCATACGGATGGTAGGTTATATATAGACATGTCTGAGATTTCGTTCAAGTTTTTAATACTTGGTTCGTAGACCTGAAGTTGCATTTTACATACCGAACAAACTCCTGGAGCGTCATAAGTTTTGTCCCCTTCACACTTCATAGGGCATTGATACGAAGTTGTAGCCAAATCCTTCTTTTTCTTTGTATTGCAAGATATAAGAGTACCTATAACCATAAAGAGAATAAGTATCGTTTTTGAATTTTTCATTTATTTTTATATTTGAGGAATGTCCATCGCACAACGGAATCCTAGATTTTTTACTGCGTAATTAGCCTTCATACTTCCACGAAAGGCATAACGCATGAACGCAGCATAATTCATTAAATCGGAAGCCCCAACTGCAGCACTACCACAGAAAAGATTACTGTCCTTGTCTACATCTTTTCTTGATTCTCCCGATATCAATACTGAGTTGAAGTCCATAGTCCATTCCCAGACCAACCCGTGCAAATCATAAACACCCCAATAATTTTTAAATGTAGAGCCAATATTTTTCTCTAAAGACTTGGGGGCCTCATACCAATCTAATATACTTTGGTTGTAAGATTCTTTTTTTC
This sequence comes from uncultured Maribacter sp., assembly GCF_963977385.1. Lineage (GTDB taxonomy): Bacteria > Bacteroidota > Bacteroidia > Flavobacteriales > Flavobacteriaceae > Maribacter. Next base: position 61,722 of record NZ_CAXBOU010000014.1, on the reverse strand, counting down.
TAGCATCTGCTGTGGTTTCGTCGGCCATTGCTGCATATTCCCATTCATCTATAGTAGGCAATCTTTTTCCTTGACATTCACAATAATTCTTTGCTGCGAACCAAGATACAGTTGTTACAGGAGCCTCTGCGGCAAGGGTTTTACCGTATGAAAGATTGTTTTCCCAATCGATTAAATAATTGCCATCTGCGAATAACGGTATTACCTTATCCTTTTGCCATGATGGAAATTTTGTTACAAAATCCAAATATTCGGCATTCGTAACTGGGTAAACATCCATTGAAAAATCAGCTATGGTAACGGCGGTTGAATCTACCCCATACAAAGGAATATAAGTTCCTCCTTTAATTTGTACCATAGCTTCTTGTGACTGAGTTGACTGAATAGCCATAACAGTAAAGAGTATAACAACACTTTTAACGAAAGAACTCATATTTCTATTTGATTAATTACTGCTTCGAACTGCTTTCACCATAGTTGGTGTAACTTCTTTTTTAGAATTACCCCAACTGTTATACACGTATGTCAACACATTTGCTACTTCATCATCTGACAACGTTTGTGCGGTCATGACACTATTATATTTTTGACCGTTAACAGTGATTTCACCTGTTTTACCATGTAAAATAATATCTATCGCCCTGTTAACATCTGCGTTTAAGTAATCGGATTTTGCCAAGGGTGGAAACGCATTGGCTATCCCTTGCCCTTCCGCTTGATGGCACGCAAAGCAGGTCTGCATATATGTTTGTTTTCCAAACTCCATTTTCTCTGCCATTGATTTTGCAGGAATTTCTGATTCGGGTATTTCATTAGTTGAAGGCATTTTTTGTATACCACCGCCTTCTGGCAGGTAAATATCATCTCGTAATTCACCCGAATAAACAGCTTCGTTCTCATCTCCCTGAACTTTAAGCATGCCTAAAGCACCCTTATTGAACGCCCTGAAAATAGAGTGATCTACTAGAATGAAAGTCCCTGGCACTTCTACTTTGAACTCAACGATAGTGGCGCCACCAGCCGGAATCAATGTAGTCTGTACATTTTCATTGATGTTACTACCACCTTCAACATGCACTTTGTCGAATATTTCTCCAATCACATGAAAAGAAGATACAAGGTTTGGACCACCATTACCTACAAAAAGTCGTACAGTTTCACCAACATTGGCCGTTATGGCATTATCTCCTGTCAGCGCACCTACTTTGCCATTGAACACCACATAGTCGGCCTTTTCATCAACTGCTTTTTGCATATCGAAAGGTTGTAACCCACGATCGCCATTGCTGCCCTTGGTATAAAAATCGCCTTGCATGATGTAATATTCTTTATCTACAGCTGGCAAGCCTTCTTCAGGTTCTACCAAAATTAGACCGTACATTCCGTTTGCAATATGCATGCCCACAGGAGCTGTAGCACAATGATATACATAGAGACCAGGGTTCAGTACTTTGAAAGAAAACACCTTTTCATGACCTGGAGCTACAAAAGAAGACTCAGCGCCACCACCAGGACCAGTAACTGCATGAAGGTCAATGTTGTGAGGTAGCTTATTATCAGGATGGTTTTTTAGATGAAATTCTACCTCATCTCCAACTTTTGTGCGGATGAAACTGCCCGGTACCGTTCCTCCAAATGTCCAATACACATATTTTACACCATTAGTCATTTCTCCCTCCTGTTCAAGGATTTCCATGTCTACAATCAGCTTTTTAGCCTTTCGCTTTCCGGTTGGTGGGGGTACATTTGGTGGTGAGGTTAATATGGCCTTCATTTCAACCGTTGCAGGAATTTCCATGCTATTTGAATATTCCTTTTCCTTGTCTTTATCGTTCTTGCATGATGCAAGTGTTATGAAAATTCCTAGGGTGAAAAATAACCTTGTATATCCAAGGATACTTAATTGATTTGTTCTCATGTGTATGGTTTTAGTTATTTTAAAATTGTATTAAAAGTAGATGTATTTAATTCGCAGTAATATGACATTTATCATATTTTATCGTAGTTATATGGCGATTATTTATTGTATAGAATTGGTTTAATTGTTACCATAACCCAGAGCCAATTATTAGTATTTCCATCAAAATTATTTTTAACAACTTCCATTCCTTCTGCCGCAAAAAGATGGGAATACCCACCTGATAGAGAAATATTCTTGTCTATATTATATACATATGAGATATCTGCTTCTATTCCCAATTGATTAGAAACATTTGGCGCAATATCAGATGGGGAGCTAAAATTGTGCAATGCCATTGTTACATTAGATTGCTTGTCAACGGCCAGAATTGCCTTGCAGTAAACATCCCATAGTCCAACATTTTGATTATGATTACCAACATAGAAATAATCCATTAGACCATTGAATTTATGATTGGTACCATAAAAAGGGGTAAAGGCATCATTGTTACCATTATTTGGTGCACCGCCATCGTTACCACTTAGTAATTCTGTGCCAAGGGTGAATTTCAGAGTCGATGAAGATTCGTAACTAGCTTCCAATGCCAATAAATATGCATTGATATCATTATTGACAATATCTTTCCCCAATTGGTAATAGAGATTTGAGATAAAGTCTATTTTTCCATAAGAATACTTCAAATGACCGCCGAGCGTCTGGGAATATCGGGTTTCATCGTTGTCCGTATTGACCTCGTCAATATATTGCATTCCATTGTTTAAAATTAGAAAACTAGCTTGTAAGCTTTCCCAATCTTTATGCAACCAAACATATTGTATGCTTTTATAAGTTCCGAAGGTTCTTAAGGTAGTCCCAGTTACGTTTTCGGCATCTTGATTAAATGCAAAACCTAAATCGAATTTGAATTTTTCATCTGTGTACTTTATAAGCGCAGCATCGTGGCTACGTGCTTGTTGAGCCCACCCAACATTTCCGAAAATACGATGATCGTCATAGGTAATCTCTTGACGCCCTAATTTAAGTGATAGGTTTTTGTTAAAAAGAATTTTCCCCCAAGCCTCATGAATACTAAGCCCACTGTTATCAGAGGTGTTCAACTGTGGTACATCTCCCCAGACCCGAACATCTTGTAGACTTAGATAAAAGTTTAATTTTTCGGTATCATACCCTGAGTTTAAACGTGTACGTTGTGAAACAAAAGCTGCAGGATTTGCCCCATCCGGATAAAGGGTTTTAAAGCCATGACGATATTCAAAACGAGGTCGTAGTTCTGCATCAACAGTAAGTTGTGCATTAACAAAGGGAATAAAAAACAATAATAATATTGGCAAAATGGTGTTTATTGATTTCATTGTATATATTCTATTCATTTAATTAAGATTTCCTTCAAGCTTATTATCTGAATGATTATAGATGTGTCTGAAAGTTTAGTCTTTGATTTTTTACTGTCTTATTATTAATGTATCGAACTCCTTTTGGGAACGACTTAAAGCTGAAAAAATGATACTGAAATTGATTTTAGCTAGGAAAAAATACATCCACTGTTTTTAAGTTGTGCACTACATCATAAATAGTAGTAGTTGCCAAAATTTTCATGAAGTTGGTCTTACTAGGTCCTAACAAATCATGTAGCATGCAAGGATCCTTAGCATCGCATTGGCTTATTCCCAAAACACATGAATGAATATGTTTCTCTCCATCAATTACCCTAACAATTTCTATTAGAGATTGATGAAGTTCTCTATCCGTTAAGAAAAACCCGCCTTTTGGGCCTCTACTAGAAGATATAATATTATGTCTAGAAAGTTCTTGCAACAACTTGGCCAAATAAGTTTCAGAAACATTAATGTCGCTATAAATATCCTTAACCATGATTCTTTTATCCTGACTAGAATTTATGGCCAAAAAAAGCACTGCCTTAATTGCATATTTTGATGAGTTAGAAAGCATCTTTTTTGAGTTTTAAACCAGTGTGTAAAGTAAAAAAGATGTTTTTATCTTAAATATGATTTATATCATGTTAAAGATAATGGTCAGAAACTATTTTTGTATCCTAATAAAAATCGAATCATATGAAAATCAATACTTTATTATGTAGTATTATGCTAGCTGCCCTAGTAATAGGTTGCGGTGGTAAAGAAGAAAAGAAAAAAGAAGGGTTTAGTGTAGACCGAACAAAAGCTACAGAAAAACCGGTTGAAGCTGTTGCCGCTACTAGTGAAGTGTCAGCCTCTCAACGTGTGGATCTTGAAAACAAAGGAATAGGTCCTGTAAAGTCACTATCCTTATCTCCTGATATTGATAAAGCGTTGGCTAAAAAAGGAGAAGAAGTATACACACAAATGTGTATGGCGTGCCACAGAGTAGATAAAAAATTCATTGGTCCTGCACCAACGGGTATTTTAAAAAGACGTAGTCCTGAATGGGTCATGAACATGATTCTTAACCCAGAGGTTATGGTTAAAGAAGATCCTTTAGCGAAAGAACTTATGGCAGAGTTTAACGGTGCTCCGATGGCTAACCAAGGGTTGACCGAAGATCAGGCTCGTAGTGTACTTGAATTTTTTAGAACATTAGATTAATTGATAATAAAGTCTTTACGGACTTAAATAAATAACCAAAATACAAATACCCATGAAAAAGTATTCATTTTACCTAGCAGCAATTCTAGGGCCGATCCTGTTTCTTTCAGGTTGCGGCAATCAAAACGGCAAAGCTTCCTCGAATGGGGCACTTGCTTCAAATAACGCGGAGAAAGTTTATGTAGCTCCTGGTGAGCACGATGAATTTTATGCCTTTATGTCTGGTGGATATAGTGGTAACGTAACCGTTTATGGCCTTCCTTCTGGACGTATGTTCAAAGAGATTCCTGTTTTTTCTCAATTCCCGACTAATGGTTATGGGTATTCGGAAGAAACAAAACCTATGTTAGAGACTTCTTTCGGCTTTATCCCAAATGATGATTCTCACCACCCGGATATTTCTCAGACTAATGGAGAATTAGATGGTAGATGGCTATTCATAAATGGGAACAATACGCCACGTATAGCAAGAATTGACCTAAAAACATTTGAAACTGCTGAGATTATAGAAGTTCCAAATAGTGCAGGTAATCACAGTTCTTCGTATATCACAGAGAATTCAGAATACGTAGTGGCAGGAACTCGTTTTTCAGTTCCAATTCCACAAAGAGACATGCCTATAAAAGACTACAAAGGAAACTTTAAAGGAGCCTTGTCTTTTATAAGCGTAGAACCTGAAACTGGTAGAATGGATATAAAATTCCAATTGATCATGCCTGGTTTTAATTATGATTTATCGCATCCTGGTAGAGGTAAATCTCATGGATGGTTTTTCTTTACTACTTATAACACAGAAGAAGCTAATTCACTGCTAGAGGTTAACGCTTCTCAAAACGATAAAGATTTTATTGCAGCTGTAAACTGGAAAAAAATTGAAGAGTATGTAGAAAATGGAGGAGGTACAATGGTACCTGCAAATTATACACATAATGTGTATAGCGATGAGACACATAGTGCTACTTCAACCATGAAAAAAGAAGTTCTTACTGTGGATCCTACAAAAGTACCTGGTGCTGTATTCTTTATGCCAACACCAAAATCTCCACACGGGGTAGACGTAAATCCAACAGGGGATTATATTATTGGTAACGGAAAGCTTTCTGCGGATCTTACGGTTTTCTCGTTTGATAAAATGATTGCTGCAATTGAAGGTAAAAAATATGATGGTGAAGCTTATGGTCTTCCTATTCTAAAATTCGAGGATGTATTGGCTGGTCAGGTCAAAAGTGGAGGATTAGGTCCATTACATACCGAGTTTGATGGTAAGGGTAATGCGTATACTACATTCTTTATTTCTTCTGAAGTTGTAAAATGGAAAGTAGGTACATGGGAAGTTATTGATAGAAAACCGACTTTTTACTCTGTTGGTCACTGTATGATTCCTGGAGGTAACTCTAGAAAACCTTTTGGTAAATATTTAATATCCTTAAATAAGATAACCAAAGATAGATACCTACCAACAGGTCCAGAGTTAGAACACTCTGCACAGTTGTATGATATTACAGGTGATAAAATGGAGTTAATCTATGATTTTCCAACACATGGCGAACCACATTACGCAGCAGCAATACCTGCTTCGATACTAGCACCTAAATCGCAAAAGATTTATAAGTTGGCAGAAAATGAGCATCCATTTGTAACAAAGAATGTCTCAGAAGCGAGAGTAGTACGTGATGGTAATGTTGTTCATGTGTATATGGCAATGATACGTAGTCACTTTACTCCAGATAATATAGAAGGTATTAAAGTTGGTGATAAAGTGTATTTCCATATCACGAACCATGAGCAAGATTTTGATGTGCCACACGGCTTTATGATGATCGGACAAAAGAATTCTGGTTTACTAATAATGCCAGGGCAAACTAAAACATCGGTTTGGGAGCCTAAGCAAGAAGGTGTATGGCCATTTTACTGTACAGATTTTTGTTCAGCTTTGCACCAAGAGATGCAAGGTTATATCAGAGTTTCTCCAGCTAATTCTAACATTGACCTTTCATGGTCTTTGGGTGAGTAAGTTAAGAGGAAGTAAATAAATTATTCAAACAAAAAAGCAGGTCGCGTACCAAGACCGACCTGCTTTTTTATTTGAGTATCAAGTTGTTTTATAGTTATGGTTTTTAAGATACAATAAGATGAAAAAGGCAAGTGTAATAATGATAATTGGGTCTCTATGTTTATTGGGATTGTTTGCGTTTCCACTTTGGAATATTATGCTGGGTGCGCCTCAATATCCGGACCCATTGGGTATGAATATTCATATTACCGGTATACAGGGCGTTTCTGAATTTGATTTACAGAATATTGACGGTCTTAACCATTATATAGGTATGAAGACCATTCCTAAAGCTAATGAAATGTGGGAATTTAATATATTTCCTTCAGTAATTATTGGCATGGTAATTTTAGGAATACTTTTGGGTATATTAGGATTCTTCCAAAAAGTTGATTATCGGTATTTTCTGGGTTGGTTTATAATAATGTCTATCCTAGGTATTATGGGTATGTATGATTTTAATCTATGGTTAACGGACTATGGTTCAAACTTGGATCCTCATGCAATTATTAAGGTGGTTAACGAAGATGGAACTCCAATGTCATATAAACCACCACTTTTTGGGTATAAAAAACTATTGAATTTTAATGTAAGTTCATTGCCGGCAAAGGGTGCATGGCTAATGTTTGTAGGTATGACGCTTACAGTAGTGGCCTTTTTAGTTGGCTGGAAAAGTAAAAGTTCTCACACAATTCAATAACAACAAAAATTAAGTATACTATGAAAAGTGTAACCATTATCGTTGTATTATTTTTTCTTGCGTTATCTGCCTGTCAAAGCGATCCTAAACCTATAGCATATGGATCTGAGGGATGTAATTATTGTAGTATGACTATTGTAGATAAACAGCATGCCGCACAGTTTATGACCAAAAAAGGAAGAAGCTATTCCTTTGATGCAACCGAATGTATGTTGAATTACCTGCGCGATGTAGAACCCGAAACAGTTGCTTTGTATCGTGTAAACGATTATACAAATCCTGGGGTTTTTGTTGATGCTACAGCAGCAACTTATTTAATAAGTGCTAAAATACCTAGTCCTATGGGTGCATTTCTAACTGCCTTTTCTAATGAAGACGAAGCAAAAAAGACTCAGTTAGATAATTCTGGAAAGCTATATACTTGGGCAGAGATCAATGAAAAGTTTAAAGAAGAAAATCCTTTTTAAATCATTGGGAATGTGGACATGTGATTCTTTAGGAAAGCTTAATCAGTTCTTTATTAATAAGGCGTTTTTAGGATAAGAACTAAAGAGGATTTTAAATTTTTCATAATTAGATGATGCGATACCAAAGCTTATTAAATTTTATTTTTTTACTTTTCGTTACCGCACACGTATGGGCAAAGCCCATTACTATCTGTGAAAATTGCGAAGTAAAATCAATTTCTGAGGGTATTAAACTTGCAGTAGATTTTGATACGCTTTTAGTTAAAAAAGGGACCTATAAGGAATATAATATTATCATAGATAAACCTCTGACATTGATTGGCGAAGGTTATCCTATAATAGATGGGGAAGAGAAAGGTGAAATTATACGTATTGTATCCGATGGTGTAACGGTAGATGGTTTTTTTATAATTAATGTAGGTACTAGTTATACCACAGATTATGCTGCAATTCGAGTAGTAAAAAGTGAAAATTTTCTAATTCAGAACGTAGTACTGGAAAAATTGTTTTTTGGTATTTATCTGGAAAAATCTAATCACGGAAAAGTCTATCACAATAAAATAATAGGAGATGCCAAAGACGAGTATAATTCCGGAAATGGAATTCAACTTTGGTATTCGCATCATGTTGAGGTAAGTCAAAATATTGTTCAAGGCGCAAGAGATGGTATTTACTTAGAATTCTCTGATAATATTACCATAGACAATAATAAAAGCACTGGTAATTTAAGATACGGTCTACACTTTATGTTTTCAGACGATGATGTTTATACGAACAATCTTTTTGAAAATAATGGAGCAGGGGTAGCGGTTATGTTTTCTAAGGGAATTGTAATGAAGGGTAATACCTTTCGAAAAAATTGGGGTACGGCATCTTTTGGTGTGTTGTTGAAAGAAATTAATGATGCGAAAATATGGGATAATACCTTTGAGGAAAATACTATAGGCATACAAATAGAAGGTTCTAACCGAATTGAGTATAAAGGGAATAACTTTATAAATAATGGATGGGGCATTAAAGTACTAGGCGCCTGTTATGCCAATTCTTTTACCGGCAATAATTTTTTATATAACAGCTTTGATATATCATATGATGGTAAGTTGAACGATAATGTGTTTGATGGTAATTACTGGAGCGACTACACAGGTTATGATTTAGATAAGAATGGGATAGGTGACGTGCCGTATCGCCCCGTAAAATTGTTTTCCTATATCGTAAACAAAACACCGGAGTCTATAGTTCTACTTCGAAGTCTTTTTATGGATATTATTGATTTTTCTGAAAAAGTATCACCAGTGTTTACACCAGATAATTTATTGGATGCCAACCCCTTAATGACAAAAGTAAAATGATTCATATTAAAGGTTTACAGAAGAAATTTGGAAAGAACATTGTTCTTTCAGACCTAGATCTAACCATAGAGAAAGCTGGTGTATTTGCCATCTTGGGTCCTAATGGCTCTGGTAAAACTACCCTAATTAAAAGTGTGTTGGGCATGGTAGTACCAGATAAAGGAAGTATTTCGGTTATGGGAGAGCCTATTAAGAAAAACTGGAAATACCGAAAAGAGATAGACTACCTTCCTCAAATAGCTAATTTCCCTGGGAACTTAAAAGTTTACGAGCTTATACGGATGATAAAGGACCTTAGGCAAAGCCCAAGTAACGAAGAAAGATTGATTGAACTTTTTAAACTAGAACCTTTTTTAGATAAGAAACTCTCAACTCTTTCAGGAGGTACCAAACAAAAGGTAAACATCGTATTAGCTTTTATGTTCGATAGTCCGTTGCTTATTTTAGATGAGCCTACAACGGGTCTTGACCCAGCTTCTTTGATTCATTTAAAAAACCTCATAAGAGAACAAAAAGAAATGAAAAAAACGGTGTTAATTACATCGCATATTATGCAATTCGTAGCCGAAGTTTCAGATGTAATCGTCTACTTGTTAGAAGGTGATATTTACTTTAAAGGCACTATTGAAGAATTGAAAACCAAGACAGGACAAACCGATTTAGAACACGCCATTGCGGCCATAGCAACAGCACCAACTCATGCTTAAGATACTAAAATATAGTTTTTACGACCTAATCCGTAGCCGTTGGAGTTACGTGTACTTTCTGTTTTATCTTTTGTTAGGTTTTGTACTGTTATTCTTGAACAATGATGTTTCAAAGGCAATCATAACCCTAATGAATGTTATAATTATTCTGGTGCCTTTAATCAGCACTATATTCGGGATAATGTATTTCTATAATTCCAAGGAATTTACTGAACTTTTATTGGCGCAGCCTGTTAAACGTTCTTCTATTTTCTTAGGCCAATATTTTGGCGTAGCGGGTTCTCTGACCTTAAGTTTGGTTTTGGGTCTTGGTATTCCATTCGTGCTTTATGGGCTCTTTAAAAGTGATGCTATTTTTGATTTTACTCTACTATTGGTAACAGGCGCTTTTTTAACCTTGATTTTTACCGTATTGGCTTTTAATATTGCGTTATCTAATGAAAACAAGATTAAAGGTTTTGGATATGCGGTTTTACTTTGGTTGTTTATGGCAGTTATTTATGACGGACTTTTTCTTATGTCTCTAATTATTTTTAAGGAGTATCCTTTAGATGGTTTTTCGCTTGGTGCTACCATGTTCAACCCAATAGATTTATCGCGAACCTTAATTCTTTTAAAGTTAGATATTTCTGCTCTTTTGGGGTACACTGGTGCGGTATTCAAAAAGTTTTTTGGTACGGACCAAGGTCTTTTTGTGTCTATGTTTATGCTTGTTTTATGGACAGTTCTTCCTATTTGGCGTTTGGTATACATATCCAAGAAAAAAGATTTTTAATTTAAAGCCAAAAAGAATGGCAAGACAAATGGTAAATCTTAAGGACCATACCAATATAGCTTTGGTGTACTTTGTCTTGGCAGCTGTTTTGGGGTGTGTCCTGCGGTTTTTTCGAGTTTTTGATATTCCAATAACCTATAAATATATTGTTCACTCCCATTCTCATGTAGCTTTATTGGGGTGGGTATATTTGGCTCTTACTACGCTACTATATAAACTTTATTTAAGTAAGTCAAATGTTCACAAGAAATACGCTAAGGTATTTTGGTTTACGCAACTGACGCTAGTTGGTATGTTGCTGACTTTTCCGTTTCAAGGGTATGCGGTATTTTCAATTGTTTTTTCAACTCTATTCTTGTTTGCATCTTATTGGTTTTCGTGGTTCTTTTTTAAAAATGTTCCAGTTGAATACCATCAAAAACAGTCATTAAAGTGTGCGAAAGCTGCTATAATATATTTAGTAATTTCAAGTATAGGTCCATGGGCATTAGGGGGCATAATGAATACTCTTGGTGGAGACTCCATTTGGTATCGCTTGGCCATTTATTTCTATCTCCATTTCCTTTACAACGGATGGATGATAATGGCACTCTTAGCTGTATTTCTATATATTCTTGAGAAGCAGCAGATTGTTATGCCGCAAAGGAGTTTTAAAAGGTTTTTTTGGGGATTGAATCTTGGTATTGTCCTTTCTTTTTTTCTGTCTACTTTGTTTTCACATCCATCTGTGGTTTACTTTATATTTGGTGGATTAGGAGCAGTTTTACAGTTGTGTGCGTTTTATATTTTATGGAGATTTTTAGTAGATATTAAGCTGAATTTCAAGAGCTTGTTTTCAACATTTCATCAGAACCTATTGAAAATAATAGGCGTGCTATGGGTGATTAAAATGATATTACAAGCGCTAAGCTCAATACCATATTTCGCTGATCTAGCCGTAACCTATTTAGATTTTACCATTGGGTATTTACACTGGACGTTTTTGGGAGTGGTAACAGTGAGTCTATTTATTTTCTTGGATTATTTTAAGCTAGTACACCTGAACAAAAAAGCATTCTATTTGTATTTTTTTGGGTTTGTGCTTACTGAGGGTCTTATCTTTTACAAAGGAGTTGCTGGTTGGTATGGTTTTACCCTTTTGGAAAATTATTATGGTGCGTTAGCAATAGCTAGTGCGTCAATTCTCTTAAGTTTAATTTATATAGTTGTTAGGGGAATAAAACATACGAAATTAGTTGGTGATATTTAAATTCCATCATCCTTTAAAATTCTGAAGATAATTCCATCTAAAGCAGAAGTAACGGGAATCTGGCATGCCAAACGACTTTCACAGGTCACATTACTTAGTTTTGATAACGTATTTTTTTCCTCGATATCTATTTTTTCAGAAATATGACCTTCAATTATCTGAATATGGCAAGTGCCACACCAGGCCTTTCCCATACAATCTCCCCACATTTCAATATATTTATCGAAAAGAAGTTCCATGAGGTTATAATATTCGAAAGGGCTGAATTCAGCGCTACATTCTTCTCCGAATTCATTGAAATAGATAAGACTACAATTCTTCTTATTCATGAAAATTCCTCAAAACAAATTAGCAATTAAGACAGCACTACTGAATACTAAACTTATTAATAACATATTAAAAGTGGTTTTAGATTTCAATTGGGCCAATACCGCAGCATTATAGCCCATACAGAGAATGGTAATGAGAAATATAAAGACCATTTTAGTTGCCATTGGCATTTCGTTCATGAGTAATACCATTACAGCGGCCGATCCTAAACAGCTTTGTGCTATAATTGCTATTGCGGCATAACCGGTCTGTTCTTTTTTGAATTCATTTAGAAGACTTTGGTATCTTTTTAATAGGGGATTTACTCCTTTTTCAGATCCAGAATGTGTCATGGATGTTATCGTTAAATTTTTCATCATTATGTAATTTTAAAATGGTTTTTAATTGTTCTTCAGATGCAATCTTTTGAATTTCATTGAAAAGTACCCGCTCTTCAAAACGAATATGCTGTTCTAATTCTTCCTCGATTAAACTCAAGGATTTAGAAGGTGAATCGCTATCCTTAAAAAGGCGATGTAGTCTTTTATGCTGGGTGATGGCTTTTTTGACCAGTCTATGCTTATTTCCTAAAATCGGAAAAATAAAATTTTCCTCTAGCTCAAAGTGTGGTATTAAATGGGTAGTATAAAACCAATCCACATATTTTTTGATTCGTTCTTCTGATATTCCTTTAGAGAATCCAGTTCGTATTTTCCAACAGAGTAATAAGCCATGATGGTGTTCTCGACTTACGCCTTGCAATGCTTTGCTCCGTTTTATGGGATTGGTCTTATTTACCTCCATATTTTTAATTATGAAATGAACTTATGTTCCAATAGCTCGGCTTTCGGAAAAAGTATATTATTTTCTAAATGGATATGTCTGTGCAGATCTTCCTCGAATTCTTTAAGCAATGAAAAGGTTACACGGTAGGTGCTACAAGCATCTTTAGGTGGGTTATAATCGTTACTCAACTCTTGTATCAACCTAAACCGATCACCTTCGTTCTCATGCTCTTGCATCATTGCGGCTATCGGATTCTTTACAGAACCAAAATGAGGTCTATCAAGCGTTCCGTTAAGCTGTTCTGCTTTGACCATTTTACGTATCCAAGGAAAGAGAAGTAATTCTTCTTTTTTCATGTGCATTGTTAATTCGCCAGCTGATAAGTTGAAATGATCATCAATTTCAAATAGTTCAGGATGACGTTCACCATGTACCTTACAAAGTTTATTTAGATATTGTTTTAAAATAGGAATCTGTTTTTCTACGTACCTATGATGCTTTTTTTCGATATAATCGGCGAGTAAATCTAAAGGCCATGATTGAAAATCTGTATTATCAGTAGAAGCCTGTCTTTGTGCTTCATCAATTTCCTTAAGTAATTTATTAGTATCAAGATTATGCTTTTCAGCAACTTCTTCTATACTGCGATTACCTTTACAACAGAAATCAATATTATGATTTTTAAATACTTGTGCGATACGGTAGTCCTTGGCGACCATTTCACCTATTGTTTTATCTAAAGTTTTTTCCATGATATTCATTAGTTTAATCGGATAAATTTGTCCGATTTATATTTAATTTTTTTTAACGCTTTAAATAGGTTAATCCCATTTCGAGTCCCGTTGTCATTTCGAAGAGACTTGTGTTTTCGAGCATTTTTCGTAAATCATTACGTATAGCTACAAATTTGTAGTGTACTGGGCATGGTTTTGCGGCATTACATTCCTTCAATCCTAGTCCACAGCCAACATATATTTTATTACCATCAATGGCATTGACAATTTCACTTAGTTTTAATGTATCAATTTTAGTTCTGTTGATTTCGAAACCACCATATGCTCCTTTTACCGAATCAACTATATTATTTTTTGACAAAAGCTGTAAAATTTTTGCTGTAAAAGCTACTGGAGAATCTATTTTCTCTGCAATTTCTTTTAGACTAACCCTTCTGCCTTCTAATGACTGGGAGGCTATATAGGTGGCCGATCTAATGCCATATTCACATGCTTTTGAAAACATTTATTTTTATTTGTGGTTATAGCAAATATAGCGTTAATTTTAAATAGGACAAAATTATCCGAATTAAAATTATTAATTATTTTCATCATTGTAAATGACTGAGGTTTATGCACGATGATATCTTCTATGCTGGGTTTATCGCCACTTATGCAACAAAATATCCTTAACGTATAGGAGTTTATTTAACTGTGAATAACGTATACTACTAATAAAATAATAATATTCGATTTGAAATAAATTAGAAAAAACATCAGCAATAAATTTCATACCATTCTATATAAATCATGTTAAAGAAGGTACATCAAAACATTTTTTTTAATCTTCATTTCTGTATTGTTATTTGGTTTACTTTCGCGCACTTTTTATCCGTAAAGAAATCATTGATAAAGTGGTAAATTGAACTTATTATGGATCAGTATATTTTTTACTTAGGTTTTTTTGTAGCGGCCTATGCTGTTATTGCAAATGACGTTATTCAAACTTTGGGGACATTTATAGCTTCGAATTCTGGAGTGAAATGGTGGTTACTTTGGGCATTTTCGGGCTCAATATTGACTGTGACATTGGTATACGGTTGGTATGTATACGGTGGTGATGTATCTTATGGAAGATTGTCTGGAATTCCACTTCCTAATCCTATGCCATGGTGGTACCTACTTGCGCCTATTTCTTTATTGGTGATAACTCGTTTTGGAATTCCTGCAAGCACGACATTTATGATTTTGAGTGTTTTTTCTTCAAGTCAATTGATAGAAAAAATGATTTTAAAGTCTGTATTAGGATACTCTTTAGCTTTCGTTTCAGCCTTTGTATTGTATTTGTTCATTACCAAGAAGTTTGAATCTCCTGCTTCTATACGTTTAATGGATAAAAAGAAGCAAAAACCTTATTGGCTTGTTGCCCAATGGTTTTCAACAGGATTTTTATGGTCGCAATGGTTAATACAAGATTTTGCCAATATTTTTGTCTTTTTGCCGAGACAGTTAATGATGCATGAGCTCATTTTATCCTTAGGATTGATTTTGGTGATTATGGCCTATATATTCAATGTAAAAGGAGGGAAAATACAAAATATCGTAAATCAAAAATCAAATACACAGCATATACGCTCAGCGACAATAATTGATGCCTGTTATGGTTTATTGTTATTGTTTTTCACCACACTTAATACGGTACCTATGAGCACTACTTGGGCATTTATTGGTATTTTGGCAGGTAGGGAAATAGCGATTAGTTATAAGCTTAAAAAGGGTAAACTAAATAAAACATATCGCATTATTGTTAAGGACTTTGCTAAAGTTAACGTCGGTCTTTTTGTAAGTATTTTAATAGCTTATTTAATTCAGTTTTTAAAAGCTTAAGCAGTTTTCTAGTCTAATACTTTTCGTAAAGTAATACTCATAGATAACAATAATTCAATTTTCTTTTGAATCATTTTCAAATTGATTACCATCAACTTAGGTGAAAAATCACTATTACCTTTACTATATTAAAAATAATAAAAAGATAATAATGATAAAACCTAAGACAGAAGTACCTGATTTAGAATTACCACTTGTTAACGGTGCAAAATGGAGTTTATATGCTCAGGAAAGCAAGGTGTTTACTATGCTTGTTTTTTACAGAGGATTACATTGTCCGGTTTGTAAAAAATACCTTGAGGACTTAACAAAGAAATTAAAAGATTTTACCGAGCGTGATGTTCATTTAATTGCCATAAGTAGTGATAGTGAGAAACGTGCAAAACAGGCTGCCAAAGATTGGGACATTGACGAATTACCAGTAGGTTACAATTTACCTATAGAAACTGCAAGAGACTGGGGACTATATATTTCAAAAAAAATATCAGACAAAGAACCTGATCAGTTTTCTGAACCTGCTGTATTTTTGATTCGCCCAGACAATACCCTATACGCTAGTGCTATTCAATCTATGCCATTTGCAAGACCTAATTGGGATGATATTTTGAATGCTATTGATTATGTTGAAAAGAATGATTATCCAGCAAGAGGTGGCGAATAATAAATAACTTGACTTAGTTAAAATTTAAAATAAACGGTTTGTGATTATGCAAGCCGTTTTTTGTACATAATGATCGCTAGTGTCTAAGTATATACCAGTTTTTAATGAATATTGTTTTTGTTGTGTAAGGAGTAGAATAGATAGGGCATGGAAAAAAGTTAACAGAGAATATTTCATGTAGCTGCGAAGCTCTACTATAAGTTTGCGATTAATAACATTGAAGGCTATCTCCGTTTTCAAGTTGTTATAAACCTGTTTTTCTATAGACTTCATATCTGCTGCCAAATTATGGTACACAGCTTGGTAAAAATATGGATGATGGCAATAACTAGAATAGGCATAGTAATTCTTTTAAGAAGTCTATTTTCTTGGTAGATTTTAATTGGACATCAATGATGTTTTATTCTTTTTCAAAACTTCTAGCGCGTATGCCAAAGCCTTTATTTTATAGATAAATTAAATTCTTAAAACATCCTAAGTTTTATACATTTCTGCCTGTAGAGGAAGGCTGTATTTTCGGTCGAAAAATCGCCTCCTTTGATATACTCTTTGATGGATTGGAAACCTGAATAGCTCCTACATTCTATAGTAATCAATTTTCAATATCTTCTAATATGTACGATAATTATTAATTGAAATAATCTATGGATATGTTGAAACATTTCAAAATTTTTCATTTGATATGATGTTAAATTTGCTCCCTTTTGTGTCTGTTTAATAAATAATTTGACTGAGTTATTGAAATAATATTTATATTCGTTAACGTTAACGAAAAAGTGATACTTCAAAAGAATGTTAAATAATTATCATATTAATAAATCTAATTGGAATTAATTTTAAATGAGAAAGTGTAGAATATTATTAGTTTTTGTTGTCTTTGGCTTAACCACAACTATTTCTGCTCAAGATAATTGGGAAGTTTTGTTTAATGGAAAGGATTTGAAAAATTTTGAACAATTAAATGGAAATGCGAAATATGAAATAAGGAATAATGAATTAATAGGTACTTCAAAATTAAATACACCTAATAGTTTTATGGCAACCAAGAAAAAGTATGGTGACTTTATTCTTGAGTTTGATGTCTTTGTTGAGAACGGACTAAATTCTGGAGTACAATTTAGAAGTATTAGTTCGCCTTCTATTATGAAAGGTAGAGTTCATGGCTATCAATGTGAAATTGAAACTAGTTCAAGAAAGTGGTCTGGCGGAATATATGATGAAGCAAGAAACGGTTGGCTTTACCCTTTAACTAGAAATACTAAGGGCCAAAATGCTTTCGTACCTGGTCAGTGGAATCATTATCGTATAGAAGCTATAGGGTCAGTTATTCGAACTTGGGTTAATAATGTACAGTGTGCCAATTTGATTGATGATACTACTGCGGAAGGATTTATAGCCTTTCAAGTACATGGTATAGGAGATAAAAGTTTAGAAGGTAAAACCGTACGATGGAAAAATATTAATATCCAGACGGTAGACTTGAAAAAATCGATGAAACCTGTGGATGTTGATGTGCCTGAAATTAGTTATTTGGATAATCAATTAACTACTAATGAACTAAGGACAGGATGGCGTTTTCTTTGGGATGGAAAAAGTACTGAAGGTTGGCGTGGTGCAAAGCTGGATGCTTTTCCTTCCAAAGGATGGGAAATGAAAGATGGAGTGCTTACCGTATTATCTTCTGGAGGTGAAGAGTCTAATAATGGAGGAGATATTGTAACAACAGATTCATTTAGTGATTTTGAACTTAGCATAGATTTTAAAATTACAGAAGGCGCCAATAGTGGAGTCAAGTATTTTGTGGATTCTGAACTTAATAAAGGTAAAGGTTCTGCCATTGGATTAGAATTTCAGGTCTTGGACGATGAAAAACATCCTGACGCTAAAAAGGGTAAAAATGGTAACAGAACCGTAGGGTCTTTGTATGATTTAATTAGAGCGGAAAACACCAGTAGTTCACGCGGTAAGAACTTTAAGGGGGTTGGTGATTGGAACAATGCCCGCATTGTAGTAAAGGGAGGTCACGTGGAGCATTGGCTAAATCAAGTAAAAGTGGTTGAATTTGATAGGTTTAGTCAAATGTTTAAGGCTTTGGTAGAGAAAAGTAAATATGAAGATTGGGAAAATTTTGGTCGTTTACCACAGGGTTTAATCCTTTTACAGGATCATGGAGATGAGGTATCATTTAAGAATATTAAGATAAGGGAATTTTAAAACATAAATTATGGAAAATAAAAGACGAAATTTTATTAAGAAAACGTCTCTGGCCACAGGAGGAATCTTTTTAGGCGCTAATGCAATGAGTGCTAGTAGTTATAGAAAAATAATAGGGTCAAACGATAGGGTTAGGGTTGGTGTTGTAGGTTTTTCAAATCGAGTTAAAGGCGCATTGATACCAGCTTTCAATGGTCATAGTAAAGCACAGAATTTTGAGATTGTAGGTGTTTCAGATATATGGAACAGACGTAGAGATGAGGGCTCTGCTTTTATCAAAGAAATGACGGGTAATAAAATAAAACAGTGGCGTAACAATGAGGAAATGTACGCTGATAACAAGATTGATGCTGCTATTATTTCTACTGCAGATTTTCAGCATGCTCTACATACAGTACAGGCTGCCAATGCTAAAAAAGATGTGTATTGTGAAAAACCATTTGCCGAAACAATGGCAGATGCACGAATTGGTATGAAAGCAGTTAAGGAATCTGGTATTGTTTTTCAAATAGGCTCACAAAGAAGAAGTGGGAACAATTACCACGCGGCTAACGATTATATAAAATCTGGTAAATTCGGTGATATTGTAATGGTAGAAATGACCTGGAATGTAAACCAACCGGGTAGATGGCGTTTGCCAAAACTTACAAGTGAAATCCGAGAATCTGATACGGATTGGAAACGGTATCAAATGAATAGACCGGAAGCAGCTTGGGATCCAAGAAAATATTTAGAATATAGATTATTCTGGCCATATTCTTCTGGTATACCAGGACAATGGATGTCGCATCAAATTGATACTGTACATTGGTTTTCTGGATTGAACCACCCAAGAAGTGTTGCTGCAAATGGAGGTATCTATCTATGGAAAGATGGACGTAGAAATTTTGATACTATGTCAGCCGTTTTTGATTATGGCCCATCTGATGATCTAAGTTCTGGTTTTCAAGTAACCTATTCATCTAGATTCACCAATTCTGCAGGAGGTACTAAAGAAATATATTATTCCAACGGTGGTGAGTTGAATCTTGATACTAACAAGGTAAGTGATAATGGTGGGTTAGATGAAAGGCATGCTAGTGGCATGGGTATGAAACCAAATAAGTTAGAAGGCTTTAATTTAAGTGATAATGCCCCTAAGGTAGTAACTTCAGCAAATACGGGTGCAGATGACATGACCTCAATGCATATGTTAAATTGGATGGAGTGCGTTCGTAGTCGTAAAACGACTAATGGTCCTATAGAAGCAGGTTACAACCATTCTATCGCAAATATTATGACAACTGCGGCCTTAAGAACAGGTTTAAAAGCAACATTTGATGAGAAGACACAAAATGTTTTGGCAGGTGGAGAAGTTTTTCAATATTAAAAATGATAGGGTATGTTTAAAATAAAATATGGTTTTTTTCTGATTGTTACAGTTCTTATTATGTCATGTAAAGAGAAAAAAGAGACTGCTGAGGGTGATACTCCTGCTTCGATAGATAGTAATCAAAACCCAGAAGTTACCTTTAGTCATGATGAAGCCAATAAAAAAGTTGCAGTTAATATAAATGGCAAGTTATTTACCAATTACGTGTATGATGGTCAGACTCCAAAACCAATTTTATACCCTATTGTTACAAAAAGTGGTAAAACAGTTACTAGGGGGTTCCCTTTTGAGTCTAGGCCTGGTGAACGTGTAGATCATCCACATCATGCCGGACTTTGGTTTAATTATGGAGATGTGAATGGATTGGATTTTTGGAATAATTCCTATGCGATACCAGATTCCGAAAAGCAAAAATATGGTAGTATTATCCATGAAGATTTATTAAGTATAGATGAAGATAAAGGTACAATTACAGTCAAAGCTATTTGGCAATCTCCTACTAAGGTTGATTTGTTAGAAGAAACGACTCAATTTGCCTTTTCAGAAGTTAATAATACTCGAATTATTGATAGAACAACTACTCTTAAAGCATTAAAAGATGTTTCGTTTAACGATAACAAAGAAGGTATGTTAGGCATTAGGGTCGCTCGTGAATTGGAAATGCCGTCTGATAAACCTGCAGAATTTACCGATGCAGAAGGGAATGTGACAGCGGTTAAGGCTTTAAATAATGAAGGGGTTCACGGTAATTATTTCGCCAGTGGAGGATTAACTGGAGATGATGTGTGGGGCACAAGAAACGAATGGGTAAAGCTTGAAAGCGATATAAATGGAGAACCGGTTTCTGTGACTATTATTGATAATAAGAATAATGTAGGCTTTCCTACCTATTGGCATGCTCGTGGTTATGGTCTATTTGCCGCCAACACTCTTGGTCAAGCTGCTTTTTCTGAAGGAAAAGAGACTTTAAATTTTAAATTGAAAGAAGGTGAATCAACCATTTTTAAATATCGCATTCTTATTCATAATGGCACCATCCTTAAAAAAGAAGTGATAGCCCAATCGTTTGCAGAGTTCAATCAACAGTAATTTGTTTTAATATTATTTTCATGAAAAATTTTCTAATACTGCTTTTTGTCTTAGTATGTTCACTAACATCTTTTAGTCAATCTATTGATGTAGAGTGGAAGACAATTTTTGATGGAAATGATTTATCTGAATGGGAAATACCTGAAAACAATGTGTGGTGGTCTATAGATGAGGGTGTGCTTTGGGCTAAAAGCGATCCAGACCAAGTTGGTTCAATTCTATGGACTAAGCATAAGTATAAGGATTTTGAAGTTCAGTTAGATTTTAAGTTTGGTGATGGTATTGTTGATACAGGTATTTATATGCGTGGTGATGATAGTAAAAATGTACAGATACAGATTGGCGAATCTGGTTCTTTGAAAAGAGATATGACAGGCTCTCCATACGTTCCTTCTTTGGGTTACCCTGTTGAGGCAGAGGGGATTAAAGAATTATTGAAATTAAACGATTGGAATACCATAAGGGCAAGGGCTATCGGTAACACCTATAAGGTTTGGTTAAACGGAGTAGTCGTGATGAACTACCAACTTGAAAACGCAAATTTAACAGGACCCATTGGTATTCAATTACACCCTGGTAAAGAAATGACCGTACAATTCAAAAATATTTCTGTAGCAGAATTGTAAAATAGATTTTTTCCTTGATTATTTTTAAAGGTTAATCTAGAATAGTACCTTATCACTGAAAATTTAATCTTCAATAATTGAGTATAGGTATAAAACAAATCGCCGAGTTAGCCAATGTCTCTATTGGTACAGTTGACCGTGTTTTACATAAACGGGGGGGCGTTTCTAAGGAAACAGAGAATAAGATTCTGAAGATTATATCTGAAAATGGTTATCAAAGGAATACAATGGCGAGTAGATTAAAACTTGCCTCTGTAAAGAAAATTAAATTTGCCATTCTGCTACCAGAAGTTACTTCTAATTCTAACTATTGGGATTTGCCAAAGAAGGGAATTTCTAAAGCACTGAAAGAGTTAAAGGAATTTGGGGTGAAAGCAGATTACTATAAGTTCTCGGGTTCCTCATCCGCCTCATTTCAAAAAAATTATGAACGTATTTTTTTAAAAAATTATGACGCCATTGTTACGGTTCCTTTTTTTGAAAAGGAGAGTAATACATTATTAGAAATCACCAAGAGAAGAAATATTCAAGTTGTTTTCTTGGATACCGAAATACAATTACAATATTCTACAAATTTCATTCGTCAGAATTCTCACAAGGCCGGTATGGTGGCAGGTAGACTATTATACGGATTAGTAGGGGATCAAGGATTTTATTTTATTGTAAATACGCTTAATGATAAAGGTATTCAAGTAAATAATAAACAACGAGAAGATGGGTTTAGATCATTCTTTAAATCGATAGGAAAGAACGTCACTATAAAAGTCATCAACCATCCTTTAAATGATGTTTTAAAGGTGACTGAAGAAGTGGAATCTTGGTTTAAAGGTGATAGTCCAAAAGGTATTTTTGTTACAAACTCAAGAGCCCATTTGATTCCGAAAATTCTTTCAACCTATGCAGTCAGTAATACTTTTCTATTAGGCTTTGATTTGAATAGTAAGAATTTGGAATACTTGAAGAATGGTCAAATAAACTTCTTAATTAATCAACAACCTAAATATCAGGGTTATGTTGCCATTAAAAATCTTTTTAACTCCCTAACAAAGCAAGATGATTCTGAACTTAATCTTGATATTCCTGTTGAAATTATAGTGAAAGAGCACTTTGCTACCCTTTAACTTTTAATGAAAAAATCCTCCCATTGTAAAATAATGGGAGGATAAAACTAAAACTAACTCTAACTCAATTAAAATTATTTATTGAGGATATCCGGGGTTTTGTGGGTATCCGCCCAATGCTCTATCTATTTGATTTTGTGGTATAGGTCGTATCGCATGATAGTCCTGAATATTTGGAGAGGCTTCTGGGTTATACAATCTGGTACGTTCTACTAGCTTTCCTGTTCTCGTTAGATCTGGCCAACGGTGACCTTCACCTACTAACTCTCTTGCTCTTTCGTCTAGTAGAAAATCTAAATCAACATCTGATGCGGAAATTTGAGATGCTGCCTCTTGACCAGGCACAGCCGCTCTCAGTCGTATCCTATTTATATCGTCTGCTGCCCCTGATGGATTATTTTGTTTAAGTTTTGCCTCTGCTCTTAATAACCATGCATCAGCCAAACGCATCAAAATAAAATCGCGCTGTCCATTTGCTTTTTGTCTATCAGGTCTTGTTGCATCAATCCACTTGTTCATAGAAGGAAAAACTCTTTCTGTATATTCATCATTAGTAAATACTAAATAAGGTACATTGTCTTGTCTTGTTTGTGACCAGTCAATATCTTTTTCTGGACCTGGTATATAAATTGCCGTATCCCCTATGACGAGAGCTGCTCTTGCTGGTTCATCACCAACGGCATCAGTAGCGGGCTCATTCTTATTAGCAAACCAAACATGTTTAAATGAAGATTCGTATCTGCTATCGGTATCTCTGTCCCATAAAGTCAGCATAAAATCAGTTGGGCGATGTCTTTTCCAAGGTCTACCATTGGCAATGTCTCTGGACATACCTCTAAGCACGTCATATTCGTGTAAGAAGTATAAATGCCAACGGTGCCCCAATGGATCCACATCGCTATCTACCTGTGATTTAGAATTTGGAACCACGAAAACCATTTCACTATTTTCTTGGTTTTCAATATCCCATAAATCTGCAAAATTTGGCAATAAGGAAAAACCATAATCATTGATTACTTTGCTGAATAGGGTTTCTGCTGTTAATGCATCTGACGTTTCTGAAAAGCCTTTGTAACTACGCGTAAGCAATACTTTTCCTAGCAAAAATTCTGCGGCTGGTTTGGTGGCTCTACCATAGTCAGATTGCTCATTAGGTAAATTTGCAATGGCAAATTCCAAGTCAGGTATAATAGCTTGGCTATAAATTTCTGATTGAGATGTTTTGTTTGCTTCAATCTCAATACCTTCGGTTTCTTCAAGACTCAAATGTGCATCACCAAAAGTGGTTACCACATTAAAATAGAAGAAGGCTCTTAGGAAACGTACTTCGGCTACTCGCAAGTTCTTTTGAGCTTCATCCATATCTACATCAGCAGAACGGTTGATAACCCCATTCGCTTGATTAATACCTTTATACCAATTATCCCAAGAATCAGTAATATAGTTTTCCTCACCATTGAGGCCACCATCGTAAAGATTGAATACTTTATGTCCCCCATCAGAGCCATTAGTCCAGATATCGGTGCCAAAAGTTGTCATGGCAGCTGAAATTTCTTGACCGTAAAAAGGCTTAAATGTTGCGTATGTGGCTCGTACTCCATCTTCCAAGCCAGCTTCGGTGGTATAGTAAGAGGCTGCAGATACATCGGTTACCAAGTCCTCTTCTATAAATTTATCACAAGACTTTGTCAAAAAAGCCAGTGCTAAAACTAATATTAAATAAATTTTTTTGTTCATGATATTTAAATTATTCGATTTAAACTAACAATTATTTTTTTGCTTAAAATGTAGCGTTTAATGATAAAGAAAACTGTTTTGTACTTGGAACCACACTACTACCCAAGCTAAGATCTTCCTCTTCTGAAATTTCAGGGTCGAAGGTTGGAAAATCATCCCAGAAAATAAGATTCTGACCAGAGATTGAAAATCGTAATTTTTCCATTCCTAACTTGCTTGTTATTGATTCTGGAAGATTATATCCTAATGATATATTTCGAAGCTTTACAAAACTACCGTCAAAATATGTAAGTGTTGATCCATTTCTTGGGCTCTCTTGATTCTCATTCGGTCTTGGATTGGCGTTTGTTGGATTATCAATTGTCCAATAGTCAACGTTTAAGTTATTATACCTTCCGAATAGTGAATTATTACTAGCATTAAATTGTGACTGAATAGTTTGCCCTTGTCTGAAAACAAAGAAAATACCTAGGTCTATTCCTTTATAGGAAAACTTACTATTTAGACCACCATAAAAATCAGGAACACCATCGCCTAAAATTTTACGATCCTCAGGGGTTATGACCCCATCACCATCAAGATCGTTCAATTTAATTTCACCTGGTACTTTATTATCAGCAGCCAAAGCAGCAGCAGCTTCGTCAGCTTGCCAAATACCAATTTTCTCATAATCATAGAAAACTTGAATAGGCTGGCCGATAAACCATCCGTTACCAACGTCATCTAAAGCATTCCCATCAGCATCTGTGAGTGCTAGTTCTGTAATTTCTTCTTTGTAGGTAGAAATATTCAAATCTACATCCCAATTGAAACCATCACCATCATTATCAACAATGCCTGTACTTATTGTAAATTCGAATCCAGTAGTCCTAGTCGCTCCAACGTTCTGTAAAACACTTTCATACCCTGAGGTAGATGGTAAACTTCTTGCAAGTAATAAGTCAACAGTATTAGTTCTGAAAAAATCAAAAGAACCTACCACTCGATTATTCAAGAAACCATAATCTAAACCTATATCTAAGGTTTTAGACACTTCCCAAGTCAAATCATCATTTGGTATTTCGTTAAGTCCGAAACCAAGTGCTGGTGATTCACCAAACGCATAGACTGTGCTACCTAGTCTACCAGCTGTTTGGTACGGGTTAACTGAAGTATTGCCAACTTGACCATAAGAAGCTCTTAACTTTAATTCATTTACACTGGTATCTGCTAAAAATTCTTCTTGATCTATTCTCCAACCAGCAGAAACACCAGGGAAGTACTTCCATTGGTTACCTGGAGCTAATCTTGAAGAGCCATCTGCTCTTAATGAGGCTTGAAATAAATATTTGCCATCAAAATCATAATTTACCCTACCCATAAAGGAAGCTAACGCCCATTCTGTTAATCCAGAAGTAAGTACACCACCTTGGGTAGCAGAGCCTAAATTGTAAAAAGATTGAGATTCATAGGGGATACCGGTTACATTTCCTTCATTTTTCTCTATTCTAGATTTTTGGATACTTTGAAGTAAGGTGACTTTTATATTTTGTCGATCGGTTAACGCTTTATTATAGGTCAATAAGTTCTCAAGGGTATATCCGAAATCAGTCACATTTTCTATACCCGCTCTACCTGGTCCGCCTCGATTCGTATTTGTTAAGCTACCAGCGAAAGTACCTCTTCTACCAATTCTAATATCAGGACCAAACGTAGATGTCCATTTTAGACCCTGTGCAATATTAATGTCTAAATATATGGGTGCGAATATTCTCGTTTGTTGGCGTTCGTCAATGTATGCACCTTCTACCAATTCATTTAAGGGGTTGGTTCGGATACCATCATTAGTGGGTAAGAACTTTAAATTTCCATTCTCGTCATATGGTATACCCAATGGGTTATTTGCCAATGCTTCACCCATAGTGGCATTAGAGCCATAATTTTGCTCTGTTTTAGATACTAAAAAAGACGCTCCTACTTTAAAGATGTCATTGATTTTGTGATCTACCGCTAATCGACCTGAAATTCGCTCAAAATCTTGGTTTGAAATAATACCTTGTTCTTTAAAATATCCTATAGAAGAACTAAAGGTGGTGTTTTCTGATCCACCACTTATACCAAGTTGATGATTGGTCTGATAACCATTACCAACTACTTTATCTAACCAATTTGTCGACCTCCCTTGTTCAAGGGATTCAAGCTCAATTGGATCTAAGAAAACATCAGTTTCTGCGGGAATGGCTCCGTTCCATCCGTCACGTCTTGATTCTCGTTTTAAATCTGCAAATTGCTCTCCATTCATCATATCAACCAAACGCGTAGCAGAAGTAATTCCATACCGACTACTATACGTTATTTTGGTCTTACCAACTCTACCTCTATTTGTCGAAACTAAAATTACACCGTTCGCACCTCTTGATCCATATACTGCAGTTGCTGCAGCATCTTTTAATACTTGCATTGATGCGATGTCATCAGGATTAATATCTGCCATTGATGCAGGTCCGTCAATTAATGGAATACCATCAACTACATAAAGAGGGTCGTTAGACGCACTAATTGAACGTCTACCACGTATTCTTACTGTTGGGTTTTGACCTGGCCTACCTCCTGTAGATTGAACATCCACACCGGCAATTTGCCCTTTGATGGCATCAATAGTGCTTGAAACCTGAACAATGCTTAATTGTTCTGCAGTAACGGTTTCAATAGCACCTGTAACTTCACCCTTTTTTTGTGTACCATAACCTACCAGAACGACTTCATCTAACATGGAAGCATCTGGGTTGAGTTTTATATTAATGGTGGTTCTACCATCAACCGATACTTCATTTTTAGCGTAACCAACATAGCTGAATACAAGTGTGCTATTAGAAGGTGCATTAATGCTGTATTTGCCATCAAAATCTGCAACGGCACCTGTTGTTGTTCCTTTCACTACAACACTAGCACCGGGTAAAGGCATTTCATTCTCATCTAAAATGGTGCCCGTTACGGTTACTTGAAAACTTTCGGGCAATTTTATTTTTTTTAGGGAATTCCCTAAAATAGGTGAGACAATTAAAATTCCTAATACTACAAATAGTAGTAGATTTTTTTTCGTTGAACTAAATTTTTTAGAGGGTTTTTTTTTCATTGGTGCAGTGTAATTAAGTTGTTTGATTTTTTGAAGTATTAAGTTTTATTTCACCTAAGATCTTTAGAAGATTTAGGGGTAAGTAAAACTTAGGGAGTTGAATAATTTTACTGGTTAAATTCTCATATGCTATTGTTTAGAATGAATGACATTATTTTTTTAATTGATAAATATAAAATTACGTTAACGTACACGAACTTTTGTAAAATAAGTGATGAAAATAAGTAAATTATGTAATAATCAAACTATTTTATTACGTTTTTATTAAAAAATACACATATTATTAATGATCTGTTAACTTAAAAGCATAAGAATTGCTTTTTTGAATATTTAGGTTAGGGTGTAGTTTTACTAAGGGAATTATAAATATAGAGGAAGTATATGAATTGAATATGTCGTTGTTTAATAGGTATTACTTAACACTGATTAATACGGCCTCACAACTTTGAAGGTCTGAATTGAGAACAATATTCTCAGATTTTTTACCATCTGAAATTTCAACTGACACTGTATTTGGAGGTGAGTCTCCTAAGTTGTGCGCATACAGAAATAGGTCATTAGATTTTTTAGGGTCTAGTTTTACTTTGAACTCCTTTTTCCAATACGTTAAATAATATTTGGAAACTACTGATACTCCATTGAGGTATATAGAAACAATATCTCCATCTTGTCTGCCATGATCCCAAATCTTTATAATTATATTTTCAGAATCGAATTGTAATTCTTTAGTGTATGATATTTTTCTTCCCTCAAAACTCTCCCTTGTAACTGGTTTGTTTTCAGTTTGAGTTACTTCATTATTTTTAGGAGCTATTACTTTTTTATTTCTTAATTTCTTCTCACTTGGGGTAGTACTGGTATTTGCTAATTGCTGTTTTTTCTTTCGCTCATCAGATGCTGCATTGGTAATGGTAAAGAAAGGAGTTACCCTTTTGGCAATCTTAAACTTATCGTCTGGGAATAATTCTATGGCAACGACTTGATATCGACTGCCTGAGCCAATATTCTTAGCAAGCTCAATACCTTCTTCAAAGCCATCATTCTTAAAAGTCCCTAATTCTTGCACCACCATTTCATTTCGTACCAGAAAAAAACGAATAGTTTTACTCGTGTCAATATGTACGGTGTTCCATTCTAAAGATATTTTATCGGGAATATTCCAATTTGTACCTGTACCGGGTTTGGTAAGGTTTATTACAGAAATATCGTTGTCTGAATTATCTTGCCCAAAAGAAGTTGCGGTAAACAGGACTAAAAGCCATAAAATCAGAAAATGGTTTTGACGCATATATAAAGTCTTGTTTCAAAGATAGTATTTAACCTTAACATCCTATAGTGCTTTGGTAGAATGCAATTTACTAGGTATTTATTAATAGAAACTATAATCAGATTATATTATTTACTTAGCTTTATTATATATGAAATCGTCCACTATGATATTATATTTAAATAGATTTTTAAGAAAAATTACCCATTACATTGTAGGATTATTGATAATGGCCACTTTAATTTCCTGTAAGAATAAAATGGGTTCTACAGAAAAAATGTCACATGATATAGTACAAGATTCTTTGTTGGAGTATAAATCCTATCAATCAAAAAGTACTGATATTACAATCTCGAGATCAGCATACAAGAATAAATTATACGGCTTTTGGTTGGGCCAATGTATTGCCAATTGGACAGGCTTAATTACTGAAATGGATAAAATTGGAATTCCCAATAGTGAAGGTAAAGGAGAAGGTTTTTATACTCGTGATAACTGGGGTAAAACCGATGAACCCAATTTATGGGGTTCAAATAATTATTCTAATACAATTGATTTTTTATATGCTGAGGAAGACAGTATATGGGGTGCAGATGATGATACCGATATTGAGTACATCTATCAAGAGTTACTTTATAAGAATAAGACTTCAATCTTAACAGGTGACATGATTAGGACTGGATGGTTAAAACATATTAAAAAAGAAGAAGAAAATTATTTATGGGTTTCAAATCAGCAAGCGCTTGATTTAATGGAGGAAGGTATGCTACCGCCAGAAACAGGATTGCCTGAAAACAATCCGCATTATGAAATGATTGATGCTCAACTAACTACTGAAATATTTGGTTTTTTCGCTCCCACGCGCTCAGATGTAGCACTGAAAATGGCTCATTTGCCTATACAAACCGTTGCTAGAGAAAACGCAGAGTGGATTTCTAATTTTAATGTAGTTATGTATGCTTTGGCCCCTTTGGCAGATGATGATAAATCTATTAAAGCGAATTTAAATTGGATGGCTGCAGAAGCCCGAGAACAATTGCCCAATGATTCATACTCAGCTAAAATGTTCGATTTTGTAAAAGAGGAATATGAATCTGGAGTTACATGGGAAGAAGCTAGAGATGCTTTGCATGAGAAATATCAAGTTCGTCAAGAAGACGGGTATTTATGGGCTACTAAAGATGAGACTTGTAATGGTTGTTTTGCGGCAGGTATCAATTTTGGAGCAAGTATTGTTAGCTTATTATATGGTGAAGGAGATATAAAGGAAACTATAAAAATTGGAACCTTGTGTGGGTGGGATTCTGATAATCCTACAGCAACATGGGGTGGGTTATTGGGTTTTATGCTGGGCAAGGATGGTGTTGAAAAGGCTTTTGATAGAAAGTTTGCTGATAAGTTTAATATTCATCGCACAAGAATCGGGTTTACAAACAATGGTATCGATAATTTTAACCATATGGCCGAAAAAGGAATTTTTATTATTGATAGGGTAGTGCAAGAAGAGCTCGGTGGTGGGGTAGATTTAAATAATGATGTTTGGCATATACCTCAAGAAAATCGACTTCGCTATTAAAATATAACAATGTTAATATTAGGAATAAATCCTAATTATTGGAAATAATCCATAATTTAGCTATCCCGATTTTTTAGAGGGATAGTTATGAGCAAGACCATACTTCATATAGATTTAGATACATTTTACGTATCCGTTGAACGACTCAACAACCGTGAGTTGCAAAATAAACCTTTGCTGGTAGGCGGTACGGGAGACCGTGGTGTGGTAGCCGCATGTAGTTATGAAACCCGCGGATTTGGAGTGCATTCTGGTATGCCCATGAAAATGGCCCGTGAACTATGCCCCGAAGCTTTCGTAATTCGTGGTAATGCAGGGGAATACAGTAAACATTCAGATGTGGTGACCGAAATCATCAAAGAGTATGTTCCCGTATTTGAAAAATCGAGTATCGATGAGTTTTATGCAGACCTCTCTGGTATGGACCGTTTTTTTGGTTGCTACCAATATGCTTCTGAAATGCGGAAGAAAATCATCAGAGAAACCGGACTCCCTATTTCCTTTGGTCTATCGGCAAACAAGGTTGTTTCTAAAGTAGCAACAAATGAAGCCAAACCTAACAATCAATTGAAAATAGATGAGGGTTTGGAGAAACCTTTTTTAGCGCCACTTTCTATAAAAAAAATTCCCATGGTGGGCGATAAGACTTATCAAACTTTACGAAACCTTGGGTTACGACAAGTACGTACCGTACAAGAAATGCCTATGGAGGTCATGCAGCGGGTATTGGGAGCAAATGGAGGTGTTATTTGGAAAAGAGCTAACGGTATAGATAATACACCCGTAATTCCCTTCTGTGAGCGAAAATCAATTTCTACCGAACGTACGTTTGATAAGGATACAATTGATGTCAATAGACTGCGAGGTATTCTCATTGCCATGACAGAAAATTTGGCCTACCAATTGCGACGCGGAGAAAAGTTGACGGCCTGTATTTCCGTAAAAATTCGATATTCAGATTTTAATACGTATTCAAAACAACTGCGCATTCCCTATACGAGTGCCGACCATATTTTGATTCCCAAGATTTTAGACCTATTCAAGAATTTATATAACCGTAGGTTATTGGTAAGGCTGATAGGTATACGTTTTAGTCATTTGGTTACTGGTAACTATCAAATCAATCTTTTTGATGATACCGAAGAAATTCTAAGTCTTTATAATGCGATGGATGAAATTCGTAAACGCTATGGGGATAAAAGTGTGCTAAGAGCATCAGGCATGGGAGCCAAAACGATTGGACGAATGCATAATCCTTTTAACGGACTACCGCCTGTTGTGCTCGCACACCGGAAGCTTTAGTTTTTGAAGCGCAAAACGCCTAGCGCCCAGCACAAAGTATCCGTATTCCCGAAGAGGTACGACGAAGCGATCTACTGAATTGAGGTTAGAATAGTAATCCCTTGTACTTATTAGGGGAGATTGCTTTGGCTGAAAACACCTCGCAATGACGGCTTCGGTTCACTGAGCATAGCCGAAGTGAAAACGAACAACCATTAACCAACAACGAACAACAATTTTGTATCTAAACTGCCATACATATTACAGCCTTCGCTACGGTGCCTTCTCAGAACTGGAGCTCTTGCAATTGGCAAAGGAGCATCACGTGACGCAATTGGCATTGACAGATATAAACAATACATCTGCCTGCTTAAATTTTGTCCGTAAGGCTTCGGAATATGATATACGGCCCATTTTGGGCATTGATTTTAGAAACGGAGTAGAACCTTGTTTCGTCGGTATTGCCAAGAATAACGAAGGTTTTCTAGAGCTGAATAATTTTTTATCGGAACACATTCATCAGGGAAAAAAAATTCCAGAAATAGCTCCGAAGTTTGAACATGCATATGTTATATATCCGTTTGAAAAAGTACTTCAAAATGAAAAGAAAAGCTTTGCAGAGAATGAGTTTATAGGAGTTTCTGTTAACGAATTAAAGCGCCTTCGTTTTTCAAAATTATTGGAGCAACGAGACAAAATAGTATTGCTGCAACCTGTAACATTTAGAAGTAAACGCGATTTTAATGCGCACAGATTATTACGTGCCATTGATAATAATACCTTGCTCAGTATGTTGTCGGTTACAGAACAGGCGAGTGAAGATGAACATATGTATTCAATTCCTAATCTGGCGGCACATTTTTCTGAACATAGTTTTATTCTAGAGAATACACAGCGGTTGATGAATTCTTGCTCCATTCATTTTGATTTTTCTGAAGGGCGAAAACCACAGAATCTTCAAACCTATTTAAAAACAAAGGAAGAAGATGAGGTATTTCTTGAAAAACTGTGTCAAGAAGGTTTGCCGCATCGATACCCAGAAGTAAATCAGCCCGTTTTGGATCGTTTAGAAAAGGAATTGGGACTCATTAAAAAAATGGGTTTTGTCTCCTATTTTCTCATCAATTGGGATATAATCTCCTATGCCCGAAAACAGAATTTTTTTTATGTAGGGCGTGGTAGTGGGGCCAACAGTATTGTAGCGTATTTGCTATTTATTACTGATGTGGACCCTATGGAGCTCGACCTTTATTTTGAGCGATTTATTAATCTATACCGGGTGAATCCACCAGATTTCGATATTGATTTTTCACATAGAGATCGGCCTATAATGACGGAGTACATTTTTAACCGATTTGAGAATGTGGCATTGTTAGGTACGTATGTTACTTTTCAATCACGTGGCGTTATACGAGAGCTTGGTAAAGTGTTCGGTCTTCCAAAAGATGAAATTGATTTGCTTTGCGATGGTAACGTTCAAGAGGGTCGTCTAGATACTATCTCGGCTTTAGTGCTAAAATACACACAGTTGCTACAAGGTTTGCCCAATTACTTGAGCATACATGCAGGCGGAATTTTAATTACCGAGAAACCTATTCACTGGTTTTCGGCGACCAATATGCCTCCAAAAGGATTTCCTACTACGCAGTTCGATATGGTGATTGCGGAAGATGTCGGACTCTATAAATTCGATATTCTCGCACAACGTGGATTGTCTAAAATAAAGGAGACATTAGATATTTTGGAGCATGACCGCCCAGAGGAATTCGCCAAGTTTGATATTCATGATATTAAGGCGTTTAAAAAAGACCCTAAAATCAATAATATGGTGAAAATGGCGCAGTGTATGGGCTGTTTTTATGTGGAATCACCCGCTATGCGTATGTTGTTGAAGAAATTAGAAGTAGATACCTATTTGGGTCTGGTGGCGGCAAGTTCTATCATCCGCCCCGGAGTTTCTAAAAGCGGAATGATGCGAGAGTATATTCTGCGGCACAGGAACAAGGGCAGGGCAGAGGAGTTGGCGCACCCGGTAATGTTAGAAATTATGCCAGAAACTTACGGAGTAATGGTATACCAAGAAGATGTGATTAAAGTAGCACACCACTTTGCAGATCTTGATTTGGGTGAAGCCGATGTGTTGAGACGTGGAATGAGCGGTAAATTTCGCTCTCGGGAAGAGTTTCAAAAAGTGCAGGACAAGTTTATGGATAATTGCCGTAAAAAGGGATACGCTGAAAAACTTATAAAAGAGGTTTGGGACCAAGTGGCAAGTTTTGCCGGCTATGCTTTTGCCAAGGGCCACTCCGCTTCATATGCAGTAGAGAGTTATCAGAGTTTATTTTTGCGTGCCTATTATCCGTTAGAGTATATGGTAGCAGTGCTCAATAATGGGGGTGGATTTTACAGACCCGAATTTTATGTGCACGAAGCCCGTATGTTGGGCGCTACAATTCATTCGCCTTGCGTAAACAAAAGTACTGCTGGTAACCGTCTTTATGTAAAGGAGCTTTATTTAGGACTAGGCTATTTACGTGAATTAGAAGAACGTGTTATGAAACGTATTCTAAAGGAGCGGTTTCTTAACGGAAGCTTTGTTTCTCTAGAAGATTTCCTTGATCGGTTAATAATTTCTATAGAACAAGTAAGTATTTTAATTCGTATCGATGCTTTCAGATTTACTGGTGCTAATAAACACGAGTTGTTATGGAAGGCACATCTGTTTTTGAACAAAACAAAAAAGATAGACCACCCCAAACTGTTTGCACCACGGCATCAACATTTTGAAATTCCTTCATTATACAGTACCAATTTAGAGGTTGCTTTTACGCAACTAGAGTTGTTGGGGTTTAGTTTATGTAGTCCGTTCGAGCTCTTGTCAGAACCATTATTGAATAGCGCGGGTAGTAAAGATTTTGAAAAATATTTGAATAAGAATATTGATATCTATGGCTATTTGGTTACTGTAAAACGCACTAAAACACATACGAATAAGGCGATGTATTTTGCTACCCTAATAGACCAACAGGGGCAGGTTTTCGACACCGTATTGTTTCCGCCGGTAGCTGCGAAATTTATGTTTAGAGGTAGAGGTATTTACCGATTCTATGGTAAGGTGGTAAGCGAATTCGGCTTTTTAAGCATAGAAGTTATCAAACTACAAAAGCAAGATTTTGTTCAAGACCCAAGGTATGCCGATATGAAAACCAGCGCCAAGGTTTTTGACCAAAAGAAAACGAATGACCAAGAAGAAAATAGATTAGGGAATCAGCTTGCTTAAAAAGCGTCAAGCACGTATCCTAAAATCCAAAATAATATAAGAAACACAAAAAAGGTTCCTATACATCCACATTTTCCACCGCCTATTTTTTTTGCGCCATACCAGGCACCAAAAAATTGAATTAGTTTTTTCATGAGACCAATTTACGGGTTTTGGTGGTTACTTTTAATCTAAAAATTAGCTCAATAACTTTAGAATAATTCTTATTTGTTTTTATAGGTCTTATCTAAAAATTCGTAACGTGCATCATTTTCAGCTTCTATTAATTTGCTTTCCGTATCAATTACCATAACAGGAGGCTTGGTGTCTTTTGATTCTGCAGCTTCCCAATTTGGTAAACCTTCTCCATTCGGATTACCAGTTTTAATGAAATTAGCGAAATAGGTCATCATGACTTTAGAAACCTTAAAATCATCTGCTGTCCAAGCATAGTCTTTTACCAAGTGTAAATTTCCCATACAATATTCAATTTCACAAGCATGTGGTGCTCCAACTGCTTTTGGCATTGGTGGTGTGTCCGAACCTTTTTCTACTGTTCCACCAGCTAAACCTGAAGCAAGGTTGTTGTTTACAAGTGCAGGTCTTAATTTACTGTATAAATAGCGATAAACAGGTTGGTCGCTGTTTTTTCTATGAAGATTAAACCATTTCCAAGTACTATATGATATGAATCGGTCAGAAGCTAATGCGGTAGCCGACAATTCAATTTCTTTTTCTGACCCATGTGGATACAATTCTAAAACCTTGGCATATTCCTTAGGATAGGCTTCTTTTACCTTGTTTACATAATTTTCTTCTGTGTATGGACCTTGGGTAAATGCCATTCCTGGAATCTCGGCCGAATTCCAACCAAGTAATAAAGGAACCATGGCTTGTTCTTTACTCTCGAATATTTCAGGAAGTGTCTTAGGTAAAAAATAACCATCTAATACAGCAGGGAACCCAAATCTTTTAGATCTATTGTAAAGTTCATATACTTCTCTTGTACTCAATTTGCGTAACTCTGAAAGTGTAGGGAGGCCTATACTTTTTGCAAATTCTAAACCGGTCTTTTCAGCTTCTTTTAAAGTCACCGGAGACATTGTAGGATTTATTGCGGCGCCACTTTCCCCTATTGCACCAGCAATTAAATTTTTTGATAATGGTGAAGCCATTTGTTGACTTGCGCCAATTGACCCAGCCGATTCGCCGGCAATGGTCACCTTATTCGGGTTGCCGCCAAAAGCAGCAATGTTTTTATTCACCCACTTTAATGCTGCATTTTGGTCTAATAAACCATAATTTCCTGATGCTTTATAAGATGCCTCTGCACTTAATTCTGGATGCGCTAAAAAACCAAATATATTTAAGCGATAATTAGTCGTAACCACTACGATACCTTCTTTGGCCATACTCTCTCCATCATATCGTGGTTCTGATGCATCACCAGCAACATTACCACCTCCGAAAAAGTATACAAGTACTGGTAAATCTTTAGTATCCATGTTCGCTGGTGTCCAAACATTTAGATAAAGGCAATCTTCACTAACTCCATTTGACCTAGAGTTCATATCACCAAAAACCATGGTTTGCATGGGTCTTGGTCCAAACGATTTGGTTTCTTTTATTCCATCCCAATTATCTAGCGGTTGTGGAGCTTTCCAACGAAGTTCACCTACTGGTGGTTTAGCAAATGGAATTCCGAAATAGCGCTGAATACCATTATGGGTATCATAATTACCTTCTATAGTTCCGTGTTCAATTTTTACTTGAACAGGAAAAGAGTTGGTCTCTTGTGCTGGAGAAAAGTTGCTAGATAGAATCAGCGTGAATATTAAAATTTGAAGATTTTTCATTTGGATAAATTTTCTATTGTCTCAATATGTAACAATAATACATTTATTATTTTAATTATTTGACTATCTGTTAATTAAAAACATTCTTGAGATGGCGTGTTAGAAAAACATATATCGAAAGATATTTCAGAAATTATTTTTTGAATGCAAGTATTCTTCTTTTGTTTTATATAGGTAATCTGCTCGTTAGTAGAGCGTATTATCTATAAAAAGACTTAAATTTAGATGTTAATTCGAATCTTATGAAATTGATATTCTTTTGTTTTTTCTTGACTTTTTCAACCTTAAGTTTTTCACAACAAGATGGTTTGTCAGAATTAAACGCATTGGTAAAACCCCGTATGCGAGTGATTATCGATAATGATTTAGGTGGTGATCCAGACGGACTTTTTCAATTAGCACACCATTTAATGTCTCCATCCATAGAAATACGAGGAGTTATTGCTTCACATTTATATGAGCAGGGTTTTGGGGGTCCCGGAACTTCGGAATATGCCAAGGAGCAGGCAATGAAAATCATTAAGATTTTAAAATTGGAAAACTCCATAAACGTCTACACTGATAAAAGTGAAAGCATGACTGATGTTAAGACACCAATAGACAGTGATGCCGTTCAAGCAATTATTAAAGAAGCATTGCGAACAGATACCGATTTACCCCTCTATGTAGTTTGCGGTGGTGGTTTAACTAATGTCGCAAGTGCTTATCTACTCGAGCCTAAAATTGCAGAAAAGATTACTCTAGTTTGGATTGGTGGGCCAGAATATACCGACATTGCCCTACCACCACCTGGATTTACCACGTTAGAATATAATTTGGGTATTGATATTAAGGCAGCTCAGGTTATTTTTAATTCATCGAACATTAAGTTATGGCAAGTGCCGAGAAACGTTTATAGACAACCAATTATGTCTGATGCGGAACTTTTGACACGGGTAAAAGGAAAAGGTGCGTTGGGAAATCACCTGTTCAGTGTAATGAAAGATGCTTTCGTGAAGCTTGATAAATGGAACTTACCTATGGGGGAAGTATATATTTATGGTGATAATCCTTTGGTATTATTAACAGCTATTCAATCTTCATTTGAACCAGATCCTTCATCAAGTACTTATGTAGTTAAACAAGCACCAAAAGTGAATAATGCAGGCGTTTATGAAACCAATTTGGAAGGACGAAATATTAGAGTCTACCAACAGTTGGATAATCGATTGTTGTTTGAGGATTTTTATGCAAAATTAGCATTGTTGTCATCACAAGATAATTAACTGGTTCGTCCACTCAATTTCTCTAGAGTATCCATGACCAGTAAACCGTCTTTTGCAGGGCAAGGGTTTTCCTCTTTACCTAGAAAATAAGCTACGGTAGCCTTTATCATAGGTTCTTGAACATGTTTAGGGTTATTGAAGGAAAAGGTTTCGCTTCCATTTAAATTAGTAAGCGTAACCTCGTTACCGAAAAAAGAAAATTCGATGTTTCCTTCTGTACCATAAATGATACATTGGTCTTTTTCATTTAAGTCAGAGGTAGTGAAACTCCAAAGACCACGAAACTGAATTCCATTTTTAAAGGATATAATGCCATTAACAACATCTTCAACTTTACTGTCCGAATGTGATGAATGAGAGAAGCCAGCAGTACGTTGTATGGGACCAAAATAATGAATCATCAAATCTATTTGATGTGGTGCCAAATCATAAAAATAACCGCCACCAGAAAGGGCAGGATTCACTCGCCAGCTCTCTTCTGTATCTGCGACAATACTCGTTTTTTTAGGTTGAAGTATTTGAATGTCGACATGCGTAACCTCTCCAATTTTTAGGTCTCCTAAGAGCTCTTTTACTTTTAAAAAGGCAGGTAGTTCTCTTCGGTAATGTGCAACTGTAAGTTTACTATTACTTTTTTTTATCGCATCACATATTTGTTTGGCTTGTGTTACATCTAAAGCCATTGGTTTTTCAAGATACACATGCTTGCCCGATTTAATAGCCTTCAAGGCATATTCTAAATGGGTCGATGGTGGTGTTGCAACATAAATAGCATTGATTTCATTATTATTTAAAATATCATCTGCATTATTTGTCCACTGAGGAACATTATGTCGCTCAGCAAAACTCTTTGCTTTTTCGGTATTTCGACGCATGACCGATATCAAATTCGAATTTTCTACTTGTTGAAAAGCAGGGCCGCTTTTTACTTCGGCTACATCGCCACAGCCAATTATTCCCCAGTTAATTATATCCATATATCACAAAAAAAATGAGTTGTAGGTTTGAAAAAGATAAATCAATTTTTGTTCGTTTTTCTCTTCTCAATAATTTCCTCTAATTTCTTTTTATTAACTCCAAAAATGCCATTTTTCTCTACATCATCCATAAAGGTATTTATGTACTTCTGGTTAAGTTCATCACTATCCCCATATTTTTTTCTAACCTCTTCTAACTCTTTATGCAGTTTCTCTTTAATCGAAGCATAAGCTGGGTTATCATATTCATTAGTTAATTCTTTCGGATCTTTTAATCGGTCTATCAATTCCCAATAATCTAAATCGAAATAATAATGAATCAATTTGTATTCTTTGGTGATAATAGCATAATGCCGATTGACCATGTGCTCTGCAGGATATTCGTAATAATGATAATATACTGCTTCTCTATTCCAATCTTCCATTTTGCCAGTTAGAATAGGAACAAGACTTTCGCCCTGCATATCTGATGGTTGATCTACGCCGGCTACATCTAAAAACGTTTGAGCAAAGTCAAGGTTCTGTACCATTTCATCTGATGTTGTACCGGGCTTTACTTTGTCTGGCCATGCAACAAGTAGTGGGGTTTTAAAAGATTCGTCATATACCAAACGTTTATCAAACCAACCGTGTTCACCTAAATAGAACCCTTGGTCAGAAGTATAAACTATTATGGTATTCTCCATTAGTTTATTCTCTTCTAAATAATCTAATACCCTACCTACATTTTCATCAACAGATTTAATGGTGCCCAAATAATCTTGCATATAGCGTTGGTAGCGCCACCTCATTTTATCCTCTTCGTTCAAAGCGAGATAATTGTTTTTAAAGTCGGCATTTATTTTATCGTACTGGGCCCTGAAATTTGCCAATTGTCCCGTATTCATTCTACCCACAGAATTTTCGAACCTTCCTTCGTCAATTGTTAATTCTTGAGCGTTCATGGCATTTATAGTTTCAGGGTATATTTTGTCATCACTCGTCCAGCTTAAATGATTTAAAATACTCATTTCGGCCTCTGCCGCAGCAGGCCGACCCTCATAAGTATCGAACAGTGTTGCCGGTTCCGGAAAAGTCTTATTGGTGAATTCTTCCATATGGCGCTCGGCCATTAACCAAGATCGGTGTGGTGCTTTATGCAAATACATTAATAAAAAAGGATCTTCTGGTTTACGCTCGGTTTTTAACCAGTCTAAGGTCATATCGGTAATGATATCTGTTACATAGCCTTTTACGTTGATTTCACCCTCGTTTTTAGTTATAAAATCAGGATTGTAATAGGCGCCTTGTCCTGGTAATATTTTAAATTGGTCGAATCCCTTAGGATTGTTTCCAAAATGTAACTTTCCAAACATTGCTGTTTGATAGCCTGCTTTCTGAAGAATTTGAGGAAAAGTAACATTAGTTGTGTCAAAAGGGAAATGATTATCGATTTTACCATTAATGTGTGAATGTTTTCCAGTCAAAATCACGGCCCTTGAAGGTGCACAAATTGAATTGGTAACGCTTGCATTGGTAAATAACATTCCCATTTTTGCTATACGATCAATATTAGGAGTTTCGATCAAACTATTGTCATAAGCAGAAATTGCCTGATAAGCATGATCATCAGACATAATGAAAACAATATTAGGTCTGGTTTGTAGAATTTCTTCCGTTTTAGAGTTACATCCTAAGAGTAGAATTGTAGTAATTCCTATCAGGTAAATGAAATTTTTCATGAATGGTGGTGGTTGTTTTAATAAAATGATTAAGGTACATAAATAAGCATAATTCATAACATATAATATGATTTCATACTTTGTAATTTATATTAAGTTTTTCATATTTATCGATTCAACAAAAGCTGCTAACTTATATAAATTCGTCTTGAGTTACCATTTGTGCGGATAGAATTCCGATATATGATTTTGTTAAATTATTTTTGAGTAAAATTTAAAACGATGGCTTCAGGATTTTTTGCGATTTTAGATGATGTAGCAGCACTATTAGATGATGTAGCGGCAATGAGTAAAATTGCAACTAAAAAAACTGCTGGTATACTTGGCGATGATTTAGCAGTGAATGCAGAGAAAGCTTCTGGATTTGTTTCTAAGCGAGAAATCCCTGTTTTGTGGGCTATTACAAAAGGTTCTCTACTCAATAAATTAATAATTCTTCCTATAGCTTTTTTGTTAAGTGCCTTTTTACCCTGGGCTGTGACTGTGGTATTGGTATTGGGCGGAGTCTATCTTGCTTTTGAGGGGGCAGAGAAAATTTACGAATTTTTTGTACCTCATGAGCATGAGCACGCTATTGCAGAAATGGAAGAAATTAGCAAAGAGGAAATTTTGGAAATGGAAAAGACAAAGGTGAAATCGGCCATAGTAACCGATTTTATTCTGAGTATTGAAATAGTTATTATTGCTTTGGGTGCGGTGATTAAAGAACCTTTGGTGACTCAAATTGGGGTAGTGTCTGTCGTAGCATTATTGGCAACGGTTGGTGTCTATGGTATTGTGGCGCTTATAGTACGAATGGACGAATTCGGATTTAGACTAATTAACCTCAATAAAGAAGATGATAGTATCTCAGATAAAGTAGGGCACTTTTTTGTTAATGCGTTACCTAAGGTTATTAAAGCGCTTTCGGTTATCGGAACAATTGCCTTGCTACTGGTCTCTGGTGGTATTTTTGTTCATAACATTGATTTTTTTCACCATCTTCTGCCTAATGTGCCAAGTATGCTTGTAGAGTTCGGTGTCGGCTTAGTAGTGGGCTTTGTAGCATTAATTGTTTTTATGGGATTTAAAAAACTGTTCAAGAAATCTTAATGGCAGTTATTAAAGCTTTTGTTGTTTCGTTTTTATGAAAGATGTGCTTCATGAAAGTCAATTTCAATAAAACAGCTATCTTGTAATTATTATTATCTCTTTATAAAATATTAGATATCAGCTAAGCAAAAGGTCAAGCCTTTTGTTGCCTCGTTTTTTTTAATCAAGAAAACGAGACAAAACTCTATTTTAAAATTTTATAAAGAATATTATGAATAAAAATATAAAGATTGCCGTTTTAGGCGGCGGTGGTAGAACAGGTAAGTTTTTAGTTACCCAATTATTAAATCAGGGATATAGTTTAAAACTTCTTCTAAGAAACCCTGAAGACTTCACAATAGAAAATCCTTTAATTCAAATAGTAAAAGGAGATGCAGTTGACGCTGGCATTATTAATTTATTGGTTAATGATTGTCAAGTTATAATTAGTACGGTTGGCCAACGTAAAGATGAGCCTTTGGTCGCTAGTAATGCAACAAGTAATATTCTAAATGCTATGGCAGTGTTCGGAATTAAACGATATATCTCGCTAGCAGGGTTGAATGTAGACACTCCTTTTGATAAGAAAAGCGTTAAGACTACTATGGGTACTGAATGGATGAAAGCAAATTTTCCGATTACTCATTCAGATAGACAAAAATCTTATTCTATACTAGCAGCAAGTGAATTGGATTGGACTTTAATTAGAGTTCCGTTAATTGAATTTTCTGATTTAAAATATGAAACAGGAGTCAGTTTAGAAGACTGTATAGGAGATAAAATAAGTGCTTTGGATATTGCAGATTTTCTTGTTAATCAAATTATTGATGTTCAATACTATAGAAAAGCACCTTTTATATATCATATTTAATTAAGCATAGCGGGTCTGAAATTGGCCCGCTTGTTTTATTAAAAAGTTAGAGTAATTCATAGATTGATAACAATCAATAATATTTGTAAACGAAAAAAGCTCTCAATTTCTTGAGAGCTTTTTGCGGTCTGGACGGGACTCGAACTTTTCTTGAAAACACCCTGTATTATAGGGCTTACAAGGGGTTGTTTTTTGGACTCACCGCAATGCTCACCTTTTAACATAGTTTAACATTTAGAAGATGACTCAGATGCTAATTGAAAACAAAAAAGACCATTTCAAATGATATACTCGAGGTAAATTATTTAAAAGCATATATTCTCTACACTAAACGTATACTGTTAAGAGTTTATAGTTAAAGTTGGCTACAGTATATTTAAAAGGTCGAATTCTTAATCAAATATGTCAATTTTAAAGGGCTACGATTTATAAATATCTTCACCTTTTGATGACTATTTTTACAAAAACAAAACGTCCTTGCTTCATTTAAAATTGGCAACAGACCCACGTTGGGTGAATATTGTTGAAAAGAATCTAGAAGAAATACTAACAGATCATGCGTGGTGTGAACAGAAGACCGCTACTAATGCGATTACAATAATTACACTTAATTCTGAATACCCCGCTTTAGTTACCGATTTGCTTTTTTTGCCCCAAGAAGAATTAGAGCACTTTCAAATGGTACATGAAATTATTAAAAAGCGTGGGTACACCTTAGGCAGAGAGCGCAAAGACAGCTACGTGAACGAGCTCTACAAGTTCATGAATAAAGGGGGAAACAGACTGCAATCGATGGTAGACAGACTCTTATTTTCCGCTATGATCGAAGCGCGAAGCTGCGAACGTTTTAAACTACTTTCCAAGTAAAATTAAAGACCCAGAACTTTCTAAGTTCTACCACGATTTAATGATTAGTGAAGCAGGCCATTACACTACTTTTATTGGCTTTGCCCGCAAATACGGCGCTGGTATAGATGTAGACAAACGCTGGCAAGAACTTGTTGCCTTTGAAGCTGAAGTGATTAAAAACTACGGAAAAGAAGAAACGATACACGGCTAAAATTTACCTCTACTGCTACATCTGTCATTGCCTAGTGTCTGGCTTACTTTTGTGGGTCACCTGTCACTCTCGATAGCTATCGGGAGAGTGCTAGCATGGGTCTGAGCCTATAAATTTTTAGTTCGAACGCCTAAATTAAACCCTATAATAATCTCCTTTCCAACTTTTGATACTCGATTTAATTTCTTTGGCAGAGAGTTTTTCTTTCAAAGCTTTTTCCATCAAGGGTAAAAACTCATCATCGCTGGCAAAACGTAAGGCAATTATTTGCGACATTCTTAAATCTGAAGGAAGTAGTTTTTCCGTCATCGCATAATGTCTCATATTTTCTTCAGCTCTAATAGCTCTGTCTTGTGCTTTTAAAGGGAATGTTCTTATATACCAAGCCATGACAATCAAGATAATGGCAGTTAGCACCATTAAAGATGCTAAATACAGGTTTTCTGATGTGGTTCTAAAAAGATGATAT
Organism: uncultured Maribacter sp.; assembly: GCF_963977385.1. Taxonomy (GTDB): domain Bacteria; phylum Bacteroidota; class Bacteroidia; order Flavobacteriales; family Flavobacteriaceae; genus Maribacter. Next base: position 17,613 of record NZ_CAXBOU010000014.1, on the reverse strand, counting down.
ACCGATCCAGCTAATAATGCAACTAAGGCGACAAATAACACGCCGTGAAACCCTGTTACTAGATTTGCGTGATTTTTGAAATTTTGATCTTTCATTTTATGATTTTTGATAAAGATACTTGTATAAATACGACTTTGATCAGGTTGTTAGTAAGGGGTTTATGTATGAAAAGTAGGATAGGTGTAGAAATTTTTCTTTTCCTTGTTCATTATTTTAATAAAAAATCAGTCCGTTGAAAATAGGTTATTGAATTTTAGTGTTACCTAAGTTTTTTATAAACTATAAAGGCTTTTGATAGTTGCGGGGGTCACTCGTCACAGATGAGCACCAGCAGGAGGCAATTGCATAGAGCGCATGGAAAACTCTTTACCAAAGGTGCGTTCTGTTAAGAGTCTGTATTAATAAAGCATCCTTTATTTGAACTTTGATTTAACTCAGCTCTTGTTGACTGTAGTTAATTTTTATATACAGCAACTTTCAACCAAATAGCATCTAGTTCTTTTTTGGTTTTAATTTTAAATTTTTTCATTATTAGTGGGTGATACTTCTCCTCTTGTAAATCTATATATTTTTCATGCATCAATTCAGTATAGATTTCTAATTCCCTTTGAGTTGGCATGTCTTTTTTTTGAATGTTACCAACTTTGTCTTTGATTATCATGTCAAATGCGTAATTACTTCGATTGTTGTTTATAATAATTTCAGAAGTTAAAGAGCCTGGTTTTCCAATGGGACCCCAATAGGACTTTCCAAAAGTATACTGATTATTCCCAATGTCAGTTTTATTATCAAATGCAAAGATTACTATTTCATCAAGTTCATTGTCAGCAGTATATTTTTCCGATACAAATGAGCAAAAGGTGTTTGACAGATTTTCTTTTGTAATACTCGTTGGTATCACAATGTATAGAGTTAATCTCTTCATCCTGGGCATTCTTTCCAATTGCGCAGCAGTATAATCATAAGTGTTTTGCACAATAGCACTGCTATTTCCATATTCCTTATCTACTATTGTATACTTTGAAACTTTAGTATTGTTGAATAGTATTTCGAAATTCGAATTTGCAATATTAGATTGTGGTTTTTCTGAATTTGAAATTACACTCTTAGAAATTTTTGACTTATTAGCAGTAGGATTTGAAGTCTCTTTTTTCGTATTTGAGCAACTTGATCTAAGTAGTATAAAAGCAAAAAATAGAATTCTATTCATATCTAGTTTTATTATAATTGTTTTGATTTTTTAACTATAGCCAACGGTTAAGCTCGTATTTTAATTTAAACTTTTTGTTTTGGCTAGTTTCTATGGTCATAAACACATTTATAATTTTGTTAGCACCTATCGATAGTGCATGTCTTTTAAATACCCTCACAAAAAAGACGTTTTTTCGCTATCCTTTATTTAAACTTTGATAAAATAGGCTCACAAAAATTCTTATGCGGTTATTTTTGATAAAATTAAATCTTGCCATATTTTTTCCATGCGTTCTTGAGTTTTTTCCTGAATTAGAAAATTCATAAAAAGATTGTCCACTACTCCCATGCATTGTTTTTGGAACAAAATGACTTTCAGATAGACTGCTTGAAACAACATATTTTAGATTTACTTCCGGAGTATCATTTTCTATAACATCAATCAATTCATCTACAAAAGTATTGTTTATGATGTGACAAATCATACGTAGGTCATGCTCCTCTATGTCATTATTTAAAAATGCTTCGAAGGCGATATCAATCTATTGTATTTTGACTTGGGAATCACTTTGCTCAAGTTCTTTCCTGATAAACATAAAGCTTATTTTTACAACTATTCGCTGTAACATTCCTCTAGAAATGGTTTGATATTCCAAAACATAATCATCCAATCCTACTTAGGAATGGAGTTGGTGATTAAATATGGTCAATAGACCGATTGTAATAAAAACCTTTGGAATCACTTTGTGTTTTTGATTTTCAAAGATATTAGCTGTAATATGACTAATGCCATATTAATTAAAAAAGGAGCGTCAGAATAAAACAGGAACAATTAAAAATATTTCTTAATTATTTTGGTTTAAATATAATCATTCGTAGGTTTACATTTTATTTTTATTAAATCTAAATAAGCATAACGTGAGGAGATTCTTGCCAACTATTGTAATACTACTACTAGGAACCCATTTTGGTATATCACAAGAAAGTAATGATAGCAAAGATTCAATAACCCTGAAAACTGAGGTATTGAACGAGGTCATAGTCAATGGAAATACAATTCTCGGGAGTAAATTTGAAGCTAAAAACAGAACGGGATCCGCAAATTATATATCAGAAAAAGAACTTCAAAAATTCAGCTATAACGATATTAGCAGAATATTGAGAAGTGTTCCTGGTGTCAACATTTACGAAGAAGACGGTTTTGGGTTACGGCCCAATATCAGTTTGAGGGGTACGTCTCCTGAACGTAGTGCAAAAATCAATCTTATGGAAGATGGAGTACTTATCGCTCCAGCCCCTTATAGTGCTCCTGCCGCATATTATTTCCCTACAATCGGAAGAATGCAGGCCGTGGAAATATTGAAGGGAAGTAGTCAGGTGCAATATGGGCCAAATACTACAGGTGGGGCTATCAATATGATTTCTACGCAGATACCAGACCAATTTATGGGAAGAGCGACCTTATCAGCCGGTAACTTCAATTCAAAAAATACACAAATCGTGGTAGGCGATAGTTTTAAGAACTTCGGATTCGTAAGCGAGTATTATAACTACAATTCGGACGGTTTTAAAAATATTGATGGAGGAGGAAATACCGGTTTTGATAAATCGGACTATTTGGCAAAGTTTCGAATAAATACCGATGAAGGTGCCAAAATCTATCAATCCCTTCATTTTAAAATCCAATTTTCTGAAGAGACGGCCAATGAAACCTATTTGGGGTTGACCGATACGGATTTTAATAAAAATCCCTATCGCAGATATAGAGCCTCTTCGGAAGATTTAATGGATTCAGAGCACCAACAATACCAATTAACGCACCTCCTTAAATTTTCCCCGGCCTTTGCCATTACTACCACGGGATATGTAAACAAGTTTAAGCGCAATTGGTACAAGTTGGATGATGTAAATCTTGGTGAACGGGTCGGAATAAACAATGTACTCTCAGATCCAGACACCTATGCTATGGAATACAATGCCCTGTTGGGAAACACGGATAGTACAGAAGATGTGTTCGGCATAAAAGCAAATAACAGGAAGTACACCTCCAAAGGAATACAGTCGATAGCCCGGATGCGTTGGGGTGCTGATTGGTTACAAAGTCTGGAGTTGGGTATTCGGTACCATGAGGATGAGGAAGACAGGTATCAATGGGTAGATAGGTATGGTTTTCAGAACAATGAACTAATACGCACAACGGTCGGCATCAAAGGGGCGGATGCAAACCGTATCAGCAACGCAAAGGCAATTGCTGCACATACATTGTACAAACTAAATTTAGGTAGATTTACATTGACCCCAGGTATTCGGTACGAGAACATTGTATTGGGCAGGATAAATTACGGTACTAATGATGGCTCAAGATTGGGTACAGACCTTTCCGAGCGTGAGAACCAAGTAGATGTTTGGATACCTGGAATAGGGGCAAATTATACCTTTACCGACAAGCTTTCTATTTTTGGTGGGGTACACAAGGGGTTTTCCCCTCCTGGCAATACCGAAGGACAAGATGCGGAAAGAAGTATAAATTATGAATTGGGCACACGTTTTAATTATCATGGAATTCAGGGAGAAGTGATAGGCTACTACAACGATTATCAAAACTTATTGGGTAGCGACCTTGCCGCCTCGGGAGGAACAGGTAGCTTGGACCAATTTAACGCTGGAGAGGTCAGGGTCAGCGGAATAGAAGTATTGCTGAACTATAACCTTTTAAATAATCTTTCGCAAAAGTTCCGTTTACCAGTAACATTTACCTACACATTGACCGATACCGAGTTTCTCAGCTCGTTTGAAAGTGATAACGATATATTCGGGGAGGTTACAGCAGGTGATGAGATGCCGTATATTGCCAAGAATCAATTCAATTTAAATTTTGGACTAATGCATAAAAAATTCGCTGTCGACTTAGGTGCTCGTTATATCGATGCATTTAGGACACAAGCAGGGACTGCCACCATTCCTACGAATTTAAGAGTTGATTCTAATTTTGTTGTTGACCTGTCTGGACGTTATTTCTATAATGATCATTTTACCTTTTCTGCTAACATCATTAACTTGTTTGACACTACCTATGCCGTATCAAGGGTTCCGGCCGGCCTAAGACCTGGGCATCCGTTTGGGATTAATTTTTCTATCGCCTATGGGTTTTAAAAAAAAGTAAGGCCCTGATGGTCATATAAACCAAACGTTACCGATCAAAACTTACATAGCGAGACTTTTCACGCTACCTTATTCGATGAAGAATTAAAAAGAGAACTTGAATTTTTTCCTTTAACCTTTCCCTTAACATTCTGAGGGCCTTTGTAAGATGTCCTTCGACTGTTTTGATGGAAATCCCCAAATGTTCAGCGATTTCAATATTGGTCAGTCCTTCTTTTTTGCTCAACCTAAACACTTGGTTACATTTATTGGGAAGCCGTTCGATCTCTTTTTCAACAATTAATACCTTGCGTTTTACATCTTCTTCATATTCCCTTTCCATTATATGACCCAAGGTTTCGGCGTAGGTCGTCTCGAACAAATAGGTTTCTTTTTTATACTTTTTTATATGGTCCAAAAAATTATTGCGGACAGACTTATAGAGCCATCCCTTTATGATGGTTCCCTCCTTTATTTTAGCCCTTTTTTTCCATAATTTGAAAAATGCTTCCTGTACCAGATCTTTTGCCAAAACTTCATCACGGCATAAACTTTTGGCATACCAATAGATTTCATTGTAATAGGACCCGATGACCGTTTTGAAAGCTCTCCTATCCCCATTTTGGATCGCCTTAACCTTTACATTGTTATCTCGGTAATTTGAATTCATAAACTATGTTAACAAAAAAAAATCAATATTATAAATTTTTGGTAATAAAAAGCGAGGGTATTGTAAAGTTCGGTCGTTTAACTAGTATGAATTGGGACTTTCCTAAAAATCAGTAATGAAAAATAAGAAAATAGAAATAATCTTACATAAATTCTTGAATAGTACCGCTACTCTGGATGAGATTGCTACTTTGGCCAAATGGGTCGAAAAAAACAAATCTAGCTTTCAAGAAGAAGTAGAACTCCATCATTTAATAACTGGGGCTGGAGATGGACAAAGCCCAGAACACCTGAAGAATAACCTGATAGCGGCCTTTGACCAAGCTAGACTAGCGGCAGGCAGAGCCAAAAAAAGGAATTTACTATTGAGATATGCCGCAATTTTTATCGGCTTTGCAACCCTTGGTATTTATACTTATCTACAAACCGGCAACAGCGTTGCTGCAATTGAAAAAGAGGTAACTATTACTTTGGATGACGGCTCGACAAAGAAAACATTGAACGGTGGACCTTCAAGGATAGTAGTTCGTTCAGGTGCTTATGTTGTAAATCAGGAAGGTACTAAAATTACCTATAAAAAAGCTGCGTCAAACCAAAAAGAGACACGTCAGTTGGTTTACAACACCATGGATGTGCCTTATGGGAAAAAGTTTCAGTTGGTACTTTCCGACGGTACCGAAGTATACCTTAATTCGGGCTCTTCACTAACGTATCCAGTGGCATTCTACGACCAAGGGCCAAGGAACGTTGTTCTAAGAGGGGAGGCTTATTTTACCGTTACTTCAGATTCATTAAGACCATTTACGGTCAGCACCCAAAATATAGATGCAAAAGTCTTGGGTACCGAGTTTAATATTTCAAGTTACCAAGACGACGAACATATGAAAGTGGTCTTGGTAGAAGGAAGTCTGTCGGTTGGTCAGAGTAACACCTCCAACCCAAGTGCTTTATTGCTGAAACCGAATCAGCTAGTTTCATATTCATATTTCAACAAAGAACTATCCAAAGAGAATGTGGATGTCAGTAGCTACATTGCATGGAAAGATGGAGTACTACTTTTTAAGAACGAAGATTTTTATTATATCGCTAAAAAACTTGAAAGGCATTATGATGTAAAGATCGAGATAAAGGATACTCAGTTAAGCAAAGAAAGATACACAGGGAGGTTTAAAACAGAGACCATAGAAGAAATTTTAAAAGCATTTCAAAGGATTAAAGGATTTGATTATACCATAAATGAAAAACGCATCAAGATAAACCCTAAAAAGTCAAGTATATGAAATGAACTCTAAAAGAATCAGGGATTGCTGTAACAATCCCTTGATTCTAAACAAATTTAAAAACTGAATCACCAATTTTTAAACCATCTCAAAAGTATGAAAAACACACTATGTAAAAGGTATTTTACGATTAAAATAGACCTGAAAATGAAAATTACCGCATTGTTTTTATTGCTTGCCCTGTTTCAACTTCAGGCAAGCAATACCTATTCACAGAAATCCAATATTTCTATGAATATGAAGGAAGCCACCATAGCATCGGTATTTGATGAAATAGAAAAAACAACGGATTTCAATATTCTGTATAAGAACTCCAGTTTGGACGTTGGTAAACGGATTTCAGTAAATGTCGATAAAGTCAAGATAAACGAGCTTATGGAACTTATTTTAAAGGAAACCAATGTATCCTTTGAAATTAGAAGAAAACTTATCGTTCTACTTGAAAACGGCAAAAAATTAAATTCCGGAACAAGCCAGGCTTCGTTGAATCCTTCAAAGATTCCGGAACAAGCCATGACTGTAACGGGGACGGTTACCGATCAAGACAATATTCCCTTGGGAGGGGTAAGTGTGGTAATAAAGGGCTCCTCCAAAGGGGTTTCCTCCAGTTTTGATGGGCAATATGAGATTGAAGCTTCAGAAGGCGATATACTCGTGTTCTCATACATCGGCTTTGCCTCAAGTGAGGTCAGCCTAACACAGGAGAAAGTTATTAACGTTACTATGAAGCCAAGTTCGATGGATTTGAACGAGGTGGTCGTTACCGCAACCGGTGTAAGGCGTAAAGTAGAGATGGGAAATTCCATTACCAATCTCAATGTTGCTGATGACGTAAAACAGCGCCCAATTAGTAATGTTTCAGATTTACTTCAGGGCCAGGCTACTGGTGTTCAAATTTCCAGTAGTGGAGGTGCTACAGGCATGGGTTCCCGTATTAGAGTGAGGGGTTCCAACAGTGCATCCCTTTCCAACGAACCCGTAATTTACGTCGATGGTATTTTGATCAATAACGAGGCCAATTCCATTTCTTTTGAAACCGGTGGGCAGTCCCCTTCACGTTTGAACGATATCAACCCCGAGGATATTGAGTCTATCGAGATCATTAAGGGCCCTTCTGCGGCAACATTATACGGATCTATAGCGGCGAACGGTGTAATTCGTATTACCACTAAAAAGGGAAAACAAGGAGAACCAAGATGGTCTGCATTTTTGGAGAGCGGGTTGGTTGAAAACGTAACGACCTATCCCAAAAACTATCAAGCACTTGACGCAGCTGGCAATCCTGGTTTTAACTTTGAGGCGGCAGAAGGTACTTTTGTCCCCAGTACGGTCAATTCTTTTCAGCCCTTGAACGACCCACGCACCTCACCTTTTAGAACGGGACAATCTTATGGCGGTGGGTTGAGCGTATCCGGAGGTTCAGAAGTGCTTACGTATTTCCTTTCAGGTAATATTACCGACGGCGAAGGGGTGTTGCCTGTCAATAATATAAAAAGAACAAATTTCCGAGGGAATTTCGGAGTCAAAATTACCGATGATTTAAAGGTGAATTTAACCACGGGCTACACCAACAGTAATCTAGAACTACCCTTGAACGATAATTTCGCCTTGGCTCTAATGAGTCAGGGTCTTAATGGTACATCTACTATAGATGTTAACAACGGTTGGGGCGAGTTTACGCCCGACGAACTGTTTACGATTGATACCCGTCAACGAATCAATCGTTTTACCAGTGGTCTTGAATTGCTATGGCAACCCTCTGAAAAATTGAACTTCAGGGCTTCTGGCGGGCTTGATTTTACATCCCGATGGGACAGCCAGTTCTTCCCGACCGGAGAAGCGCCCGCTTTTCTTAATTATGATGAAGGCGCAAGATTCTCTAATAGGTTCAATGATTTTGTATATACCTTGGATATGGTAGGCACTTACAAAACGGATTTATGGGAAGGTATAAATTCTCGCACCTCATTGGGGGCCCAATATTTACAGAATTTGTCACAAGGCACGTTCACAACTGGACTGCAGTTGGTTGCAGGGAGTAACTCCATTGCAGGGGCCGCAGTAACACAGAGTAATGAACAAACCATCGAATCACGTACCATTGGAGTCTTTTTGGAGGAACAGATCGGCTTTAATGATAAATTGTTTGTCACGGGTGCCGTACGGGTAGATCGTGGGAGTTCTTTTGGCGCCTCGTTCAATTCGGTGGTTTACCCCAAAATTAGCGCTTCATGGCTGATTTCTGAAGAAGAATTCTTTAATAACTCAGACAAATCTCTAATAAGCTCGTTACGGCTTAGGGGTGCATGGGGTTCCTCTGGTGTACAGCCAGGTACCAATGATGCCCTTAGGTTTTTCAATCCTATCGCTGCTACCCTAGACGGGCAAAGCGTAACTGGGGTTACCATTGGAAGCGTGGGCAATTCCGGTTTAAGCCCAGAGCTATCCACAGAAGTCGAATTCGGCTTTGATGCGAAACTATTATCTGACAAGATTGGTTTTGAAATGACCTATTTTAATAAACGTACCGAAGATGCCCTTATTTTCAGGCAATTGCCATTATCGCTTGGTGTGGGTGAAGGACGTTTTGAAAATTTGGGATCTGTTAAAAATTCAGGCATTGAGATAGCGTTAAATACTAGAATCATCGAAACCGATAAATTTTTCTTTGGAATTGATTTTGTAGGTTCGTTCATAGATAATGAACTAAAAGAACTGGGTCAGGATATTCAACCAATTATTTTTGGTCAGCAACGCCATGTTGAAGGCTATCCGCTTGGTGGCTATTGGGATGAAACCTATACTTTTAGCGATGCTAATGGCGATGGTTTCATAGGGCAAGATGAGGTTCAAGTCGGAGAAACAGGGTATTTGGGCACCCCATTTGCAACTACCGACATTTCTTTTACCCCCACACTAAGTTTTTTCGAAAATCAATTTGTGCTAAGGGGACTCCTAAACTACAGGGGTGGTCAAAAGCTTTATAATAACACCGGTGCATGGAGAAACGGGAACAGCAATAACCGAGAACTAAATGACCCCGATGCCTCACTAGCCGATCAGGCAAGAGCCGTGGCATCTAAATTTTTGGGAACAAATGCAGGTTATATCGAGGATGCTTCGTTTTGGAGGCTTCGTGAAATCTCATTGACCTATAACGCACCTAGTACTTTTTCAAGCAAACTGGGTTTTAATCGCATAAGCCTAACACTTTCTGGGCAGAATCTAGGCGTATGGACCGACTACTCTGGGCTTGATCCTGAAATTAGTTCTGAAGGGCAAGCTAATTTTACTACTGAAGAATTTCTCAGTCAACCGCCCGTCCGTTCTTGGAAAGCAAGACTGAATCTATCGTTTTAACAAAAATATCTAAGAAAATGAAAAAGCTATTAAAAACAAAAAACAACTATTCCAAATTACTGTTTCATGTAATTGTTCTGATAATACTTTCATCATTGAGCATATCTTGCGATTCGGTGGTAGAAGTTACGGACCCTGATATTGTTACACCGGGATCCCTTAATACTGAGGCTGGTTTACAAACCCTGCGTGCGGGTTCCTTGGGCGATCTTGCTGTGGCCATGAGCGGTTCTGCGGCAGGCCACGGTGCTACTACGGGCCTAATAGTAATGAGCGGCCTTATGGCGGATGAGTATACGTATTCGGGAACCTTCCCTACTAGACGAGAAGCCGATACCCGTATCCTTCAGGATATCAATACTGATATGAATACAATTTATGGTAACCTTCATAGATCAAGGGCTGGCGCAGAAACCACTATAGATCTTCTTGTTGATTTCGGGGGCAATCCAGAAATTGAAAGTGAGATGCAAAGTGTCGTTGGTTATGCTTATATTATGTTCGCAGAAACCTTTTGTGGGGGCGTTTCCTTTAGCAAATCACCGGCGGACGGTGGTGATTTAATCTATGGCGAACCTTTGACTACCGAACAAATGTTCAATGAAGCGGTAAGTTGGTTCGACCAAGCTCTCGCCAACGCTGGCAGCAACGATAAATTGGACAACTTGGCGAGAATTGGCAAGGCACGTTCCCTTTTGGGACTAGGTCAGATTGATGCGGCCGCGGCTGAAGTTGCGGCTATTCCGTCAGATTTTGTTTATAATATTGAGCAATCCGATAACAGCTTCAGACAAGAGAACGGAATTTACATCATGAGTACTGTTCGCCGTCAATTTTCTATAGCCGATGGCAAAGGGGGCAATGGTTTAATGTACCGCTCCGCTATGGATCCCCGGACACCTTGGGACGGAGGGACGGAATTTGGACAGGATGACATTACTTTGTATTACAACCAACTGAAATACAATTCATCTAGCGTACCCGTAGTTCTGGCATCAGGAATAGAAGCAAGATTGATAGAAGCCGAGGCGGCGGCCAATGCAAATGATGCCGCTACGGTGGAAGATATACATAATGAACTTAGGGCTGCAATAGGTTTGTCAGATTTGGACCTCTCAGGAATTAGCGGTGAGGACCTATTGTTGACCCATTTTTCAGAACGTGCATTTTGGCTGTTCAGTACCGGTCATCGACAAGGCGACCTTAGAAGACTTGTAGATGTTTATGGTATGATGCCCTCTAGTGTGTTTCCTTGGGGGCCTTATTTCAAGGGAGGCGAATATAGTTCTACCCTCAAATTTCTCGTCCCACAGTCAGAATCGAACAACCCCAATTATGTAGGATGTCTAAATTGAAAACGTCAAAAATGTCAAAATAAGGAAAAAGAGGCTGCTAAAAAGCCTCTTTTCTTTTTAAGTTTGTGAGATGCAACATTATACATGACCATTTCTTATGAGAAACAAGTTCGCCTTTACAAATTCTGAACGTTCGGGAAACTTTATTTTTCTTTATGCCTTGTTTTTTGTGTCCGGTACCGCCAGCTTGATGTTTCAAGTGGTATGGATGTACCGGTTAGGATTGGTATTCGGAAACGCCGCATATGCGACAGCAGCAACATTATCCGCTTTTTTTCTTGGATTGGCTCTTGGGGGACGATTTTTTGGCAACGCCTCAGCGCGTTTTAAACGGCCACTTCGCATGTATGGACTTATGGAGCTAGGTATTGCGCTAACGGCCTTCTTGCTGGCTCCTGGTCTCGATTTCTATGAAAAATATTATTCTGATATCGTATCTTTTTCAGGTGATACCAAGAGTATTCTTTTGGGTATGAAGTTTGTTTTTGGTACTTCACTACTTTTTTTTCCGTCATTTCTGATGGGAGGTACCTTTCCCGTTTTAGCGCAGTACATAGGAAAAAATCGAAATAATCTTTCAAGGCGTGGAACTATTTTATATGCCGTAAATACCTTGGGGGCGGCCCTTGGAGCTTTTGTTGCCGCGTTTTACTTGCTCTCTAAATACGGGGTTGGGGCAACCTACGGCTTTGCCATAGCCTTGGCAGTCTTGGTAGGCGTTCTAGCCCTTGTTCTAGATCGCTGGTATAAATCTCCTTATCCCATTATTGACGAAACATCTAAATATCCTGTAAATAGTAAAAAAACGACTGATTTTGCATTTCAGCTAAGCCAAAACCAATTTATCATAGTCGCTTTTTTTTCCGGAGCATTGGCATTATCGGCAGAAACTTTATGGACTAAGATGTTCGCTCAAGTTTTACAAAATTCAGTCTATTCGTTCGCTGCGATATTGGTGGTGTTTCTTTTGGCCTTGGGGCTCGGTGGCGTTTTATCACATATACTTGTAAGGCTAGGGGCACCTTCAAAAACCCTGCTGATTCTATTGCTGTCCACGGCCGCTGTTTTGATTGGGTTATCTCCAACGGTTTTCAATAGTGCAACAAACGGACTTGAGTATCTTGCAATTAACGCGTCTTGGTTTACGTATATATGGTCCGTCTTTAAACTGAGTCTTATGGTCATAATGCCTCCAACTATTATTTTAGGAGCTGTATTTCCTTTTCTGTTGAAAGCGGCCCCTAAAATCGATATGCCGTCAGGATCCATTGTCGGCAAATTGGTACTCTACAATTCTTTAGGTGGCTTTGTGGGACCAGTACTAGCAGGTTTTTTTCTTCTTGATATAGCAGGTCTCTGGAACAGCATAAAAATCATTGCTCTTTTGTACGGAATCCTGGCTCTTTTAATAGCTTTTCCTTCTTACAGAAAAAAGAAAATTTTCTTCCTTTTATGGCCTGTTGTAGTAATTTTAGGAATAATGGTTTTGGAAAATCCCCCCATTGTAAAATTGGAAAATGGTGAAAAAGTATTGGATTATTGGCAATCAAGCGACGGGGTTGTCTCTATAGTACAATTACCAGAAAATATAGAAATGCGCCTGGATAATTTTTATGTACTCGGGGATTCGAAATCGTTTTTGGTCGAGCAAATGCAGGCTCACGTTCCGCTTATGATACATCCAGCACCAAAAAAGGTAGTATTTTTGGGCATGGGAACCGGCGTCACGGCAGGCGCTGCACTAAACCATGAGGTGGAAAAGGTTATAGCCGTAGAACTGGTGTCCAATGTAATTCCCGCGGCAAAACGTTATTTTTCGCCTTGGACCAACGGGCTTTTCAAAGATAAACGGGCAAACATAGTAGCTGACGATGCTAGAAATTTTCTTCTGGGTACCAATGAGCAATTTGACGTTATTGTCGGTGACCTGTTCACCCCATGGCATGCAGGAACGGGAAGCCTTTATACCCTTGAACATTTTGAACAGGCCAAAAAACGATTGTCGCCTGGCGGGATCTTTGCACAATGGTTACCGCTATACCAGCTTACTTCGGAGAACTTTAATACTATTGCCGCTACATTTGCGGCCGTTTATCCACAAGTGACCCTCTGGCGGGCTGACTTTTCGACGACCAGGGCCAGTATCTTGCTCGTTGGTCAGGAAGAAGACACACAGCTTGACGAGAATATCCTACGCCAGAATATCGTTCATGTGATTGGTGAGCAAGTTGACCAGGAAAATAATCATATGGCCGGCCTCTTTTATCTTGGTAATTTGGAGGCTATTCGAAATCGGTTGTCGGGAGTTGAACTGAATACCGATGACAGAAGGTCTGTTGAATTCAGGGCGCCTATTCTATCGCAGCAGGCGAATTCAGGTCGTGCATCCTATATTACGGGCAAAGAGTTGGATACCTTGTTGACCGCATTGAGGAGCAATCTTCCGGCTGAAGAAGACCCCTATCTTTCCAACCTACCAATGGATGAAATTCGATTTGTAAAAGTAGGGTCGCTTTATCATCGCTATATTCAGTATGTCAGTGCCGGGAAAGAAGATAAGGCAAAAAAAATACGGGAACAGATACAGCTCTTGGCATCTGACTTTTTAAAGACAGAAACCAAAGCTATTGATGAAGTAAATTAAGAAAGCATCTGCAAACAATGAATAAAATGAACATCTTAAAAACAAATGGACTAATCAAGCAATACATGAAACAAATAAATCACAAACTATCCCTTTTTTCGATTCCAGTAAGCGCATTTATACTATCGTTTAACTTATCCATCGCACAAGAGAACATAGTTGATAAGGCAATCGAGGTTTCTGGAATGAAAAAAATGCGCAATGCCGAGGCCTCCTTTACCTTCCGTGAGCACACCTATGAGTACAAACGGCAAACAGGACATTTTACCTACACAAGAATAGGCAAGAACAGGGATAGCAGTCTAGTCCGCGATGTCTACACCAACAAAGGCTTTTCCCGCCATGTTGCTGATACCGTTGTAAACCTGACCGAGAAAAGAAAAAATGCCTATACCAATTCTGTCAATTCAGTGATGTATTTTGCGTTTCTTCCGTTATGGCTCAAAGACCCCGCGGTCATACTAAAAGACATGGGAAAGAGTAAAATAAAGAGTAAAGAATATTATAAAATCCGTGTCACTTTTCAACAAGAAGGCGGTGGTACAGATTTTGAAGATGTGTTCCTCTATTGGTTCGATGTCGAGGATTACAGTATGGACTATCTAGCCTACAATTACTTTACCGGCAAAGGGGGAATGCGGTTTCGTGTGGCTTTTAACCAGCGTACGATCAATGGAGTGCGTATACAGGATTATCGTAACCTGCAACCTAGAATAATGGACGGTGTTAATTTTGATCAAATTGAGAATGCCTTTGAAAAGGGCGAATTGGAAGAACTCTCACTCATCGAATTGAAAAATGTGAAAATTAAAACGATACCTAAAACTTAATCGCATTTATTCAAAAACCCGAAGTATGTTTCCGGTAAGTTCTGTCTGGAACATTTTCAAAGGTACCCAACAACTAGGTCAAGGGCTTCGCATATGGTAGATTTTCCTATTTTGTTCTTACCTACCATTAAAGTGTGTCCTTCAAAATAGAGGGTAGCCTTTTTTATTCCCGTAAAATTTGAAATATACAGCCTGCTTATGATCATAAAGTGAATTTTTGGTATGCTAGTAAATGTAGTAATTCTCTGATTTAAAAAAATTCTATATTATGTAATTTTAATTATAGTAATTGATTCTTTAGAATAAAAACAGCCTAGAAAAGTATATCAGAATAGCTCCAAATGTCGGAAAGGTAGGAAGGATAATAATTACAATTTTTCACAATTCTTTACATTACGCTTATTCGGCCATGATCTAAGGTTTCCAGTTGAACTCAATAAAACATAAATTAAAAAACGTAACTCTTTACAAAATCCGCTTTTTGTAAAGAGTCTTCGTATGTTTCAAATAGAACTACCAAATCCCAATTTGGTTTTCCCTTTTTTAGGCCGTCTAAAGATTCAAAATATAGTTCGTACTCCTTCCGCCTTCGCCAGATTCTAACAAAACTCCTTTTTCCACTAAATCTTGAATATCCCGAAGCGCTGTATCCCTATGTACTTTAGTCATCTTTGCCCATTTGGACGAATGTAACTTCCCTATAAAATCAGCTTGAAGTTTATTTATCATGTCTACTTGGCGCTCATTAAACTGAGTGGTTTTATGCAATTCCCAGAATTTTGCCTTAAGCAGTATTTTAGATAATGCTTTCTCCGTTGTTTCAAGTGCTTCGGTTAAACGTTCAAAATACCATACAAGCCATTGACTTACATCCATGCTTCCTTTTTGGGTGGACTCCAATATATCGTAATATCCATTTTTAGATTTTAAGAGTTGCGCCGACATGCTATAAAACCTTTGGTTTGTTCTATCTGCTCTTGCCAATTGATTATCGGCAATGGCTCTGGCAATCCTCCCGTTTCCATCATCGAAAGGGTGAATAATTACGAACCACAAATGGGCTATGGCTGATTTAATAACAGGTTCCATGCTTGTATCTGTATTATACCAGTCAATAAATCTATTCATTTCGGCTTCAAGCCTTGAAGCATCTGGAGCAGTATAATGAACTTTTTCTCTTCCCATCGGGCCAGAAACAATCTGCATAGGGCCTTCTTGATCACCTCTCCAATCTCCAACAGTAATTTTATGCATGCCACTTCTCCCAGTTGGAAATAGAGCTGCATGCCATCCGCACAATCTATCCTTGCTTAAATCTTCTTTATATTTTTGAGTAGCATCTAGCATCATTTCGACAACTCCTTCTACATCTCTACTGGCATTTGGTAATCCAGATATATCCATACCAAGTCTACGAGCGACTGACGACCTAACTTCTAAAGGGTTTAATAACTCTCCTTCGATTTCACTAGTTCTAATAACATCTTCCGTTAACGTTTCAAGTACTGCTTCTTCTCTAAGTTCGAAACCCATACTCTCCATCCTACCTAATAGTCTACCCTGCAAATCACGTACTTTGCTCACGTATGGAAGTAGCGTATCGGTATCCCATTTAAAGTTTGGCCAATCTTTGCTATGATGTAAATACATTTTTGATTCTTTAATGCCGAATATTATACGGCAAATATAAATTACATTTGCCGTTATTCAAAATATACGCCGTAATTTTTACGGCGATAATCAAATTGATTGCCGTATTTTTATAAAAGCTACTACCATTTACTTCTAACAGATAAGCACAAAAGCCCATCAGGTTTACTCAGTCATCAAAGCGGTTCATTATAGTTCTTCCTCATGTTTGATAGATAGCCAGAAATTGGCGTGGTCAATTCTTGTTTACTTTCAATACCCTTCTCGACAAACTTTTTAGCCTGCGCTTTCCAGTTTTTGATGTTTAGACCTCCTCGCAGTTTCCAATTTTTTGATTCATAGTAGGCATAGAATTTTCTACCTTCCGTTTCCTGCCAATTATTCTCTCTAAAAAAAATTAAAACAGCCCGGCCATTTTTTGGTCTTGCCAGTTTATTTAAGTTTTCTTTTGTTTTATGTTTATAAGAAGGTATCAGATTATGGCCAGGTTCCGGGACGCTGTTGGCCATTTTTTGATACGCAGGTGTCCCAGAGCTTGTACCACTGGTTGTCCCGAATATGGACATGTTCACTTTTGAACCTCTTGCCGGGTGAAAGGAAGGAAAATAGTTTAGATAGCCCCAATCGTTCAAATCTCTCAAGTAATTATGATAGGTTGTTTTTGACCTGAACTTTGCTTTTTCCATAATGAACTGCCTATTAATGGTCAGTGTCTTTTTGAAGAATTCACGGTTCCATTTCTGGAAGAACGCTAGGTATAAGGTGATATGGCCTTGTTTGATTCTCTCGTCATTGTTGAATCTTTCGAAGACGGCATTTAGGTGGGCGATGTAATTTACTTTCTCCATCAGTTCTCGGGCATTTCGTTATAACTATTTTTTTTCACGATACTGCACCTGCTTTTTCTCTGTGCTATACTTTTTCTCTACAAGCAATGGCTTTTTTTCTGGGACTGATTGTTCGAAAAGTGAATACAACATTGCAGCTGTAGGCTTGGTCTGGGATTTTTCAATATCCTTTAATATCGCGATCATTCCGTTCATCCGTTTCTTGATAAGTAAGGACATTCTCATTTCTAAGGTTTCCATTCGCGGTCCCATGGATTCGGAAGGCGAGATTCCATTTTCTTCAAAAAAGTCCAACATGAGCATTAAGGTCATGGACTGCGATCTTGACATTTTCTTGCAGAATTCTCGAAACCTTATTGCAACCGAAGTCTTTATGCCAAGCTTCTCAAATCGCTCTTTTTGTAATTCTTCATCCATTTTTTCTGAAATTTTATGCCGTTTTTATTGGGCTGTAAGCGTTTTTTCTGATAATCGGGCTCAAATACCAAAATTCCCATAAGAGACAATACTCCCGAAACCCCCATTCTCATTGCAGATGGAGAAAAAAATCAAAACGAAACATCGCGCAGCGTGTTACCCTCTTGCTACTCCCCTTAGATTTGCATTGTTGTTTATATAGAGATTTTTACGTGGTGAATTTTTATA
>NZ_CAXBOU010000013.1:0-146605 GCF_963977385.1 uncultured Maribacter sp. | reverse complement strand
TAACTAAAGTTAAGCAAAAACAGTATTTTTATCAAGGACTTGTGCAACAGGCACATTGGTCATATAGAAACTCCTTTTTAATGGTAGATTCTCGTTTCTGATTTTCAATGAAACTTGCTATTTGTTTCTCCTTTTGAGAGTAAAATAGATATAGGGTAAGTGCCAATAAAGGAAGATATAGGCCAACTAACATTTTTAAAACTCTTTTCCACATATAAGCTCGATTGGAGTTTATTATTAATAATACGCTACACTGTGGGGGAACAAGTTTTTAACTTACGCTAAAATAAGAGAAATTCTTACAAACTTGATTGATTCATTCAATTATTTTTTGGATATAAATTATTCAATTTCTAAGAAATAATAAAAATTAATTTTTATTATTAAACAATAGTAACCAACTGAAATTAAATGGTTTATGTGAGTTTTTAATGTATTGGTGTTACATTATTCTCAAGCTATAAAACAGCTTAATAAATTAGTAGATTATAATTAATCGAGATTTAGGTTTTTATAGAATATAGGCTTCTTTAAAAACAGCCATTTTGCTTTTACGCCTATTTCGGTAAACTCAAAACCTGCGGCAGTTGCCGATGCTATTTCAAAATTGTTAGTGGCTCCAGAATAGCAAGAATGGGTGCCGATATTACAAAAGAGTATGCGAGTAAAATAATTAACATGAGCCTTATAATTCAAACTACATTAGGAATGTCTTTTAAAGATTCACCGTGTGGTGCAAAAGTTATGGATTGCAAAATTGCTTCTCAAATTTTCAATAAAAAATTCGTTACTAGATGGTTGTTATTGCCATAGTTTATCTTTGTATTTGATTCATTCAGTTTTGAGCAATATTCTACAACTTATCTTAAGAAGTTTTAAGGAACTAAAACAGTTTCTTAAAAGTGGTAATTTCTCAAAATCTATATTAATTGTAATAGCAATCACCATTCCTTTAGCAATAGGTTTGTGGCTAAACCATATTGAAATTGGGTTAGCACTTTGTTTTGGCGCCTTTTGGAGTTCGCCTAGTGATGTTAATGGTAGTCAAAAACATAAAGTTTTCGGTATATTATTTTCTGCGGCATTGGTTATGGTGGTCAGTTTTATTGGTGGGTATTTACATTATGAAACATGGCTTTCTCTTTTTATTTTAGGAATAGCAAGTTTTGCCATTGCTTTTCTTTCTACCTATGGTTTTAGAGCATCCCTAATTAGTTTCTCAGGGCTATTAGCGCTAGTTTTAAGTTTTGCACACAACCCAATTGAATTAGAAATTTATCAATATGCACTTTTAATTGGTGTTGGAGGTCTCTGGTATTTGCTGTTATCTACATTGTGGTACCGATTAAACCCAAAAGGACAGACGGAAGAAACTCTTTTTGCGACTATAGGTTTTACTTCAGAATTAATTGAAATTCGCGGAAAATTAATCGACAAAAAACAAGATAGAAGTAAATTACAATCAGACCTTTTTGTAATGCAAAGCGAATTGACCGAACAGCATGAAACTTTACGTGAAATTTTGATTCAATCTCGTAAGACTTCTGGTAAATCAGATTATAAGGGTAAACGACTACTCGTGTTAGTTCAACTGGTTGAAATGTTAGAAACAGCCATAGCTAACCCTATAAACTATGATAATCTTGATGTGCTTTTCGAAAAACATCCAGAGTTTATTGACGTATATCAAGATCTGACTTTTGAAATGGCACGTCAACTAAAAATTATTTCAGAGATAGGGAACAAACCAAAGAAACTACCTAAGAATAATTCGTTGATTTTGCGTTTTGAAAATGTACAAAACAAACTTTCAGCACTTATGATGGCCAAAGATTATGAGGGTTATATCATGTTTCAGAATCTTTTGGATTATCAAGAAAAACAATTCGAAAAGCTTAAACGAATAAAATGGTTATTGGGTAATCCTATTATAAAATCAGAGGAGTTTATCGATAACGAGGTTTCAAGGCGGTTTGTGATATCTCAAGATTATAATTACCGATTGTTGGTGCGCAACCTAAGTTTACGTTCTAATATTTTTAGGCATTCATTGCGCCTAGCGGTAACCTTAATGATTGGCTTTGCTTTAGGTAATATATTTTCGTTTCAAAACCCATATTGGATTCTATTGACGATTATAGTTATTATGCGGCCTAATTATGGTCTTACTAAAACACGCTCGAAAGATAGAATTATTGGAACCCTGATTGGAGGTGCAATAGCCACCGGATTAGTTTATTTAATTCAAGATGCATACGTATATGGTGCTTTGGCATTATTTTCACTGGTAATTGCCTTGTCTATGGTTCAAAGAAATTACAAGGCGTCAGCGACATTCATCACCTTAAGTATTATTTTTATTTACGCCATTTTACAACCTGATGTTTTATTGGTAATTCAATATCGAGTATTAGATACAGTGATTGGGGCAGGGTTATCGTATTTGGGTATTTTATGGCTGTGGCCTAGTTGGGGTTTTCTTGAAATTAAAAAGGATATTGCAAAAAGTGTAGATGCGAATAGGCACTATTTAAGTCATATCAAAGATTTTTATAATCGAAAAGGCAAAGTTCCGACCAGTTATAAGCTTACTCGTAAAAATGCTTTTGTTGAAACATCTAACTTGAGTACGGCATTTCAACGAATGACACAAGAACCACATTCGAAACAAAAAAACCTTAATAAGATTTATGAGTTGGTTGAATTGAACCATAATTTTCTGTCGTCGTTGGCATCATTAAGTACGTATATACAACATCAGTCAACTACAGATGCTTCAGAGAAGTTTAATGCCGTTATTTCTAAGATAGATGAAAACCTGTCAAGGGTGTTACAATCATTAAATAGTGACAAGTCTATAGATGAAAAACTTGAGCTAGAAGATGTTACTTCTTTTGAAAATCAGTTACCTAAACTTGAATCTAAAAGTATGAATTTGAATGAACATGAAAATACTGAAATGAAGCGCCACCGGCAAGAGGAACAATTAGTACGAGAACAATTACGCTGGTTATTCTCGTTGAGTTCAAACATGCTTAAGGTTACTTCAAATTTAAAATAAATGTGTAATTTTTGAAGGTTTATATTTAGGTAAGGTTGTGTATTCTCATGCGATCGGTTTAAAAATAAAATTTACACATAACAAAAGTATAATCACCTTTAGATTATGCTAAAAACATCATTTGTTATTTAGAATATTTGTGGTAGTGTATTCTTACTTATATTAGAAAACTAGTTCTTCTGTAGTTAAGTTGTAATTCTTGTCTTGGTCATATAGCTTTAAATAAACAACTAATCCAACTTTACGTTCTGGTCCATGTGCTATAATTTTATCAAATTAAGCTTTTATTATTGTACCAGCGCTATAAAAACCTAAATCGCATAAAGGGCCATGTGGGCCTTGATTTATAAGACCATTTTTATATTTATTGATTTGATTTTTAGAACCAACTATTGAAATAATCATAATTCCAATAATATACTTTCGAGTGATTTTATTTCAATATTCTTTTAGCGTTAAGTTTTCAGTTCCTTAGTATTATTCTTACCTGTAAAAAAATAGCAAATTTGTATATTCACCGTTATACACTGCTTGCTTTTAGCTATTGGGGACATATGTGTTGAGTAGCAGTAGTAATGATTATAAATTGTAATCAGTGAATAGAAGATCATGACTTATGTCATATTTAAGTAATATATATAGCCTTAAATTTCATTTCGTTAAAAAAATACTTAAGATGAAAAATATTCTTTATGCCACAGATTGTTCAAAGCATGACACTCATACGCTTCAATATGCATTAATGTTGAGTGATGTTCTAAAAGCGAATCTTACGGTTTTACACATATTTAGTCTTCCTCCAATTGTGGTTAAGACCATACGCCCCAAGAAGTTTCTAAGTGAGCATGCGTACGATGAACAATTACTTGTTTTAAAGAATTACTGCTCTAATAACTTAAAAGATATAGAGACAGATGTGGTTATTAAATATGAAGTAAAAGAAGATGATTCAGTCACTGATGGAATTTTGTCAGAAGCAGCAATTCTTTCTCCAGATTTATTGATTCTTGGAATGAAAGACGAACATACATCACGTGGGTCTTTTACTGGTAGTATAGCGAAAGCACTTATCGAGAAAGCCGCCGCACCACTTTTTATAGTACCAAGTAAAAAAGCATTTCAAAATATTAAGACATTGGTTTATGCTACTGACTTTGAAGAGACCGATTTTTTGGCCATTAAAAAACTGGTGGATATTGCCAAGCCTTTTGATGCTGTTATAAAAGTCGTACATATTACCAACAAAGATGAATATGCAGTAAACGATAAGATGGCATGGTTTAAAGAGATGTTATTTGAAAAAACAAGTTACAGGAATATTACATTTGATATTAATGTTAATAATAACATATATGAAGGCTTACGAGGTTATATTAATGAAGTAGATGCCGATATGATTGCCCTATTAGAACGAGAACAAAATGGTTTTCTGAAAAAGCTGTTCCATAAAGATTTGATTAAGAAAATGGAATCTAAAATAGAAATACCAATGCTCAGTCTAAAAGCAACTGCACTTTAGAAATTACCTTACGATATTCTGTCAAGAAAGAGCTAAAAGAGAAATTAGATTAATCCTTAACATTCTAAAATGTTAAGGATTAATCAATAATCTGTATATTTTAATTCTGAATGATTTGATGGGTTCGCTTTGCGCAATGTGCGTGATGTTAAACATTAATAATACAATATTGGTCTGGCATGTATTTGGATTATTTTTTTAATTTTTCACTTTAGTTAATTGCCATTATTTTTAGATTCTCCTTTTTTGAAATATTAAATTCTTTAAAACCAAGATTTAAAAATGAAAGGCTATCGTCGATTATGTAAGTATTTATTTAAGATTTTTGATTGATTATTTAAAATAGTCATTTGCAAATTTTATATACTGTTGCCAGTCATAAGGAGTCATATTATGCTTTCCGATACGATTGTGAAAGCCCATTGTTGGACGGATGATTTGTTTGTTTACATCAGGTAGCTCTGAAGGTAAATTTGTTTCAATACCATATAAATTGAATACTGGCTGAGCTTCAACCAAAGAAAGATACTGACCTTTTGGATCGGCCCACAAATCTTCGGCTGCACTACCTACATAGACAGCGCGTGGTGCCATTAATGCTAAAAGCATATGTTGGTCAATTGGGAGCTTATCTTCATTATTACCATATTGTTGATAATTAGAGCAAAACCAGTAAGGGAAATTCTGATAAATTATATCTATGGTCTCTCCAAAATTTCTTCTAGAAATTGCAGCACCTGAATTTCCCGAGTCGTTTGAAATAGCAATTGCTACCCTCTTATCTTGGGCGGCACACCACAACGATGATTTTCCTCCTCGTGAATGTCCAACCACTATAATTTTTTTGGCATCCACAAATCTATATGTTTCAAAATAATCAATTGCTCGGCTTGCTCCCCAGCCCCAAGCTCCTAATGCACCCATCCCATTATTCATTTCTAATTGCTCGGGATAAAGTTTCAATACACCTTCGGTAAATTTCTCATTGTTATCAGGAGCTACGTCAATAACATCAAAGCCGGCAATACCATATCCTGCATTTATTACCACTTCTGCTGGCCAAAATCCATCTTTGTTTTCTCTGGTTACATCCATTGTCCGTATTCCTCTGTGGTTAATAACAAGAAAAGTGGGTACGGGCTTTTTAGTCTTATTTGGAGTAAACACAATTAAATTGATTGTAATTGATTTTTTATTTTTAATTACGGTGATTTCAACTTCTCTTAAAGTTGCTTTACCATCCATTGCTTTTTTATCTCTATTTTTCAATTTAAACTTGATCCTTTTGAAATCTTTTGGGACCTGGCCATATATATTGTCCTCAAAAAATTTAAGTATCTCTGGGCGTCGTACTTTTTCCCAATCTTCAATCGTGCTAATTTTTACACTGTCTTGAGATAGCAGAAGTTCTGGTAGTTTGTAGGGTTTAATTTTTGATTCATCGTAATTATAATCGATTTCTTCTTGTGCATTTACATGAATAATACAGAATATTATAACCCAAGAAGTAATTAAGGTCTTTAAAAACTGATGGTAAATTTTTAGTGTTATAACTTTCTCTAAATATGTCATTGTTGTGTTTATGGTAGTTAGGTAGGTCTGGAAGCTTTTCGATTCATTCTGCGTATTACTAGAGCTTTTGTTCTATAAGTATTTCTGTCTTTTTATTGCCAAATCAAAACGATTTAGCGAACGTGTTAAATAATTTCAAGCCATTAAATTTATTACGTTATGCATTATTTTTAATTGCCAATGTTATAAGTAGTTATTATTTAATATCGTTTTTTAATCGTTAAAGGGTATGCACTATAAAATATTCCTCATTATTTTGGCGAGTTTATTAAGTTAAAATATTTTAATTTGATAAAATAATTAAATAGTTTGTACTTTAACTTTGTATAGGATATACAACTATGTGGTTTCGGTATGTGCACCTTGTACTTATGAACAGAATATTGACTCACAAATTGATATTTTTGAAAATAGAATAGATATTTTAAGATGGTTTATTCCAATAAGTGCACAAGTGAATATAAAAAATTACTTAGGTAAGTATCCCTTTTCAATCCAATAAAAAATTAATTAATTAATAAAAACTATTATGGCAAAAAGTCAAGACTCAAAGAAGAATGTGAAAAAAGCACCTGTAAAAACGGCAAAGGAAAAAAAAGAAGAAAAGAGATTGAAAAAGTTAAAATAATAAAGAAGTTATCTTTTTAGGTATGAGCTACCTATTGAAACCAAAGTTTGTTAAAACCAGGCTAATATTTATCCGCTAGAGGTTATTACTTTGATAGTTACTTAGGTAAATAATGGTATTATATCTATGCTAGATGACCAGTCTCAACACTATAATAGGCTAATCTACCTCTCACATCATTATCATGGTTCTTTATCAGTAAATAATGCGATATATAATCTGTCTAAATTACTAAAGATATCTTTTAGTTGAGAGGTTGTTGAGTTCAGAAGTAAATGTTGCATTTTCAATTTCTGCTAAGGAAATTTTTCGATTGAGATATAGTACCTAAGGTTGTAATAGACATAGGCGGTATCAACATGTTTGTGTAAGGTTGGTTAGCCCGTTAAGCAGTTAGTTTTGTAACAGAAGATTGAGTCTTATAATAATCTGAAAGATTTTCTGAGTAACTATGGCTTACGTAATTAAGCATACAAATTGAAAGCTACTGTATTTTATTTTGTTTCTTTTTTTATGATTTTCATCTCAATAAGGCATGATGAATCTTTATATATATCAGATAGAATTATGATACAATACCCCTCTAAATCAATACTTAAATTGCCTTTGATTTCAGAACTATAAAAGCTGAAATCTTTTACAATATTTTTTACTTTGGCTTTTAAGGAATAATGAACATCATCAAAATAGCTCGCATTGCCATCTTCAGAAGGTGGTGCATTAGTTCCCCATTCGTGTTCATAATCTGTTATTTCTATTTCTACTGAATTGTCTTTATTACCTATTTTGGAATTTCCCTTATTTGAAAGGGCAAATGTTTTATCAAATTCCGCTTGTTCTATGATTAGATATCTGTTGCCGTTTTCTATCGCAAAAGTTAGAAAGTAATTCTTATATATTTTAGTATAATATTCTTTTGTTGACTTATCAATATAAAATTCTGCAATTGACTTACCATTATCATCAACTCTAAGATATAAGTCTCCAATAAGGTGAACTGCTGATTTCTCATCATAGACTTGAAATAGTGTACTTATATTTAAATCATCATATTTTATATTACTGACAGACCCTTCTTCTAATTGTATTTTTTTCATGATTTTTTGTGCATGAATAGTATGGGATATAAAAATTATTGTTACTAAAAGTGCTAATTTTCTCATTCTAGACGTATTGAAGCTAAGGTTCAGGCTATGATTATTACGGTAAGTAAATCTGAAGGATATCCTGTCTCTCACCAAGCGAAATCTTTTGATTTTTCCTTCTTTTTATTAAAGTAAAATTCCATCCCTGCAGCTATCGTTTTTGCCACTTTATAAATATACACAGACCTTGGTTTAAAATTAATAAGCCCGCTATAATTAAAAGCATTGTTTTCTTTTGTTATCCAGCAATAATTTTCACAGCGTTGTTATTCTTTTAAAGAATCCGTTCTCTTGAATTCAATACTTTTCATTTTTAGATATTCCCAAACCTCTGTTGTATTCCATGTATTAGATAAATCCTTAAAATCTTTTTGGGATAGGCAATATGTAAGAAACCCATCGATGCTCGTTTCGGAAATGTCTAAATTTTCTGAGATTGTTTTCTTTGAGAACTTAGCAATGATTTCTTTTTCCATTGCCATATTTTCATCACGCGAAAGCCTCTCTTCTAATGACTTTGTTCTTCCAGAAGCACGGTTCATGATTTTATGCGTGTTGATAACTACAGTTAAAGTGGCATAACCAAGAATCTCAACTATTTTCCCATAATCTTCAATAGTTTTGAGTCTTATATATTTTCCTCGATCAGCTTCTAAGAGTAGCCGTTCACTTTGAGTCATTTTTTCGAGATTTGCATTGGGCAAACCCAAAGAGGAAGAGGTGACATCTGGTTTAATAGCTAGTCTCTCAAGGTCAAGGTCTATATTTCCTGTTAGATTGTATGGGGTAACGGTAACTTCATTTAAATCTATAACGTTTTCAATGAGGTTTATAATAAGTAAATTTTCGTTGAAGATTCTGTCAGTTATAATAATTTCTTTTCTAAGGTATTGTACAGCGGTAAATCGAAGTGAATCCCTTAATTTAACTTCAATAGAGAAGAGCCCTAAAGAATCAGTAATGGTTGATTTTTTAGAATTGAGGTTAATAATTAATATATTGGAAACATCATTTTTTAAGCTTTTAACGCTGCCCTTTAGTAACGTTTTATTTTCTTGACTAAATCCTAGAATAGGGGCCAAGGCAATCAATAATAGTAAAAACCTTAAATATTTCTGCAATAGTTGTTTTTTGAATTATGATGAAATGTTTTTAATTTAAATAAGTGATAACGGCTAAGCAAAACCCCATACCTGTAGCTATCATGATTGTTACTTTATAAATATACATACACCTTTACTTAAAAACCAAAGGGTATTAATTATAGTCAATGTCATTAGTACTTTTCCGCCCGAGTTAGTTTTATAGAAAAATAGGTGCGTTTATCAACACAGCAGCTACGTTTGAGTAATGTACACCTGCACAAACTAGCTCAGACATCTGTCTTTTAATTTAAATCTGAATTGAAACCACCAGCTAAGTATTATGAATACAAATGCTCTTAAGGTTGCCTATTTCAAGCTCAAACTTATTTGTTATTGCTTTAAGTTCTATGAAAATTCCAACAAGTTTTAAAATGGTATTCAATATCAAAATTTAATCTATATTATGATAAACCAGATGAAAATTAGCCAAATGATATCGGTTTAAAAATTTGGCTACTTCCCAAAATTAACGAACATTCGTGTTAGCGGTTACCAAATTTGAACTATAATCAGAACAATAAAATACGCTTGTTAACTATTTTTTAGGATAGAAAAATAAAGTTGTTTTTACTGGTAATTCTATCAGGTCAGGAAAGTTATCCAACATTACGATAATTTTGAAATACTCGAAATAATCTGCTATTCCTACAATTATTGGTATGGGACATATATCTGTTATTGGGGAAATCAGTTTGTGTAGTAAATATGCCAAAAGCAAACAGTAAGTCAGTCCAAAAAGTAGCGGATAATTCATACCCACGGGTATCTGGGTAGTTAGATAAGTCTCACGACCAATTTCTTTGAACAAGTTGAATGCTAACACAATAAGTTTCATTGACGGTACGCCATATTCGAGATCCGTACAAACGTCTGAAGTTTGATTCTCAGTAAATATTTAATATAATTAGAAAAATCATTTTTGTTTTCCAATTTTATTACTCCACAATCCTAAGGCAACGGTATAAGCAACAGCAAATATACCGCCCAAATAAATATAGTCTTTTAGCATTGTATCTAATCCGTTTTTATATAAATACAAACCAATGGTAAAACACAAAACCGAAATTCCATAAGCAATATTTGCTTTTTTAGATATTCCAAAAGGACTAATAACCTTTACATTCCAAATGGCCATTGATAAGTGAAATAAACTGCCTAACAGGAAGACCCCAATCATAAAATCTATAAACATAGTTCAACTTTAAATTTACAGTAATTTAAATTTTTTTATTATTTGTACGTTTTCAATCAAGCTATTGTTCCTTAATTTTTGTTATTAATTGGAATGCGAGTAAATTTTATCGACGTTCTTATTTTGTGCTTTTACTTGTTTTGTTTTTCCAAAGATGACTGCCAATTGTCCATGATTTCTATACACACTTTACTGAATTTAAACTTCAATAATGGATGTAGTATTAGGTTGTGAAATTTTTTCATGTATTCAAATTCAAATATCATTGTAATTTCTGATCTTCTAATATCTATTTCATCAACTTTCCAAGTGCCTTTTAAATATTTGAAAGGATATGGATAATCTGGAGCTTTGGTGTCAATTAGAAAGGAATATTGTTTTTCATTCTCCCATATCGTGCAAGTTTCAGACCAACTGTCTTTACCGTGAGAACATGTTCGAACCATTCCTTTTCCTTCCCCTGAAATTATTTTTACATTATCAATGTTCGAGGCAACTTTATGGTAATTTTCGATATCCGAAATAGTGTCCCAAACTTCTTTTTTAGCAGCGTCAACCTCTCTTTTGAATGTCATAAATTTAATATTCGTACTATTTTTTGAATCTATTCTTGCTAAACCAATGGATTGATATATTATAAAAAATAGTATGGGAATTAAAAATAACCCAATAAGCAAGTAACCTGTGTCTGAAATATCAAAAGGTCTTGTTATAAGCACAAATATACTTGCGGATACAAATAATGTGTCTTGAACGATAATCCATAAGATGGATAAAGCTCTTTGTTTTTTTATTTCTAAAAACATAGTTAAAGAGAAAAAGGTAATTACTCCGCCAACTATTAAGAATGGTATATTATTATTTAATTCAAAAATGCTCATCAATTGTTTATGAAAAACTAAAGTTCCTACACCAGATATAAAGGTTGAAATGGCATTTAACTTTGTAGCTCTTTTAGATATACTCATACTGTTTTTTTAATTTCATCATTTAATTTCTCAAAAATAAAGTCATTAATATTTATTTTATTGATATTTTACGCCAAAATTTATTTTAGAGAAATGAAAATTTTAGCACCACATATTGCCAACCTATTTTTTTATGGGGCTTGTCAAGGTATTGATGAGTTGACTTTAAGACAACATTTGTTTGATGACCAATTAAATGTATGTGATTCAAATAATTGGGTTAGTGACAAAGAATATTTAGAGGTATTAGGTGTGCTTGTAAATAAAGTAAATAATCAATATTTCGGATTGTACTATGGCAGTTATCTAAATATAAAGGCATTAGGACTTATCGCAGAAATATCCTTAAATGCTTCAAGTTTAGAACAAGCAATTATACTACTGCAAAAATATCTTGATTCAACTTTTCCTTTTGTATCTCTTATTCTCGAACGAAATTCAGAACACTGTATATTACGTTTGAAATGTACTTTGGAAGATAAGTTATTAAAAAATCACATTTTAGATACTGTCTTTTATTTTATCTATCGAGAACTTAAATTGATGCTGGCTGACGAATATTATCCTACTCTCCAATTACCATATTCCAATGTTGATGAATACACCAAATTGTTAAACGCAACTATAATAAAAGGGAATTCACATTCGATAATATTAAGTAATAAAGTTTTAGATATAGAAATTAACAGAAAGCGAATAAACGAGATAGAATATTTACTCCCTAAATTTCTAATTATGCTTGATAAAAAAAAGGATGGTTACAAAAGTTTTTCTCTACAAGTAAGGAATATGATTTTGAATATGTGCTGTCCTGAATTGCCAGTATTTCAACAGCTTTCAAAACAATTTGCATTAAGCGATAGAACTATTCAAAGGAAACTTACAAAAGAAGGGCAATCATTTAGGGAAATTTCAGATGAAATTAAAAGAGAGCTTTCCAATTATTTAATAAAAGGAAAACGAATTAAAACCCAAGATATCGCATATATTCTAGGGTATTCAGAACCTAGCGCATACTTGCATGCAGTTAAAAGGTGGGATAGTGCATAATGTAATTTAGGTGGTTCTTGTATTGTGCAAAACGTTCTTGTTTATGATTAATTACGTGTTTTAAGCATTGTAGCTAGTAAATAAATTACAGATAGAAAGTCCGCGCCCCGATAGTTATCCGGATTCGTAAGTAGGCTATAACAAGCAATTAATTTCGCAAGGTGTTGTACCTTGTTATTCTTGTTTTATTTCCAATAACACTTTTTTTCCTTATTCATTTTCTGGATTTAATTCAATTGATTTCTCATACATTTCAATTGCTTCTGCTTTCTTATTTGATTTCAATAAAGCTTCGCCATAACTATCATATGCATTCCAACTATCTGGAAATAGCATTGTATTTAATTTAAAAACTTCTAAAGCCTTTTCTAATTCTTCATTTCTCATAAATGTATATCCCCATTCATTCAAATCATTTTCTGAATGCAAATTTTCCATTTCTGTCTTTTTGGCTTCAATAGATAATTCAATGGCATTATCTAACACCTTTTTTAACAGCACATTTTGTTGGTTTTCATCCAGTGTTTCTGAGTACGCTTTAATAATTGTATTAATGATTAGACCAGGATTATCTTTAAATATATAATGACCACTTCCGTCTGCAATAAGTTCAACTCGATTAGATTCGGCATCCACAAAATCTTTATGAACTTTATTTATTAGTGCCCAATACTCGTCAGGATAACCTCTATTAATTGGCGAAATAATATCTATTACAGGAACATTCGACGGAAAATCAATTGTACGTAATACTTTAACAGTTTCAGGATAGTTTTTTACAAGATAATAGATACCTAGTGTTTCAGGAGTTTTAGGAGGGGTTTCTTCATCAGCCATTATTTTCAATACGTCATCAGTATAAACTCCTACTAAATTTGCATCAATACGTACAACATATTTTACTTTGTCAGGATGACGTGATGCATAAAGCGTTGTGTAAAATCCGCCGTAAGAATGGGGCACTAGAATAATTTCATTGTTAAAACCTAGCTTTGAAAGTCCTGTCTCTAGTTCTTTAATACCATTTAATATTCCAAAATCCGATTCATTTTTTAGATTTGGATTTACTTCACTTTTTCCAAATCCAGACCGGTCATAAGTAATTAATGTTGTACCCGTAACTTTATGTATTTTTTCTAATATGTTGTCCCATATAGAACCATCATTACCTGCACCAGCATCAAAAAGAATTGGAATACCTTTTCCTTTCATTATTTTGAAATGCATTTTATAACCCCCAATATCTACAAGAGTATCTAGGGTTTGAGAATGCATTGAGAACGATAAAAAGAAAAGTATTAAAAATTTAAGATAGAAGTGTCTCATTTGGTATGTAGTTTATAGTTTAATTGTACATAGCGATTAGCTATATGCAATGTCGCAAAGGGCATTTTGTATAGGTATTATTCGGCATTGTTTTATTTATCTTTAAATGCGCTCATTATCTCCAAGGTAGATTTATGAGGTCTACCAGCAGCTTTTTCAAAATCAGAGGGAACATTATTTACACCAATTTTAATTCCATTGTAAATACCCGCAATAACGGTTCCTATGAAATCACCCAATGCTGCCTTTCTTTCCTTCTCGTAAGCTTCTACCGATACTGGGTTATATGTCAGATTGGTATTAAACACTTGATTGATAAATTCGGTTAATTCGGTCTGCGTTATTGGAGTGCCTACTAAATTGTATGTCTGCCCGTTATGTATGTCGTTCAATAACATTTTTGCATAAGCAAAACCTAATTCTTCTCTGCTGGTATAACCACATTTTCCATCACCTGCACAGTTTCTAATCTCACCTTCTTTTATATAAGTGTCTATATACTCAAGGTCAGGTTCAATGTAAATTCCATTTCTTCCAATTACCCAATTCAACCCTGATTCTTGCACATCTTTTTCAGTCTGACGATTGCTTCTTACGATTGGGCTAAATGCAGTTTCTTCTTCGTTACCAACAATGCTCGTGTAGACTATTTTCTTTACGCCATTCTGCTTGGCAGCTTCAATTACGTTTCTATGTTGTTGAATTCTATTTTCGGGACTATCCATTCCTGAAATCAATAGAACTGAATCAATTCCATTTAAAGCTGTATTAAAATCTTCGCGGCTATTATTATCTCCTTTTCTAACTTCAATACCTAAATGAGAAGCCTTTTCAGGGGTCCTTACAATCCCAATCACATTCTCTTTACCAATGATACTTTTTAATTCATTTACAATGGAAGAACCCAACTGTCCATTTGCTGCTGTAACTGCAATTTTCATATTCTGGTTTTAATGTTCGTTAAGGTAGATAGTTTACACCATATTTTGACTTAACCTTATTGATACTTGTTTATTTCTGATATTATTTCTATTTAAGAATCCTAAAAATACGTTTCTAAAAAACACCTTCCAAACGCCCTTTTCCATATCCTCAATAGCTACATATTTACCTTTGAGTGCTACAGTTAGATATAACCAATAATCGGTCTACCATTAGACAAATCCGTTTTAGTAAATTTTATTTATCTCTACTTGCTTGGACTAATTTTTTAAGATTTTCTTGAGCGATTATATTATCAGGTTTTAGTTCCAAAGATTTTTCATAATTCAGTTTTGCCTTTTCTAACTGTCCATATGTGCTTTCTGCGATAGCCAGAGAATAATATGCGTGATAGGAGTTTGGATAGTTTGTAACGTTTAATTCAAAATAAGAAATAGCTTTTTCTATCTCGTTAGTGCTCTCTAAAAAGTAATTACCTAAGATATCAATTACTCTTTCCTCGGGTCGCAGTTTCATTCCTAGAGTTTGTGAAATATTATTGAAATGCTTTTGAATTTCATTTGCAGAAGCTCCGAGCATACCATTCATTTTATAATTTTCAAATATGAATTGAAGACCTTTATAAATAGAAGGTAAAGGAATAGTACCGTGATCTTCATTTTCAAAGATTTCATATTTTACTTTGGAAGCAATATTTAGTTTGGATTTAATGGCTTTGTAAAATTTTTCTTGATTAACCCTCATCGCTGTGGTGTCTATAATTGAATTGGAATTATTGGCACCTGAGATGTACATTTTCTTGGTAGAATCTTCTTCTTGATTGAATTCTGAGGATTGAACAAATTTTGTTAGCAGTCCATCATCCCACCATAAACTTGGGTCGATTGCAATATAGCCATCAAATAATGAACCGTCTGAAATATAATCGGAGGCTACAATGAGACCACCAAGTGAGTGTCCTGTCAGGATTTTAAATGGCGCTGTACGGTAGTCTTTACGTATTTTTGGAAGTAATTCGTATTCAACGAAACTTAAAAATTTATTTGAGTTTCCACTAACTTTAAATGCATCTACAAAAACCCCCTCCGGATTAATTGTTGAATTTGTAGGGGTATAGTCTGAAATCCTATTCTCACTTTTAATGCCAACAATAATAAATTCAGGAATTAATTTGCTGTCCAATCGATTACTCATGAAATTTAATATGCCAGTAGCAAGTTCAAAGTGTTCTTGTGCGTCAAGAAGAAATAACAGAGGATAATTTTTAGGAGCGTAAATAGTATCATTGTAAGATTTTGGCAAATGAATTAAAATAGTTCTTTCCTGATTTAGAGTGTCAGAAAACATTGTAACTTCTTTGCCAATTACTATGTCCTTATTCTTTTGGCTAAATCCTGTATTTAAAACCAATAGAAAAAATAGAAATAGACCTATATTTTTAAAATTCAAGTTATCTTAAATTAAGTTTTGTATAATGTTTGCCGACGTGTTTGTGTATGGCAAGTAGGGCAGGAAAGAAAACTTTTCGTTTCGGACTACGCACGAAGCTAAAGCTAATTGCTTAGTTTTATTTTTTTCATTTTAAAACCAATTTTATTTCACATTTCCCTATTGGGTAATCTAAAAAGATTTGGCGGACTTTACAAATAGGTATAAATTTTAGTTGAAGTATCAAAACGCGTACTAATCATAGCTGTTGTTAGGCATTCGTCATTTTAATATTAATCCATTTTAAAACAACTAAAGTCAAAAATATTAAAAAAGATATATAGCACATGGGTATGCCGTTACTGGTTTTAGGGCAATCTGTAATACCAATTAATTGAGATATAGTGCCATAAGTTGCAATTGTTAAAGCGATGCCTGTTCCTGTAAAATATATTTTGTTACTTAAATTAAATATATGCGCTATTAGCGGAATAATTAAACATGCCATTATAATATAACAAGCAGGTATGCCTAAAATTTGTGGGCATACCTGTTGTAGTATGTACTCGTCATATACTAACCCGCCTGCTCCATAGATTCCAAAACTGAAAACAAGCGTAATGAGTAAATTAATTAACTTACTCAACATCTGTGATTGTTTCTTCTACTATAGTTTCAGGTACAAGAGTTGTTGTGTTAATTTTAAAATCTTCTAAATTTTGCGTTTCACCATTTATATATTTTACTTGGATGCTTTTAATTTGCTCTTTTCCTAAGCCAAAATGTACACCTGCTGTTTGATCAGAAACTAATCCTTCTCCTATGATATAATCCTCTGTAAGGGTCTGCCCTGAGTTGGTAGTTAATATAACTTTTGCTCCAATGTTCTTTGCATTTTCTGCAAATCGTAATTTAATATAATTGTTTTCACCACCATTATTCAGAAATATTTTTGTGGGTGACGCTATATTTACCCAAACTAAATCTAGATACCCATCTTGATTAAAATCACTGACTAGCGGTGTAATTCCAAAGTTTTTGTTTACAACACCACTCTTACTTTCTGTAGCTACAAAAGTATGGTCAGCTTTCTGCGTTAGAAAACGACCAGGTAATTTAAATAGTTTATGTGGCGGAAATTCTACGTAATTTTCAGCAACAATGAGTTCTTGCAGACCATCGTTATTCATATCAGCCATTGCTGCTCCCCAAGAAAATTCATAATCGCTTACCTCAATTTTTTTGGCTACATTTTCAAAAATAAAGTTTCCTTTATTTTCAAAGAATATCCAATCAGAATCAAATTCACTTTCATGTACACTACCTCTTGCTAAAAAATGAGGAGCTGTTGAGCCGGTATTAGAGAACATAAAATCAACATTGCCGTCATTATTATAATCCCCTACCGCAATTCCCATAGGATAGCCGTATTTGTCTGTTGTTGGGTTAGGTTTCATAGTAAAAGTGGTGTCACCATTATTCTTGTACGTTCTTACTTCACCAGTATCATGAGCAACAATCAAATCAAGCCAAGAATCATTATCAATATCTACAAAAATCCCCATAAAGGTATTGTGTTGGTATGTTAAGCCAGATTCTTGTGTAATGTCTTTAAACGTGTTGTCTCCATTATTCAATAATAATTGGCTTATTGGGCCATATGTTTTACTGAAGTTATTTTGGCCTACCATTTGTTTTTTACGGATATAGTTCGAGATAAAAATATCAATATTACCATCTTTGTTCACATCTCCTAATGCAAACCCAAGAGGAGAAGCATTATCTGCTAAAGGGTAGTCTACCTTTTTAGGGGTAAATTTTCCGTCATTGTTATAATATATTGTAATACCATCTTCACGAGAAACTATTAAGTCTGAGAAGCCATTATTGTCAAAATCAGCAGAAGCTGAGCCTAAGGTTGTAAGGTTTTCTTTTTCTTGAAGATTAACACTTTTTGAAATGGAAGTAAAAGAACCTTCTTTGAATTTGAAAAGTTCATCATGTTGATTATACCCACCTCCTAAAAACAATTCATCTACTCCGTCATTATCAATATCTATCAAAGCAGAAGCTATTACAGGAAGAGACTCTTCTCCATTATGTTGTTGCGTAAACTCAATAGAGGCTTCACTAAATGTGGGAATTAAATTATTATCAATCTCATTACTATAAGGGTTATTGCCGTCCATTCCAAAACGAAAGAGAACGATTAATACGATTAATAGAACTAGCGCTAAAACACTAAAAAAGATATACTTTAAAATTTTCATATTAATTGATTTGCTTTTTAAGTTGAAATAATAGAATACTGAAGAAAATAAAATGAGTTACGTTCATAGCTATAGGCGCAATATGAATACCTAAAGGCTTGAACCAGACTAAAGAAGAAATTATAATAATCAAGAGTATTATAGGGTTAAAGATAGCCAGCCATTTAGGCAAACCTTGTTTATTTTTCATAATCAGTAACACATATACCACAGATAAAAGAGCAATTATTACTCTTAAAGCCCAGACTAAAATCTGGTAATGATCTTCATAAGATTGAAGGTAAAAGGCATAGTTAGCTGTATCTTGACTTCGCTGTAATACTTCAGCTCCAAAATATCTAGAGGATATCCAAATACCACCAATAAAAAATGCTAAAACACCTAATATCATAAGCATGTTAGCTAAGGTTTCATTAGATTTTTTGAAAAACTCACGAACCCCGTAATAACCAGTAAAATACAATGGAGCTCCAAATACTGCAAAAAAATGCCCTATGCTAGCTCGCTTTAAAGGCACATGCTCTAACATACTTATTTCACCACTTGGACCTTCAGGTAGAAAGTGCAATAAATACTCGCCGATACCAACGAGTACAGAACCTAATAGACCAAGTAAGATTAGAATTCTAATATTTCTTTTGTTATTCATAATTAACTTAATAATGATGTCTAACGGTCTAATATATGCTTTGTTGCATGTTTAAACACCTAATTTTACAAATAGGAAAAAAATAGAAAATCTGATAGGATTTTTGTTAGTAGGCTAGAATTAATAATAAATTAAATACACTGTTGTGATGCGTTATTTTTTTCGTGCAAGCAATAAAAGAGAATCGTTGTCATCAAATTCTTTATATTCTTCGATTGATAAAATTTCAAAATATTTGTGATATGCTTCTGTAAGAGTTGATGCACTATGATAATTAACAAAAAGACCTTTGAAAATTTCAAAACCTTCACCTTTCCAAAAAGAATGACAAATTATTCCGTTTGAATTTAGAATTTTGTTTTGCCTTTTAACAGAATCAACCAATTCGTCATCATTTAAATGATGCAACACTTTGTTTGAATAAATTCCATCAAATTTCATATCAGTTTTTAAAGAAGTCGCATCTAGTTCAATGAACTTTCCATTAGGATTTTTACTTATCAAATGATTCAGAAATTCATTAGAATTATCAGAACCGGTTACATCATAAAACTTATGCAATATTTTCCAATCAGTTCCAGGTCCAGAACCAATTTCAAGTAGTGTTGATTTTGAAGGCAAAATCTGTTTAAGTTTTTCAATTAAAAGTTTTCCATTAACATCTTTTGCCAATTTAATGTATTCTTCAACCGATTCTTTTGTTTTATAATAGTCTCCTTTCATATGTGTGTTTCTAATGTATTACAACGGTGTTGGCAATAGTATTTAATTTTTTGTTTTCTCAATTGAACTGGCGTGGTCTTTAATAATATACCAGTTATTGTTTATTCTTTCTAAAGTATATGTGACAATTAGTCTATTAAAATATGGTTTTCCATTTCTTTCAGGTTCTTTATATAAAAATTCTGTTGTAGCCACACCAATTCTATCGCCAATATCAGTACTTAATATTTTTGTATTAACTGTCCAATTAGGTACGTCAAACCATTCTTGATGAAATTTCATAAATCCATCAACAGAATATACAATTTCAGAACCTGGTTGAATTAATTCCATATTTCCTTTTGGAGACATTGTAGATTTTAAAGTAATAAAATCTTTATTTTTTACAGCACTTAGATGTTTTAAGATTACGGAACTAAATAATTCTTCATTCTTTATTTTTGAAATTTCATATTGTTGATCATCTTTTTGTCTTATGTCACAAGAACTGAATCCTATTATTAACAGGCTTAGAAATATCAATTTATAATTTATATTATTTTTCATTTAAATAATTCTTAAAGTTTCATCATCGTTTCATCATCGTTTTATTGCGAAAGTTCTCGACTATGGCAAGTAGGGCAGGCAAGGAAACTTTTTGTTTCCGTCTGGTATGCGAGTCAGCGCTTTTTCTTTTGTAATTATATTTTCTTTTTTAATTGCCAAATCCAAAAGATTTGGCGGACTCAGTAAGCAAACCCAAGCTATTAAATTAATCATTATCCGTCCTATTAGCTATAGTCCTTGGCGGCTTTAGTTTTTGGCAAAATTCATTAAAGGTTTTATGTTTCCTTTGTCAGCTTCTTGTAATGCCGTAATGTAAACTTTTCTCGTTTCGTTTGCCTTTACCATATTTGATTGATGCCACGAAAATATCTCGTTCCCAAATATCGATTCCATAATTATATCGGCCATCATTCTTGAGTGTCTTCCGTTTCCATTTGGAAAGCAATGAATAGATACTATTCTATGTTTAAATCTAATTGCTATTTCTTCAGGTGAATAAGTTTTGTTATCTAACCAATATTTTGCATCATCTAATAAGTGCCGTAATTCTATACTAATTTGAATCCATGGAATACCAATCGTTTTTTCAGATTTTCTAAATTCACCTGCCCATTTCCATACATCACCATACATTTTTTTGTGTAAGTCTTTTATGAATTTTTCTGTTAGAATTTTTTCAGGTTTAAATTTTGAATGAATAGTCCATTCGACTGCTTTTTCAATGTTTAGTTGTTCAAATTCATCCAGTTCTCTTTGAGTAGTGATAGATTTTATTTTAATACCTTCCTTTTCTTCTGCGTCCAAAGGTGTTTGTCCATCATCATATTTTAATTCTAATCCCATAATGATTTCCTTAACTCTCTTTTTATTTCAATAGCAAGGTCTTTTATGGTTTTACTTATCTTATCATCTCCAATGCCTTGGTCCTCAAGTTTCATATTTTGATTGGTCCTCAATACAATCTTTTGAGCCAGTTTTTCGGCTTTTGTTTCTATTAAATAATCAATAGTCCCATTTTTTGGGACCAATGCATAAACTAATTTTAAGTCCATAGCATTAGCTACATCTTTTAAGGAATTGAGTGTTATCGTCCCATTAGCTTCACTGTCTTCAATTCTTTTTACACCTTGTCTTGTGATATTCAGTTTGCTGCCAAGTTGGGCCATTGTCATATTAAGTGTGGTCCGGATTGTATTTATCCATCCGCGTTCTGGGACCAGAACCATTCTAGTTTGGGAAAATGGTTGAAGCTTTTGGTCCAATTGTTCAATTAAAAGTGTTCTTTTGTTTCTCATTTTTGTAAAGTCTTAAGTTTACAAAATAAAAAATATGTAAACATTTACGTTTACAAATATATAAAAAAGTCAATATATATGTTTACAAAAATAAAAATAAGTAAACAGTTAAATTTACTTATTGTGGTTCTTCCAAAATTACAGCCAAAGTATTGCGTCTATGCTTTATTGTAGTGCATTTTTATTCTTTCCATTCATCAAAAATTTTGTCGGCCGCAATTAATTCCACCAGCTATAATTCACGAATGTTTCCTCAATCTTTAATGTATCGTTCTGTAGGTTTAATAATTCAAACGGATATTCCGCAATCATACTAAATTTCGGATTCTCTTTGTCATAAACAATAATTACCAATTTTTCTTTTGGATAGTTTTCTCCTTGTTTTCCTTGAAATGTAATTCCGTTAACTTGATATTCGTATCTTGAATAATCGTGCTTGTTTTTTCCAGATTCCCATTTCGTTACTATTTTTCCGTAAGTATATCCTGTGTTCTTTTTGAGTCCACTAAAAGTTGAATAATTCTAAGAGACCATTGTTCTTTAATTTCAGATTTGCCTGATTAAAAATATGATTTAAGTTTTTTATATGCGAAGTTATGCTTGCTCTTTAATCTATTAATAGTAGCTATCTCAATAGAATCCGATTATTAATTGTCTCTAACAAATCTCACACTTGTTATCAACCCATCTTCTACTTCATAAATTGATACATATTTTGTATCAATTCCATCTTCCGTCACGATCTCGTGATTTATAACATGGTCTCCATTATTCATTTGACTTATAATCACAACTTGAATGGATTTGTCAGAAAATTTGGGTTTAAAAATGGAGCTTATGTTATCTATTCCTGTTCCTAATAATTTCTCAGGATATGTGTAGATTTTAACCTCATCCCCATAGAGTTTTATAAATTCATCAAAGTCGTGACGATTATAAAAATCCATTCGCTTATTAACAACCTCTAAAGGTGTCAGACTCGAATCATGCTCCCTGTTCTGTTTAATGTCAGTTTTATCTGAATTACATCCGATTAAGAAGGTTAGAATAAAAATGGAAAGGATTAATTTTTTCATGTGCATTTCTGTTCGTTAAGGCTATGGCAAGTAGGGCAGGTGATAAGCACTTTCGTTTCGGTTTATTAATTAGCTAAATATAAATATTTTGCTTTTATCTTTTCATCTATAAATGTCAAATTTTATATTTAGCGGACTTTGTTAATAATCACAGACCTTTCAACTAAGCACAAAGGCCCTATGTTTTTTATACATTGTTACCTACTGGCTATTTCCATCACCTCTCCATCTTGGGGAATAAGAACTTTATTTGTCAAGTTATTTTTAATCAATATTTCTCTTAGTTTTTTTCGGGTTAATGGACAATGATTTATAGATTCCATATGATTAGCGATGACTTTTCCTGATGCATTTTTAACAAACTTTAAAATATCATTTATATCCATAATAAGTTTGTTGAATAAGTCAAATTGAGCAGTTCCACAAGCTAAAACACTAATGTCAGGTTTATAAGCTTTTAGAACTTTATCCACTGACTCTGTGTAAATTGTGTCTGAACTTAAATAAATAGATTTCTGTTTAGGTAATTTTATATAAAAGCCAATTACATTTCCCATTGGTCTAGCAACAAAACCATAACCGTGTTTTGCGGGGATTCCTTCAATTGTTCCTCCTAAAAAGTTCTGTGTTTCCCAATATTTTAAAGTCTGGATAATATTTAATCCTCTTTTTCTGAAAGCTTTTTCATCTTTACTGCTACAAGTAACAGGAATGTTTTTTTTTGTTAAAAATTGAATTCCAGCTTTATCAATATGGTCAGGATGTTGATGCGTAATTAAGCAATGAGTAACTTTATTTAATATAGATTCTAGATTCTTAGGTAAAGGAACGGTTGGGTTTTTTCTTGCTTTATGTCTGAATAAAGTGAAGGAAGGCATAATTCCAATATCTCCTAACATTGGGTCAATTAAAATGACATCTTTTTTTGTTTCCAGAATCATAGTCGCATTTCGTATATGATGAATATTTAACATTTTGTGTTTTTTATGTGTTATACAAAAGTCTAAGAAAGAAGAATCATTTTCATTGATTCAAATCAAGAAGTGCGTTTTCTAATGCGACTTAACGTTTCAGGGGTTATATTTAAATAAGAAGCAATATGATATTGAGGAATAGATTGAAGCCATTCAGGTTTGTAAATGAATAACTCTCTATATAATTCCTCTGGGGTTTTGGTAATGCGATTAAACTCCAACATTTCCTTTTGTTTTAATAGTTTTTGAAATGATGATTCAACAAAGGATTTTCCACATTGATATTTTTCTAATAAATCAAAAAAAGACTTTCGGTCAATGCCTAAAACTTCCACAACAGAAAGACATTCTTGATTTTTAT
Organism: uncultured Maribacter sp.; assembly: GCF_963977385.1. Classification (GTDB taxonomy): domain Bacteria; phylum Bacteroidota; class Bacteroidia; order Flavobacteriales; family Flavobacteriaceae; genus Maribacter. The sequence goes on along the minus strand of NZ_CAXBOU010000013.1, from coordinate 122,735 downwards.
TAGTAGTTGAATTTTGGCTAAAGGTTAATAAATCTGAAATGAACTGTGGCTTTACATAAAAATTAATATTGATTTCTTTTTCTTGATTTGAATAATACTCCCTTACTATTCCTCTGTTAAGAAATCTAAGTTGTTTTTCTTTCGATTGAGCTTGAATTAATAAACTTCCTTTTTTATGCTCTCTAACTTCAAATAAAGAGAATAGCTCCTCTAATCCATCTTGATTTAATGAATATTCAGATTTGAAAAACTTTGATATTTCGGTGAAGCTGTTCATTTTTTTGAGCTTGCAGGTAACACATATATATGTGCAATTTTTGTTATCTAAATGAAAGATACAATTAAACTGTTAAATGCGATGTATACGGGTAATTGGACAGAATTTGATAATTAGGTATTTCATATATAAAGCCGTTTGCAAACGGCTTTATATATTTTTTGACTACTTTTTTAAATGCTAAATCTTAGTTCCGTTTAGTTCAAAGGTGCTGAAGTTACTGAAACCGGAATTTCGTATACCTGTAAGTCAAAATAGGGTAGGGCAGCCAATAAATGGTCGAAGATATCGGCCATCACATATTCATAATTCTCCCAACGTTTATCTGAACTAAATGCATAAATCTCTAAGGGTATACCTTGTGGTGTCGGTGGTAGCTGACGAACCATTAAGGTCATTCGTTTATTAATTGCAGAATGGTTCTGAAGATAATCGTTTACATACTTTCTAAATAACCCAATATTGGTAAGGTTTCGACCGTTTATCGCTAATTCTTTATTGATTTCGTTACTTGTATTGAATGTATTTATCTGTTCGGTACGGGTGATTAGATAAGGTTGTATCAGTTGTATCTTTTGAAACGCTTCTATATCTGTTTCTGACAAAAAACGAATACTTTTTTGGCTTATTATGAGTGCTCTTTTAATACGTCGCCCACCAGAAACTTGCATTCCACGCCAGTTTTTAAAAGAATCTGAAATTAAAGAATACGTTGGTATTGTGGTTATGGTCTTATCAAAATTTTGAACTTTAACGGTAGCAAGGGTAATTTCGATAACATCGCCATCGGCACCGAATTTTTCAAAAGTTATCCAATCACCAATGCGAACCATATCATTGATACTGACTTGTATGCTGGCAACAAGGCCAAGTATAGAATCTTTAAAAATCAATAATATTACAGCAGAACCTGCGCCAAGGGCTGTAAAAAATTTCCAGATCTGTACATCGGTCATAATGGCGAAAATGGTAAAAATGCCAACAACCCAGGCAAAAATCATAAATACCTGAATGTAGCTGCCCATGGGCTTATCTCTAAACCTTTCCTTCGTTTTTAAGTAATCATTTATACTTGTAAAAATGCTTTTAACTAAATAAAGTGTTAATATTACGAAGAGTACATGAATACCTTTTAGAGCCATTCGGCTACCATAGTCAAAACCAACAAATGCAAACGGAATAAATTCAAATAAAATACTAAGAGGAATAATATGTGCTACATATCGCGGAACCCTATTCGCGACTAAAAAATTATCGAAATTAGTTTTTGATTTTCGTGCTAATCTTACCGATATTGACCGCAATACCTTCCAAATTATTAAATCTAGAAAATAGGCCAATAATAAAGCCCCTATCATTAAAATTGAAAGGTTAAGGTAAGAGGCTGAAGTTTCGGTTAATCCTGTTTCTAAGAGGTAATTATATAGTAATCTGTGAATATTATCGTCCATCATGTAAAGTCAATCTGTCTAGTCTTAAAAGTTTTATCTAAGCTAACGCAAGATACGATTCTTGTTTTAGTCGATGCGTTGACCTTGGGTTGTAAATGATAAACCTTGATTGCCATATGTTGAAATCATAATACCTTCAAATACCGGTTCTTTTGACTTGGGTTTTATCTTCCAATCAAAAATAAAACTTGCTCCTGTACTCTTGTCATGATACACTTCATCAATTACAATTTCTAGGGTTTCTAAAGGGGCAACAAATATGGGTTGGTTAAAATACGTATGCAGCGGTTTTGCATTGGTATCTAAATATTTAGCTTTAGTAATGTACATGGTATCTGTTAAACTAATGTTTCTAATACTGGCGGTAATCGTAAAATTATGAGCCTTATGTTCTGAAAGGCTGTAAAGTTGTGAGCTAACCGATAGATATGAAACACCTGATTCTAGGGAATCTAAAGTGCTCATAGCTACGGTTCTTTTTTCAAAATTATCGTGATGCTGATCATCAATATCATTTATTTCTTTACACGCTACTAGAATTAAAGGTAATAGAGGAATGATAAAATATTTTCTCATTAATTGGAATAATCTGAACTGGTTGGTTTTTGTGTTGAGCATTACTTACCGTGAAGTGCTAGTACGGGTACATTCGAATAATAGCCTAGTTTATTCAATGAAAATTTACCGAAACCAAATCTTTCCCATAGCGACGGTTTTTTATCGATGAAGCTAATCATATTCGAATTTCTGATTTCTACAAAACAACTTAAGGCAGTTGCCATTTTTACATTGTGTAGGGTATTGAAATTATGTTCTATTCCCTTAAGGTGTTTGCGTATGCGGACTTTATTCCGTTTTTGCTTAAAAGTTAATTTATCGGTATCGAACTGACTTAAAACCTGAATATTGGCATTGCTGATTTTTGCTATTTCAGTAAGGTATTTTATTTCTGAAGATTTAATTTTAGTATGAAAATTTGTGGATAAAACAATTTCTTGAGGATAATTAAAACTCACATTGGCAGGTACCACCAATACCGGGCATTTTCTAATGCTTTTAATAATTTCAAGGGTGTTTTTACCATACGATTCATCTTCTTTATTATGAATTCCTTTAGCGCCCATAACAATCATATCAAACTGCAATTTTTTGTTTAGTTTTTGAATAGCGTTCAATAATAAAGTCGATTCGGAAATAACATGAAACCGATGATTTAGATTGGTATTTATATTTGATAGTTTCGTTAAAATATCGCCCAAACCTTCTTTTGAACGACCTTCAGAAATTTTATTAAATGCTTGGTCGGGATCCAACAGTGTCATATTATCAAGACCATGAGATTCTTTAGAATAAGAGTTGAGAATATAAAAATTGCAATCCTGTTTTTCATACAATTTTATTGCATACTGTATAGCATTCCACGAAGCTTTTGAAAAATCTGTTGCCAATAGTATATTCTTGTCCATGATGCTTTATTTTAAGATTAACTTGTTTTATAAACTGTTCTCTATCCCTACTACTTTAGCTACTGAATTATCTTTGAGCTTTTAATAATATTTGTGTTAATATTCTGGTTTTTAAGGTTCTATAATTTTTGATATGTGCTAAATAGGTATTACGTTTTTTTTCATGATGATTCAGGTAATAGGTATCACAGTCGGTTGTGTCGCATTCAATGGCATTACCAATTGTGCCCTCATAGCGATATAATACGCCTAAGATTAATGCATTTTCTCTACGCACACCATGTAACTGTTGATATAAATTTGAGTTATTCAACATACGGTCTTCGATATCTAAAAAATATTCAAGTTCTTCATTTAGATACTCAAGTTCCTCGGTCCAATTATTAATTTCTGTTCTATCTTTTTTCATCATAATCTTTTTGTCAGATTCATGAGGATAAAATGGTGTTGATACATTCATAGTACCATGTTTAAATTTATATATTCATTTTCTTGTTCTACTTTTTCTATCGTCAGTTTTTGTTCTCCGGATGGAAACTCCCAAAGCAACGTGTCACCTTCACTGTAGCCCATAACGGCGGCTCCCATTGGTGTAAGAATAGATATTTTATCGTTTTTTATATCACTATCCATCGGCATCACCAATTTGAATTTTTTATGCCAACCGCCATCTGATACAATAGTAACAGTGGTGTTGAATCGAATTACATCATCATACATTTCTGATGCATCACAAATAATAGCAGACTCCATTTCGCCTACTAATTTCTGAACCGACTTACGTAGCGTATCATCTTTGTAGTACCCAGAAAGATTCATGAATCTCTTAAGTAATACATATTCTTTTTTCTCTATAACCAGATTCCCGTACTTCATCTTCTTATTATTTTGGGTGTAATTAGGGTGTCTAAGAAGTAAATTCATTATCATATCGAGCGCAGTCAATAACATTAGCTAGCTGATTTTCAAATAATTTCAACTACACTAAATGTGACAATGATTCAAAAAATATACTTCTTAGACTCCCAACTTATATATTGATTATTACTTTTATTTATGGAAAAATTCCTCGTTGAACATAGGCCTCTTCTAAACGTTCTATCGCAATGATAAAGGCAGCTGTTCGCATATCGACTTTTCTCTTTTTCGAAGTTTCAAGAACATTGGTAAATGATTCTCTCATTTTCTTTTCAAGTTTTTCCATCACTTCTTCAAGCGTCCATATTTCACCGTTACGGTTCTGTAACCACTCGAAATAACTACCGATAACACCACCTGAATTACAAAGAATATCGGGTATGATATCTACACCTTTCTTCAGTAGAATTTCTTCGGCATCAACATCAGTTGGTCCGTTTGCACCTTCAGCAATTAAATAGGCTCTTATTTTACTGGCATTCTTTGCGGTAATTTGATTACCTAATGCTGCTGGTATACATATATCACAGTCTAAAGCAAAAAAGGCTGAGTTATCAATAGTACGCGCATTTGCAAAGCCTAGAATACTACCTTTATTTACTTGAGTGTATTCAAGTAGCTTATCTACATCAAAACCTTCTTCATTTACAATAGTGCCATAAGCATCTTGTACCGCTGTTAAAATAGCGCCTTCGTTAACTAAGAAATAAGCTGCCCAATACCCTACATTACCAAAACCTTGTACTATAAATTTCTTGTCCTTTAATTCAACATTGTGGTTTTCTGCCCAAAATTTAATGGTTAGAAAAACTCCGTAACCTGTGGCTCTATCTCTACCTTTTGAGCCTCCAGCACCAATAGGTTTACCGGTAACTACGTGCATGTTGGTAGAACGTTCTGCAGGTGACTTAGTAGACATATACGTATCTAAAATCCACGCCATTGTCTGCGGATTGGTATTTACATCTGGAGCAGGAATATCAAGCTCAGGACCAATATTATCGCCTAAAGCGTACGTGAACCTCCTTGTAATACGTTCTAATTCTGAATTGGTGTATTTGGTAGGGTCTATTTGAATACCACCTTTAGCACCACCATAGGGTAAGCCAGCTAAAGAGGTTTTCCAAGTCATCCACATTGCTAAAGCCTTAGCAGCATCAATATCAACGGTCGGGTGATATCGAAGTCCGCCTTTATAAGGGCCTAATGCATTATTATGTTGAACACGATAACCCGTGAAAATTTCTACTTCACCGTTATCCATACGTACCGGAAAGTGTACGACAAATTCATTATTTGTAACCTCTAATATTTTTCTAATGTTGGTATTCAAATCAATGATGTCAGCGGCATTATCGAATTGGCGCATGACATTATCAAGCATACCTTGTTTTGGTACTTTTTTTTCTGATTCTAATTTTGCTATCATTATGTTTAGTTTAATACTAATTCACTGTTAAGTTCATCACTACTGGCCATTTCATTCGATATAACTACTATTGGTTCACTAGTAATATCTAAAAAATGGGAATATTCGCTACACGATACAATCGAGCTTTTATCAGTTGTTAATGAACAATAAGGGGCGTGCCTACAAGTTGAGCAGATGCTCCGCATATAATTTTTCATCTTGCTTAGATTATGATGTTTTTAAAATTGTACTTGAATACCCTTGTTATTCAAATACGGGTTGTTTCGTTGTAAATGGAATAAAAATCAAAGCCAACATGGCAATTCCTATTATAATTAAAAAGGCAAGCTCAAGTTTGGCTAAGAGCATATTCATATCTAAAGATTTATTAGATAGCTGGGTCATGTGTTTACTTTCTTTAAGTTGAATATTGGCGAGCTCATCTAGATTTTGCGCTATTTCTTGAAGCGTTTTTATAGAAAAGACACCAACACCACCCTTTAGATTATCGTGAGATGCTAAAATCATATGCTCCGATTTTTCAAGCTTTTCAAATTGTGTTGTTAGTTCATTGAGAAGTTTATATTCTTTAGTAGTCATTTTCGTCATTCCAAAATCAAGCAGTAATTTTTCTACTTTTTTATTTTCCGATGCCACAGCGGTAAAGTCGTCATCATTAATAAAGCGGAGTTCTTTTTTGTGAAAAATATTGTTGAGCTGATAAATGTAATCCTGAACTACTACTCTGTCTTTATGAACGGAATTTACCGAGGTTTGAATAGTAGAAAAATGTCTTTGGTATAATCTATTAGAGCCTAATACCAATAAAAATGCAATGGCTAAAATGAAGCCAGTATGTATTCTTTGTTGTGTTTTAAGCTTTTTAAACATGAGTTCTGCGTTTTGTTTAAACCTAGTAAAGACAGGTAATCATTATGATGGAAACCCACCTGACCTATAATTCTATTGTAAAAAATAAAATTTCTAATAGCCAAGTGGATTACATCAACCAACTAAAAAAAGAGTTATGGGGCCATTAATTCTCCTGATGAAATAGCCTCATGATAGTCTGCTTGAATAACGGTATGGCTTCCAAAAAAACGCCCACCATCTTTTCTCTTAAACTTTATTTGAGTGGTTCCATCTTTTTTTTCTTTTACTGAGGTAACTACAACAGTAGCGCCTTCGGCTCTTTTATAATTAGCTATACCACCTCTTTTTATTATGAAATTTTCACGAGGAAAATCGATGTGTTTATACTTGTTGGTTTCGGGTTTTCCGATTTCAAAAATATCACCAACGTCAACATTTATTTGTTTTGCCGTGTCATTTTGTGCGTTCAACATACTTACTGAAAATAAAAGGGCAATTGCATATTTGATCATACCTTAATTTTTTAATGATTAATAAGTTTTTAATTTTTTTGGTTTTCTTTTATTTATGGTTGGTGTGGTTGTAGCGGCGTTATCAACTTCTTTTGATTGCTTTACTTTTTCGATTATTAGAGATATGACATCGCCAGGTAGACCGTAGGTTATTTTGTCACCTTCGGCACGGCCAATAACTGAGGCACCCAAACTGCTCACTATTGAAATTTTGTTCTCTTGAATGTTAACTTCATTCGGTGCTACTAGTTGAAAAGTTTGGCGTATGCCAGATGTACCTGCTAGTTTAATGAAAGAGTATATTTTTATGATGTCAAAAGGGATGTCTTCCGTTTCAAAAAGCATTGCGGTCGACATATTTTGATGTAGAATCTCTAAAGTATTCTTGTGTGCATAATCTTCAATTGTAACATTCGTTTCTAGATAATCTTTAATCATCAAGAATTCATTTTTTTCTAAAACAAGACTACCATACTTCATCTTTTGCTATGTATTAAATTCAACTTGCTGTTTTAAATTTTAACACTTTTAAGATTCTATTATCGAGGCTCAAAAGAGATTTAAAATTGAGGGTAAAACAGATTTGTTTATTTGTACAGATATATGCAAATGGTGTGCCTATAGTATAGATAAAAGATGTTGTAAATCATAATAAACTGATTTACAGGTGTTTAAATATTAAATTTTAATTTTGGAGATGTATGGTGGTGGGGAGAAATTACCCGCATGAGGAAATAGTACCCAGTACTTATTTTAATTTTTCACGTAAAGTTTTACGGTCTATTTGCAGAATTTCGGCAGCTTTTGTCTTATTGCCTTGGGTATGATTTAGAACGCGTAGAATATATTCTTTCTCCATTTCACGAAGAGGAAGTAACTCACTATTCGGAAAATCTATTTGATATTTTAAAAAATCGGGCAGGTCTTTGACATCAACAATACCATCAGACATGATTACGGCACGCTGTATTATATTTTCGAGTTCTCTAATATTACCAGGCCAATTGTAACGTTCTAAAATTTGTAAAGCTTCCGGAGAAATTTGTAATAACCGATCTTTAAATTCAATACCATATTTACGAATAAATTTTTCTGTTAAAAGGGGAATATCCGATTTTCGTTCGCGAAGTGGAGGAACATTAATTTCTACAACAGTTAAACGATAGTACAGATCCTCTCTAAAAGTATTGTTCTTAATATCTTCGATTAAATCTGCGTTGGTAGCTGCGATAATTCGAATATCAACTTTTTCAACCTGTCTAGATCCTACTCTTGTAATCTCTTTTTCTTGTAAGGCTCTTAATAATTTTGTCTGTACGGCCAATGAGGCAGTGCCGATTTCATCTAAAAATAAAGTACCACCTTTAGCTGCCTGAAAGAATCCGTTTCTGTTTTCGTTAGCTCCTGTAAAAGCACCTTTTAAATACCCGAAGAGCTCAGCTTCTTGTAAATTTTCTGGTATGGCAGCGCAATTGACGGCAATGAATGGCTCACGAGAGAATTTGCCAGAATAATGAATTGCTCGTGCTACCAATTCTTTTCCGGTACCACTTTCTCCTTTTATAATAACCGTGGCTTTATTATCTTTTACTCTATCAATTATATTTGTGACCTTTCGAAAAGCCTCTGACTCGCCGACCATGTCAGAATAGATATTTGGCTTTGAATTTGCTGCTTTGGTTGGGGTCTTTTTTCTTGATTTATTTTGTGAGAGGGCTTTGTCGATAGCCTCTTTAAGTTCTAATTTGGTAAATGGTTTTGTAAGATAATCGGTTGCTCCAGATTTAATAACTTCGAGCGAATCATGCACTGAAGGATAACCGGTAACTACAAGTTTCGGTATTTCTGGATAATGTTCATTGGCGAATTTCAATAATTGTAAACCATCGATTTCGGGCATTTGAATATCGGTAATGAGTAAATCGATAAAGGTATCTTTAAGAATAAATAAAGCCTCTTTTACCGATACCGCCTTATAGGTATGATAATCCATCGACTGTAAATGCCTTTGTAGCAGCTCTAGTATATCGATATCATCATCAACAATAAGAATGTTCTCTTTACGTAAATCCATAATTACAATTTAGGAAAATCGACCGTAAATATAGTCCCTTTTGGTGTATTCGATTTATGAGATATTTTGCCTTTGTGACTGGTAATAATACCATGTACCACACTCAGTCCAAGTCCAGAACCTTCGCCTATAGGTTTGGTCGTGAAAAATGGTTCAAAAACTTTATCGACCAAATCAACATCAATGCCTTTGCCTTGATCCGCAATTTGAATAGAAATGGTATTAATGGTATCTAAAATACTTACATCTATGGTAGCACCTTCTGGCGAATAATAGATAGCATTCATTATTAAATTAAACATTACTTGGGTTAACTGAACAGTGTCTGCCTTGAGTTCCATTATTTCATTGTCGAACGACTTGTTCAACCGAAGCTTTTTACTTCTTAAAGAAGGTTCTAAAAGCTTTAGCACATTTGTAACTACTGGAATTAGTTTAACGGTCTTCATTTCTTGTGGCATCTCACAGGCAAAGAACATTAGCTTTTTTACAATTTCGCGACTGAAAATGGCGCTATCCATGATTTTTTCTAAATCGCGAACAGCATCTTTATCGGTCATTTTTTCTGTAAGTAATTCTGCAAAACCAAGTATATTGGCTAGAGGGGTATTTAATTCGTGTGCAATACCGGCGGTAATCTCGCCAAGAATATGTAAACGATCGGTACGCTCCATCTGTCTTCTTGTATTCGCTTCACTATCTCGAATTTGCTTACGTTCAATTAAGTTGCCGACATCTAAAGCAATATTATTCAGTAATGTTTTCTCTTCCTTTAAAAAGTCTTCCGCTGAATACTTTTCAGATGGATAAGCAACGATGACTTCACCTTCTATTTTATTAAAAACTTTAATGTTGGATACTAGGGTTACCATATCAGTATGATAATCATCTGTTGTAACCTCATATTCACCAACTTTTAAATGTACTTCAGCAACATTTTCGAACTGCCAAGCTCTTTTAAGGCAATATACTATGGCTTCTAATGAGGTCTGTAGTTGGTCATAATCTGAATTAACGATAATAGAAGTAACTTCATAAAGGCACGTAAGCTCTTTAACACGTTCTTTTAGTATTTCTTCAGTTGTTGTCATCCAAAAGCCATTTTAAAGTTGCTATATAAAGGTCTGCAATATTTGTGAAGAATAGAAATGTACTTTATTAAAACTAGGTTACTCTTTTATAAATAGAAGTTTAATTTATTTAAAAGAATCTATTTTGTTTAGTGTATAATGTCATCTTTATCCTGTTTGCTTTGTGCTTATCTCTACTTCGTTTCTTGGTATATTTACATCTATTAAAATAAATCGTTTGGGCTAATAGATGGCGAATTTTTAAATGATTTTTCTATTGAGCCACCCCTTAAATAATGTGACAAATTCATCGGTTTTTATATGAATCCGTTAAAAAAAATGCACGACTTAAAACATTTTTATATGATAATTAGGTGAATTTATATACGCAGGTCTACTTAAGAATTCATGTTAAATTTTAAACATTGCAATATGATAATCTTACCTCAAGGTCAAAATAACCTAGGCATATTGGATATTAACGCATTAGATGCTTTATTTGATTTAGGCTAAACTGCCACAAATGTATTCTTTAATAGATAGTGAAAATCTCAAGTTTAATTATTGAATTTTAAAGTAAAGATTACTGAGTAATGTGAAAAATATGACAATGGTCATATTAATGTAAATACGACCATTATACATTTGTTTAAACCTTATATGGACGTTTTTTTTCAAAATTAATAGACGAAGCATCCTGGCCCAATTATTTGGGTACGGGCTTAAATTGCTTTTTTTTGAGTTTTATCTTGCAAAGGCGTCTTTTCATTAACTTTAATATAGTCTTTACAGAAAGACTTTTAGCCTATATAAAATGATGGAATTTAAAGATAACGAACTCTACAAGGGTATTTTTGAATCTTCAGTCGAAGGTATTTTAGTGGTAAATCATGAGGGGCAAATTATCAAGGCCAATCCGTCGGTTGAAATGATGTTCGGCTATAGCTCAGGAGCACTTTTACATAAAAAAGTAGAAGACCTCATTCCAAATAAATATAAGAAATCTCATAGAAACCATAGAAAGGGTTTTAAAGAAGGTCCTGAAAGAAGGGCTATGGGAAAAGGAGGAGATTTATGGGGACTAAAGAAAGATGGGTTACAATTTCCTGTCGAGATAAGTCTAAGTCCCACAAAAATTAGACACGAAAATGTTGTCATCGCTTTTGTTATAGATATTACCGAACGATTAGTAGCTCAGAAAAAAGCCCTTGTTAATTCCAAGAAAATGGACGAGGCCCAAAGTCTGGCTCATGTGGGTAGTTGGGTGTGGAATCTGCAGACTAATGAAAGAAAGTGGTCTGACGAGTTTTATAGAATATGCGGTCTGCAACCTGGCGATGAGCGACTTACTAGCGAAACTGCCTCTAATTATATTCATATTGATGATCGCCAGAATACCCGAGATTCAGTGGATTATGCCATAAAAAATCATACTGACTATTCCAATAAAAAAAGAATAGTAAGAGCCGATGGAAGGGTGAGGTATATCATGGCTCACGGTAAAGCATCTTATGATACTAACGGCAAGCCTTTAGAATGGTTCGGTACCATACAAGACGTTACAGAACAAAAAGAAATTGAGCAGCAATTAGAGGAAAATTTGGACAAGAACAAGGCGTTATTAGGTGCGCTGCCAGATATGATGATGTTCATCTTGGACTATGATGGTCAATTTATTGAATGCTATGCCCCAGAACCAGAAAGATTATTTGCTCCGCCAGCTAGTTTAATAGGTGGATATATAAGCGAATTGTTACCGAAACATATTTACGAAGTAGTTCGTAAAGGAATGGATAAAACCATTGAGAGTGACGAGATTCAGTTTGTTGAGTATGACTTTGATGGCGAAAATGAAAGGCAGTTTTATGAAGGTCGTATTGTGCCCATGGGCAAAAATCGACTTTTGACCATTATTCGAGATATAACGGAGGAGAGGACAATAGAAAACATATTATATGTTCGTAACCGTGCTTTAGCAGCAGCCGCTAACGGAATTATTATCTGTGATGCCCAACAGCCCGATTTACCTATAATCTATGGTAACGAGGCCTTTACGAAGACAACAGGGTATGAGAGGGTAGAATTTTTGGGTAAGAATTGCCGTTTTTTACAAGGTGATGATAACAATCAAATTGAGATTGAATTAATGTCTGTTGCCATTGAAAAGGGAGAAGCGTGCCGCGTGGTATTGCGTAACTATAGAAAAGATGGTTCTTTATTCTGGAATGACATTAGTATTACACCTATATATAATAATAAAAAAGAAATGACCCATTTTGTTGGGGTTCAGAATGATGTTACGACTCACAAAATAGAAGAGTTTTTTAAAATAGGACAGTCTCATGTTATGGATATGATTATTCAACATGAACCTTTAAAGAGTATAGCCTACAAGATTATTGAAACTATAGAAACGGCAATTCCCAATTGTCAGGGCTCCATACTTTTGTTGGACGAGGAATCTGGAAAATTGGAGAAATTGGCGGCACCGAGTCTTTCAGAAACCTATACAAAGGCTATTGAAAGAATGTTTATCGGTCCTGAAAATGGATCTTGTGGCACAGCGGCATATTTTAAAGATGAAGTAATTGTTTCAGATACCCTTTGTGATCCTCTGTGGAAAGATTTTCAAGAATTAGCGATAAAAGATAATATTAAAGCCTGTTGGTCTTTTCCTATATTTTCATCTAATAAAGAATTACTAGGAACCTTTGCCATTTATTTACCCGTTTCTAGAAATCCTTTGGATACGGAAAAAGAAATTATTTATAATATAACGCAGGCCATAAGCGTGGCTATTGAACAACACAATATTGGTGTAGCGTTAAAAAATAGTAGGGAAGAACTATCGGCCTATGCCGAACTTTTGGAAAACAAAGTCACTTCTCGTACAGTAGAACTTAAAGAAATGGTTCAGAAGTTGGTAGAATCTAATTTAAGTCTTGAAGACCAAATTCTGATTACGAAGACAGCAGAAAATAGTGCGGTCACAAGTCAAGAATTGTTAACCACTATTTTTAAAAAATTTCCAAGGGGCTTTGTGGTCGTTGTTAATTCTGACATTGAAATCGTTTTTATTGAAGGCGAAGATTTAGAAGAATTGGGATTCAGAGACATGGCGGGCAAAGGTTTTAGAGTTAGTGAAGTAATAGGGGTGCAGAATGATATCTTGGAGAAAGTTATACATAATATTAGGAAAACTTTACAAGGAGAACACTGCTCTTTTGAAATAGAAGTTCAACAAAGATCGTATTTGGTTAATACCACGCCCTTGTATAATGAAAATCATAATATTACTCAAGCCTTAATAGTGCATAGTAATATCTCTGACCAAAAAAAGGTAGAAATTGAGATTCGGAATACCTTAGAAAAAGAAAAAGAACTTAATGAACTTAAATCTCGTTTTATTTCAATGGCTTCTCATGAATTTAGAACGCCATTAAGCGCTATTCTTTCTGCTACTAACCTTATTGAAAGGCAGAATGAAGCTGGTTTAGAAGAAAAAAGAATAAAATATATAAGTACAATTAAGGCGAGCGTAAAAAATCTTGTAGCTATTCTGAATGATTTTCTGTCATTGAGTAAGTTAGAAGAAGGGAAAACAATAGCTATGCCTACTTTATTTGACTTTGTTGAATTCTCCAACTCGTTGGTAGAAGAGATTGAAGGGGTTAAAAAACAAGGCCAGGTAATTGAAATATGCTATAGTCAACCTCGTATAGAGGTAGGGCTTGACTTAAAACTAGTAAGGCATATTGTACATAATTTGTTAGCGAACGCTATTAAATATTCCGATGAGAACACAAAAATAACCCTAAAAATAGATACTAAGAATACGAAACTCCTTTTTGAGGTTACGGATCAAGGCATTGGTATCCCTTCCGAGGATCAAGTCTATTTGTTTCAGCGTTTTTATAGAGCAAAAAATGCGACAAATTTTCAAGGTACCGGCTTAGGATTAAATATTGTAAGACATTATATCCTGTTAATGCAGGGTAATATTAGCTTTCAAAGCGAGCTTAACAAAGGCACAACTTTTATTGTAGAACTCCCCTTAAACCTATTCGAAAATGAAAAAAGTACTACTTATTGAAGACAATTTAGATGTACGCGAGATGACCGCGGAAATTCTGGAACTTGAGAATTACGAAGTAACCACTGCAGAAAACGGAAAAATTGGTATTGAAAAAGCAAAATCTTTTGTGCCAGATGTTATCCTCTGCGATATAATGATGCCAGAAGTAGATGGTTATGAAGTTTTTAGAGAATTAAGCGAAGACCACGTTACAGCAAGTATTCCGTTTATTTTCTTAACGGCTAAATCTGAAAAGTCCGATTTTCGTAAAGGAATGACTATGGGGGCAGATGATTATTTAACCAAGCCTTTTGAGGCAGAAGAATTATTTGATGCAATAGAGGCAAGGCTTAAAAAGAGTTCTTTTTTACGTAAAGAATTTTCAAGAAGCGTTCAAGGTATCAACGAATTTATTCAAGAAGCATCAAAATATCAAGAATTAAAAGACCTTTCAGAAGACCGTGAACTGAACCAATACAAAGCAAAAGATGAGATTTTTTTAGAAGGGAGTTTCGCTTATAGCCTATATTTTATTCATAGCGGAGAAGTTAAAACATACAAGCATAACGAAAATGGCAAAGAGTATGTGACCGGTATGTTCAAAGCCGGAGATTTTATAGGTCAACTTTGCATTTTGGGTAACTCCGGATTATATACGGAAACTGCTGTAGCTCTTGGCAATTGTGAAGTTTGCTGTATTCCTAAAAAAGATTTCACCCAACTTTTATTCAATAATAAAGAAGTATCGAACAAATTTATTGGTATGATCTCAAATAATGTACTTCACATGCAAGAGCAGTTGATGGGTATGGCTTTTGATTCGGTTCGTAAAAGAGCAGCCACTGCATTATTAGAATTATATGACAAAGGCCTTGTAAAAGATGATGATTTAGGAATTAGTATTTCAAGAGAAGATTTTGCAGGTTTAATAGGTACGGCTACTGAGACAGCTATACGTGTACTTTCTAGTTTTAAAGATAAAGGTTTGATTCAATTGGGTACATCACGTAGAATTATACTTTCAGATAAAAAACAATTACAACAGGTTGCAGATTTCGGATAGCATACTGAAGATGTTTTAATCTTGGTTTTACGTCGTAACCGATGAATTCAGTTCAATCCATTATTTAGTGAAACATCTATCACTATTTGTATAATGCCAAAGGGAGTAATATTGGTTATTTGTGATGGATTCAGATGATTTTTTGTGGTATTTAAATCAAATTTAAACTTGCATTTGCAATTTTTCATTGAGGTTTTAGAATACTTAATTCCTTGTTTATTTCAGAAAACGTGCTAAACTTCTTCGTGAATGCGTGTCAGAGTAATGTTTAGATAATTTTGTGAGAATGGTCTACAGCGTATACTTGTAAAAATATAACTGAAAAACCAAGTACACTGTATAATGTTCTTTCCATTAAAAATGTTCAATAGACCTTTCCGTTCTTAGATTAAGAACAAGTAAGACTCCCCCCAGCGATACTATAAACAAGGCAAGAAAAGCTATACCTCCAATATATATAGAATAGGATATAGTATTAACCGCTGTCAAAAGTACTTTAAAAATCTTATGATTCTTCTGCACTTTCAAGGTAAGACCTTATATCAATTTCTAAATCAATGCAGCCTTTCTTTAATGCTTTGAATGCATATTATATTATTTCTGCAGTTGAGCATTTTTCTTTTTTAAGTCTTCTAACTTTTGTTCTAATGAAGCCAGAATATCATCTGCTTTGTGATTCATATTTCTAACTGTCTCTTCTAGTTTATGTTCGAATTCTACTTTCTTTTCGTTGGCTATTTTATTCAATTCATTTTTGGAGAAAGATACATGTTCAGTTAGTTCATATTTAGCATCTAAAGCTCTGTCTTTGATTTTGTGTCTTGTTTTAACTCCTTTTTCAGGGGCATATAATATTCCAAAGCCTGCACCAATCGCTGCTCCTGTTAATAATGCCAGAAGTACATTTCCACTATCATTTGCCATGATTTATATTTTTTAATTAGTCTTAAATGTATAGTACAAAGCTAGCGCAGTTTTTTTTTCAACACCCTGACTTAGGTCAGGAACATTGAAAATATGTACTCGTACATTAGCTTAAGAGAATGACCCAGCTTATGACCATGATGTCTCTAAATTTTGATTAATATGAATGTCCCGAAAACAGAACATAAAAAAACTTTTCTAAAGCGCTATAATAAAATTTCAGAGTTAGAACATGCACTTATTACGGTTCGTCAGATGAATTTTAATAGAATAGCCATATCGGTAATCGGTAATCTTGGAGACGACAATATGAATGCCTCTAAAGAACCTGAGTTAAATGAGAATGAACTAAAACTTTTTTTTAGAAAATTATTGGGTGAAAATACTGATTTTGATACCTTTTATAATCCTGAATTGGGTCATTTGTTTGTGGCTGGTTCTTTGGTTGCTACATTTCTAAATCCTATAGGTAAAAGTACTATCGGGGTGCTTTCTGGTGGACCTTATGGAATATTGAGAGGCCTTGGAGTGAGTGAATCAGAAGCCGTAGTTAGTATTAAAAAACTAGGCAACGGTACCTATTTGTTTGTTGTAAGAGGAGATCAATTTGATATTGAAAAATTGGAAAATAAATTAAAAATTGATAAAACAAACTAGCGCTATTATAGCTAAGTTTTGTCGAAACTCATTAAGTAAAGATTTGCTTTGTGAAAATATAAATTCAAACTATTAATATTTTTTGAGACTGACCTACGTCATAGTATTCTATTTCATATATCTGCATTTTTATAGTGCATTTTAATTTAAAGTATATAACATGAACAGTCCTGAGTATTATAAAAGTAAAAATGAATTTAATGTATTCGTTGCGAGTACGTTTGCAGATTTAACACAGTACAAAAAAGATAATAACCCGGCATTGTTCAATAATTTATTATTGGAAGATTTATATCAGGTTAAACGCTATATCGCGAATAGGTTGGTAACTGCTTTGGCTAAAGGAAACCTTCCAAAAGGTAAATACAAGGTAGATGATTTTATTGACCAGCTTTTTATTGTTGTCTATGATAATTTTGAAAAGGTTGAGGATAAAGAAGATTTTCATCCTTGGTTATTTAAAAAAGCCGATGAACTTTTAGAGGATGCTATTGCAGATGAGGATTTTGATGATAATTTTTTAAAGAACATCGATGATTATTCTCGCCCGGAATGGGATGAGATGGAAGAAAAATTCAGTACAGATGGTGACGGTGATTTCGTTATGATCGATGAGCTAGATGATATATCATATCCAAAGAATGATTATGTGTTAAACCATGTTTTTATTGAAGACGACCAAAAAGAAATCATGGATAAGCTCGATAAAGATTTGGGTGAAGAGAACATTAAAAAACATACTGCTATGGTCTTGCATTATTTACCAATGCCTATGCGTACCGTTTTTGAATTGGCCACGGAGTATCAATTTTCGATAAGTCAAATTGCCATGATTCGTAACCAAAACAAAGAAGAGGTGAAAGAGCTTTTAGAGAATGCACGAAAGAGCATAGAAGCTAGCTTTTTTAATAGGTATGAGATAGAGAAATAAATTAATTCATGCAAGCACAGCAAAAGCTGAGTGACTTATAAAAACAATAAAAAATATTTAAATAATACTCTTATGAAAACAAAAACAGTGAATCCAAAAACAGAATTATTATTAGGTGCAGGTTTAGATGTTCTTCATTTTGAAAGTAAGGAATGGTTGAGCGATATCGCCTTTTATAAAGATGAAACTTTATTTTTTATCGATTTAATAGAAAAAAGAAAAACAAAAGATGCGGCTCAAACGGCCTATGGTAAAATACTTGAAGATCTAGATAGCGTACATTTCGAATTGTTCGATTCCCTAGCAAATGAAATTTCTGAACATGAAAGATTGTTATCTCGTTTAGAAATGGGTGAACGTGGTTTGTCTGATTCTGATTATAGAGATAAACATCGTCAACTTAAGGAAAGAATGGAAGGCTTTACGAGCAATTTTCGTCAGTTTAAAATGATGGTGTTCGGTTTTGAGAAAAGTCTCTAATTTTCTACTGAGGTGTACTAGAGCTATGGAGATTTAGTACCTCTAAGTGAATACAACGCTAACGATAAGCGCTACTAATCGGAACAAGTCGAGTCAAATATTGAGAAAATAAATTTTTTAAAAATTAATCTCGACTTTTTATTATCAACTCAATATTCAAAATGTTTAAAACTGGTTCTAATATGCAAATCTCTATTTATAAACTAGAAAACCAATCTGCTGAGAGCATCGATAATTTTATGGATTTCTATTATGGTCTGCGAATGCACTTTTTTGCAAGCGATTTACTGTATAATGGATTATCACCCAAACAAATTAGTGATGCTGTAGCAAAGGCAATGAGTGTCGCCAGGTCATCAAAAATGAATTTGAAGGAACATTTTAAACCAGTTTTTAGCAGTATAAACAATGATATTATTAGTGATTGTAAGCTATCTCGATTAGGTTATGGTCTGGTGTTAATGAATGCTGAAACAAAACTTTCTATCGTTGCTAAATGGCAGAGACGAATATTAGAAAAATATTTGAATACCATGTCTTAACTTAATTCTGAATAGGGTCAACAGTTAGAAGATCTACCTCGTAATGAAAAGGAATTCGAGTTTACCGATAATTATACCCAAAGTGCTGCAGCTGAGCCAGATGAGAATGAAGTGAGAAAAATACCGACTCAATTTTAACCTGGGAGTTTGCTATGCTTTCTAAAACTATAGATTTTTATAGAATGTCTATTGTATTGTAAGCAGGTAGTTTTTAATTCAAATTACATTTAATCTAACTTCTTAAAGCTAACCTTACATAATTAAAAACCCAAATAGAATTGATGCTATTTGGGTTTTTCAATGTCTTTAATTTATAAGTATATAAACTTATGTTACTTTAAATGTGATCGTAACATCCAAGCAGTTTTCTCATGCTGTTCCATTAGACCAGTTACATAATCACTGATGCCCTCAGCTTGCCATTTATCTGAAATCGGCTTTATTTCTTCTCGTAGAAAAATGATAATACTCTCGTGATCTTCTAATAATTCTGCGAATATACTTTGGCTGTCATTACCACCTTTTATTTTTTCGGTAAGATGTGTCAGTTCTGAATACTTTTCTAAGCTTGCAGGCACATAATGACCTATTGCGCGTATTTTTTCAGCTACGGTATCAACAACCTCTTGTTGTTCTTCATATAATGTTTCAAGATAAAGATGTACAGAATGAAAATCGGGGCCTTCAATGTTCCAATGAAAATTCAATGTTTTTGAATAGAGTACAAATTCATCTGCTAAAATTTTTGATAGCTGATCTGCGATAGCCTGTCTGTTTTCTGCTGAAATTCCTATGTTCGGTGTTTTCATTTTATGAGGTTTTACAATTAATAATTATTCAAAGGTATAGCGATTGAAAAACCATTTAACTGATTCAAATCATGTAGCTACTTTTTATAATAATTTTTTATAAGGAAGTGTAGTGATTAGTATAAAAAGAGGACCATTATGAATAGGGAAAATACGTTGATGCACTCATCTATTATAAATTGGCTTAATTCTTTTTGAAGTGGTATTTATAGTAGACATAAAAAATAGAAAAAGCTATAGTTGATCCCAGAAAAGCCATAGCCATATCTTTTTGGGAGTCCCAAACATCGCCTTGCGTACCTAAATAAGAAACACCCTGTTCTACAAAGAAAATATCGGCTACCAACCATTCAATAATTTCATATAGACCACTTACGGAGAGGCTTACCGTGATTGGTAAAAAGAAAGCAATACGCTGGGGATATCGTAGCCATTTTGAAAAGCATTCTTGCATTGGGTAATAGAGTAAAAGACCGAAGTTAAAATGCACTAATCTATCGTATTGGTTTCTTGGAAAGTGAAACATATCTTGTAACCAAAATCCGAAGGTGTTCCCTGCATAGGTATATTTTGAACCATACACATGCAGGCATAAAAAGATACAAATCACGAAATAACTAAAATTGCTGAATCTGTATCTTTTAAAAGTAAGAACTAAAAAAAGTAACGAAATTACCGTTAAGGTATTTTCAATACACCAATTGGCAATATCCGTGGTTCCAACGAAGGAATTTTGCCATACAATGATAAACAGAAGGCTAAAAAGACCAATTAACGTGAACTTTTTAGTGCTGCCAGCCATTTGTTTAAGCATTTTTGTTGGGTAACTATCATATTTAAAATAATAATGTTATACCCTTTTTTTATTAATCTTCAATTTCTTTCCCCATAGCGAATGGTTCCATGTCTTCTGAAATAATGTTTTCGGTAACATGATTGATGTAGTTGCTCATTGCTTTAAGGGATACACCAACAATAACATCCATAACCTGCTCTGGCGTAAAACCTGCATCATAAAAAACTTCTAAATCAGATGCTTCTAGATGCCCTCTGCTTACTGTAATTTTTTCAGTAAGCGTTACCAGCGCATTCAGCCTCTGATTAGATACGGGCAATTGTTTACGTACCTCATTGATGATTTTAGATGGTATTCCATTTTGTTTTGCTCCTCTCGTATGCGCCGCTATGCAGTATTGACATTGGTTTACCACACTTGAAGATAACAAAATTAAATTTTGCTCGCCCGTTGTGAATGAAGTTTTGGCGAAAAAAGATTTGCTTAGATTACTATACCCTTCCAACGCAGCAGGAGAACCTGCCATGTATTTGAATAAATTGGAAATAGCTCCGTTTTGTTCCTTCACTTTGGTGAGTATTTCCTTGGAAGCTTCAGGCGCCGTATCTATAGTATGTTTCGTGAATTGTTTCATGTTTTATTTTTTATGAAAAATCAAATCTTACAAGACCTCTTTCATATGTTTATAATTTGTTTTTACCATGTCTAAAACTTCATCCATTCTTCCGCTCAATATCATTTTGCTCATAGATAAAGCATATCCTTTCATTTGTTCAAATTCCATTTTTGGAGGCATAGCTAATGCTTGCGGGTTGGTAAATACACTTACTAAAACAGGGCCATCGTGTGCAAATGCTTCTTGCAAGGATTGTTTTACATCCTCAGGTTTTGAAACCGAAATTCCTCTGAATCCCATGGCCTGTGCAACCATTTCAAAATCAGGGTTCACCATATCGGTTTCATTATTTGGTAAGCCTTCTACTTGCATTTCCAATTGTACCATTCCTAAAGAGCGGTTGTTAAAAACTATCAGTTTTATTGGAAGGTTATATTGTTTGATGGTTGCCAAATCTCCCAATAGCATAGAAAGACCGCCATCGCCACAAAACGCAACAACTTGTCTTTCTGGATAGGCCAATTGTGCTCCAATAGCCATAGGCATGGCATTAGCCATTGAACCATGATTGAAAGAACCCAACATGATTCGCTTTCCGGTACCGTGAATGTATCTTGCGCCCCACACACAACACATACCTGTATCTACTGTAAAAATTGTATCATCATTAGCCATTTCATTGATGGTAGATGCCACAAATTCAGGGCTAATATGGTCTTCAAAGCCTGAATCTTTTACATAGACATTTAGGTTTTCTTTTACTTTTTCGTAAAATTCTAATTGAGCGTTTAAGAAGCTGTCGTCTTCTTTTTCTTTGATTAATGGTAACAGCGCCGCAATGGTATCTGTTATTTTTCCGGTCAATCCCATTTCTAATTTTGCCCGTCTTCCTAATCGTTCCGGTTTTTCATCAACCTGAATAATTTTGTTTGTTACCGGCATAAAATGCTCGTAAGGAAAATCAGTTCCTAATAATATGACCACATCCGATTCGTGCATGGCATGGAACGCGGATGGAACACCGAGTAATCCCGTCATTCCTACTTCGTAAGGATTGTTGTGCTGCATGCCCATTTTGCCACGGAATGAATATCCGATAGGTGCTTTTAGTAACCCTGCCAATTTAACAATATCATCATGAGCTTCTCTTGCTCCAATACCACAATAAATAGAAACCTTTGGATGCTTATTCACCAAGTCGGCTAATTTTTGCATCTCATTATCCGATGGTCGTAAAATAGTTTCGCTATGATAATTATACATAGACGTTGCACTTTCTTCAGCAGACATGGCAGATACATCACCAGGCAAACCAAATACGGCTACACCTTTTTTATGAACTGCATTTTGAATTGCCGCTTGCAACATGCGTGGTACTTGTTTGGGTGTAGTTGCCACTTCGTTGTACACGCTACAATCATCAAATAATTTATAGGTATTTGTAGCTTGAAAATAATCAACACCAAATTCTGGCGTATTAATAGTAGAGGCAATAGCGATAATTGGAACTCCGGAACGATTGGCATCGTACAAGCCATTTATTAAATGTACATGACCGGGGCCGCTGCTTCCTGCACAACAGGCCAAACCATCCAATTCTGCTTCAGCAGCTGCAGCATAAGCACCTACTTCTTCATGCCTAACGTGAATCCATTTAATTTTTCCGCTTCTTCTAACCGCATCATTCAGTTCGTTTAGACTATCACCAGTTACGGCATAAATCCTTTTTACATTATTATTAACCAGCATCTCTACGATTTGGTCTGCTACTTTTTTCGCCATGATCATTTTTTTGTTGAAAATGTTATGTTACACTCCCCTGAATTAATTCTAATAAATTTGAGGCATCACCATCAAATCTAGTTCCGTTTTTAAAAAAGATGGAGTTTTCGCTTCAATTCATAATGTATTAAAAATTAACTATTTTAACCTTATATATAATGATTAATATAGCGCTATTGTATTAGCCCAAAAACGCTTTCACAGCAGTAATAAGTTACTTCGATTACATGATTATTTTTGAAGACGATAGCATTGCCTTAAAAAGGCTAAACACTATTGGATGAGGTCTCCAATTCGTATTCGACAACCAAAACTTTTTGGGAATTAGTGCTTAAAGCCTTTTGCCCACTCCTTAAGCTTCTCTAACGGCTCATTAAAAAAAGAGTCGTGATGTTCTTCATCCTCTTCGCCTACAGGTAAAATATGTTCAAAATAGGTGTTCTTTAGTATTCGCTTTAAAACACTTTCTCCTGGGAATGGTTTGTAATCGTTTAAGGCCTTCGTAGCTTTTAATAGCTGACGAATATCGTATTGACCAGCAGCAATATCTGGCACCTGCTTGTTAAGGTTCAGTAATTTATAAACAGCTATTCTAGCAGTTCTTACCGAAGTTTCTACGGTAAATACAACATCGTTATGGGTCTCTACAAACTGTCCAACAAGTCCTAAGTTTTTGGAGCCATTCGGTACTATGTCAGGTCTGTCTCCTGCCGCTCGAGGCATAAACTGAGAGGTTATGTAAGGCATGAAGCTTGTTTTAACAATTGTGTTTGCAATAATAGAATCTATTTGATTTTCTAATCCAATATGAAAACATAATTCAGATAAAATTTCATTTCCTGTACTTTGCGGCATTGTTTTTTTATTATAATTACCGTCTTTATCCATATATAAAGCATATACCCAAATAACCAAAACATCTTCTGGTTGATCAGGGAAGTGTGGTTGACGATTAATGGTGAAACTCATTAGCCAGTTAGAATCGGTGATGGAAACTATTCCTCCAGTAGCTGCTTTTCCAGAATAAGGGTCGTTTACACAGTATTCCTTAATTTTTTCAGTTAAAGCCGAAGGGCGACAAGTTAATGTAGCAGATTCCCAAGAAGATTTTTCAATAGAGCTACAGAATTTTTCAGGTTTACCGAATTCAGTAGATTTTGCTGCTAAGTTTTTCCATAGTTGCCATCCTGAACTCTCACCACTTTTCTTATTATCAATGGCTTTAATGGCTGCATTGGTATTATCGCCATATTGGGTGTCTTCTGTCATGGAGGCAGTAGTCACAATTACAAAATCGTTTTCGGTTACCGGAATCGTTACTTCTTTATCCTTTTGTTGGGTAATTACGCCTTTAACAACTTTACCTTCTGTATTGATCTTAATATCTAAATCTTTAACCAAGGTATCAAACTGAATTGTAACGCCTTTAGATTTTAGATGTGCTGTTAAAGGTTTTACGAAAGTATCGTACTGATTGTATTTTGGAAATACCAAGCATGATAAATCTTTAAAGCCATCAATAAGATGTAAAAAGCGGTGCATATATGATTTGCACTCTAGTAAACTGTGCCAGTTTTCAAAAGCGAACATGGTACGGAAGAAAGTCCAAAAGTTGCTATTCAAAAATGAGTTACTGAAATAACTTTCAACGGTTATATCATCTAACTCATCCTTCTTTTTTAGTAAAAGCTTTACAATAGCTAATTGATCTAATTTGTCCAATCCAAATTTGCTAAAATCTTGTATTTCTCCATTATTGTGGATCAATCTAGCTTTTGAATAATTAGGGTCGTTATCATTCAGTAAACGAAATTCATCTAAAACACTATAAGGAGCAGGCATTTCTAAAGCAGGAATATCCTGATATATATCCCATAGGTTCTCGTAGGTCATTTCCATTTCTCTACCGCCTCTAACAAGATAGCCATCTTTAGCATTTCCAGAACCATCAAGAGAGCCACCTTCTACAGATCGTTTTTCAAGAAAAACAATGTTTTCACCTGGGATGTGACCATCTCGTATAAAGTAATATGCAGCAGATAGACCAGCGATACCACTTCCTACAATATAAACTTTACTGTCTTTAAAAGATTTAGAAGGAATACCTTTATTACGTTGGTAATTTCCTGTAAGATCAGCAAAAGGCATTGGTTGATCTTTAGAATTGCATACTACTTCCTTGCTTGCATCTGGTGCGTGTTCTACCTTTCCTGGGAATGGAGATGTGTTTAATACTTTATCGAATTTTGCTGTTATTTTTTTCATGTTTTTTATTTTTCTTAAAAAAATTAAACTGCTCATAAGTAGTTTAATTTGCTGTCCAGTAACTGTATTGTAGTATTATTTAAGGTCAAGATGAATCTTTGGTTCATCTTGAAACTCTTTAATTGATTTCTTAAGTAGTTTCCTTAAAGATTTATTAAAGGGTTTTGTCAATTTTCTTTAGGTTAATTCCTAAAAATATTCGGAAGCACCCCGTAGTTATTAATGCAAAAGCGGTCACGTAAACAATACTTAACCCTGCAAAAAGCGGATTTGCCAATAATAGAAAGGAAAATAAAAGGGTAATAATGCTCCAAAACAATAACATGCCCCAACCAAGTGTACCAGCAGATTTTAGCTGAAAGGAAAGGCCTATGGATAAAATGCTTTGAAACAATAACCAAAAGCCTATATAGAGCGGTAAAATAGCCATGGTCATCAAAGGATGGGTCAAGAGTAATATGCCTATGATTAAATCTAAAATACCTCCAGCCAGATACCAGCCCCAATCTTTCATTTCATCTTTATTGGAAATGGAAAAAGCAATTTGTGATATCCCAGAAATAAGAATGAATATGCTAAAAATAATACTTAAGGATATATAGCTTTCTAATGGCGTACGCATTACCCAGATTCCAACGAATATGTATAGAATCCCTATTAAAATTGATATCCACCAGTTTTTTATGACCCTTTGGGCCGAACCTAAAATTGTTGTTTTCATGACTTCTGTTTTATAATATTTATTTTATATTGTTTTTAAAAATATCTTTAAGAGCTGTACTTAATTCTTCCGTATCGTGTTTAAACTCGCGCTCGAAAGACTTTTCTACCTCTTCAGTATTTGCGTTGAACTCAATTAGGTTTTCTTTGTACCTTCTACTTCGTTCCGCTAACCTTTCTTTTATATTTTTGTTCTTTTGCTCTAATTTATCTAATTCAGCGTTCAATTTTTTATGCTCGTTTTTGGCTGATTTAGCAATCTTTTCCCGAATATTTTTGATTTGTGTTTCAGTGTTTGTGATAACGACTTCCGATTCATTTTCAAACTTTTTCCAATTCGTTTCAACAAGGGCCTTATTTTCCTTCGTTGCATCGTTTGCAGCTTCTTCAATATCCTGGCCTGCTTGGCTCATGTTTTCCTTTGCAGATTTTATATTTTTTTTAGATTTTTCGCCACAACCTGTTACTAACCCACCTGCAATAAGTATAAATAAGGTCAGATATATAATTTTGGTTTTCATTGTTCTTATTATTTTATTCTGAAATCGATGTTTCAGAGTAGAGTTTACTATTTGCTGATTTATTTTTTTACATAAATACCTCAAGGATAGTCTTGTGTATAATTAATGAAATGCTTTCATCACCGTTTCTATTTCCACTTTTAGAGTTTTATCGAATTTTGTGATTGGTGGAATTTCAAGATCGATGTCTAGCAATTCATACACTGCCATTTGCGCAGCGCGAACGGAATATTCAACGGTAAAAACACAATCATCTGGGATTTCAACAAACTGACTGATAAATGCCAAGTTTTTTGAATTTTTAGGAACTGGTAGCGGTCTATCGGTTTTTAAACGTGGCATAAACATACTTGTGATGTATGGCATTCTACAAGGAATACAGACTGCATTTGCAAACACAACATCATAATCAAACTTTAAGTGACCACATAGTTCTCTAAGAATTTCTTCTCCTGAACATTCTGTCATTGGTTTACCAACAAAATTTCCAACACGATCTGGATGCAACCCGTAAGTAAAAAATACTTGAACATTAGATGGTTGGTCTTTATAATGTGGCTGTTTATTTAGCGAAAAGCTCATAAACCAATTAGAATCTTTAAGTGTTACTTGACTACCTGTTCCTGCTTTGTTACCAGATAATTTCTCCATTTGATCAAAGAAAGTGGTGTCTTTTAATGTTACGGTAAAAGATTCCCAGAAAGATTCTGCTATGTTAGAATTAAACACTTCAGGTTTACCAAATGCTGGATATTTTTTAGCTAGTTTTTCCCATAATGTCCAACCTTGACTATCTTCTTTAGTCAAGAATTTTGGAGCACTTGTCATGGAGCCATAACTAGAAGCATCTGTCATTGAACCATTTTGATAGAATACTAGATCACCATCTTTGATTTCAATTGTTTCGATATTTCCTGAATTTTTATAGGTAAGGTTTTTTACTTCTACCTTTTCAGTTCCTGTGTTTTTATCCAGAGTATATGCGGTGTCTAAATCTGTTACAGTGCTACCTTTCATAAAATTAACACCGTGAGATTTTAGCCAAACTTCTAATGGAAGAATCATAGAATCGTACTGGTTATAAACTGTACGTTTAACACCTGTCATTGTTTCTACATTAGGAAACTCTTGCATAAAACGATGTAGATAGCGTTTAAATTCTACTGCACTATGCCAAGGGGAAAACGCAAAACTTGTGCGCCACATAAACCAGAAATTAGTTTCGAAAAATGAAGGTGAAAACCAATCGTAAATTGAACTATTTCCTAGTTTTTCTTCACTTGCTTCACTTAGTTTAAGAAGCTCTGTACGGTTCGCCATAGAAAAACCAAGTTTAGACGAATCTACAATTGCTCGATTTTTATCTATTAGTCGTGCTTTTGAATTTGATTTTACTTTTTCGTTAAATGCAATGGTCTCTTCAGTTACAGATGTGTTAGGGTCGGTAAGCGATGGAATAGATTTAAATAAACTCCAAGTACATTCATAAATGTTTAATGTAAACATACGAGAACCACGTAACGTATAGCCTTGCTCGGCATTTCCGCCGGCATCTAAACTACCACCTAGAATTGGCAAGCTTTCAAAAATTGTAATATTGCTGCCTAGCAGGCCACCATCACGAATTAGAAATGCTGCACCGGCTAGTGATCCTATGCCGCCGCCGATGAAGTATGCTTTTCTGTTCAAGTATGATTTACTGTCTTTATTTTTAATATTCATAATGAATTATTTTAGATTATTATATATAGTATTTCTTAGCTAGCTTGTAGATGTTGTCAACATAATTACCTCTTCATCAAAGCCTTCTATTCTGTCTAAGATTTAATCTGTTTTGGTCGAATTTTTACTTTTAATAAGATTTTAAAAGTTTCAATTTCACTTGTGCAAAACCCTACTAACAAAACTAATACTCAAAGTTATGGTATGGCGTGAGAGTAGAACCTGACCTAGGTCAGGAGCATGAAAAAACATTCAACTTTAGATGTAATTGATGGGGTGATTTGGGAAAACTAAAGGAGTATTCAATTAAGAATAAGAGCCATTAGAAATAATTATTTAGAGTACGGTTTTTTGGTGGTAATTATTAAACGTTGTTGGTAAGAATGTAGATAACGCCTACAAGAATGATGGATCCAAAACTATAGCCTACTAGTTTTCCTGTAGTTTTTGAGCCTTTAAATACGCTGACGCCTAACTTAACGAGCATATTACTTAAAATGGCAGCAATAATCACCAACGAAGCTACTTCTAGTTTTTCTGAATCCAATGAAAATTTTGCCATACTTATAGTAATAGCATCCGTATCTGCTAATCCTGAAATTAAGGCAGAATAATACAATCCACTTTCACCAAAAAATTTATTACTATAGAAAACGGCAAATAGAATTACGACATAAACAGCACCGAAACTAATAGCATTCAATATGTTAAGTGGGTTTCCTAACTTAATGTTGGTGTCTGGTTTTTTAGTATCTCTTTGAATCAGGACTAAGGATACTACGATACATATTATAGTCAAAAGACAAAAGGGTAGTGCCAAATAGGCTAAAAGGGCACTATTGAAGATATACACTAAAAGCGCAAGTCTAGGAAACATAATGGCTGAAGCAATAATTATGCCTGCGGCATATTTTTTGGAGAGCTCAGGAGATTCTTCGCTTCGCGAGGCATAACTCCATGTAACAGCTGTACTTGATATAAGACCACCAAGAATTGCTGTTAACATTATTCCCTTTTTTGAACCTACATATTTGACCAAAAAATAACCTATAAAATTCAAAAAGGATACGATTACGACTATTGATCCAATCTCGAACGGATTCAATAGCTCATTTGGACCATAGACCTTATTGGGTAAGAAAGGCAATATCAAAAGTGATATAATCGAGAACTTAATAAAGGCAAAAAGTTCTTCTGATGTGATATTGCTAATTACCGTGCGAAACCTCGTTTTTAATGAGAGCAAAGTCACAATAATTACTGCTGTAGCAACTGCATCTCTATAATATTCTGCGGATACCATTACGCCTAGAACAAAGGTGGCAATTAAGGCTAAGTTTGTGGTTAGGCCTTTACTATATTCTTCTTGTTTCTGATAAATATGATTAAATGCCAAAAAAAGAATAAAAGCAGCTAAACTCACTATTAGCAACCAAACCGAAAATTTATCGGTCAGATTTTCTAAAGTAAAACCAAGTATGGCAACAATAGGAAAAGTACGAATGCCGGCAAAACCTTGATCTTTTAACTTGTCATATTCTCTTTCCAAGCCAATAATCAAACCAATTCCCATACTTACGAGCACACCTAAAATATAGCTGTCCATAAATTCATTTATACCTTCAAACTTTATCATCTAGTTTTTACATTAGCGATTTGTGCAAATTAAAATTGATCGTTTCTGAATATGGATATTACGATATAAAAACCCAATATAGCCGATAGTAGAAACCCAATGGCTCCTAATAACGGAATGCCATTGATTAAAGGAGGCATTTGAGCCATAACTAAGATAGACGACCCAATGGAAAGAGCGGCTATAATTACAGCAAAGACTAAACGGTTTACAGATTTACTAGTTGCCGTTTGAAATTCTTTTAATCCTTTGTGCTCATGTATAACAACCAGTTTGCCATCTTTTATTTTTTTTAGGATAGTATTAATATCATCGGGTAGTGTATCTACAAGGTCATTAATATCTTGAAAGCGACTTAGATTCTTCTTGAACAGTCGTTTTAAACTAAATCTTCTACGGATAATTTTAGAAGTATAAGGTTTTAAATTATCTGTAATGTTGAATGCTGGGTCTAACTTTCTACCTACACCTTCTATGATAATAATACCCCTTATTAACATATATAGATAATGTGGTAAGATAATTCTATTCTCATACAGCACAGTTTTAAATTGATTAAGAATAGTACTTATTTTAATATTCTGAAGCGTAACATTACTGACTTCTGTAACCAATTCGTATAGATCCTGCTCTAGTTTTTTATAATCAGGTATATCTGTTTTTACAGCAATTTTTTCAAGCAGCATAATAATTTTCTTGACGTTTTGCCTCAAGAAATAGAGCAGAAGATCACCAAGGGCTTCTTTATCGTTTGGCATTACGGTGCCCATCATACCAAAATCTAAAAAGCAGATTTGTTCCGTATCAGGAAGCACAAAAATGTTTCCTGGATGTGGATCGGCATGAAAAAAACCATGATCAAGAATTTGTTCGAGATACAAATCAACCCCCACTTTGGCAACCGCAGCTGGGTCAATATTTGAAGCTTTAAGTTTATCTATTTCAGATACTTTGATGCCGTCTATAAATTCCATACAAATTATGCGATTGGTAGATAACTGGCGATAAACTAATGGGACATGAATCATCTCATTGCCTTCAAAGTTTTTAGCAAATCTTTCGGTATTATCCATCTCCCGCAAAAACTGTAGTTCTTCGCGAATACTTTGTTCAAAAGAGGCTACAATTCGTATTGGTTGAAAAGCTTGTGCTTGAGAACTGTATTTTTCTAGAGCCCCAGCAACTTGTTTCATAATTAACAAATCGCTCTCAATTACTTCTTCTATACCTGGGCGCTGAATTTTAAGAACCACTTCTTCTCCGCTTAACAATTTAGCTCTGTGAACTTGAGCTAAAGATGCTGCTGCAAGGGGCTCTAGATTGACTGATGAGAAATAATCAGTCAAGGTGATATTCAATTCTTCTTCAATGGTTTTCTGAACATTAAAGTTTTTTAAATTAGGAGCATGGTCTTGTAATTTTTCCAGTTCTTTAATGAGCTCAGGTGGAAGCATATCTTCTCGATTGCTGAAGATTTGGCCTAATTTTATGTAGCTAGGTCCTAGTTCTTCAAGCACCATACGAACACGCTCGTAGGTTGAAAAGGAAAGGTTTTTTTCGGTATTTGGATGGCCTTCTAAATAACTTTTTGGAATCGCTTTTGTAATACCGGAGTTTACCAAAACGTCCTCAAAACCATATTTGGCGAGGACGTTGAATAAGGTGGCATACCTTTTAAATTCTTTTTGTTTCGGTATTTTAAATGCGGCCATATTTAATGGGTTAGTTACATGTATTTCGATAGAAACTGGAAGAATTCTTTCTTTAGGTCAGCATAAATTTGTCGCTGGGTTTCCATTTTTTCACGAAGATCTGTATGAGTATTGACCATAGAAATATCCATTGACTCATGACCCTCATCACTATGATGAGAAATATTCATTTCATGTTTTTCAATCGTCTCTTGTAAGTCTGCTATAACATTGCCATGAAGGATAAATTCATTTTGGTAATGTTCAAGTTGCGCGAGTACATCTTTATCTGTCCAACGAGTTACCAGTTCGCTTAATCTATTTTTAAAAGATTTTAATTCATCATTCCAAAATGCGAGTTCAGAGTCCCATTGTTTATGTTCAAAATGTAGGTCTGAATTGTTAATCACTGTTTTTTTCATAATCTGTTTATAAAATTAGTTACTTAGAATTTCATTTGTAATTAATGATATACTCAAAGATGTGATTTTGATTGCATATTTGATATGACGAAAGTCATGCTTTGAAAGTATAATATACTACATTTAAAAAATATAGGTAGTTTGAAGTTATGCCTTGCTTTTGTGTATAATCGATAATTGTTCATCAATCTTTTCAGAGGTAGATTCAATTCTTTTCCCCAAAATAGCTTCTAAATCTTCTTTTTCAGCCACTTCGTGCTTTAGTAGATGTTGAGCTAAATTTTCAAGTTCGTCTCGGTGCTCAACCAATACAGTTTTAGCTTTCGTATAGGCCATGAGTATTAAAGCTTGGGCTTTTTCATCTATTAGCTGGCCCATAGATTCACTATATGGTTTGCCAAGTATACGATCATTTTGTCCTGAGGAGTCATAAAAGCTCATCGGACCTATTTTTTCGTCAAGTCCGTAGTAAGCTACCATGGCATAGGCTTGCTTTGTTACTTTTTCAAGATCATCTAAAGCTCCGGAAGATATTTCGTTAAAGATAATTTCTTCAGCTGCACGGCCGCCCAATGATGCGCACATTTGATCTATGAATTGTGTTTTGGTTACAATTTGTCTTTCTTCAGGTAAATACCATGCAGCACCCAAAGATTTTCCTCGTGGAATAATGGAGACTTTTACTAAAGAATCTACATTTTTTAAATACCAGCTTACTACGGCATGTCCTGCTTCATGGTGAGCAACGATTTCTTTTTCTTTTGGTGAGATA
The DNA here is from genome assembly GCF_963977385.1 of uncultured Maribacter sp. Lineage (GTDB taxonomy): Bacteria > Bacteroidota > Bacteroidia > Flavobacteriales > Flavobacteriaceae > Maribacter. Next base: position 90,259 of record NZ_CAXBOU010000013.1, on the reverse strand, counting down.
ATTTTACTTTTCCGTTCCATTCCCCCCACGATACGGTCTCTTGCTTCCATAAAATCATGAGAATAAACCTCTTTCTCTTTTTTGCGAGCGGCAATTAGTGCAGCTTCATTACAAATATTGGCAATGTCGGCTCCTGAAAATCCAGGGCTTAATTTTGCTAAAGCTACTGGGTCTACATCTTTTGCAAGTTTTAGCGGGCGAAGGTGAACTTTGAATATTTCTTCGCGTTCCTCTCTTGTTGGGAGTTCAAGATAAATATGTCGGTCAAACCTACCAGGTCTCAATAACGCTTTATCAAGTACATCGGGTCGGTTGGTTGCTGCAAGTACCAAAACACCTGTATTGGGTCCAAATCCATCTAATTCTGTAAGTAATTGGTTCAACGTACTTTCACGCTCATCATTGGTCTGAAATGCGCCACCTTTGCCGCGTGAACGACCTATTGCATCAATTTCATCAATGAAAATAATACTTGGTGTTTTTTCTTTTGCTCTTTTAAATAGATCACGCACCCTAGATGCGCCAACTCCAACGAACATTTCAACAAATTCAGAGCCCGACATGGTAAAGAAAGGTACTTGTGCTTCACCAGCTACTGCTTTGGCTATTAATGTTTTTCCTGTGCCAGGAGGACCTACGAGCATAACTCCCTTAGGAATTTTAGCTCCTAATTTAGTGTATGTCTCGGGATTTTTAAGAAAATCAACGACCTCCATAACCTCGATTTTCGCCTCTTTTAACCCTGCTACATCATTAAAGGTTACGGAACTTTTGGTGCCTTTTTCTGCTAATTTAGCAGTAGATTTTCCAATGTTAAACATTGAGCTGCCCATGCCGCCGTTTTTTCCCATTCGCTTAAACATGAATAGCCAGAAAATAATAAGTACGACGATAGGTAAAATCTACGATATGGTTTCACTCCAATTGGTGCGATTTTGATATTGAATATCAATTTTATCTATAGATGAAAGGGTACTTTGTGCTTGTTGTAGTTTATTTTCAAAATTTTCGACCGAACCAATGGTCATTCGATATTTTGGAATTTCAACGGTACTGAACAAACTATTGCTTGTTTCTTTTGATGTCGTAATCCCAGCTGTATCTTTTTTAATATAGATTTCTGCAAACTCTCTATTAACAACAGTTATTTTTGAAATTTCACGTTTCGCTAAAAGGGAATCTTGAAGAAAAGACCAGCCGATTTCTTTTGACTCAGCAGCGGGACTAGGAAAAAATGTATACGCAATTATGAAACCAAAAAAAATCAAATAAATCCAGTTATTACCTAACCCACCTAAAGGTGATTTTTTCTTTTGTTCTTCTGGTTTACTTGTGCCTTTTTTTGGTTTCTGTTTCATATTACTGTAATACTATAAATTGATTTAATGCCTCTAACGCTTCACAACCGTACATCAGCGCAGGACCTCCCCCCATCATTACAGCAACACCTATAGTTTCTATAATTTCTTCTGAACTAGCACCCGATTCTATTGCATCATGTACGTGAAAGGCAATACAACCGTCGCAACGAACTGTAATGGCAATGCCTAGAGCAATAAGCTCTTTGGTTTTTGAAGAAAGTACACCATCTGCAGTACTTGCCTTGTGTAAGCTATTGAAACCGCTAATTGTTTCAGGTATTTTGTTGCCCAATTCTTTTATTAAATGAGTGAGGTCGTTATAATGTTTTGAATGGTCTTTTATCATGACTGAATGTTTTAATATTTAAACTGTTTTTGAAATAATATTTACCTGTGAGAATAAAATGAATTAAAAGCTATTTTAAATCGTCAAGGTTAAATATGATTTAAATCATTAGCCTCAGGAAATTTATAAATACTATTATAGGCTTTGGTTAGGGAAGTATTCAAAATCAATAGTAGGGTTACTGTAAATGCATTTTATTTTGAAATTTTATTATTATTTAATAACAGGAACTGACGTAAGTCATTTCAATTTCAGTAAGGTGCACATAACTTTGGGTGAACGTAAAAAATACTTAGAGATGAAAAATTTATTAATAATTACATTATTACTGTCAATCCCTTTTATAGGTATTTCACAGTCAGTAGAAGATATCAATAAACCTATAGTAGGAGAACTTGATCAAATAGAACCTTTTAGTGAAGGTTTAGCTGCAGTTAAAAAAGGAAACCAATGGGGTTTTATTGATGAAAATGGTCAGCTAGTTATTGAATTTAGAGGAGATGTGGTTTGGAACCAAACTCCAAATACCTCCAACTTTGGAGTGGAGGGTATTGGTTATCCTAAGTTTAAGGATGGACTATGTGCTGTGAAAATAGTTAAAGAAGATGGTATTGCCCGTTATGGATTTATGGACAAAAAGGGTAATGTGGTTGTAGCAACTGAATTTTTAAACGTAAGCCAGTTTAGTGATGGTCTTGCTGTGGGTATTTATGAAAGCAAAGAGCTACGAGGAAAAAATTCTTTTCAATTAAACATATATGATTACTCATTTACTGAGGTAGTAGTGAATAAAAGTGGTGAAATGCTATGGCCAATACAGGTGAGACAAAATATTGTAATGTCAAAAAGACTATACAAATTACCAGAATTACATGCTATGATGATTTCGGAGGATTTGTTAAAAGTAAAAGACAAAACTAATAAGTGGAAGATTGTTAAGCCTACACTTGAAAATTAAATTAATTGGTCGACTAGCTTTATTGTTTGGTGGAAATTTAAAAAACAACGAACTATAATTAGGTCATTTAATCTATAAGAATCAAAAAATAAATTTTAATTATATGGCTGCTAAAAGCTATTTATAAAGACACACGCTATGGATAAAATTTCAACAATATTGGTGCCGTTCGATTTTACGGATGCATCAAAAAGAGCATTAGAATATGCTATAGCTTTCGTAGGTAGGCTAGATCATATAAAAATTGTATTAGCTTATGTTTCAGGAAACTGTAATCTTCAACTGTTACCGGAAAATTTCGAAAAGTTAGAGAAAGAATATCATGGTCTTTTACAGCATAAACTAGAGTGGGAAATTCAAGATGGAACACTTATAAAGACCTTACTTGAAATTAGAAAAAAAGAAAAGGTAAATCTTATTATAATGGGTACGTCAGGGGCAGATGAAAAAGGAAGTAACCAACATACAAATACTGCAAATCTTGTTTCAAAAAGTAAATGTCCAGTGTTAGTGATTCCTCCTAATTATAAAGAGTATAATCTAGCCAAAATTGCTTTAGTTATTGGTAGGGAAGAGATTGATGATACCAAAAAGTTGGAAACACTTTTAATAATAGCTCGCAAGTGCAATGCAAAAGTACATATGTTAACTGTTGAGAATCAGCCAGGCCTATATGGTTATAGTAAAGAGGAAGAGAAAAATGAGAATGCCATTGAATATTACCTTGAGACATTTTATAAAGAGCGTGCATTTATTAAAAATGAAGATGTTATAGATGGTATAAATACTTATGCAATTAAAAATGATATAGATCTTGTGACCATTTTACCTAGAAATCATGCCGATCATAGTAAGTCTACAGAGAACGAGCTTACACAAATGTTAATCTTAAACTCTAAAGTGCCAGTACTTGTTTTAGAGTAGCCTTAAATAAATATTTTTTATAAATAATAGGGGACATGGAAAATTTCAGAAGTAGGCCTAAGGGTAATTTTATTGAGAATGGAAACTGGCAAGAACTATATGTTTTGACAGAACATTGGAAATCTGACCTTTTATTTTATAAAGATGACCTTAAATTCTTGCGCCATTTAGAGGATAAATATTTTTTATGGATAACGGCACAGGTTAATTTGGAGAATATACGAAGAGCAGGCGAAAATATTCTTAAAGATACAAGAGATTGTGATGATTTATTAAAGCGTGTTGATAAGCATTTGTCAGATCTATCAGTAATAATTGATAAGTCTGAAAATCAAGATCAAAAAGCATTTAGGGAAGAACATAAAGAACTAGAAGAAGACATTGCTCAATTTGTCGAGAATACTAGGAAAAATAGAAGACAACTCTTCAAAGTCATTGAATATGATGTTGAAGTCGATAAGTTATAATTTCAGGTAAGTATAATACAAGTATTGATGCTTATTAAAAGACAATAGGTCTTGAATTACTATGATTCAAGACCTATTGTCTTTTTTAATTCAAATAGCTTCGGCTTTAATCAATTAACATTGCAGCATAATAAGCTGCCCCTAATAAGGCTGTGTTATCATTGAGAATAACGTTTACAGGGACCATTTGTAAAAGCGAGTTCAAACGCCCAGACTGCATAAAGTTATCGGTAAATACATCACGGTTCATTCCTTTAATAATTTTTGGCATAATACCACCACCAATATAAATACCCCCGGTTGCCTTAAACTTCAAAGCAAGTTGTGCAGTTTCGATGGCTAAAAACCGAACAAATAAATCTAAAGTTTCTCTACAAACTATATCTGAACCTTCTAATGCAGTTTTGGTAATAACAGCAGCAGGATCTTCTTTGGCCATTTTAGCTTTAAAATCGTCGGTTTCTTTTTCGCCACTAACATTTCTTATTAGTTGATAAGTATCTCGTATCCCTTGTCCTGACAATAAACGTTCCCAACTTACATGGCCATATTTTTGCTGAAAGTATTTCCAGATTTCAAAGTCAAAATCGTTTCTAGGGCTAAAGTCACAATGACCTCCTTCTGTGGCAAACGGGTGATATGCTGAACCATCCCAATACATACCAGCTTCTCCCAAGCCTGTGCCAGGTGAAATAATTACGGCATTACCTTCAATTTTTGAACCATATTTTAAGGGGTCTAAATCTTTTTCATCAATTGCGGCCAAGCCATAGGCATTAGCTTGCATGTCATTTATCAAAAAAATGGATTTAAGATGAAGGGCTTTAATAAGTTCTTCTGTATCAATAACCCAAGGAAAATTAGTACCGTGAACTTTTCCTTTAGTAATGGGGCCAGCCACACCAAAACATATACTATCTATCTTGGTCATTTCTTCTATTTCAAAATCTTTTATGATTTCAAGTAAGGAGGTATAATCTTTTGTTTTGTAGGAGTTTTGTTTGACTAGTAAAAGGTGGCCATTCTTGAATTCGAAAAGCGCAAGATTTGTTTTAGTTCCTCCTACATCACCTGCGAGTACATGCCCATCTTTGTGACCTAATTTTTTTTTGGAACCCACTGCCAAAGGAATTAATGGCTCATGAGCTATAGGGAATGAAAGTCCTGCTGTCATTTTCATAATCTTTTCTTTTAAGCTATTGTAATTGAAGGGTCCAAATAAATATCTTGAATAAGGTTTAATAGTTTAATACCTTCTTTCATAGGTCTTTGGAAAGCCTTTCTACCTGTAATTAATCCCATGCCACCAGCTCTTTTGTTGATTACAGCAGTACGTGCTGCTGCAGAAAAATCATCATCTCCTGAAGCCCCACCTGAATTTATAAGTCCAGCTCTTCCCATATAGCAATTTGCGACTTGGTATCTGGTCAGATCAATAGGATGGTCGGTAGTAAGCTTGCTATAGACAAGATCACTAGTTTTTCCGAAATTTTCTAGGGCAAGAAAACCGCCATTATTACTAGGTTGTTTTTGTTTTATTATATCGGCTTCGATAGTTACCCCAAGGTGATTGGCTTGCCCGGTCAAATCGGCACTAACAGAATAGTCTTTATCCTTTTTAAATGCATCATTACGAAGGTAACACCAAAGAACTGTTGCCATGCCCAATTCATGTGCGCGTTTAAATGCTTTACTTGTCTCCCGTATTTGTCTATCAGATTCTGGAGAGCCAAAGTAAATGGTGGCTCCTACAGCTACCGCACCCATATTCCAAGCCTGTTCTACTTGTGCAAAATAGATTTGATCAAAAGTGTTTGGATACGATAGTAATTCATTATGGTTTAATTTCACCAAAAAAGGAATTTTATGAGCGTATTTTCTAGAAACTGACCCGAGTACCCCTAGTGTTGATGCAACGGCATTACACCCACCTTCGATGGCAAGTTTTACAATATTCTCAGGGTCAAAATATTCGGGGTTTGGTGCAAAACTTGCACCTGCTGAATGTTCTACTCCTTGATCTACGGGTAACAGCGAAAGATGGCCTGTGCCTGAAAGTCTTCCGTGGTTAAATAGTTGTTGTAGACTTCCTAAAACTCGGTTAGATCTATCAGATGAAGCCATAATCCGATCCGTAAAATCAGGACCTGGTAAGTGAATTTTATCTTTGGAAATGGTTCTACATTCATGATCTAGCAAATATGAAGTTTCTTCTTTTAAATATTTTTCAAGTTCCATTGCTTGTTTTTTATTTTGTTTCTAAAATGGACTTTTGTTTTTTTATCCAATCGTAAAGTTTGTCTGCATCTTCTTTAATACAGAGTTGCGTGCCATGGTGCATTGTGGCCGCTGTTCCGCATGCCACGCCGTAACTAACCATGTCACTTAATGATCTTCCCCATATAAGGCTCATGACCATACCGGCTACCATACTATCGCCTGCACCAATCGTGCTTTTTTGGTGTACTACAGGAGCAGGTACTTGCACTATTTCTTTTTTAGTAGCGAGTAAAGCACCTTTTGGCCCCAAAGAGACAACAAGAATTTCGCAATCATGATTCTCTAAAAATTGGGTTGCCAATGATTTCAAGTCTAATTCGGTTATGGAGTTAGTCTCACACAATACACCTAATTCTGCCAAGTTAGGTTTTAGCATATAAATTTTTGATTGAGCGGCTTTCATAAGTGCTTCACCTGAGGTATCAAGTATAAACAGGGCTTCTTTCTTTTCAGCTACTAGGCTTACTTTTACATAAAAATCGTCTGGTATATTGGGAGGTAATTTTCCACTAGCTACCAGATAATCTCCTTTTTGAAGTTGAAGTTCTAATTGTTTAAGTGCGTTTTGCCATTCTGCCTCTTTTACAACTGGCCCTGGCATTCCAAATCGGTATTGTTGATTTGTACTCGTATCAGTTACCGCAAGGTTTTCACGTGTCCATCCCTCAATTGGGGTTACAGATTGGTCTATATGTTGCTCATCTAAAAGTTGTTTTAAATACGTACCCGAAGGACCTCCGGCAAAGTAGCTGCAAAGTGATGAACCACCTAGTTTATGAACGGCTCTAGATACGTTTATTCCACCACCACCGGCATCAAATGTCGGTTCGGTACACCGTAATTTGGTGTCAGCGGCAATCCTATCTACAGTGGTACTCTTATCAACTGCTGGGTTTACGGTAAGTGTTATTATACGAGCCATTTCTAAAGTTTTTAGGTGTTTTCGGCCTATTTTAATTGGTAATGTTCTACAACGTTCAATTTGTCATCAAACTCATACAAATGTGGAATGCCTGTAGCTACTTCTACATTAGCAATGTCGTCAATTGAAATATGTTCTAAGTACTCTATAAGTGCTCGTAATGAATTTCCGTGTGCAGATATTAATACGGTCTTTCCTTTGGCAAGTTCTGGAGCAATAGCTTCAAAAAAGTAATTTACTACTCTTTTTGAAGTATCTTTTAATGATTCTGCCAAAGGTAACACAGAGGTTTCTATAGCTTTATAGTTAGAATCATATTCAGGATTTCGTTTATCATATATTGTTAGACTAGGGGGTGGGGTATCATAACCTCTTCGAACACTTAAAAAATATTCTTCTCCTACCTCTTTTAATACTTCATCTTTATTCTTTCCTTGCCAATCACCATAATGTCTTTCGTTCAACTTCCAGCTATACTTGCAGTCTACGTGCATCATCTCTGCGGTCTCTAATAAAATCCACGCTGTTCTAATGGCTCTTTTTAAATAAGAGGAAAAACAAATATCAATATCAATAAGATTTGATTTGATAAGTTCTCCGGCTTTTTTTGCCTCATCCATTCCTTCCGGTGCCAAATCAATATCCGTCCATCCTGTAAAAACATTTTTTACGTTCCATAGACTTTTACCATGCCTGACCAATATTAATTTCCCCATACTTGACTTATTTTATTTCGTTATCACAAGTATCTCCTTTTTCCATACATTCCAGATTGTTAAAGGTAATTTGTGAAATATTATTTAGGGCGGTATCTGTCAAAAATGCCTGGTGGCTACTGATCAATACATTTCTAAGTGTCATTAAACGCGCCATAGAATCATCTTGAAGGATATCTTCGGAATGGTCTTCAAAATAGAGTCCCTTTTCCTCCTCATAAACATCCATCCCGAAGTAACCTATTTGACCAGATTTAAGCGCATTTATAACATCTGTAGTTTTTACTAATCCACCGCGGCCAGCATTAATCAACATAACTCCTTTTTTCATTTCTGCAATTCTAGCCTCATCAATAAGATGATGTGTCTTTGCATTTAGAGGCGCATGTAAGGTGATGATATCAGATTGCTTACACAAAGTATCTAAATCGGTGTAAGTGGCTTCATATTTTTCTACCAACGATTTGTCTTCAACTATGTCATAAAGCAATAGTTTGCAACCGAACCCGTGTAAAATCTTAGCTACTACACGACCAATTTTACCTATGCCTATGATACCCACCGTTTTGCCATTCATATCAAAACCAACCAGACCGTTCAACGAAAAATTCATTTCCATAATCCGGTAATGGGTCCTGACCAATTTTCGGTTAAGAGCAAGCATGACACCTACTGTAAACTCGGCAATGGCATAGGGCGAATATTCGGGTACCCGCGCCATACGGATACCCAATTTTTTTGCATGCGCCACATCTATATTATTAAAACCGGCCGAACGCAAGGCTACATACTTTACGCCAAGTTCGTGTAACCTATCTAAGATTGGGGCAGATGCATTGTCTTCTGTAAAAATGCATATAGCATCACAGCCTTTGGCCAAGTCTACCGTATCCAAAGTCAGGTAAGTGTCTAACATTTTAAGGGTATGCTTGTCATTATTAGCACTTTGTAAATAATCTTTTTCCCAATTATGAACGTTGAATATTGCTATTTTCATTTTTAATTTCTAAAGTGTTATCAATTAAATTGAAGCTAACAAAATAGCAGTAGCCTTGGTCAATTTTAATATGATTTTGAACGTTTATGTATCGATTCTCTTATTAATTGCTGCTTTCTGCCATACCAAATGTGGCCTTATTTTTTTCGGCTTTATTAATGTTTTTAATACCTGAAATCAATGCATCAGGATTAAAGGATACGGAGTTGATGCCTTTCTCTACAAGAAATTGGGCAAACTCAGGATAATCACTTGGTGCCTGGCCACAAAGTCCAATTTTAGTGTTGGTCTTATGAGCGGATTCAATGACCATTGCAATCATTTTTTTAACTCCTATATCATTGATGTCAAAGATGTCACTCAACAATTCAGAATCTCTATCTACACCTAAGGTTAATTGTGTTAAATCGTTTGAGCCAATTGAAAATCCGTCAAAGAATTCAGCAAATTGTTCTGCTAGAATAATGTTATTAGGTATTTCGGTCATCATATAAAGTTGAAGTCCATTTTCACCTCGTTTCAAGCCGTTTTTTTCTAAAACTTCTATAATCTTAGCAGCTTCTTTTAGTGTACGGCAGAATGGAATCATAACTTTTACGTTGGTCAACCCCATAGTTTCCCGTACTCTTTTGATTGCTTTACATTCTAATGCAAAAGCTTCTTGGTATTTAGGATTGTAGTATCTAGAAGCGCCCCTAAAACCTAGCATTGGGTTTGATTCTACGGGTTCAAACTCGGTACCGCCTATTAAGCTGGCATATTCGTTGGTTTTAAAATCACTGGTACGAACGATAACGTCTTTTGGATAAAAGGCTGCGGCTATAGTACCAATACCTTCAGCAAGTTTGTGTACAAAATAATCTGACTTGTCAGGGTAGTGATGTGTTAATTTTTGAATTTTATCCTTAACCGCTTGATCTTTCAACGTATCAAAATGCTTCAAAGCCATAGGGTGAATTTGAATGGCATTGTTGATGACAAACTCCATTCTCATCAATCCAACGCCTTCAGAAGGGTAGAAAGAGAATTTAAATGCTTGATCTGGATCTGCCAGAATGAGCATAGGTTGCGTTTTTGGTTTTGCAAGGGTTGAAAGGTCCACTTCGGTTTCGTTCCATTCCAAAAGACCATCGTAAACAACACCTGTATCGCCATCTGCGCAAGAAATGGTGATTTCTTGTCCGTCTTTAATTACTTGTGTAGCGTTGTTGCTGCCTACTATTGCAGCTGCACCTACTTCACGGGCAACGATTGCCGCGTGACTAGTTCGGCCCCCTTGGTCGGTAATAATACCTGCTGCTTTTTTAAGAATAGGGTCCCAATCTGGACTTGTACGTTCAGTAACCAATATTTCACCTGCTTGCAGTTTGTCAGATTCTTCTGGGCTATGTAAAATACGTGCTTTACCAGATGCTATTTTGTTGCCCAAGCCCATTCCGTGGGTAATTTCCTTCCCTTTTTTTAATAGCTTATAGGTATTTATTTTTAGCTTATTTTTCTTGGCGTTCTGTACGGTTTCAGGTCTTGCTTGAACAATAAAGAGCTCATTCGTTTGTCCGTCTTTTGCCCATTCAATATCCATAGGGCGTTCGTAATGATCTTCAATAATCAATGACCATTGAGCCAGTTTTATAACCTCTGCATCTGTCAGTACAAATTGTTCTTGTTTCTCTTTGGGAGTATCAAGGTTAACTATACCGCTTCCTGATTTATCATAGACCATGGTTTTTTCTTTGCTCCCCAAACGTCTAGATACAATTGGCTGCTCAACACCATTTTTTAAGCTGGGTTTAAAGACAAAATAATCATCTGGATTAATGCTGCCCTGTACTATATTCTCTCCAAGACCATATATGCTAGAGACCATTACAACTTGATCGAAACCTGTATCAGGATCTAAGGTGAAGTTTACCCCAGAAGCTGCTAAATCTGAACGTACCATCATTTGTATACCAATGGAGAGTGCTACTTTGGTATGGTCAAAACCGTTGTCTTCCCTATATTTAATTGCACGATCTGTAAATAGCGATGCATAACATCTTTTACAAGCGTCAATAAGTTCATCTTTCCCTTTTACGTTCAAATAACTTTCTTGTTGGCCTGCAAAACTGGCGGTTGGTAAATCTTCTGCGGTAGCGCTACTTCGTACCGCTAATGAAATATCGCCTTTATATTTTTTGGATAGTGCGTCGTAACCCTCTCTAATGGAATCTTGAATATCTTCAGGTATTTCTGTTTCTAGAATAGTATTTCTAACAGCAGCTCCAATTTCCTTTAAATTTGAAAATTCTTTGGTATCCAATTTTGCCAAAAGGCTGAAAATCTCATCCTGTATATGCACTTCTTGTAAAAAATGCCAGTACGCTTCGGCCGTAGTTGCAAAGCCATCAGGAATCTGGACTCCCTTAGAGGTTAGATTTTGAAACATTTCTCCTAATGAAGCATTTTTTCCTCCTACAACTGGTACATCGTTAATATCAATTTCGTTAAAATGACGTATGTAATTTTTCATTGCTATATGTTTAAAAGGCCGTTCCCGACCAAGATATCAGATTACGAATCTCCGATGTTTCCTTGCCAACGGAAATGACCTAGGTCATAAAAGAAAAAAAATTACCATGACCTAGGTCATTCCCATTGGTACCCCAACGCAATACTTTTACTACTTCATTTACAAGAACAGTAGTATGGCAACGACCTTAAAATCTAATTACGGTAATTTAAATAAGGGTAAAGTGGTTGCCGTACGTGGAAGTGTGGTAGATATTTGGTTCGATAAGAATCTACCATCAATTAATACCTTAATACACACAGGGCCTGACAATGCCATTGCTATTGAAGTTTTATCACAATTAGATGACCATAGGATTAGAGGTATAGCCTTAACTCCAACTCAGGGATTGGCTAGGGGTATGATAGCCGAAACAGATGGAGGAGAGTTATCCGTTCCTATAGGCAAAGAGATAATGGGTCGCATGTTCGATGTCTTTGGGAATACTATTGATCATGGAGATGCGTTACCCGAAATGAAACGAAATAGTGTGCACCAATTGCCGCCACCGTTGTCAAAACGATCTACAAAATCTGAAATTTTTGAAACCGGAATAAAGGCTATTGATGTTATGATTCCTTTACAGCATGGTGGTAATGCAGGGTTGTTTGGTGGTGCGGGTGTTGGTAAAACCGTGTTGCTTACTGAGATGATTCATAATATGGTAGGATACCACCAAGGTGTAAGTATGTTTTGCGGTATTGGTGAACGTTGCCGCGAAGGGCATGAGTTATACCATGATATGAAAAAGGCAGATGTATTGAAAGATATGGTGATGATGTTTGGGCAAATGAATGAACCGCCCGGAGCACGTTTTAGGGTAGGGCATGCTGCTTTAACTATGGCCGAATATTTTAGGGACGAGGAGCACCGCGATGTGCTTTTGCTTATTGATAATGTGTTTCGTTTTATTCAAGCAGGAATGGAAGTTTCTGGTCTTATGGGGCAAATGCCATCAAGATTAGGTTATCAACCAACTTTAGGTACCGAACTTTCAAAATTAGAAGAGCGTATTGCCAATACAGATACAGGGGCAATTACCAGTATACAGGCAGTTTATGTTCCTGCAGATGATCTTACGGATCCTGCTGCGGTACATACATTTTCTCACCTCTCGGCATCAATAACTTTATCTAGAAAAAGAGCTGGTGAGGGACTTTTTCCAGCAATAGATCTATTGCAATCAAGTTCCAAAATGGCAACACCAGGGGTTATTGGCGAACGCCACTATCATCTTCTACAAAAAATAAAGCAAACATTGGCTCAATATGAAGAGCTAAAAGATATCATAGCTATGTTAGGTTTAGAACAGCTTTCTGTAGCGGATCGCGCTATTGTAAACCGAGCTAGACGCTTAGAACGATTTTTTACACAACCTTTCTTTACCACAGAACAGTTTAGCGGTCTTAAGGGGAAAGGAGTAAAACTAGAAGAAGCTCTTGACGGTTGCGAACGTATTCTTAAAGATGAATTTAAAGATTTACCGGAGAGTGCTTTCTATATGGTGGGTACTATTGATGAAGCCATAGAAAAATCTAAAAAAGAACCGAAGAAAAAGGAAAAGACAGCAGAAAATAAACCTGACAAAGAGAATGCAAGCACTACTGATAAAGTGGTGGCTAAAGTCTAAACTTAAAACTAAAAGTAATGGAACTACATATTTTACTTCCGTTTAAGATATTCTTAAAAATTTCTGGGGTGTTGCGTATTGTAGTAGATACCAATGCCGGTTCGTATGGGTTTTTGCCCCATAGGTTAGATTGTGTAGCTGCGCTGGTCCCTGGTATTTTGACTTATGAGACGAAGGAAGGTCAAGAATACTTTGTAGCCATGGACGAAGGTATACTAACAAAGAGGGACGGTTTTGTAGAAATATCTGTTCGCAATGCAATTGCAGGGGCAGATTTAGGAAAACTTAGAAGTGCGGTAGAAAGCCAGTTTATAGATTTAGATGAAGAAGAAAGAGATGTGAGAAAGGCTGTTGCCAAATTAGAAAGTGAATTTATTCACGGTATTAAAAAACTTCGTCAATCATGAGTAAAAACACCGATGATAAGATAAGGGAAAAAGGCTTTTTAGAAGAAGTTGATAATAAAGAAAAGCAAATGTTATCTGCCAGGAATGAAGAGAAAAGAAGCGAATGGAGAGGCTTTGGAACTTTTGGAATGGTGGGTTGGTCTGTTGCAGTACCAACCGTATTAGGTGCTGTTTTGGGGGTATGGTTAGATCGTAGATATCCGCAGACTTTTTCTTGGACACTAACCTTATTGCTAGCGGGTCTATTTGTTGGCTGTGCGCTTGCTTGGCAGTGGATAGACAAAGAAAATAAATCAATGCACGAACATAAAAATAAAAAAGATGAATGATTTACTTATGACTTTATTGGTACTGTTGGGCGGCTCTTGCTTAGGACTCATGTTTTTTGGAGGACTTTGGTTTACTTCAAAGAAAATGCTTGATTCAAAAAATCCTGCGCTTTGGTATATAGGGAGTTTGTTTATACGAGTAGGCACTACGCTATTGGGCTTTTATTATATGGGTCAACATAATTTAAAGTATATGTTGATTTGTCTTTTGGGCTTTATAATAGCTCGGTTTATTGTGATTCGTATGACCAAAACCAAAGAGATGAGACCAATAGAACTAGAAAAAGAGTATTAAGATGGAACTAAGTCCTGACGAAACGATTTTTTGGCAAAATGGCTTTATAACCATCAACCTTACATTGGTTACCACTTGGGTATTAATGTTTGTATTGGTACTTGTGTCCGTTTTGGTAACGAGAAAACTGCGAACAGATTTAAAGATCTCTAGGTGGCAGTGTATTTTAGAAATGCTCGTAACCGGTATGAACCAACAGATAAAAGAAGTTGGATTAAAGAAATCAGAAAAATTTCTTGGTTTTATAGGAACCTTGTTCATTTTTATTGCTTTTGCAAATTTGTGTATCATTTTTCCTGGTTATGAACCTCCTACAAGTTCATTATCTACAACAGCAGCTTTGGCGCTATGTGTTTTTCTGGCAACGCCTATTTTCGGCATTGCAGAAAATGGTGTTCTTCAATATTTAAAAACATTTATAGAGCCCACATTCATTATGCTACCTTTTAATATAATCAGTGAAATTTCGCGAACGTTGGCATTGGCAGTTCGTCTGTTTGGTAATATTATGAGTGGTGGGCTAATTGTAACTATTCTCTTAAGTATAGCACCATTGTTCTTTCCGGTGTTAATGACCGTATTGGGACTTATTACGGGAATTATACAGGCTTATATATTTAGCATTTTAGCAACGGTTTATATAGCTGCTGCAACAGAAGAAGCAGATAAGAAGCAGGTGAATCATAAAAATTTAGTGGTAGCAGATACTAAATAGGTAAAAAGGAAATCTCAATTCAAAATTTAAACTAAAACTGATATAAAAATAAAATTTAATACTATGGATAATACTACAATAATAGCAATGGTGTCAATCATTACTGCCGGGTTAACAACAGGAATTGGCTGTATGATTCCGGCTCTTGGTCAAGGTAAATCTATTTCAACTGCTTTAAGCTCTATGGCTCAACAACCAGACGCAAGCCAGACAGTTACGCGTACGCTGTTTGTTGGTCTGGCGATGTTGGAATCATTGGCAATTTATTGTTTTGTGATTTCAATGATTTTAATTTTTGCTAATCCTTTCTGGAACCATTTCATCGCATAATAATTTAAATATGAAAATAGACTGGTTTACTGTAATAGCACAGATCATCAATTTTTTGGTGTTAATGTGGTTATTGAAACGTTTTCTTTATCAACCCATTTTATCGGCTATAGATGAACGGGAAACGAATATAAAGAAGCAACTTTTGGATGCTGAATCTCAGAAAAAAGAGGCAGACCAAGCTAAAGATGAATTCATCCATAAAAACGAAATTTTCGATAAAAAAAAGGATGAATTAATGCAAAAGGCTGCGTCAGAAGCTAAAGAGGAAGGTGATACGCTAAAAGAAAATGCAAGAAAAGAAGCCAATGAGCTCAAGGATAAATTAGAAAAAGCGTTTACCGAGGATCAAGCTACCAAAAATGATAACGTAGCTAAAAGGTTAAAGGATGAAGTTCTTGACATTGCAAGAAAAACATTAAAAGACCTTTCATCTGTTAGTTTAGAGCAACAAACTGTTGAGGTTTTTATACAAAGAATAAATGAACTAAAGGCTGATGAGAAATCAAAATTCTCAGAAGCTTTAAAAGGAGGAAAACCCATATTGGTACAAAGTGCTTTTGCCTTATCTGCCAATCAACATAGTTCAATACAAAAAACGATAAGTGAGTTATTGAAAACTGAAAATGCGTTTGAATTTAAAATTAATCCGGAACTAATCAACGGTATTGAAATTTTAACCAATGGGTACAAATTATCTTGGAGTGTTACAGACTATTTAGGTTCGTTTGAAGAAGATGTTGAATTAGCAACCAAATAAAAATTGAAATGAAATGGGCGCAACAGACTACAAAAGTTTATTGAACGATACATTTGATGAGCTTGCCAAAAATAGAACGAATCATGAGTTTAAACTGGCGCCAAAAGAAGTGGGTCGTGTTACCAGTGTTTCATCTGGTGTGGTCAAAGTATCAGGTTTGCCCAATGTAGGGTATGAGGAGTTATTAAAATTTCCTGGTAATTTGTATGGCATCGCTTTCAGTATTGAAGAAGAGGAAATTGGTGTTATTCTTTTAGGTGAAGATTCAGATTTAAATGCGGGTGACCTCGTAGAACGCACCAATCGCGTAATGGATGTTCCCGTGGGTAAAGCGCTTCTTGGAAGGGTCATTGGTCCATTGGGTCAACCTATGGATGAAAAAGGAGCTATTTCTTATGAGAAAAGATATCCCATAGAAAGGAGTGCAACACCTATTATGGATCGTTCTGGGGTTAGCATTCCTTTGCAAACAGGCATTAAGGTTATAGATGCACTTATTCCAATAGGTCGTGGACAACGAGAACTAATTTTAGGCGATCGTCAAACTGGTAAAACTGCTATTGCGTTAGATACTATCGTAAATCAAAAAGATAAAGATGTTATCTGTATTTACTGTGCTATTGGGCAACGTGCTTCTGCGCTAGCTAAGGTAGTTGCAGATTTAAAAGAAAACGGGGCAATGGCATATACCATTGTTATGGTAACAGAAGGAAATAATTCACCAGGTTTGCAATACATTGCTCCATACGCGGCAACCAGTATAGCGGAGTATTTCATGGAAATGGGCAAAGACGTACTCATCGTATATGATGATTTAACAAACCATGCCAGGGCATATCGTGAGCTTTCCCTTTTATTGAAAAGACCACCAGGGCGTGAGGCATTTCCCGGAGATATTTTTTATATACATAGTAGATTACTGGAACGCTCTACTCATTTGAGTGAAGAACTTGGGGGCGGGTCATTAACCGCTCTTCCCATAATTGAAACGGAGGCACAGAACATTTCAGCTTATATTCCTACCAATTTAATATCTATTACCGATGGACAGATTTATCTGTCTCCCAAACAATTTGAACTTGGAATTTTACCTGCGGTTGAGGTGGGTAAATCGGTTTCTCGGGTTGGGGGAAAGGCACAATTACCAGCGTACAGAATTATTACGGGCGATTTAAAACTTGGGTTTTCACAATTTGAAGAATTGGAAACCTTTGCACGTTTTGGCTCTCATTTAGATGAAGAAACAAAAAATGTTATTGAACACGGTAAACGTATTCGCGAGATTCTTAAACAGAATGAACTACAACCGTTATCCGTAGCAGAACAGATAGGGGTACTTCTAACGTTGACCCAAGGTCTTTTTGATACTATTTCAATAGAAAATATGCGCGAAGCAGAAAAGGCGGTCATAAGAAGTATTGCCACGTTACCACAAGCTATTCAAAAAAGTCTGTATTCTGATAAAGGGTTAGATGATGCAGGCAGAGAAAGTATGTTGGCAGCTACAAAAGCTGCACTAAAGGAATTTCAAAAGGCAGGGTAACAACCAAAAATAATAGCTATGGATTCGCTAGAAAGCTTAACAAGACAAATTAACGGAGCCAAAGATCTAGACTCCATAGTGCGTACCATGAAGGCTATGGCTGCTGCTAATATTGGACAATATGAAAGAGCCATGGAATCGTTGGATGATTATTGGACTAATGTATCTTTAGGACTAGTTGCCTATTTAAAAGATTTTGGGTTAGATACCTCGGATACTAAAAAGAACGGCAACACCAAAAAAGGAGAAAAATCTATTTGCGCTATTGTTTTTGGATCAGATCAAGGTTTTGTTGGGCAGTTTAATGATTCCCTTTCGCAATATGTGCAAGATTCTTTAGCAACTCATGATGGTAAATTAGAAATCTGGACAGTTGGTGTCCGGGTACCTTTATTGTTAGCGGATATGGGGATGACAGTGACCAAAGAATTTGATCTTCCAAATTCTATTAATGCCATTACAGCGCTTATTGGATCAATTTTAGTTCAAGTAGAGGAAAACCAAGAAAACGGATCTATAGATGAGTACTACCTTTTTCATAATCATTTAGTGGACGAAGGCACATACGAACAAGAAAAATTAAGATTGTTTCCCCTAGATGTAAGATGGCGCAAAGAAAAAGCAAAATTAAAATGGCCTACCCAAAAACAACCCGAAGTTATAGGTGATAGCACTAAGCTTATACGTAGTTTAATAAGAGAGTATCTCTTTGTTACACTCTATAAAACGTGTACAGAATCATTAGCTAGTGAAAATTTAAGTAGGTTAAATGCTATGCAACGTGCAGAGAAAAATATTGAAGAATTGTTAGATGAGATAGGGCATACTTATCACAGATTAAGACAGAGCTCCATAGATGAAGAACTTTTTGATGTGGTCTCTGGTTTTACTGCTTTAAAGAAAGATATATATTAATCTCGTTTTATAAAATCAAAAAATAAAGGCTATCGTAACTCACGATAGCCTTTATTTTTTATTCATACTTTCTATTTTAAAAACGTATTTTAATTCTTCTTATTAAAAATCCAGAGTGAAACTGCTAAAGTAGCAAAGGTTAATCCAGATACTTTTAACAGGTCAGGTAAGATATCCTTTATGCCACTACCTTTAGTGATTACCAAGTGAATCATTCGGGAATAATAGGCTTGTGGATTTAATTCGGCCATTGCCTTACCCCATGAAGGCATATTGTCAATGGGAGTTATAAAATCTCCAAAAATCACAAATATCATGATGATGAAAAAGGTGAAGAACATAGCTTGTTGCTGGGTATTGGAAACAACAGAAATTAATACGCCTACTGCCAAAAGTAAGAACATTACAACACCCGATAAAAAGAAAACAAGCCATAAGCTTCCTACTACAGGTACATGAAATACAAGTCGACTTAATATTAAACCGATGCCTAGTAGCACAATATTGATGATCCAAACAGGAATAATTTTTCCCATAATAAAATGAGTCTTTCTCATTGGGGTCACATTCAATTGTTCCATCGTGCCAATTTCTTTTTCCTTTACAATATTCATTGCTGACAATAATATTGTAATCATAACTACCATGGCTACGCACATTGCAGGCACCATGATGTACTGACTAATAAGTGCTCTGTTATACCAGTAAGAATATGGAATACTAACTGTTGCTGCTTTATTTGTTAGGCTTTTTGTACCCCATTTTATTGCTACATCTTTATTTACCGTACCTATGATTTCACTTGAATAAGCATAGGTAAGACTGGCAGTAATAGCGTCAATGGCATTAGTAACTAACTGAACTTTACTGCTATGTTCTTTGATTAGTTTTTTCTCAAAATTTGGAGGAAAATGTACAATTAGATTAATGTTTTTGTACTCCATAACTTTAAAAGCTTCATCCATGGTTAGAGCAGCTCCTCTTATATCAAAGAAATCTGAACCCTCCATTTTAGAAATGATTTCTCTAGAGGTAGATGATAAATCTTCATCAACTACATAAACACTCGCATAATTAATGTCTCCACCAGCTGTACCTAATAAAAGAACCTGTATAAACGGTTGAGACAAAATAATTAGTACCAACAGAGGATTCCTGAAAATCTGGATAAATTCTTTAACTATGATGAATCTTATGATACGCATCTGTCTGTATTTTAAATATTAGTTATTATTGGAGTCTTGGTTTAAACCGTATTACACTCCAGAAATAAAACACCATTACCATTATTACCAGTATCGAAGTTTCAAACAAAAGACTATCTGCTTTAGCACCTTGAAGTAAGATGCCTTTGCTTATAATGTTAAACCAAGTTGCGGGCAATAATTTCCCTAACCATTGTAAAACCACAGGTAGACTGTCTGTGGGGAATGTCATTCCTGATAATACTTCTGTGGGTAACATTAATAAGGTCATGGTAATCATCATAGCAGTTAGCTGTGAATTTGCGAAAGTTGATATCAACAAACCCAAGGCAAGAGCTGTAAGAATGTAGAGAACAGTATTGAGTAACAAAAGACCTATACTCCCTGAAATGGGTACTTCAAACACATATTTTGCTGCCCAAATAATAGATAAGGCGCTAATGAAAGAGGTTATTAGATAGGGGATTATTTTAGCGAACATGATTAGAAACCTATTTATAGGTGTACTTAATAGTAATTCTAATGTTCCTAATTCCTTTTCTTTAGTAATTGATAACGAGGTCATTAATGCGCCAACCAGTAAAATAACGGTAGACATAATACCAGGTACGGTCATATATCTACCATTAAGATTCTTATTGTACATCATACGTACTGTAGGTATAATATAATAACCAGCTCCGCTCGGCGGATTTTTGCTTGCAATATGTTTATTGATAATGATTTTACCGTATGAGATAAGGCTAGGGGAGGTCAAAATCTTAGATCCATCAGCTATCAATTGTATTTGTGCATGACCTTCATGGTGTAGTTTATAACCAAAGTCTTTATCAAAAACAAAGGCCATACGTATACTGCCTTTTTTAAATTCTTCATCAATTTCTTCAGAAGTATCTAGATATTTTGCCAATTTGAAAAATTCAGAAGTGCTTATTAAATTGATCAATTCTTTAGAATCGTGGTCCTTGGCATGATCTACAATTGCAATATTTGCATCTTTGATTTCCATTGTCATAACAGAACCAAATAGTAGCACCAAGATTATGGGTATGCCCAATAGCATCGTTAAGGAACGCCAATCTCTTAAAATATGGAGAAACTCCTTACGAACAAGTCCTTTGAATATCTTGAAATTTTTCATTTTACTTTTTTATAACTTCAATGACTTAAGCCAGATCAGCTTGCAGTGATTGCATGTTCTTTTTCATAACCTCTTGCCAAATGGAGAAATACCTCTCCCATTGTTTCAAGTTTATATTCATCTTTTAAGTTTTGGGGCGTATCTACTTTTATCATTTTTCCGGCGACCATCATTGAAATTCTATTGCAATATTCGGCCTCATCCATATTATGGGTAGTTACTAAAACGGTTACACCACCTTCTGCAGTTTCATAGATCATTTCCCAAAACTGTCTTCTTATAGCTGGGTCAACCCCACTAGTTGGTTCATCTAAGAAGATTACATCGGGCTTATGCATCAAAGCAGTACAGAATGCCAATTTTTGTTTCCAACCCAATGGCAGAGAGCTTACCCGCTCTTTTTCAATGTGTTCCATTCCAAAATGGGTTAGTAATTCTTTGGTGCGATTTCTAATTTCTTTATTTGTAAGACCGTAGATTCCACCAAAAAAACGCATATTTTCTTTTGCTGTCAAATCATCATATAAAGAGAATTTTTGACTCATGTAGCCGATGTGGTTTTTAAGCTTTCTAGAATTTTTAAATATATCGTAGCCTGCTACTTGACCTTTACCACTGGTAGGTTCCAAAACTCCAATAAGCATACGCATAGCAGTAGTTTTACCAGCACCATTAGCTCCTAAAAAACCGAATATTTCACCTTTTTTTACATTGAATGTAATTTTATCGACTGCTACAAAATCATCGAATTTCTTAGTCAGATTTTCAACAATAATACTATATGCTGTTTCAGACTTGCTCATAGGTTTTATTTTTAGAGGTAAGTGACATATAGCAATCTTCAACGCTTGCTTTTATCTGCTTTATTTCTACATTGACTGTATCATTATTTTCTAAATAAGATTTTATTTCTGATGGATCAATTGTATCACGTTGGTCTGTATAATGTACCCAATCACCAAAAGGATAAACAGAATTTGCATGCTCATAAGCCTTTAGCTTTTTAATTATTTTAAAGGAATTTCCAGAACGTATGGCATACAAAGGCTTCTTAAAATCTGAGATGAGTCCGTCAGGACTATTTGTAGCCAATATTTTACCATGATCCATTAGTGATATACGATCGCAGAGAAGCGCCTCTTCCATATATGCTGTAGAAACCAAAATGGTGATATTATCTTTCTTTAGACTTTGAAGCATATCCCAAAGGTCTTGTCTAGAAACGGGGTCTACACCTCTTGTAGGCTCATCTAAAAACAATACTTTAGGCTTGTGAATCAAAGCACATGAAAGTGCTAATTTTTGTTTCATGCCGCCAGAGAGTTTACCAGCTCTTCGTTTTTTAAAAGGCTCGATCTGCTTATATATATCTTTAATGAGGTCGTAGTTCTCTTCTAATGTTGTTCCAAAAATGGAAGCATAAAAATTAAGATTCTCTTCAACCGTTAAATCTTGATACAGCGAAAATTTACCAGGCATATACCCAATTTGTCGGCGTATATTTTGGTACTGTTTTACAACATCCATCCCTTCTATTTCAGCAGTACCACTATTTGCCAATAGTAGCGTGCCTAGAATCTTGATAAGACTGGTTTTTCCAGCACCGTCAGGACCTATAAGTCCAAACAATTCACCTTTTTCAACTTTTAAAGAAACAGCGTCTAATGCTTTGACCTTACCATAATTCATTACAATATTTTCTGCTGAAATTGAAGTCATCATGTCTTAGTGTTTTTATTAGATTTATCTACTCTAGATCAATCATTTCTATTCAGAAGTATTCATGAAATTTATTTCTCCTGGCATACCTATTTTCAAGAAGCCATCGTTTTGTACAAGTACCTTAACTGCATATACCATATCAACCCTTTCATCTTTTGTCTGAACAATTTTTGGGGTAAACTCTGCCTCAGAAGCAACCCATTTTATAGTACCCTTTAAAGCTCGGTTTTTCTTTTTTGTGTCATCAATCAACACTTCTACTTCTTGCCCTATTTTTATGTGAGAAAGTTGGTCACCACTCACATAAACTTTGAGTGTAATTTCGTCAAGTCCTGCAATTTTATATAGGGGAGTTCCATAACCGGCCAACTCCATTTCTTCCGAATACTTTGTAAGGACTGTCCCAGAAACAGGGTTCATTATTAGACTTTTGTTTATTTGATCATTAATCAAATCTATTTGTCTTTCTATAGGCTCTATTTGGCTCAAGATTCCTCTATTACTGGTTTCTAACTTATTGCGGGCTGCTTCTATCTCGCGGTCCACCACCTCTATATTTCCAGTTATATTATCCAACTCTTTTTGGGTAGCTGCCTCATCCTTTAACATATGTTCTACTCTTCGTTTTTCACGTAGAATGTTGTTTTTCTGTTCTCTATAAATATTCAATTGACTTTGAACATCTAAGGTTTGGGCTGAGACAGAATTGATACTGGCAATGAGCTGTTTTTTTTTAAGGGATAGTTGCATGGTATCTATATACCCTACAATAGTACCCGCCAGTATTTGCTCTCCTTCCTTTACATTAAAAGAAAGTATTTTGCCTTGACCTTCTGAGCCAACAATTACTTCATCAGCTTCAAAATTGCCATATGCGTCCGATAATTTTTCACCGGAGCAGCCTATTAGGCCAAAGCATAGAATGACAACACTTATGTAATATTTCATTTGTATAGATTTAGTTGTTATAAATTTCCTTTAGTGGTCAGGTAATTAATTTCTGACTGTATTTTTTGAATACCATGTATTTGAAGATTCAATTGAGCCTCCGTTCTTTTATTAACCTCTATAATGTATTCTGTAGAAGTAATTACCCCGTTTTGAAACTGGGAATAACTTTTTTTAACGATATCTTCTTGTAGTTCTAATATCTTTTGGTCCTTTTCAATAAGTTGTTTGTACGTTTCAATATTAGATTTGTCACGGATAGATGCTATATTGATTTTCTTTTCAAAGTCTTCTTTTTTACTAGAAAGAATGTCTTTGTTGATTTCTAGCACTTTCTTTTTGCGGGATGTTTGTTTCCAATCCCAAAAATTCCATTTCAATCGTGCCCCAACAACATAATATTCTGTGGCATCTACTTCAAAATAATTTAAAGGATTAGGGCTCCCAATACCCAACTGGGCTATGCCAGATAGATTAGGTAAAACTTGAGCGTTTAATACTTTTTTTTGAGATTCAAGATTATCTTCCATCAAATCAAAATATTCCTGTTCTGGTCTATTTATATCCTTGATAAAATCTTGTTCAGCTATTAAGGGTAAAGTAAATTCAGTATTTGGAGGTATAGTTTCTCCAATCCAATCACTTAGCATATTAATCACTGCTTTACGACCTAATTGTACTTCTAAAATTTGTTGTTGAATACGTAAAATTTGCTGATTAAGAATATCGGCGTGACTCTTAAGCATAGCACCATTTTCTACTTGAGACATTATTTTTTCAAGTTGTTTTTGCAATTCATCAACAACAGTTCCCAATAATTTTTCATTCTCTTGATATACTATGGCATTGAAATAAAGTGTATTTATCATTCCCTTTATCTCAAACAAATCAACCTCCATTCCCTTTACGTTGGCGGCCATTTGTGCTTCCTGCATTTTTTTGGCGTTTTTCACATAACCTCCATCATAAATTTTTTGAGATACATCTAGTGTTAAGGTGTATTGATTTTTAGGAATTTCTGCGATATTTAAACCAGGAATATCTATTCCAATATCCATTACATCCGACAAGTAATTATATTCGCCGTTTAAACGCGATTGCGGAAGGTTTAAACTATTCAAACTTTTGATATTTAAACTTGCTTCGGATTTATATAATAATTCTTGTTTTTTAATAGGACTAAGAGATCGAGCTCTTTCTTGACAGTAGTCTAAATCTAAAGTTTGAGAATAGGCCGAACTTATTGGTAAGAGCATTATAACTAATAAAATTATGTAGTGATGTTTCATTTTATATTGACTTTTTGATACATACCGCTTTTTTAGAAAACAGCCTTAATTTTATACAAAACTAGATTGTTGTTATATTGGAATTCATGATTCAAATCATATATTAGAATATTGTTTGAAAAAAATTAGAATATCGAAGATTTGCTATACCTACAGTACAATAACAACCTATCACTTTTTCACTTTTATATCTTTTTTGAATATCTCTTTGTTACGCGCTATAAGATTTGTGCGGAATCATTCGTTGTGAAAATTAAAATCAGAGGAAAGGCATGTAATGTGCAGAGAAGAATTACTTGGTGATATTGGGTATACATATCGCCGTTTGAGACAAAGTTCAATAGATGAAGAACTTTTTGATATGGTCTCGTATTTTACGGCTTTAAAGAAAGTAAAATATTAGGAGTGGGTATATTATAAACTAAAAACTGTTTTAAAATGAGTCACGACGTTTAGTACCGTAACAAATTTTAAAACAGTTTTAGATATTTATCAGCATCAAGAATTAGTTCTCAATTTGATTGTTGATATTTTTTTTATGTCTCACGGCGCTTACCGGTAATCTCAAGAATATTAATTTTATAAACAATAGGATTCCCTCTAGTATATGATTTACTTGAAAACTCATTAATAAACTCAGGGTTTTTATGTTCTTTCCGTTTTATAATCGCTTTTATACCTTCTGAAAATTGATGTAATTTTTGCTTGGCAGTACTGCCATCAAGCTCCTCAAAAGTACCATGGATGAGAGCAGATTCCCAATTCACCATAGATTGTATTTGTTCCACAACAACTGAAACTGACGTGTTTTTTCGCATAGCATCTATTTTGTGTCCTTCTGCGGTATAGCTAATGATGCTATTGTCCTCTTCATCAAAAAAGTAGGTTATAGGTATTACATAAGGTTTTCCGCCTGCAATATAGGCCAAGTGTCCAGTGTAATTGTTTCTAAGAACATTGGTACTTTCACTAATGGATATGTCCGTCATAATTCTAATTTATTATAAAAATGCATGTTCTAAACTATTAAAAACACAAAATTCTTCCTAAGAAAAACTTCTTGGTTAAGATAAGACAATTATTTATTTCCAGCGATATTCTGAACGCCCTTTAAGCTCGTGTTCTATCTCTAACAAACGGTTGTATTTGGCAACGCGTTCACCTCTACATGCTGAACCTGCTTTTAAATGTCCACCATCCATAGCCACAGAAAAATCTGCTAAAAAAGAATCTTCAGTTTCTCCTGAGCGGTGAGAGAGAAAATACCGCCAACCTGCTTCACGACACATTCGCACCGCTTCTATAGTTTCTGTAACCGATCCAATCTGATTTAATTTAATAAGCGCTGAATTAGCAGTTTTCTCGCTAATTCCTCTACTAATATATTTTCTATTGGTAACAAAAATATCATCACCGACTACTTCTATTTTATCTCCAAATTTTTTAGTGAATTTTGAAAATCCGTCCCAATCACCTTCAGAAAGTGGGTCTTCCCATGAGATGATAGGATATTTTTTTAACCATTCGCCAGACAGGTTTATAAGATCATCAGTTGTCATTTTACCAGCACCGGACTTGGTAAGGTCGTACTTGTTATCCAAATTCGGAGAAAAAGAATTGGCCGCACTATCAATGGCAACGGATAAATCTATACCAGGTTGGTATCCTGTTTGTTCAATAGCTTGGATAATATATTCTATAGCAATTTCATTGCTTGCGCAATTGGGTGCGAATCCACCTTCATCACCAACACTTGTTGCAAGTCCTTTATCTTTCAATATTTTTTTGAGTACATGAAAAGTTTCTGCAACGTAGCGAAGCCCTTCCTTAAAATTTGGAGCTCCGTGCGGTACGAGCATAAATTCCTGAAAATCTACACTATTATCTGCATGTTCACCACCGTTAAGAATGTTCATGCAAGGCACGGGAATACGTAAGGTGTTTGGTCCTCCTAAATACCGATATAACGGAAGATTAGATGATACGGCCGCGGCTTTAGCGACTGCCATAGAAACACCTAAAATAGCATTGGCTCCAAGCCTAGATTTATTATCTGTACCATCTAACTCAATCATGGTGTAATCAATATCTTTTTGGTCAATCGCATGTTTTCCTATAAGGGTTTCAGCTATCTTTTTATTAACGTTTTCTACGGCTTTTTGTACGCCTTTACCATTATAACGTTTTTCGTCATCACGCAGCTCTAACGCCTCGTTTAGACCGGTTGATGCGCCTGAAGGTACAGATGCGGAAGTTTTGGTTCCATCTCCTAAGGTTACATATGCCTTTAGAGTAGGGTTTCCTCGAGAGTCTAATATCTCGAGAGCCGATATAGATGTTATTTTTGAATTCATTTTATTGAATTTATAGCATTACTTTATTCCTTTAACTTTAAAGAATATTCTCTTTTACTGACATACCTTAAAAACCTTTTGTTTGAGCAATAAATAATCAGTTTATAAAAATAGAATCTGAGGAGAATACTCCATGTAATAAATGAGGAGGAGCTTTTTTCTTGTCACTATTGTTTTACGGGTATGAAGGTATTGTAGTATTCAAAAGCAGGACATGATACAAATCAGGAATACAAGTATTTAAAGCGGAATGTTCTTAATATTCGTTACTCTTTTTGGTCTTTTTCTTTCTGCTTTTCTTGCTTTCTAAAATATCCACGGGTCAAGAAATTATGTTTTAATGCTTCCATGTTTTCGTTAAATTTTAGTACGCCTTCATCTACATTTTTCATTGAATTTTGAAGCTGATTAACCAAAGTGGTATCTGTAGATAGATAGTTAATGGCTCCATCACCATTGTTAATACGGCCAACAACAGCGTTGAGGTTTTTAGCTGTTTTTTCAATTTCTATTGAGGAGTTTTCAAGATGTGTGAGTACGTTTCGAATTTTGGTTCCGGAGAGTGAATCACCTAATAAAGCTCCTGCTACACTTTCTTTGGAGTTAAAATGTGAAACCAGTTCATTTAGTTTTCGCATGGTTTCTTGAGCGTCATTAGTAGTGTATTCCAGATTAATCAACGTTTGACTTAAATTATGGCCCATAATCGTATCATTTAGCAAGCGGCCCAATGTACCTTTACCATCATTTATAGAACGTGTAATAATTAAAAGTTGCTCTGTTAATACTGCAGCATTTTCGTTGGTTACGTTTAACGTATTCATCATATCTGATGTAGCTATGTTGCTGAAAGATTTAATTTCATCACCAGGTTTAACATAGGGGGCTTCGCCTATACCAGGAGCAATATTAATAATCATACTCCCTACCAAACCATCTGATCCTATATTGGCAACAGAATTATTTTTAATATGTTTCTGCATTTTATTTTCAATGAGCATACCTACTTGAATGGTGGTGTCATTGATCATTTCAATATCTTTTACCGTACCAATACTAATACCTGAATAACGAACATTGTTACCTTTTTGGAGACCACGTATGTTGTTAAAAGTAACGTTGATGGTAAAGGTGTTACCGAACATGTTCTGTTTGTTCCCAATCATATAAATGACAAATATTAACAATACCGATCCTATGAGAACAAATACCCCTAATCTGAATTTTTCCGATGCTGATTTTTCCATAATCTATTTTTTAAAAAAGGCCTCTACTTTTGGGTCGTTTGATTGTATCAAATCTGAGTATTTACCCTCGGCATAATTTATACCATCTACCAATAAAATCATCCGATCAGAAATGACTCGTGCACAATCCATATCATGTGTAATAATTAATGAAGATGTACCATATTTTACTTGTATATTCCGCATCAACTCAATAATTTCCTTTGATGTAATTGGGTCTAAACCGGTGGTAGGTTCATCATAGAGAATGATTTTAGGTTTTAGAATGAGTGTACGGGCCAAAGCAATTCTACGTTGCATTCCACCAGATAATTCTTCGGGCATGAGATCAATTGTATGTGCGAGACCAACACTTTCCAGAGCATCGGTTACAAGTGGGGTAGTATCCTTTAATTTACCAAATTTTTCTCTGTGACGCCGCATTGGGAATTCTAAATTTTCCCGTACAGTCATTGAATCATAAAGAGCACTCCCTTGAAATAAAAACCCGATATCAGATCTTAGTTCGTCCAAAGTTTCCCTATCTAAGTTTTTTATTTCTTTTCCCAAAACAGAAATATAACCACTATCCGGTTGAATTAAACCTACTAGACATTTTATCATGACGGATTTTCCTGAGCCGGACTTACCCATAACTACAAGATTTTCACCCTTGTACAACTTCATATGAAATCCGTTGAGCACTTTATTGTCGCCAAACGTTTTATAGAGATCTTTGATTTCTATAATGACTTCCTTTTGGTCAGTGGTCTGTTCCATTACCTGTATGTTTTTTTCATTTTTCATCATACATCAAAAAAAATGTTAGATATAAAAACCGCCACAAAGTCTATGAGGAATAAAAGTAGAGAGGTCATTACTACTGCCGTATTTGCTGCTATACCGACACCTGCTGTTCCTTTTTTACTGTAATACCCTTTAAAACAACCCACTAAGCCAATGGCAAAACCAAAGAAGAAGGTTTTAATAATAGCAGGTATTAAATCTGTATAAGAAAGGGCGTCAAAAATTGTATTGAAATAAAGTTGAAAGGAAACGTTTCCCTTTATGTTTTCAATTAAAGCCGAACCAAAAAGAGCTACAGCATCGCTTACAATCACGAGTAACGGAAGCATTAATATAGCTGCCATAACCCTAGTAACCACTAAATATTTAAAGGGGTTGGTACCAGACACCTCCATAGCATCAATCTGTTCGGTAACCCGCATCGATCCCAATTCTGCACCTATTCCTGAAGAGATACGTCCTGCACAAACCAAAGCCGTTATAACAGGACCTAACTCCCGTACTATGGAAATACCCACCATATTGGGCATCCAAGAAACAGCACCAAATTGAACCATTGTCGGCCGTGATTGTAAATCTAAAACCAACCCAATAATGAAACCAGTAACCAAAACCAAGGTTAGTGATCTATAACCAATCTGATAGCATTGCCGTAAGAATTCGTTGAATTCAAAAGGTGGCCGTAACGCCTCTTTAAAAAAGCGACCTGCAAAATAAGAGAGTTCTCCGATTTCGGTCAGCGATTGCTTTATCTTTTTTGGAGTCTTGAATTTCAATTCTATTTTTTGAATTTGTAGCAGTTAGCAACTACAAATCTAAAGGACTTATGACATAGATGGAATGACTTACGTCATATCAAAATAAATAAATGATTAATGTTTTTAACAACTGACTTGTGTCATTCTTGATGCAGGGTGCACTCTTTAATTTTGTAATACCATAATGAAATAGGAAACACTTTAAGTATAACCAATGAATAATAAAAAAATTACAAGCCTCATCAATAGGCTAGTAAATCTAGATGTTGGTAATTATAGGCTTTTGACAAATGCACTTTTTGTTGGGGTGGTTACAGGTTTTTTAAGTTCTCTTTTTAGGCTAATTCTTATTCGTTTAGCCACGCTTAGAACAACTTTTCATATAGGTTTTATTGATCAAGAATTACAAGATTGGGCTTGGCCTATACTTTTTACTTTTGTAGGTATTTGGTTTTCAATTTTTCTGGTGAAAAAATACGCACCTGAAACCGCAGGTAGTGGAATACAAGAAATTGAAGGTGCTCTAGATGGCTTAAGGCCTGTTAGGTGGCGAAAGGTTATACCTGTTAAATTTATTGCTTCAATATTCTCATTATGTAGTGGGTTATTATTAGGTCGTGAAGGGCCAACCGTTCAGATTGGTGCCAACGTGGGCAAGATGGCTGAAGATATTTTCAACCAACCTGCAGAAGAGGATAATCCATTAATCAGTGCTGGAGCGGCATCTGGGTTGGCAAGTGCTTTTAACGCTCCTTTTGCAGGTATCATTTTTGTTATTGAAGAGATGAACGGCCATTTTAAGTTTAATTTTTATTCGTTAGCAGCGCTTATGATCGGCGCCGGTTCTGCGGATATGGTAGTACGATTGTTGGTTGGGAGTGGACCTATACTTAAAACAACAATATTCACTTTCGAAGATTTATCGGGTATATGGTTGTTTGTATTGTTGGGAATCGTACTTAGCGTTGTCGGAATTATGTTTAATAAATTATTGATTGGATCTTTAGATTTATTTAAAAAACTGAAGGTAAGCTATGTCACCATTGCGCTGTGTTTGGCTTTTATCATTACTGCGGTAGGGTTGTATTCAGAAGATATGATTGGAGCAGGTTACAGTACCATTTCACACGTTTATAATAGTTCTTTTACGTTGAAATTTCTTCTAGCGTTATTTATTGTCCGTTTTATTCTTTCTGTTCTTAGTTACGGCTCAGGAGTACCAGGAGGTATTTTTACTCCTTTAATAACCTTAGGGGTAATTTTAGGGATGCTCTTTGGTGGTGTAGCGCAACATTTTTTCCCAGACCTTGTACCTGATCCAGCTATTTTTGGTGTTGCAGGTATGGCGGGCATCTTTGCCTCAACCATAAGGGCTCCACTTACGGGTTTGGCTCTATCGGTAGAAATGACGGCAAATTATGAGTTGATATTGCCATTGATTTTCACTGCGGTTACGGCTTCCGTCTGTACAACAATGCTAGGTAATGCACCAATATATTCCATATTACTTAAACGAATTTTGAATAAGGGAGAGATCACCCATTAGAAAGTGTGGACCAAAAATTTCTAAATAAAATCTTGTTTTTTAGGCTCTTATCAATCTTAAAAATAAATAGCTGTCTCGTTAAAAAAAGATTAAAACTGGGGTAACTGATCTAGGTCAGTCTTTTGACCTTTTGATCAAGATAATTTTAACCTATCAAAAGATGATAAGCATTTGAAGTTTAATTAATAATTAAATAAGAATCATATGAAAAATGGAGTAACAGTCGCTATATGCGATTCGCATCAGAAAGCCGAAAAAGTGGTCAAAGAACTACAAGAGTCAGGCTTCGACATGAAAAAACTTTCAATCGTTGGTAAAGATTATCACGAAGAAGACAAAGTTATCGGTTTTTATAACACTGGTGACAGAATGAAAAACTGGGGGTCGGCAGGTGCTTTCTGGGGAGGTATTTGGGGACTTGTTTTTGGCTCAGGCTTTTTTCTAATACCTGGTGTCGGACCGGTAATGTTAGCAGGCCCAATTGTAGCATCATTAATTGGTGGTCTTGAAGGTGCTGTTGTTGTAGGTGGATTGTCTGCACTAGGTGGTGCACTTTTTGGTATTGGAATACCAAAAAACAGTGTTCTACAATATGAGACCGCTATAAAGGCTGATAATTTTTTGGTTATTGCACATGGTACCGAAGAAGAGTTGGCGCGTGCAAAGAAAATTATGTCAGATTCATCTGCCTCAGAAGTGAATGTACATTCTGAAGAAACCGTGATGTCTTAAGCAATCGAATTAATTTTTTTTACTGAATATTATAATTTATAATTTAAACATGAAAACAGCAATTTTAAGTGCAGTACTTATCGGATTGGCGTTCCAATCAAATGCACAAGACATGCTCTTTAGAGCCAAATTACAGGTTAAAGAAGTACCTGAGTTAGTAGTAACAGCATTGGAAGAAGATTTTCCTAATTATTCGATTATTGAATATAATGCAATACCCGTAGAATATGTAGAGGGAGATGTTTACATAAACCCAAATATAGATTCTAATGCCGATTACGATACCTTTCAAATAGTCATGAAAGAAAAAGGGAAAGAATTGACAGCCACTTATGATAGAAATGGTGAACTTATTAAAATTACAGAGCATTTTAAAAATGTACCGCTACCTTATTCTGTAAGTAAGTCTATAGCCAAAGAATATCCCAATTGGAAATTCGAAAAAGATTCTTATGATATGGTACAAATAGGAAATGACAAAGCTAAAAAGCGATATAGAGTGGTGTTAGAGAATCATGGTAAAAAGATTCATGTTCATACAAGTGCAAAAGGTAAAATTTTAAATCATCACAAGAGAGCTTAACGTTAGAATAATACCATTGGTTTATTAGGCGGATGGTATTTTTTAATTGGTTGGTTTTTGATGTAACAGGCAGTGATAGATATGGGTGACATCTATGACTGTCTGTTTTTATTTTAATAAGATTGAAAGACAAAATCGATGAGGTGTGTATAATGTAATTTGACAGATGGATTTATTTTTAATTATTAGTATTCTCATGATAATGGTGCCCATTTTTGCATACCTCAATTCTCGGTTTATAAAATTACAGACTATACCATAGTTGGTGAAAGTCTTTTTAATGATGGAGTAGTAGTGGTTGTTTTTCTAACTTTATTACATTTTGCAAAAGTTTCATAAGATTATATTGTTCCTGTTAATTACCTAGTGGTGACTTTTTCTATTATCGTACAAGGTTTAGCGCTAGAGTTAGTAATTGCTCGTTTAACAATGTAAGAATTACCATAACTTATACAATGTTTGGTGTATATAATAAACAGAAGTCAAATTCTTTGTCAATGCTTTTTTAAACTTCTTAACTTTGACTATGTCCAATAATTTCTATATTTTTTTTCCACTTTTGCTTTTTGTCCTACTTATTGTTTGGCGGATTTGGTTCTATAAGAAAACCATTAATCTGAAGGACTTTAATCCAGAATGGCGAAATATTCTTAATAAAGAAGTATCGTTTTATGCAGATTTATCTCCGACTGATAAGTTACGTTTTGAACAAGAAATTCTATACTTTTTTGACGATGTAACTATTACAGGAGTAGAAATTGAAATTGATGATACCGATCACTTGTTAGTAGGAGCAAGTGCAGTAATACCCCTGTTTGGATTTCCTGAATTACGCTACCGAAATATTAATGAGGTATTGTTATACGAAGGAAGTTTTAATGATGAAAACCAGACTGAAGGGGATGGACGTAATATTTTAGGAAAAGTAGGTTCTGGTAACATGAACCGCTTAATGATTTTGTCTCTTCCAGCCCTACATGCAGGATTTGAAAATGAAAATTCAACCAGCAACGTTGGTATTCATGAATTCGTTCACTTGATAGATAAGGCCGATGGTGCTGTTGATGGTATTCCTGAAAGTCTTATGCAAAAACAATATGTTGCCCCTTGGTTAAAATTGATGCACAAGGAAATTGATGATATTAGAGAAAGTAAATCTGACATTAATCCTTACGGCGCAACTAACGAAGGAGAATTTCTGAGTGTAGCCAGCGAATACTTCTTCAGTAACCCAGAGACATTTCATAAAAAACACCCAGAACTTTATAATTTAATGGTGAAGATGTATCGGCATCACTCCTGATAAAAATTATATTTCTGTACTTTTCTTACTGTTTATTAATACTTAAAAACAGGCAACAGAGGTGATTATTACGTTATATTACCAGCTTTTCTAAAGTTAAATTCAGAGACTATATTGGTTGATGAAGCAATTAATAAACAGCGTACCATTATTCATTAACTACGATGACTGAATAATTTTTTCCTTCCCATTTGTCTATTTCTTTCCAATAAAATGTAAACTCTATTTTAGTAGCATCTTCTTCTTTTGGCTTAATGTCAGTGATAAATACTCCAAAATTCAAATTCTTAGACGCTGTTTTAAACGTTGTTTTCCAATCGTCATCTGTCCAAAGAACGGTGCATTCGGCTAAGGTTTCAATTCGTAATGATTTTCCTTTCGGTAATGTTCTTGAACCATTATCAAAGCGCCATATCGTATTATCTGACTTTTTTTTATTCTTTAGATATCGTTCGTGGGTTTCAATGGGCATATCAAAAACCTTTTTATGTTCTATTGAAATACATAGTTTAATGTATTCTGCATGTGCCCATGTCAGTGGCATTGCGGATCCTGTATGTTCACCATTGCGTAATCCTTTTTCTGGAATATCATCTTCATCCCATATTTGTTCAGGTATTAAACCATGGTTTGCAAAAACCTCCATCGCTTTTAAGCGTTTATTAGCTGACTCTATATTACCTGCCGCTATTTCATAATGACCCCTTTCTCCTGTTAACAATGGCCATGCACGACCTTTGCCGGTGCCATCATAAGGATCGCCATTTTCTTGTTCCCCATAACCATCATTATTGTAGCGGTACCAGCAATCGCCATTTGAGGTTGCAACCTTTAATTCAGCATCTATGATTTTTAGTGTGTTCAGTATTTTAGGATCGTCAGCAGCTCTTAGGCCAAATCTGACCAATGCCAATGCGTCTACACTAATTAGTTCATTTATGTTTGTTTTTCCATGGTCAGAATGATGATTTTTTAAATTTATAGTTCTATTGCCTAATTCAGATGCGGGAATATCTGAAAATGGATTTATACGAATATAATATCCATCTACATCATGTTTTTGGGCTAGGGGAGTTCCGGTAACATATGTACGGTATTCTATAGTATCGTTCCAACTATCAGCAGTATCGCGGCAATATATTGCAAAATCTTTATCACCGTTTATTTCTGCGAGTTCGGCTCCGGCCAAGAGAGCCGCAATTTCTGTTGCCATGGTAAAAGGCGAAAATCCACTTTCTTCTTCCCAACGGTCTTGATCTGTAAAGGGCCCGTTTACCAATAGAAACGTGATAGCTTTTTTTGCTAAGGGCCAATACCTTATCATTCTATTATTACTCATGGTATTACGTAAATAACCTTTTAGAATTTCTAAAATTGGTAAAGCAATTTGATCCATTTGCAGACCGTACCAGTTTGGTTCCCCTTGAAGCCACATATTCTGTGGCCAGCTACCATCTGCATTTTGGGTTGACATGAGATAATTTACAATTCGAGATACATCTGCTTTGGTTTCCAGCGCATTGAATCCGCCCGCAGTTTGTACCAAGTCCCTAGGCCATACAACGTGGTACCCGCTTTTGTCAGCGTCACCTTTTGTACCACCCCAAGGAATGGATAAGCTTGCTATAATACCCCCAGGAAAGTTTTTAGCCTCGTGCATGCGTAATATAGCAGCACTCATCTTAAAATTTTCGGCATGTATATTTGGTAAGGTGTTTTGCCACGTTTGCCATTCTTGAATATATTTTCTTTTTGCGGTATCAAAACCATTTAGAATACTTGCTCTTGCATGATTAGCAGCCTCTAAATGGGTTATGCCAAAACTTATTGCCAGAACAAAATCTTTTTCTGAAAGATCAATTTCTCCGGTAAGGGCTATATTCCCTTTTTCAGCACGATCATATTCCCATTCTAATTTTCCGTGTTGGCGTATGTCCCGCCAACCGTCAGATTTACCTACATACCCTACCGAACGTTTCAACCATTTTGAAGAACACGCCATTGCTAATGCAGTGCTTCCGTTCTTAGCGAAAAGCATTTCTACACCTTTGTATTCGCCTAACCACCCTGTGTTGTTACCGCCTTCATTATTTAAATGCGGGGCAAGTAATGCAAAAAGGCGTAACGGGAGGTTAGGGTCTTTTTGGTCAAAAACTATATGTTGTAGAATAGTGTTCCTAAAAGGGTCGACAATAACCTCTTTTGTAATCTGAAATTTTCCAAATTTATCTGTATTTACTATACGATACGCCGGAATGCCATCTTTAAGTGTTTCTATAAAGTGTTCCGTATCTCTTTTCTCTTCCGAAAAGAATTCATGCCCATCGGTAACTACAAAACCCATATCGCGAATACTGGCAATATCTTCTCGCGGATAGTATGCTTCATTAAGAATACCATGACTTAGAGTAAAAGTAACATCGGATGCGGAATTAAGTGCCTTACCAATTCCCGATTTGGTGCTAGAAGTCCATCTGGCATCTATGCCTGGTGCGCCAGGCGCCTCTAATTTTTGAGACATATTTTTAATTATAATTTCCTAAATCGAGTTTAATCCTTTTTTGATGCTTTTTTATAGCATGTATTTTGATATTATCGACAATCGTTAAAAAGGGGAAAGTTACTTCTTGTGTAGGGGTTGGGATATGACTTGCGTCAGTTGTACCCGTACTTATTTTAATTACTCAGAATTTAGAATATTATGGTGTTTTAAAATCGATTTTTTGTTGTTTCGATAGTGTTTAATTATTGAGTAAATACGATCTATTATCTGATAATTAATCTAGCTTGATCTACAATCTAGTGGACTTTAATTAAATTTTGAGTAATCTGACAACTGGCTACTTTCCAACTTTAATATTATAGACTTCAAGAAATAAAGAGGTCATCTTTCCTAAGAAATAAAGACGATTGATTTTTCAATTCATTGGGGCAAAATAATTTTTCAAAGCTGTTAACCTTTCAGCTTAAAAGAACATTAATCTTTAAAAGATCAAAAATGAAAGAAAAAGCAATCCTCGTTTGTCTATTATTTATTGCCACATTTTCTTTTGCTCAGTCAATAGGGCGTAGTGTAATTAGTAGCGTAGGTGGTATAATGAACAGTAGCGATATTACCGTAAGTTTTACTATCGGCGAGCCTGTTGTTGGTTTGGTAGCAAATAATAATTCTGTTGATCAAGGTTTTTGGGCCGGTAACGGTATTCTGATAATTCCTTTAAATATTGAAGAGGAAGATGATATTATAGTGTACCCCAATCCTGTAATAGAACACGTGGTAGTTGCCGCTCCTAAGAGTAATATATATGGAATAGAACTTTTTGCGGTTAATGGACAAAGGGTGTCTTTACAAATAATTGAAGCTGAAAAAACAGAATACGAGATAGATATGACGTATTTCTCCAATGGGGTCTATGTTTTAAAACTCTACTTAGAAGGGGGCTTAGAAACTCAAGAATATAAATTGATAAAAAAATAGAACTATGAAAAAAAACTACCTATCTATGCTTTTTATAGTAGCTTTTATGTACTGTGGTACATGTATGCTACAGGCACAGCAGAAGAATTATATCAACTACCAAGGTGTGGCGCGTAATTCAGAAAACGATTTAATGGATGAAGAGACCATAGAAATTGGTATTGCCTTAAAATTCGGAAGTTCAGAAGGAGTCGCGCTATACCAAGAAAGTCATTCTATTACTACGGATGCTAACGGAGTTTTTAATATACATATTGGTAATGGAAGCGTTAGTAGTGGTGATTATTCAAGGTTACCTTGGGGAGAGGCTACTTTTGTGGCAGTTTCGTTTAATGACATTGAGGTAGGAACCACCGAACTCATGGCGGTACCTTATGCAATGGCTTCGGGTAATCAACAATGGCTAGCAAATGGTAATGATATTGAAAATAAGAATACAGGTGAGGTCAAGATAAATAGTGACTTTCGGGTGGTAGGCGGATTTAATTTAAACTCAGGAAATCAGGTTGATGAAATATCAGATGATGGTGACCTGTTAGAAAATAGTACTCGTATTTTACCCACGCAAAGAGCGGTTAAGGCCTATGTTGATAACCGACTGATTAGTGGAGGAGATGCACAAATTGCCTCAGAAGTACCGTATGATAATACGGATTCTGGACTTACCTCAGGGAATGTTCAAGACGCTTTAGATGAGCTTGTAGGTTCTGGCGGAGGTGGTGCTGATGCGGACGCAGACCCAACTAATGAAATTCAAGATATAAGTCTTTCGGGAACGGATTTGAGTATTACAGATGGATCAACGATAGATTTATCTGCTATTATTCCACCTGGTGGCACAGATGACCAAAATGCATCCGAGGTTCCATTTGATAATTCAGGAACAAGTCTTGCAGCAGTTGATACCCAATCAGCTATTGAAGAATTAGCTTCTGGTGGATTGGTAGATACAGATGAACAAAATTTATCCCTTTCAGGAACTATGCTTCAAATAACGGATGGTACCGGGGTTGATTTATCCGCTATTATTCCGCCTGGTGGCACAGATGACCAGAATGCATCCGAGGTTCCTTTTGATAATACAGGAACAAGTCTTGCAGCAGTTGATACTCAGACGGCCATAGAGGAATTAGCTTCTGGCGGTTTGGTAGATACAGATGATCAAGGCCTGGTTTTGATTGGTGACATACTCTCTATAGAAGATGGCAGTGGTTCGGTAGATTTGGGAGATTATGTTGATATAACAATGCGTCACGGCCTTTTAGTTGGCGATGATGGTGTTGTAGATGGCTTAGTAGGCACTGTTGACGGGCAAGTGGCTAAATGGGATGCCGGCTTAGGTAATTGGGTAGCAGGTACAGATGAGGTTGGTGTAGGTGGTGGTACTTTATGGAGTGAGGCCATTGACGGTATTAATTACGATGCGGGCAATGTTACTATTGGTGCACTGTTGCCAGGGCATATTCCTAACGCGTCACAGTATTTAACCGTATCTGGTGGAGTAAGTGATGGTGATTTTGGAGCAATTGAAATAAAGGGTCGTCAAAATATTGATAATAGGCCAATTGGAAGGTTTGGCTTTTTATCAATGAGTTCATTTGGGCCAACTTTTGAAATTGCCCGTATAGAGGCTAGAGTATCAGACGGAGCTCAGTTTTATGGAGACTTAGCTTTTTATACAATGAATGGCACTAGCGGGGCTGATGCAGTACTTGAAGAGCAAATGACGATTAAAAGAACTGGAAATGTGGGAATTGGTACAACTAGCCCAACAACTAAACTTGATGTAGAGGGTGGTATTCGTTCAAGTGATTTAATTGGAACAGGGCAGCGTAATATTGTAGCTGATGCAGACGGTAATCTGATGATTGGTTCTGGCAGCGGCGGTAGTACCTTATGGATTGAAATTGGTGATAATATACATTTTGATTTAGGTAGTGTTGGTATTGGTAACGGAAACCCTGGTGTTGAACCGGGCGCTAGTAAATACTTAACGGTTGCTACAGGTACTAGCCCTGCTGATAATAGCTTTGCCTCAATAGAAATTCAGGGTGGTCAAGGTTCGACTAATAGTCCTATAGGAAGATTAGATTTTATTTCTAATTCTTCTCCTGGTAACTCAGCCATTTCAAGAATTGAAACACGTACAGCAGATGGCGCTCAATTTAGGGGGAATATTGCCTTTTATACAAAGGATGGGGCTAATTATGGTGAAAGTATGTTATTTGAGAGGCTTACCATAAAACATGATGGTAATGTTGGTATTGGAACGATTAACCCTTCTGAAAAACTTGAAGTTAACGGTGATATAAAAACCACAGGAGAGATTCATTCGAATTCAACAGGTATGGCAAATATGATTCCTATTGCCTATGGAAGTGTTAATTCAGCTGGATACACGAATTCAGGGAGCGGTAATTTTTCAGTTAGGCAAACTGGTTTTCCCGGTTGGTTTTCAATCAAAATATTCGATGAGAATTACCACCATGCGACATACACTACAGTCTTAACAATTCGAAGTGCCTCACCTGGCTTTATTTCAAGTAGTTCGGGTGGTGGTGAATTGAGTGTAAGAACATTTAACGCTTCTGGATTAGGAGAAGATTTGTCTTTTACATTTGTAGTGTACAAGAATTGATATTATTGGAAGATCATTTATCAAACCAAAAAAAATATTCAGAACAAACTTATGGGTTTAATTATTTATGTTCAACCACTATAAAACTTAGTCTAATTGTCAACCGAAAATAGGGTCAATAAATATACATAATAACAATTGGTGTTAATTTTTTGTATTCGAAATTGTTGGAGTAATTGATTAAGGAGTCTGGCCTTGGGTTCCCCTAAGGTATACTCAGAGCTGGAGTTTTCTAAACAAATAAGTAGAAATAAAAAAACCTCCTAATAGAAGTAACTATTAAAAGGCTTTAAGTGACCTGGCCGGGGCTCGAACTTTCCGCGCTTAGGTCAATCAGAGTCGAGTACTTGCTAGAAATTACTAATCGTGTTGACGATTTGTGAACTCTTATGAAAAGTATATGTCAAAGTAACTTTCGTTTTACGAATATAGATATTTTGAAATCTTTATCATAGACTATGAATTATTCTCTAAACATTTGTCATTACAAAAGATGTTGTTTGTAAATTTTTTATCACGCTGGTCTTAGGTTCCGCTAGTTTGACTTTTAGCTCCTTTACCAAAGAATAATATTGTGGTAGGTAGTTCACATTCTAAACCTCGTGTGTGTCCATGTTGCTTTGTTGAAGGCAGACTACAAATGCTCCAATAAATTTAATTCTCCGATAACCTAATTATTAAAATATAAGACACGTCCAAAAGGACACCTCCCCCTAAGTAGGTGAAATTCCAATGAGAATAAACTCTGAGTTTGATCTTAGTGGGTCCTAAAATCAACTTCTTGGCGTTCCGCAATCATGACGGGGCTATCCCACATAGGAATGTTTTTAAATAATGTATTCTCACCATTAATTTCCCAATCTGATTTAGCAATTTCATAAACCTTTCCCGTGATAATTTCCACATAAACCGGATCTATGAATGTCTCACCCTTAATACTCAGGGTTATTATATCCCATTTCAGTTCATCATCTGGAATTCGATCCTTATACCATGCCAAAAGAACAGATTTATTATCTTTTTTAAAACCCGCCACTGTTAACTTTCGATAACTGTTTGAGTCGTATTGTAATTCGCCGATTGCAATGACAGAATCATCAAAAAAAGAGGCCATGTGTTGAACACCATAATAAGAAGGCCTTTTGTATATAATGTCATTTAAAAGGTTGGCACGTAACAAACCAAAAGATTGCAACATATTAGGATAATGTAAATCAACCATGGTAAAGATTGAACTTGGAATATTTCGAACCCTATCTCCAGCCATACGTCGCATGAACCATTTTGCCTGACTGATTTCAGTCCAAGGATAATTTGCTAGCGCGTGTGTATATTCAAGTTGAGAAGGGCTCCCGTTCTCTCCCTGGAAAAGTTTAATGTTTGGGTTATATGAATGGGCAAGTGTTTCCAATTTTTCAACTGTTTCATAACTATCATCCGGGTTTCTATTGTATGGATGATACGTTAAGTAGTCTACAAGTTCTACCTTGTTATTCTTTTTTAATATTTCAAACACCTCTTCCGTCCATTTTAAGGGTATTCCTGCTAAAGCAAATCCCAGAA
The DNA here is from genome assembly GCF_963977385.1 of uncultured Maribacter sp. Classification (GTDB taxonomy): domain Bacteria; phylum Bacteroidota; class Bacteroidia; order Flavobacteriales; family Flavobacteriaceae; genus Maribacter. Next base: position 48,520 of record NZ_CAXBOU010000013.1, on the reverse strand, counting down.
TTTTGGCATCAGGTTGTACCTTTTTTATAACTTCTGAAGTTTTAATTAGAAGCGCTGCATAAACTTCAGGAGTATTGCTTTTTTGCCCATTTGGCTCATTCCAGACTTCCCATTCTTTGACAACATTTTTATACCGATTTACAGTAGCTTCCACATACCTCAACCATGCTTCCATTGATTTTGAATCAGTAAATATTTGTGTTCCCAAGCGTATATCAGAACCATATATAGAATTTCCATAGGATAAACTTATCCATGGATCTATTTCCTGTTGTGCCAAACCATACACGTGTTCATCCAACCATTTAAAATCATAAACACCCTTCTTTGTCTCACATTTAGCCCATCCACTCTGCAACCTTGCTCTTTTTACACCTAACTCTTCAACATAGTTTTTATATTTATTGAAATCTGCATAATCTCTGTCGAGTGTTTCGCACCCAATGGACCAAAAAGAAGATTTATTTGTTTCTTTGGATGTTTTAGTATTCAGCCATCCGGTCTGTTTTAAACCTGGCCCTGAATGATTATATAACTCCCATGTGCTGTATTTGTTTTGGGAATTTACAAATCCAATTGACATAATTCCGGTTATTACAATTGATATTATTTTTTTCATGATTTTAAAGAATTTTATACTATTTATCGATTCGCTGAATCTCTACTTTAGTATAGTATAGTGTAGTGTAGTGTTAAATATATAACAAATTTTTAATTCACAAAAATTATTTATGTGAATTATAAGTATAGCTGTATGATAAACCCGACAGTTTTTTCATACTAGATATCTGTAGACCGCGTGGAAGCCTTCAGGTCTGTTCTGCGTGGAATGTTGACATCGTCCAACGCATTCGTCCTTTACAAGGAATCAAACTTGCATAGGGCAATCTTGCTTAAAATATGATGTATATGAAGGGAGTTTTACCAAGAGTGGGCGCCGTAAATCATCATAATTAGGTAATGGACAATTTCTTAAGAGCTATTAATCTTTCGCCAGAGTGTCGCATTTCGAATCTTTTATAATAGTCTCTTTAAATACCTTTATAGGGCACGGTTTTGATCATAATACATCCCTGCGCTTTATGTTGTGCCATCTTATTAAATTAACAAAGATTTTGCAGGCCGATGTCGTTACTCACAATAATTGCAATTAGGTAATACGAACGGAAGCACGGAGTATTTAGGTTTATTTCTAGTGCCCTTAGGACCATGCAAATTAAAAAATTCAGATAAACTCAAAAATCTTGGCATTAACTATTTTTATTGAGTTTTGCAAATTCTTGGGATAAAAAATTGATTGCAGGGCATATATTAATTTTCAAGTGCTTAGGAAATCTAAATTGAATTGTCCAGGTACACTGATGGAACTTGGTGAATTGTCAAAATTGGAAGAATCCATACATAGTAAAAGACGCGAGTATGGTGGGATATGCTATTGTTATATTCTAAGACACTTCTTAAGTATGGTGATTAAATTAAAATATTACCAATTGATTAAGGTTAAGGACATTGGAACTAGACTTTAGATAATAATTAAGTCCCACCAATTTTTAATCCATCAATTTTATGTACTGTGTTTAAAAATAAGATAAGGTGAAACTTAATCGGTTTGTAAAAATCTATGTTTAGGCAATTGTTTTAATGAGCTGATATTGTTGTTTCCATTTTCGCCACCGGTACTGTTCCTATCCAACCATATGGCCTTCATTCCTGCATCACGTGCAGCTAAATAATCCAGTGGGTATGAATTGCCAATGTATAGGCAATTTGAAATACACGTATTTAACTCATAAGCTACTTGTTGGAATATTCTTTTGTCCGGTTTTGAAAATCCTACCCTATCAGAAATAAATATGTGTTTAAAGTATTTAATAATATTATTGTTCTTTAACTTGTAGATTTGATCGGCATAACAACCGTTGGATATTATCAATAATTCGAATGTGGATAACAGCTTTAAAGTTTCAATGGTATCCTCAAAATTAAGGCACGAATTTAAAAAATACCGTTGGTACTTCTTATAAATTTTTTTAGCTGATTCCTCATTTAGCTTTGCTCCACAAATTTCCCAAAATTTTTGTATTCTTGCGACTCTTTGTTGTTCGAGGGAAAGCTCACCTCTAAAATATAATTCCAAATAATGGTTAGTAATATTGAGCCAAATACTACTAATATTAATTTTTGGCAGCAAGTTGGGAAAGTGGTCTTTGTAAATAAGGTTTATTGCACTCCTATGGCCTTGTTCACTATCTACCAAAGTGTCATCTAAATCAAATATTATATACATAATTTAATGTGAGTTGTTAAAACAAAATTAGAAGCTATTTCTTTTGATAAGCCGAAAATCACATTTTATTTTTGCGAACGATTTATCTATTACCATTTTAGCAGCAAGTTTGCCCATTTGTTCAAAATCAGTAGAAAGAACTGTTAGTCCGTTTAGAATAATTTTGTTGATCGGTGATTCGTTGTAAGAGATAATCCCAATTTCATTACCGATACTATACCCCTTGGACTTCGCAGCTTCAACAAGTTGAATAAGTTCATTGTCCAATTGGCCATTGAGAATAAGAAAAACTTCGTTTTTATTAATATTGGCAGGATTAACCTCACTGTGGAACTCGTATTGGATATTATAATTTGAACAGAATTTTTTTATTCCATTATGGAGATAGGGAGCATATAAACTTCCTGACATTGAGATGATATTCAATTTTTGAAATTTTTTTAAGGGAATCAGTCCTTGTTCGAGTCCGTCATAAATATCCTGTTCGTAATCTTGATAAACCGAGCCGAAATTCCCAGGTAGTTTAGTCAGGTTGTGGTCAAGCAGAATCAACTTTCTATTTGGTACTTTTTTTAAAGCTTTTAATGCTCGTTTTTGGATATCCTTTAATAGAGGAAAATGAGATGTGATTACGTAATAGTCATAATCGTCTAAACTATCTTCCAGAAAATTTTCAAAAGAGGTAATGTCTTGATTGTGTAATCGTATCGTTATTTGGGCATCGGCACCTAAAGTGTCAGAAAAGGAGTTGAACATAGTTTGCTTATAAGTGCCTAATCTGTCCAATATCAATAATATCTTTATTTGATTATCGTCATCATAGGATATATAGTAACCTTTTCCTTGCGTTGATTCCAGAATATTTTTCTCACGTAAAATTGAATAGGCCTTTTTTACTGTTTCTTTGGAAATTTTTAACTCTAACGATAAATCATTTAAGGATGGGACATAATCTCCCTTTTCGTAAATTCCTACGTCTATTAAATTTTGAATATTTTTTACCAATTGTTTATAAATTGGTTCTTTGGAATTCAAATCAATTTCTATTTCACTTTTCATAAAATTATTGAACAATTAAATTGGTCTTATTAAGGGATTAAAATTTTCAAATCAATTAAGTCTAGGTAATTATTTCGAAGCACATATAAAACACTCCACTACACCACAGATTAAATGTTTTATGCTACTAACTTAATTAGGCAAAGCTCTATTAAAATTTTTAAAGTTATAAAAAAAGTAGGAATTAAGACCTTTTCAAGTGAATTGTATGGCATATATGGGATAGTACTATATTACCTTCCTCTCCCGATAAATATAACAAATGTTCCTGCATATGCTGACAAATCCTAATGATTTGTTGTTAAAGCAAGTAGAGCCGTCCCTTTATTTTATGGAGAATTTTTTGCCGCTTGCAACCTAGTCATGGTTCTTGTAATAGCATGATTGTATCTAACCTTAAAAGTGCTTTCGGGCTATGTTATTATTCCTATTGAGGAAGTTAATAGGAGGATGGGAAAATTGAAGTATAACAGGGGTAAATGGATAATTAGTTAAACATCTATTTATCGAAACCAATACTTATCCGGTTTCAGAATGGCTATAAAATTAGTTGTTATTACCCTATAATATGGGGAAGCTCTAAATGAAACCTGTTTTGTATTTTATGAATTTTACAATTCTAGACGCTTTTTATTGATTATTTCAAAAAAAAAACCTGATTTTTTTGGATAATTGAATTTTATAACTACATTTATCGAAACACTACACTACACAACAGTTGTGTAATCAATTAAACCATCTACCTAATGTTAATGAAAATTTAAATTAATTATGAAAAACAAGAATGAATATAAAGTCCTGAAATGGGTTTTTGGATTGTTACGGAACGCCCTTCCTATTCTGATTTTTACATTTCTATGCTTTAATGTAACTGCCCAGAACACTAAGGTTTCTGGTTCGGTGGCCGATGAAAATGGGTCGCCGTTGCCTGGGGCCAACATTGTGGAAAAGGGAACCACGAATGGTGTGACAGCAGATTTCGACGGTAATTTCTCAATCATGTTGTCCAGCGACAATGCTGCCCTAATCGTTTCTTATATAGGGTTTTCCACTAAAGAAGTAAATGTTAACGATCAATCTTTGTTAAGTATAACATTGTCGGAAAGTGCTTCAAGTTTGGATGAGGTGGTGTTAATTGGGTATGGCACCGTTAAAAAAAGTGATTTAACCGGTTCGGTAGCTTCAGTGCAAGGTGAGGAACTTGACATACCTGGGGGAGGAAACCCTTTGCAGACATTGGCGGGTTTGGCGCCTGGTGTTCAAGTGTCCCAAAACTCTGGTGCACCGGGAGGTAATATAAGTTTGAGAATTAGAGGTGGTAATTCCATCATGGGAAGCAATGAACCATTGTATGTCGTTGACGGATTTCCGATTCAAGGGGAATTAAACAATTTGTCACCCAAGGATATAGAATCCATGGAGGTGTTAAAAGATGCCTCTGCCACAGCAATATATGGTTCTAGGGGAGCTAATGGTGTGGTACTCGTAACTACTAAAAAGGGTAGGGAAGGTAAAACAATCATTGAAATAGATACTTATGTTGGCGTACAGCGGGCAGCGACTAAATTAGATTTTTTAAATGCCACAGAGTTTGCTAACCTGGCGAATTTTAGAGCTAGCAATGATGGTGAAAACCCTTTTTTCACTCAGACTGAAATCAATTCTTTTGGAGAGGGCACCGATTGGCAAGATGAGGTATTCAGGGATGCCATTGTGAAAAATCATTCCATTTCTGTGAGTGGGGGTAACGCCAAAACAACTTTTAGTCTTTCGGGTAATTATTTTGATCAAGAGGGAATCCTTATTAACTCAGATTTCAATCGCTATCAATTAAGGGCCAATTTAACCCATGACATAAGTGATAGACTAAAAGTATCGGCCAATACCATTCTTTCTCGAAGAAAAGCGAATGCTCTGACAAGTGACAATTCCTCTAGGGGAGATGGGGTTTTAAGCGGTGCGCTTGTTGCACCTCCTACACTTACTGTATTTGATGGTGATGGTGAGTATACCAATGTTACACCCTATGCCTTTAGCCCTGATATTGCAGACAATCCTGTTGCCATTGCACTAGAGAACAAAAGACTGAGTACTACAAATAGTGTTTTGGTCAATCTGTTTGCCGAGTATGCTATTCTTGATAACTTGAAGTTTAAATCTTCCATTGGTATTGATTATGAAGTTTCACGTGGGGATAATTATTCCTCTACTTTGCTTAAAGTATCTGCTACAGGGAATGCCTCAATTAGCTATGATGAAGCTTCAAGGGTGCTAAACGAGAATTTATTGTCCTATGACACATCTTTTCAATCGGATAATCACAATCTAAACCTAATCGCAGGATTTACAACGGAAACAAATATCCAACAAGGGGTGGTAACGGGTTCCGCCGGATTTTTGAACAATACACTTGAAAACTTTAATCTCCAGTCCGGAAGTAATCCAATCATACCTGTTTCGTACTATCGGGAATTTTCATTGTTATCGGGACTTGCTCGGGGGGCTTATTCATATAAAGGAAAATATTTGCTTACGGGTAGTATAAGGGCCGATGGTTCCTCTCGTTTTGGCGCTGCCAATAAATGGGGTTATTTTCCTTCTGGCGCAGTATCTTGGAGAATATCGGAGGAAGAATTTTTAAAGGATTCCAAATTAATAAATAACCTAAAAATTAGAGCTTCTTATGGCAAAACTGGCAATACGGCAATAGCCCCTTACCAATCGCTTTCAGTGCTTTCGAATTTATCAGCGGTTTTTGATAACGATTTATTTGTAGGTTTCGCTCCAGGAACTTCCAAACCCAATCCTAATCTCAAATGGGAAACTACCTCACAGACTGATATTGGTTTGGATTTAGGTCTATTTCACAACCGCCTTTCCTTTACCCTTGACTATTACAATAAAGAAACCAATGATCTTTTAGCAAGTGTGCCATTGCCTACGTCAACAGGTTTTTCAAATTCTCTGACAAACATCGGAGCTATTGAAAATAAAGGAATTGACGTGTCCTTGGATGCTAGAATCTTAGAGACGGAAGATTTGAAATGGAGTTTGGGCCTTACTTTTTCCAGAAATAGGAATAAGGTTTTAAGTCTTGCAAATGATGCCGATATTTTTGGTTCTACTTTGAGTCTTCCTATATCAACCAGTGTGAATTTGGTGAGGGTTGGCGAACCGGTAGGTGTTTTTTACGGATTTATCGAAGACGGTTTAACGGAAGAGGGGAACATACAATATGTTGATTTTGATGGTAGTGGTGATATTGATGCCTTGGATAGGACTGTTATTGGCAATCCTAATCCAGATTTTATTTATGGAATCAATTCGACTTTATCTTATAAGGATTTCGACTTCAACTTTTTGATTTCTGGAGTTCAAGGAAACGATCTTTTTAATTTTAACAAAAGCACTGTTTCGGATGTTTTTACTTTTGGGTTGAATCAGACAACGGATGTTCTAGGCAATTTTTGGACAGAAGCCAATCCCGATCCTAATGCACAGTTTCCGCGTGTAAGTAAAAATACAAAGTATTTGGCATCTGACCGTTTTGTGGAGGATGGCTCTTATCTTCGATTGAGAAATATACAATTAGGCTACGATTTTAAAAATGTCGCTGGAAATATTGACTGGTTGAACAGCTTATACCTATATGTTTCGGCACAAAACCTTTTTACAATTACCAATTATTCATGGTATTCTCCAGATGTTAGTACCCGTGGCAATAGTCAAATTTCTCCAGGTATAGATCAATTTGGTTTTCCAGACGCCAGAACTTTTACAGTTGGGTTAAAATTGAAATTATAATAAATTCATTTAAAAATTATAAGTCATGAAAAGATTCTCTTTATTTTTTGTTTTTCTTACGGTTATACTCGTAGGGTGTGAAAGTTATTTGGATGAAGTGCCAAAGGACAGATTGTCTGATGAATTATTTTACCAATCAAAATCAGACGCCCAATCGGCCATAAATGCAATCTATGCGCCGTTATTGGAAGCAGGTTTGTTTGGGGAGACCTACTACGCGGAGCTAGAAAGCATGTCTGATTACGCTACAGGCAGGGGCTCATATATACCAGTTGGACAATATCAGGGCCTTGATCCAACAAATGCAAATCGAACTGCCGGATTTTGGAGCAGATTTTATAGAAGTATAAATTTTTCAAATATAGCACTTGAAAAAATTCCATCAATGGATATCCTCGAAAATGATAAGCAGGAACTGCTTGCAGAGGCCAAGTTTATGCGCGCGTTCTGTTACTATCATTTAGTGGTCAACTTTGGAGATGTGCCCTTGTATTTGGGAAGTGAAGAGGCAACTGAAGATGCGCTTCCCAGAAGTCCTGTTGATAAAGTATACGAGGCTATAATCTCAGATTTACAGGATGCAGAGGCTGTACTTCCCAGTACCGAAGCTCAATTTGGTCATCCTTCTAAATGGTCTGCAAAATCATTGCTTGCGTTGATTTATTTAACCAATGAAAACTGGGCCCTTGCAAAAGCTAAAGCAGGTGAAGTTATTGATTCTGGGATGTATTCACTAGTAGATGTGGAAGTAGCAGATGATTTTAATGCTCTGTATGGCGCTGGTGCGAATGGGTCGTCCGAGGAAATATTTTATATAAAATATAATAATCAAGTAGGTACTGGTTGGCCATTTTTCATGTTGTGGGACAAAACCATTTATGCTCCTTTTGGAGCTTTTGTATTATACTCAACCACTGATTACCCATTTATTTCGGAATGGGACGACAATGACCTTCGAAAACAATTCAATATATTTTCCGAGTATGTGAACCGTAATACGGGTGAGATTGAAACTCTTCCAGCTTCCACTCCTGTACTCTGTTCAAAATATCGAGATCCTGCGGCGCCAGGAAACAGGAGTTTTTCCAATGACCTTCCCTTTATGAAGTATTCCGATATTTTATTACTATATGCAGAGGCAGCTTCCCAAGAATCCAACGGACCTACTTCTACAGCAATTGAATATTTGAACATGATTAAAAGAAGGGCTTATGGATATCCAGCTTCAAGTGTATCCGCGGTAGATTACCCTTCAACAGGTTGGACGGAATCGTCTTTCTTGGATGCCGTGTTAAAGGAGAGGGGCTATGAGCAGTATATGGAGGGAAAAAGATGGTTGGATTTAAAACGATTGGGCATTGTTGAAGAGGTTATTTTAAATGCAAAGGGTTTTAATGTGTTAGATACGCACCTTCTGTGGCCTATTCCGGAACAAGAAATCCAAACGAACCCGTTAATAAACCAAGAAAATCAAAATCCTGGGTATTAAAATTTAAAATAAAATAAGTGTAGAAAACATCGGAAGGCCCATAATAATCATGATAATGTTGAGGTGAATACTATTTGTTGATTTTTTTTGGCCGTCTAAAACCAGTTTTGGTTTGACAAATGCGAATACGATTCAGACGGTGGTTACGAGAAATCAATGTTCAACATAGATGGAATTTACGGCACTAAGAGGGAAAAACTATTCCAATGACCTTATTAAATTATATCGCAAAATGGCATTATACAATAGCATAGAACTTGGAAACCTAGATTTTGAAGTCATATTATTAAAAAGAACGTAAGAGACTCCTTGCATGTGCGTTGAGACATTAAATAAATTATTCATTAGAATTCTATGAAAAGTTATAAAAGTTATAAGTGGGAGGTATTAGGGCTTTTGTGGGTAGCTTTTTTTCTCAATCAGGCAGACCGACAAATTTTTAATGTAGTCTTGCCTCTCATCAAGGCTGATTTGAATTTGACCGATGTGGAAATAGGCACTATCGCGACAATATTTAATCTTGTGTATGCCGCCATGGTGCCCATTGCGGGCTATGTCGGAGATATTTATAGTCGAAAGTGGATCGTAACCATCAGTGTCCTTTTTTGGAGTGTTGCCACTATGTTTACCGGTTTGGCCAGTACGGTTCTCTTGCTGATTATTATGCGGAGTGTGGCCACAGGTGGAGGGGAGGCTTTCTTTGGTCCGGCGAATTATACTTTATTAGCCCAATATCATAAGAAGACCCGATCATTGGCCATGTCTATTCATCAGACTTCCTATTATATAGGTATCATACTAAGTGGTTTTATTGCGGGTTATATAGGAGAACATTATGGTTGGAGAAATGCCTTTTATGTGTTTGGCGCTATCGGTGTAGTCCATGGTATTGTAATGATATTTCGACTCAAGGACAAAAAGGGAAAAAGAGTTACTGCAGACACACATAAAAAGGTGAAATTTCAAGAAGGTTTTAAGGTCTTATTTCGTACTCCAACGGCCTTGATATTGACAGTAGGGTTTAGCGGACTGATTTTTGTCCTAGTCGGTTACCTTACCTGGACGCCCACCTACTTATTCGAAAATTTCAATATGAGCTTATCCCGTGCGGGATTTCATTCTATGTTCTATACGCATTTGTTTGCTTTTATTGGGGTGATCTTGGCCGGAAAGTATACAGATAAATTAGTAACGGGTAATCCGGCAATACGAATGTTGGTGCCAGCAATCGGACTTTTGTTCGCCGCGCCTTTTATTGTTTTGATGGGCTATTCAAGTGACCTAATGTGGGTTTACATCGGATTCGCTGGGTTTGGTTTCGGGAGGGCTCTTTTTGATGCCAATACCTATGCAATACTCTATGATGTAATTCCCGAAGAATACCAATCTTCGGCATCAGGGGTCATGTTAATGATTGGTTTTTCTGTTGGGTCCTTATCACCAATAATTTTGGGCTACCTAAAACCTTTTATCGGACTATCTACAGGAATATCCTTATTATCCATTATTTGGGTACTGTGCGGACTCCTTTTTTTGGTGGGCTATAAATACTATTTCAATACAGATTATAACAAAATTCACTCAAATCAGGTGAAGATATGAAACGTCTTAGAGCATCAAGTTATTTAGGATGGGATGTGTATTTGTTGGAAAACGATTGGATGAAAATCAGTATTGCTCCGCAATTAGGGGGTAGGATTATTCAATTGGAATTGGCAGGGCATGAGTTCCTATATGCGAATAAAGACCTTGCACAAAAGTGGTCGGGTAGTATTGTAGAAGAAAGCGATGGCGTTTGGCGGAATTACGGAGGCGAAAAAATATGGCCCGCCCCACAAGGTTGGGATCATGCCAATCAATGGCCTGGACCACCGGACGAAGTTTTGGATGGAGGCCTCTATTCCATAGAAGAAAGAGTAGATGCGGTGCATGGGTCGGAGGCTTTTTTAGTGAGTCCTGTGGATGATTTTACCGGGTTACAGATTCAACGAGCCATTGGCTTGATACCCGAAAAGTCCGGGGTGCGAATAAAGGCCCAGTTTACTAATTTTTCAGATAGGCCAAAAAAATGGTCCATTTGGCCAGTTTGCCAGCTAAAGACCGAAGATTTTGGAGAAGAAGTTGAATATCAGGTCGTGTGCCCGATTAGTGAGCATACCCAGTACGACCAAGGATTCAAGGTGATGCACGGCTTAGTTAACAACCCCCAATATAGAAGAAATAAAAACCACCTTCTGGTAGATTACAGCTATTTAGTCGGCAAGGTGGGATTGGATACGGATGCCAATTGGGTGGCCTACATCCATAAGAAAACAGGGAAAGTCCTAGTGTATAGGTTTCTGGTCGAAAAAAATGGAACATATCCTGACAATACGTCTGTTCAAATATGGTCACAAGGAAAGGGCCTTATCCATTCAAGAAATAGGATTATCGAATATGGGAATGACAAACGGTCAAATCCCCCATATTTGGAAGTGGAAGTACTGTCTCCTTTAGTTGAATTACAACCAAAAGGGAGTATGACGTTCGAGTATGAAATTTTAACATCGACACTTTCGGAATATTGCGATATAAGCGATGTGAATGAATTTGGAATAATCGAGGACCCAATATGCGTGCAGGAACAAGGAGATGGATTCCAACTAAAAGCCAAATATGGGGTGTTTGGTAAAGGAATCCTTAAAATTCAGCTTGTATCCTCGTCCGAGGATTATGCAGAAAATGCGGAAGCAATATTTCAAGCAGAAGTTTCACCAATTACGGGTGTTTCCATAGATGTTAACCTGGGCATCATAGAGTGGAAGAAAGAAAGAAAGATAGTGGTCGGACTGTTTGATGAAAAAAATAGGTTCATGGGTGTATTGGATGAATTTATTTATAACAATAAGAAAGTATACAACTGTAAAATTTAAAAATGAAGTTTAAAAATAAAGTAATATTAGTTACTGGTGCGACCAAAAATACCGGAGTAGGTATTGCGTCACTATTTATCAAGGAAGGCGCCAAAGTATGCATTAATGGAAGTTCCAAAGAAAATCTAGATAAAGGAGCAGCCCTATTAAATGCCATGGGCCTACATGATTTTGATCAATTTGTAGCCGATATTTCGAATACGAGCGAGGTAGTAGGTATGTTTCAAGCAATTACAAAAAAGTTCGGTCGTCTTGATATCCTAGTAAACAACGCGGCGGATCAAGGGATTGGAATGAGGTTCGATACCATGCATCCCGATGATTTTTTAAGGGTATTAAAGGTAAATTTGATGGGTACCTTTCAGGTTTCCCAGCAGGCTGCGAAAATTATGGTAGGGCAAGAATCCAGAGGGGTCATCATAAATTTAGGTTCCAATGTTTCCACTAGGGCCATCCATGATCGTATCGCCTATGTGACCAGCAAGGGGGGTATAGACGCTCTTACCAAGGCTATGGCCACAGATTTAGCGGACAAGGGTATACGCGTAAATATGGTTGCACCGGGCTATATTTATACGGATCGTTGGGATGAGCTTTCGGCTGAGGTTAAAGAACGAAGAAGAAATAATATTCCCTTGGGGAGCGAAGCGTCTGCGGATGATATTTCCCAAGCCGTGGCTTTCTTGGCATCGGATGCGGCCAAAAATATAACGGGCGAAAGATTGGTGGTAGATGGGGGCTGTTCCGCCCAGCATTTGCCTGAAGATATTGATTTGTAAAAACTAACGTATGGATTCGAATTCTTTATCAATTACTTGGCTGGGACAAGGTAGTTTTTTGTTCGAAGTGAACGGAACAAGACTATTGGTGGATCCATTTTTAAGTGACATAGTGGAGCAACGCGAGGGATTGAAACGACTCATGGCCCCACCTCTTCAAATTAAGGAGCTTCAACCCGATTATATATTTATCACCCATAATCATTTGGATCATTTTGATCCCATTGCCCTTCCCGAAATTCATAAGAAATATCCCACTGTTCCCATATACGGGCCGCAAAGCGTGATGGAAAAAGCCCAAGAAATGGGTTTTGATCGATTAGTTATGCATTCCGTTTCCATAGGGAAAACCTATGTATTGGGATGTTTTTTGTTAGCGATTACTCCGGCTTACCATTCTGACCCTTTTGCAGTAGGCGGTGTCATAAATACAGCACGTACACAGATCTATTTAAGTGCCGATACCACTTTTTCGGACACATTGGTGCAGGAGGTCAAGACTCTTGCCAAGGGTGAGATTGATGTGGTATTGGTCTGTATCAATGGTAGATTGGGCAATATGAATTGGCAGGAAGCAATTTCTTTGGTCGACAGTTTAAAACCTCGTATGGCCATACCCATGCATTACGGCATGTTTGCGGAAAACACGGAAGATCCAATACCTTTTGTGAAGGAATGTAAAAGAAGGGGGACTGATTCGTTTGAATTGGTTCCTGGAATAGAAAAAATCATTTAAAAAATAGAACAATGAAGATTACTGCCATAAAAACGTACATCTGCCATGCGTATCGTACAAATTGGGTATTTATAAAGGTTTTTACCGATGTAGATGGCCTATATGGAGTGGGAGAGGCTACTTTGGAGTACAAGGAGCATACCGTTGCCCAAGCCTGTCATGAACTGGAAAGCTTGTTGATAGGCAAGGACCCACATCGAATTGAGGAATTTTGGCATCTGGCGTACCGCAATGCCTATTGGCGGGGCGGAGCCGTACTTATGAGCGCCCTATCGTCCATAGAAATGGCCCTTTGGGATATCAAGGGAAAAGACTTGGGAGTGCCCGTATATCAGCTTTTAGGGGGGAAGGTACGGGAGGCAGTTCCCTGTTACGCCAACGGTTGGTTTGCCCCTGCCAAGACCCCTCATGAATTTGCGGAGAAGGCGAAAATAGCCGTTAAAAATGGTTTTAAAGCATTAAAATGGGACCCGTTCGGGTCGGCCTATTTACAGATTGGCCGTAAAGAGTTGAACCAGGCCATGGAATGCATTGGGGCTGTTTACGAAGCAGTAAAGGACGAGGCGGACATCATTATAGAGGCCCATGGACGATTTGATATTCCTACGGCCGTTCGAATAGGAAATGCCCTTTCCGATTTTGACATTTTATGGTATGAAGAACCCATCCCTCCGCAGAATCTTGAAGGTTTGGCCGAAGTGAAGCGCAGAATCAAGGTCCCTGTTTCAGCAGGGGAGCGATTGTATAATAGATGGGAGTTTAAAAGTCTTTTCGAACTTCGGGCGGTAGACTATATCCAACCAGATGTAAGTCACGCCGGGGGAATCATGGAATTGAAAAAGATAGCGGCCATGGCCGAAGCCTATCATATTCCGATCTGTCCCCACAATCCCAGTGGTCCCGTGGCCAATGCGGCCACCTTGCAATTGGCGGCCTGTGTACCCAATTTTTATCTATTGGAAACCATGAGCAGCGATGTCCCTTGGCGATCGGAAATTTGCAACGAGGAAATTACTTTTAAAAATGGGCAAATGACCATTCCAGATAAACCAGGTCTAGGCATAGATATCGATGAAAAGGAAATTGAAAAGCATCCTTATGAGGCGAAAGAGCTTAGACATTACCAGGGTACTTTAACGGATATTAGACACAATAATGCAAAATCCTTCTTTAAGGAATAACGATGTGTCAATTGTAAACCATGATCCTTCTAATAATAACCTATAATCGAAAGAAATTTTAAATAATAGAGTATGAAAACAAATATTATTAAGCTAAAGATGATCTTGGTATTCCTATTTATCGTTACCCAGTCATTTAACGGTATTTGCCAGAAAGTGCACACCTTAAAAAATCAAAACTTAGAATTTGCTATTGATGAAACGGGAAATCTCGTTTCATTGAAGAATCTGCGATCCGGAAATAATTATGCTTCTGGCAAGCCTATTTGGCGTATGTATTACGACGATAAAACAACAAAGGGCATTCAGGTTTTAGGAAAGGATAATCTGCCTTCAATTCAACAAGATGGGAGTCAACTGCTACTGACATACAATGGTCTAAATGTTGGGGATGATGAACTAAAGTTTAAGCTTGTTCTTAAAATGATCCTTGAAAATGATCTGGTTCGATTTTCTTCGGAAGTCGTAAACAATGAATCCCATACGATTATTCGTGAACTTCAATATCCTTTGGTTTCTGATTGCCAAGTGCCTTCCGATCATCAACTATTAACGACAGAAATGGGAGGAAGGCTGTATCCTGATCCAATTCAGAAAATTTTGTCGATACCTTTTTCTTACATGGGTCCAGATCAGAATTTCCGCAAGATGGAGGTTATCTATCCTGTGAGAACAGCAGCAAATTGTTTTGCTTTGGTCGGTAAGGACCAAGGGTTATATTTTGGAAGTCATGACCCAACATATCAAGATACCTGGCATGGTTTAAGGGTGTATCCTGATGAGAATAAGAACTTTAAAGAGCTAGAGACAGGTATTTATAAATATCCAAATTGTCTTTCAGGAGAGACATGGAAGAACGATGCCAACGTTATTGCGCCATATTCAGGAAATTGGCATCAAACCTCCAAAATATATAGGAAATGGGCCAATACTTGGTGGAATCATCGGGATGAGCCGTTATGGGTGAAACAAATGAACGGTTTTCAAAGAATTATTATGAAGCACCAGGATGGTGAAACTCTTTTTCCTTATAAAGAATTTGCATCCGACGTAAAAAAGGCAGGGGAAAGTGTAGGGGTAAATGTGGTATTTCCATTTGGTTGGTGGAACAGTGGCATGGATAACGGTTATCCTGATTCATACTTTGTCACTGACCCAAAACAAGGTGGAGATCGAGCCTGGAAAAAGGCGATTGCTGATTTTAAACAAGGAGATGGCAAAGTTATACTCTATTATAATGGTAAACTTATTGATACAGAAAGTGATTATTATCGGAAGGGTGATGGTCGTAAAGTAAGTTATACCAGTAACACGGGGACTGAAATAAATGAAGCCTACCGGTTTTATGGTAACGGAACTTTTACAGGAAAATATGACGCACGAACCTTTGTTGTAGCAAACACCAACGATTCCAGATGGCAAAAGGAACTGATTAAAATGGCGGACCATGCATTGGAACTAGGGGCTAATAGTGTTTTTTACGATCAGTTGGGCTATGCCGAGTCTACTTGGGATTGGGATTTGAGGAAAGAATTCCCAGTACCGAATATACGGGTTATTGCAGATAAGGCCAATGCTTTAAAAATGGTTCATGATTACATTGAAACTAAAGATACAGAGATGGCCATCGGCACAGAATGGATTACAGATGTGACATCACAATATGTCGATTATGTGCATAGTATTTTGGATCCGGAAAGCAGCGATTATTTTATAGACTGGTTCCGCTATACTTTTCCTGAAATTATTTTATCCGATAGGAATATAGACGGTGATGAGCCAAATATAAAATGGCTGGTAAATCAAAACGTCTTATTAGGGTTACGGAATAATTTACAGATTTATCGTCTTCGTAAAACAATCGACAAAACTCCTATTTATCAGGAACATTTAGCCAAGGTGAATCTATTAAAAGATAAGTATAAATCACTTCTCGTAATGGGAACTTATAAGGATACGGAAGGATTTTATATGAACGACCAAGGAGTTATTAAGGGTCGAAGTTTTGTAAACGGTGACCGGATGGCAATTGTCATGGCCCATAAATCTAATGGTTCGGAGTCAACTAGGGTTTCTGTACCTGGTTACCGATATAAAGAATCAGCAGGTGTTGGTGATTTAAAAGTGGATATGGAATCTGATGAGACACCCACAGTTACAATCGGCATGAACAGCCTTGCGGTATTGGTTTATGAAAAGGAACTTTAACTAGCTGTTTAGAATCAAATTAATCCAAGTTGAGTAAGTAGGTTTAATACTACTCCGTAGTAATACGTGTAATAAAAAGATCCTCATTGTGGCCTTCCTGTATCCAATTATAATTAATTTGAAGCAAAAGCAATGATGTGCTCTGGCGATTGGGTCTTTAAATTGAACAAATTACGAGCAGTTTAAGGCATGTAATACCAAACAATAGACAGTCACTGGAAAAAGTACGGAACACTATGGATAACAAAGGAAGTATATACAAAAGAAGTACGGATTTAATTGCTAAGGTTATGTAGATGAAAATAAAAAAGGTTGATTGTTTTGTTAATAACCAATTGAATAATTTCTTTCAAATCCTTCTTTAAGTAATAATGATGAGTCAATTGTAAATCATGAATCGTTCTAATAATGAACTATATTTTAAATAATACAGTATGAAAACAAATTTTTTTAATCTAAAGCTTGTTTTGGCATTTTTATTTATCGTTACCCAGTCGTTTAACGGAATTAGCCAAAAAGTGTATACCATAAAAAACCAGAACGTTGAATTTGCCATTGACGAAACGGGGAACCTGGTTTCATTGAAAAACCTACAATCGGGACATAATTATGCAACTGGTGGACCTATATGGCGTATGCTTTATGACACTAAAAAAACAAAGGATATTGAGGTTTTAGGCAAGGACAATTTGCCCTCAATTCAACAAGAGGGGAATAAGATACAGTTGGTGTATGCTAGTTTAAAGGCTGGAAATAAAGATCTTAATTTCAAGCTGGTTTTGAAAATGATTCTTGAAAATGATTTTGTTAGGTTTTCTTCCGAAGTTAAAAATAATGAATCACATACCATTATTCGTGAACTACAGTATCCATTGGTTTCTGATTGCCAGGTGGCTCCAGATCATCAATTATTAACAACGGAAATGGGAGGAAGGTTGTATCCTGATCCAATTAAGAAAATTTTGTCGATACCTTATTCGTACAAGGGTCCAGATCAGCATTTTCGGCAGATGGAGGTTATCTACCCTGTGAGAACAGCAGCAAATTGTTTTGCTTTGGTCGGAAAGGACCAAGGGCTATATTTTGGCAGTCATGATCCAACATATCAAGATACCTGGCATGGCTTAAGGGTATATCCTGATGAAAATAAGAACTTTAATCGGCTAGAGATGGGTATTTATAAATATCCTAACTGTCTTTCGGGGGAGACTTGGAAGAATGATGCCAATGTTATCGCACCCTATTCAGGAAATTGGCATGAAACTTCCAAAATATATAGGGCTTGGACCAATACTTGGTGGGACCATCGGGATGAACCGTTATGGGTGAAACAAATGAATGGTTTTCAAAGAATTATCATGAGGCACCAGTATGGTGAAACTCTTTTTACCTATGACGAGCTTGCCACTAACGTAAAAAAGGCCGGGGAGAGCGTTGGGATAAACGTAGTATTCCCGTTTGGCTGGTGGGACAGTGGTATGGACAACGGGTATCCTGACTCTTATTTTGTGACCGACCCGGAACAGGGCGGGGATCGCGCTTGGAAAAAGGCAATTGCCGATTTTCAACAGGGAGACGGTAAAGTTATGCTTTATTATAATGGAAAACTTATTGATACAGAAAGCGCTTATTATCGTAAAGGTGTGGGTAGCAAAGTAAGTTTTACCAGTAATACAGGGACCGAAATAAATGAGGCGTACAGGTTTTCTGGTCCCGGAACGTTCACTGGTAAATATAACACACGAACCTTTGTGGTAGCAAATACAAGCGATTCCAGATGGCAGAAGCAATTACTGAAAATGGCGGACCATGCGTTGGAAATGGGTGCGAACAGTGTTTTTTATGATCAATTGGGGTATGCCGAGGATTGGAAAGATTGGGATTTGACGAAAGAATTTCCAGTCCCCAATTTACGCATCATTGCAGATAAGGCCAATGCGTTGAAAATGATCCACGACCATATAGAAACAAAGAATAGGGAGTTGGCCATTGGTATAGAGCATATTACAGATGTAACCTCACAATATGTAGATTATGTGCATAGTATTTTATATCTAGATAGGAACGACTTTTTTATTGACTGGTACCGCTATACTTTTCCTGAAATTATTTTAACAGGCAGGAATATTGACGGAGATGAACCCAACATAAAATGGTTGGTGAATCAAAACGTGTTATTAGGGTTACGTAATAATTTGCAGATTTATCGTCTTCGTGAAACAATCGACAAAACTCCCATTTATCAGGAACACTTGGCCAAGGTAAATCTTTTAAAAGATAAGTATAAATCACTTCTCGTAATGGGAACTTATAAGGATACGGAAGGTTTCTCAATTGATGACAAGGGGGTGATTAAAGGTAGGAGTTTTGTAAACGGTAACCGCATGGCGATTGTCTTGGCCCATACCTCAAATCATTCTGAAGCAACCAAGGTTTCTGTACCAGGGTATTGGTATGTAGAATCCGAAAGTGTTGGTGATATAAAAGTAGATTTGGGGTCTGATGGGGCGCCTACTGTTATAATCGGAGTAAATGGTCTTGTGGCATTGATTTATGAAAAGATTAATTAGAAGATGCATTTTTAAAACTTTGCTATCCATTCTTATAAAGATTCTTACAATACTGATCACGAAAAGGTTACATATAATCAAAGTCTAAGAAATTTTACACTTTTGGATAAATAGAAATAAGATAACCGTTTAGTAAAATTATGAAAAGAAGAAAATTTTTAGAAACTGTACCGACGGCTGGTTTGGGAGTTTGTCTATTATCGTCAACTGCTTGTAATTTGTTTTTAAAGGAGGGGATTAATCGAACAAAACAAATCAATTTAAAAATAGTTTCCTCAAATCTGATTGAAATTCCTCAAGGAAAAAGAGTAGCATTTGGATGGTCGGCAGCAGGAATAAAGCCGAATGATTTTATTATTCTTAAGCCTGAGATAAATCTTCCTGAGATAAATCTTCCTGAGGCAAATCTTTTCTTACGGATCTCTACGGCACAGGAAACCTGGGATAATAAATTAGTGCATGTAAAAATAGCTGGTAAGAACGTTAGCTTGGGAACTATAGATATAAGGAGTTCCGCTGTATTGGTTCCATATGAACTCGAAATTGATAAAAAGCATGTGCAGTCTATCAATAAATATGGTCTGGAACTTTTTCTAGAAGCCTCCGAACCACTATGGATTTTTGATAAACAATCAATAAATAGTGATAACCGTTCGTTATTGCCTCATCTTCTTGCTTCTTCCGAGAAGTATGGTTCTATTGAGGCCTTCAAGGAACGTTTCATGTCGGTCAATTCAATACAGTCGTTTGGCTGGCGTGAAGGTACTGTCCTGGATGGTCTTTGGCAGCTTTATTCACAAAAAGGAGAGCAACGGGCCTTAGAGGTCATCAAAGAACATTTTGATTTGTTTTTCGATGAAAATAAAAATCTGATATATGAAAATGCCCACAGTATTCAAAAGGACAATCAGATTGACGGGATTGAATCAACAATTCCATTTGCAACACTGGCTCGGTTAGATCCAACTCATCCAATACTTAAAACTGTTGTTATGGCTTGGGATTCATATTCCAAGAAAAACGGTATGATAACCGGTGGCATGACGCTTACCGCTGAGGGCTGTTATACAGTGGCATACCCGATGGCTGTTATAGGACGATTGTGGAAACGAAAAGATTTGATGCAGAATGCCTTGGCACAACTCCGACATCGATTTGTATTGGTTGAAGATGGTAATTTTTATTTACGTTATAACGAAGGAGAAAAAACATTTCGGAATTGGGCACGTGGTGCTGCCTGGTTTTTACTGGGATTTGTTAGAACAATTTCTGAATTAAAAGAAGAGATTCAGGATGAAAAAATTATAAAAAAATTTAAAGAAGGAGTTGATGTTGTCATTACTATGCAACAAGAGAATGGTTTGTGGAATTGCTTTATGGACCAAGATGTGGCTCCTGATACCTCGGGGTCTGCAGGTATTTCGGCAGCAATTATGGCCGCAGTAAAAAATGGAATTTTAGATCAATCCTATAGGGTAGCCGCTGAAAAATGTTGGAAGAGTTTGTACGATTATATCACCCCGGATGGTTTCCTTAAAGGAGTGGCTCAAGATAATAGAGGTGGGGTTGAACTACAACAAAGTGACTACCGAGTAATTGCTCAAATGGGAATGGGGATGATGGCGCAATTATATGCATATAGAGAATAAGAAAAGTTAAATTTTAGTAGCTGATTCGTTACAAACCAATTAAAAAAAATACAAAAGACGTAATTGGATTAAAAATATTACAAATTTCTAATAAACATAAATCAGGTTTAACAATTATTATGTGAGATTAGAGAATGTTGGTTGTAAAAAACGGTTAAAGTGAACCACTAAAAATGTTTTCTTTTGTAAACCTTTATAAAATCGTTTAAGACTATGAAATAAAAGGGTTTGCTGAAAGTATTGCTATGCTTGCATTTATAGGACGGGGGTTGTATACTATGCCCGTACTTTCCAAACCGCTCAGCACATTCCCCTGCATTCCGAGAAAAGACCTTCACTACTCAGGTCTTGGACACAATGTCAAAGATTACTATTTCCATTAAGCTAAACCCGCAAAAAAATGCGGGAAACGTTTCATTCCCAATCTGCATCTTAGAAATTAAGTCCGCTTGATATCCTACTTAAAAGAGAAATCGATTTTCATAACCCGTTCAGCACATTCCTCTACATTTCGCGAAAAGCTACATTCCGAGAAAAGACCTTCACTACTCAGGTCTTGGACACAATTCCCAATTTCAGCTTTCCATTCCGTTAACCCTTTCCGCTGCGCCGGAAAGGAACACTTCATTCCAGAGCCAAAATCGTGAATCAAGTCCGCCAAATCGGAATTCCATTATTCATTTGGTGTCGCTTCCTATGGTTTTGTACTTCACATATGCCTTTAGATTCACCTTTCGTACCATCACTGTTATTCCGTTTTTATGCCAGCAAAATACCAACATTTAGAAGTTGAACGCACTCCATAAACCAGGCTCGTACCTCGCTCTTTTTTATAAGTCCTTATCAATTCCAAATATTGAAAAAGTATCGGCAACAAAAAAAGGTAACATCGACGGCCTATGGGAAGTAAATCTAAAATGAAGCTTATGAAACCGTACAAAAACATCAAAAAGGAAGCGACACCAAAAAAAACAAAAAAGGAAAACGCTCTAGATATAATAAGTAAATCACTTCAAAAAACAGAAACAAAAACTATCTGAATGGTTCGGGTAGCATTTTAATTAATCTTTAAATCTATTACTATGAGTACTTTAAAAAATCATGTACAGTTAATTGGAAACGTTGGACAAGAACCAACCATTACGAATCTTGATAGCGGTAAAAAAGTAGCCCGTTTTTCATTGGCAACAAATGAGTATTACAAGGATGTCAAAGGGGAAAAACAAACGGACACCAATTGGCACACCGTAGTAGCTTGGGGCAAGACTGCGGAAATCATCGAAAAATTTGTAGGCAAAGGAAAGGAGATCGGGGTAACCGGGAAACTTAAGACACGAACCTATACCACCGATGAAGGAAATGAACGCTATGTTACGGAAGTCGAAGCAAACGAAATCCTTTTACTTGGAAGTAAAAACGACTAGTACTATTTAAAAAAGCAAAGGGCGTTCCCGAAATTAAACGCCCTTTTTTCAATTCTCATTATTAACCTTTTAAGTAGAAAACAATGAAAGCACAAGTTAACGAAATCAAAGAAGGGTTACAACATTTTCATGGAACGGAAATGTTCTATCAAATACCATTATTAAAAACCCGTTTTACGGACGGGTTAAAATATTTGGCGGAAGCAGCTGAATGTTTTTGGCTTATAACAGACACTTCCGTAATCGCAAAAGGTCTGATGAACCGAAGCGAGTTTATAACGATAGACTTCAAAAGGCTACATAAAGAAAAACCGGATTTTGAAGGATACGAAGCGGAAATAATTTACAGCGACGGTAATGATACTATTTTGGAAAAGCAAAGGTATAGGGTAACCGATTTTCCACTCGATGAACTGCGGTTATTTTTTGTAAATGATACGTTGATGTTACCTAGCGAATATTAAAATCTACAGCTATGGTATATCTCAATTTTACAGACCTGAGCGAAGAGGCGCAAAACCGACTTTTAGAAAATTCTAAAAAAGACGTTGAACGAAAATTTGGCGATAGTCTTCGAAAATATATAAAAGAAAATCACACCTGTTTTGAAACTATGGTTGAGGAAGAAGCAATACGAAATTTATATTCTTACACTTTTATTTTTAACCCTTAAATTTTGAAATAATTAAATTGACACCTCTGAAAATTCAGGGGTGTTTTGCTTTTAATCAAGATCATATCAAGAAAAAAATTGTATCTTTAGTTTGCTGATGTACAGCATTCAATTTTAAGTAGGGTTATCCACTTTTCGACTTTCGCCGATAACCGTACACATCGAAAAATAACATATCGGAAATTCATTTCCTTGAAATGGCAATTGGCTTTTTAGCCAGATTGTATGAAATTTTTGTTCGCCTGTAGCGAACGAAAAGGGGGATTTCCATGTTAAAACCAAGAAAAAATGGCAAAAGTTTCAAGCTATATTTTTGACATAAGGTTGCTGCCTTTTAATGACGGCGCATACCCTATGCACAAGCTTGTTCCTAACGTTGTTAACGATGAGCATTTTATTTTTTCCTTCTTCAACTTTTCTGAGAAAATATGCTCTGATATCGGGATCATGATTGATAGCCGCCAAGGCACTCATATGCAAGTGTTTTTTAAGCGTTCTGTTAGCCATAGGATGTATTCTGGATTTTCTATGGATACTCGACCCAGAGGTATATTCAAAAGGCACTACACCGCTGTAGCAAGCCAGTTGTTTCGGGTTGTCATAGCGCGTAAAGAAGTTTGTGAATACGGTAAGGTGAAGTGCGGTAATCTGACCAATACCAGTTACCGAAGTCACCAAGCCAACCGTTTTGTTAAGTTTGTCGTCAGAAAGAATCAGTTTTTTAATTTCAGCTTCAATACGTTTGATTTCATCCTCAAGGTTTTTGTTGATCCTTTTCAGGTTTTTCCTGGCAAGTTTCCCAATTTCGGGAGAGAAACGCTCAAGTTCATTGGGATATTTATTGATGTCAGCTCTAGTGTTGACGAGCTTTTTTCTAATCTTAAGCAGAATTTTCATTTTTTCAAGAACTTCAGCTATAGGTTTATAAAGTTCCAGTTCTCGGTAATTTTTGGATGCATAAAAGGCTATTCTTTTAGCATCAACTCTATCGTTTTTACCTCGGTGAAGACCAATGCTCTTGGTGATCTTTATAGGCATCTCAACGCAAAAGTGCGCTTGTTTTTCAACGAGCTTGGTAATAATAAGCTTTCCGTACACCCCAGTATGTTCCATGCATATCAGCGTGTTGTCCAAAGAAATTTTCTGATTTTTAAGAAGTCTAATAAAGGCGTTAGTCCCCTTTTTGGTATTTTCAAACACATAAGAGGCAGTCCTGTCATTTTCGATGATAGCGACGTCAAAGAACTTTTTCGATATGTCAATACCGATAAAGTAGCAAAAGTTTTGTCTGTTCATAATAGATAAGATTTTAGATAAATGACCAGTATCCAGATAACCATCGAACCCCTGATAATAGGTCTAAAAACCTGAATTTCCATCTGATGCCGGTCCGGAGATAACTGACAAGGGCTTTTATCAAATAAAGTATAAGCCCGAAGCTTTGAATAGCGTATAATTCGCCCCTATCAGTTTGGTCACAGTTTATTATTATGGGGAGTATTCCCCGATAGAAAGTTAACAATTACAGAAACTCACTAACATATAAATAATCCCTAAATAAAGCGTGTTCGCTAAACTAAGGGGGGAATAGCAAGAGGGTAACACGCTGCGCGATGTTAAGAATTCCTTTTCGTTTTCAAAACGCTGATATTCAGCTACTTGAAAATTATTTAATTTCTTGACCTTCAGCAATTTGCGACAAACGCCTTGTAAACGCCTGTTTTTAGGGAAGAATTTGCGACAAATTGGCGAAATATGGACTCATTTATTGGAATTAGATTTAAGAAGGAGACTGCAAAACGTTTCCAAACATTCTCCCGCACTTACTTTAAATCGCATACCGAGGCAATGGCAACGATGCTCGATTTTTTCTTCTACAACGAAATTTCACCAAAGGAAAAATTAGGTCCTACAGGGCGAACTATTGAAGCTAAACTTTTAAAAAGAATCAACGCTGTTATTGCCATTATGAGGGATGTGGAAAAGACACAAACCAAACCTACGGTAGCAATGATTCAATCACTTTTTGAAACAGAAGAGCCAAGGAAAAAACCGATGTTGATAGAAAAAAAATACACTAAAGAAAACAAAGAAGTACGTTTTGTAGAGAAGCAAAAACGAAGTAATCAACTATAAATTTTTGAGCTATGTACATTACAATTACACCTCAAAAAATAGGTGGTAACTATAGTCAAAGTTCAGGGGATTTTGTAGGCTATTTGGAGAAAGAAAATCAAGGTTTGGAACAACAGGATATGGAACACTTTTTTAATCAATTTGGCGACGAAATTTCTGCGGAGGAAGTGGTTAAAGAAATCGATGGAAACACTGCAAAATTAAAAAAGAAAGAACCTAAATTTTATTCGATCACGGTCAGTCCTTCAAAATATGAATTACGCAAACTTCAAAACAATAGTCAAGATTTGAAACAGTACACTCGTGAATTGATGTAATTATTATGACTAATTCAATTTATATCTTAAATTCATCATGTCTTCACTTACCTTTTTTTCAATTACTCTAGCGTAAATTTGGGTTGTAGCCATTTTGGTATGACCTAATAGCTTAGAAACCGTTTCAATCGGTACACCATTGCTCAATGTAACTGTTGTAGCAAAGGTGTGTCTTGCCATATGAAATGTCAAGTTCTTTTCTATATTACAGAGATCTGCAATCTCTTTTAAATAGCTGTTCATTTTCTGGTTGGATATCGTTGGTAATAGTTTGCCATTAAATTGTGTACGAGGGTGTTTTTGGTATTTATTGATTATTAGTTCAGCATCTGGAAGTATTGGTATTTTAAAAGGACTGCCGGTTTTGTTTCTATTTGCCATTAACCATTGATTGCCATCGATTCCTATAACAACACATTTTTTGGTTAACTCCATAATGTCTCCATAGGATATCCCTGTATAACAGCTAAAGATGAACAAATCTTTAACAAGAGATAGTCTTTCAATTGAAGTCGTTAAGTTTTCTATTTTTTGGAGTTCTATTTCTGTTAAAAATTCCCGTTCTCTTTTTTCTAACTTTGGCTTGAATTTTACGAAGGGATCCCGTTCTATCCATTCCATGTGAAATGCAAGCGTAACCATTCTCCTGAGACGCTGAATGTGTTTCATTACAGCGTTATTGCCTATTTTCCCTTGATAGTGTCTAGGTTGATAAGAACGCAGAAAGCTTTCCAGTCCTAAAACAAATTGGTAGTCAAGATCTTGGAGGAATATATTATCGTTTTTGTATTCAATCGATACGTATTCCAGTATGTATTTCTGACTAGTCTCGTAATGACGTAAAGTTTTAGGTGCAAGTTTGCCGCCCATTTTATCGTTATGGTATTTAAAAATATCCTTCAATGAACGTACTCTTTTATCTTCGCCCAAAAATCTTGCTTTGATCAGTTGGGCCGTTAGTACTTTATCTTCGCGCTCTAAATCTCGATAGCATTGAACAATTCCTGACTTTACATCATCTAAAAGTAAGTTGATGGTCCTTGCTTGATTGCTGTTACCCTTGATCCGTTGTCGTTTCGAATCCCAAGAGGAGATATCTGCTTTTTGGTTAATGCTTAGATTAACCTTCTTTCCGTTTACCGTTATACGGACATAAATGTTTGATAAATTGTTTTTGTCAGCTCTTTGGCTGTAAACCCAAAAGAGCACTGAAAATGTTGTAGAAGATCGCATAGTTGTCGTCTTAATTGTTAAACAATAATTGAGACGAAAGTCAAATCAACAATACAAGTACTTTTTATTTTCTGAGGTCAATATATGAAAGTGTTGACACTTATGTTGACGATTTTAAAAAATGTTGACTAATTGTGAACTTTTAAAACCATATCATATCATATTATATGACATCCCAAAAATAAAAAAACCTTGCTAATCTTATGATTAGCAAGGTTTTGGTCTCGGATGGTCTCCGATTAAGTGACCTGGCCGGGGCTCGAACCCGGGACCCTCTCCTTAAAAGGGAGATGCTCTACCAACTGAGCTACCAGGTCAAAAAGATAAAGAACTTATGCGTACTCTGTTAAAATAAATCAGCTCACATGTTTAAATAAAAAAGCCTCTTTTTTTTGGAAGAGGCAATTATTTATTGGTGACCTGGCCGGGGCTCGAACCCGGGACCCTCTCCTTAAAAGGGAGATGCTCTACCAACTGAGCTACCAGGTCAAAAGCATATTCAGAAATAATTCCCTCAATGCGGGTGCAAATATAAGTCGATTACTTTATTTACCAAACCCTTTTTAAGATAAATTTTTTTTTTTTTGAAATCCCTTAATTTTAGTCCAATTTTGTACAAATGAAAGATGTGAAAATAGTATTGCTTGGTTATATGGGTAGTGGCAAAACTACCGTAGGTAGAATAGTTGCTAACCATTTGAATATTAAATTTTTAGATTTAGATGCGTACATAGAACAAAGAGAGGACATGTCTGTGTCATCAATTTTTAAAGAGAAGGGTGAAATCTATTTTAGAAAAAAAGAAATAGAATATCTAATAGAAATTTTCTTGAATGAAAGCAGTTTTGTGCTTTCACTTGGTGGAGGTACTCCATGTTTTGGAGATAATATGAATGTGATAAATGAAAAAACCGCAAATTCATTTTATTTAAATGTGGGTATTTCTGAGCTTAAGGAGCGTTTAGTAAAAGAAAAAAATCATAGGCCTATGATTTCACATTTGCAGGACAATGAACTAACTGAGTTTATAGGTAAGCATTTATTCGAAAGAAGTTTCTTTTATAATAAAGCACATCAAAAAGTAAAAAGTGATAACAATTCACCAACTGAAATAGCTGAGGTGATTATTAATTCATTAGTCTAAAAAGACTCTATCATTTTTAGTTTCAAAACGTACGTTTACATGTTCTTGTAAAGAAGTGGATAAAGAAATTCCTTTGTAATCAGCTTTTACCGGGTACTTTTTATGATTTCTATTAACTAAGACGGCAGTTTTAAGTTGCTTTAAAGGAGTTTTAAGAAAATGATGAACACCATAGATAAGCGTTGTTCCTGAATTTAAAACATCATCTACAATTACCACCGATTTATTAATGAACTCATCTTCTGGTATAGAGGTTGAAACACCACTTTTTAATGGATTGGTTTTATCCATTGATAATTTACACAAGGTAATTTTTGCACTAGTTATTTTTTTAAGCTTAGCGGCTATTTTTTTTGCAAATTCTAATCCACCACCAACAATACCTGCAATTATTATTTCTTCTTCTGAAACATTTGCCTCATAGATTTGATAGGCTATGCGTTCTATCTTATGCTGAATTTGTACGTGTGAAAGTATGGTCTGTTCCATGTGTTTTTGTTAAACCAATAAAGATAGTTATGTTTTTAAAAGTTTAGCTTATTCCTCTTCTTTAATGTTTTTATTCGTTGATGAGGTGTCTGTTGCTTTATTTTCAGTAGGGGTCTCTAAATAGTCGTCGATATCACGCCTATCTTTTTTGGTAGGCCTGCCAATTCCTTTTTTACGGTAATAATCTTTAGAATATTGTAGAAGTTCGTTATGCTCAAATGCTTCTTTGGGTGTGGTATCTTTTCGATAAATGTCTACTAATTTAGCTCCTACACGATTAGGGGGTATATCAAGAACAGTGAATGTATAATCTATCTGATTTTTACGAAGAATCACTTTATCCATAGGATAAACCTCTCTGCTTGGTTTAACGGTTTGGTCATTAATTTTCGCATGACCTTTTTTGCAAGCGGTAGTAGCTATGTTTCGTGTCTTAAAATAACGTGTGCTCCACAAGAATTTATCTATCCGCATTACGAGTATATTTCTTTGTTAACTTCTAAACAAAAATAGGGGAAAATTGTATCTTGCGCGCTTAAAATAGATTTTTGATGAAATTGAAATATGCCTATTTATTAATAGCTGGACTAATAATTATAAGTTCTTGCAAGAAGGATGATGATTCAATTGGTGAAGTTGTACCTCCGCGGTTATTAAGTGAAGTTGCTGTTGAAGATGATGATGAAATTGTAGAATTTCTAAAAACACATTTTTATAATAAGGATGAGTTTGATGTTCCACCAGTAGATTTTGATTTTAAAATTAGGTTTGATACCATCGCAGGTGATAACAGTGGTAAACAATCAATATTCAATAGTCCGAATTTAATTACTCAAACTATTTCGGTTAATTCTGAAAATTTAGGAAGAGACGATGGTGAGGTTATTGATCATAAACTATATACGTTAGTGGTAAGACAAGGTATTGAAGAGGGAAAACCAACTATTGGTGATTTTTCTCTTTTGAGATATGAAGGGTCGTTATTAGATGGTACTTTGTTTGATGCATCAACCAACCAACCAATACGTTTTAACCTTTCTTCTGTAGTTAGAGGGTTTGGTAATGGAATGACGAATTTTCAAACCGGAATGGGCCCTATTGATAATGGTGATGGTACGGTAAGTTTTGAAGGTTATGGCATTGGGGCTATATTTATGCCTGCAGGTCTAGCATATTTTGATAGTTCACCGAATTCATCTGTTTCTTCATATTCACCTTTAGTATTTAAAGTTGATGCATTTTCATATGAGGCTGATTCAGATTTTGATGGTGATGGTATTCCTTCCATTCTAGAAGATTTGAATGGGAATGGAAACCTGAACGATGATAATTCTGATGATGAAACAGAACCATTCGGAGTGTTTCTTGCAAACTTTAATGATACCGATGATGACAACGATGGTATTTTAACTATTGATGAGATTGAGCTAGATGCTGATGGCAATTTCGTTGGGTTTTTAGATACTGATGGTGACGGTACGCCTGATCATCTTGATAACGATTTATAGATTAGAAATTATAAAGCATAAAAAACCTCTTAATAATTCTTAAGAGGTTTTTTGTTTTGTGAATGTTAGTTTATAGGGCTAATGACAGACTTAAGATAAGTTGGTCTGGCCTTGTGTCAATTCTACTAGGGCCAAGATTTGTAACGTTTGTATTTACAAATGAAGCTTCGTTATCACTAAAGCCTCTTTCATAACGTAAATCGATTCCCAATTTACCAAGACTTACTCCGGCGCCAATATTCATGCCAACAGAAAAATCATTTTCAACATCATCAATGGTAACTCCATCAAACTCCGTATCTAAAATGTACTGAAATGCTGGTCCTGCAAAAACATGTAAAGGTCCTATTACATTAATACCTAATAGTACTGGTACATCTAATTTACTCATATCAAAATCTGCTCCATCGTAGTCAGACTTTGTTTTTGTATAAACTAGCTCTGGTCTCACATATATTTTTGAGACCCCAAATTTTCCAAATACGCCTAAATGGTATCCTACATTACGATCAGGGTTTTTGGCTGCATCACCTGCAGATTCAAAATAATCTCCGTTAGCGTTATAATTCAATCCTCCTTTAACACCAAATCCTGAATCGCTCTGCGCTATACTATACAGCCCTGAGAGTGCCATAAAGGCTACTAAAATTGTTTTCTTCATATCTGTTTTATTTAAAGTAGAACATATAGTAAATAGAATACTACCTGTTTCTTTTCTCGTTATACCATCAAAACGTAGGTGAAGTGCCTTTATTGTTTAAGATAGCATTTGGGTTAATCTTCAGTTTATTGAGCCATAAATAAGATAGATAAGGTTTAAGAACTTCATTAACATCTTTGGTTTTTATTAAGTTTTTCCCACAGGCAGTTCATTATATTTGCAATTAGATTTAGAAAATTTGAAGTTTACATTACACAAAACCGACGCACAATCAAAAGCTAGAGCTGGCACCGTGATTACTGATCACGGAGTTATTGAGACGCCAATTTTTATGCCTGTGGGCACTGTAGCCTCTGTTAAAGGAGTACATCAGAAAGAATTGAAAGAAGAAATTAATCCAGATGTTATTCTTGGTAATACCTATCATTTATTTCTTCGGCCAAAAACCGAGATATTAAGAAAAGCTGGCGGTCTGCATAAATTTATGGGCTGGGACCGAAACATTTTAACTGATAGTGGTGGTTATCAAGTGTATTCTTTATCAGCGAATAGAAAAATAAAAGAGGAAGGGGTAAAATTCAAGTCGCATATTGATGGATCAATGCATTTGTTCACGCCAGAGAATGTAATGGAAATACAGCGCGTAATAGGTGCTGATATTATAATGGCATTTGACGAATGTACACCTTACCCATGTGATTATAATTATGCTAAACGGTCAATGAAAATGACACATAGGTGGCTTGATCGTTGTATTAATCATCTAGAAAAGACTCCTTTTGTATATGATTATGAACAGACTTTTTTTCCTATCGTACAAGGGTCTACCTATAAAGATTTAAGAAGACAATCGGCAGAATATATTGCAAATGCCGGTGCAGAAGGTAATGCCATAGGCGGACTATCAGTTGGTGAACCGGCCGAGGAAATGTATGGTATGACCGAAGTCGTATGTGAGATTTTACCAGAAGACAAACCAAGATATCTAATGGGTGTAGGTACTCCTATTAATATATTAGAAAATATAGCCTTAGGTATTGATATGTTCGATTGTGTAATGCCTACCAGAAACGCAAGAAACGGTATGTTGTTTACGGCGCATGGTACAATCAATATCAAGAACAAGAAGTGGGAAGATGATTTTTCTCAGTTAGATGAAATGGGAACTACTTTTGTAGATCGCGAATATTCTAAAGCGTATTTAAGACATTTGTTTGCTGCCAATGAATATTTGGGTAAACAAATTGCTACAATTCATAACTTAGGGTTTTACATGTGGCTTGTTCGTGAAGCACGAGAACATATTCTTGCTGGCGATTTTAGGCAATGGAAAGATATCATGGTTAAACAAATGGATAAAAGGCTATAATGCTTTCAATAATAGATAAGTACATATTAAAACGGTATCTAGCGACATTTTCGTTAATGCTTTTGTTATTCATACCCATAGGTATTATGGTGAATTTGGCAGAGCAAATCGGTAAGATGATTGATAACGAGGCACCGTTAAATGAAATAGTAATGTATTATGTGAATTTTACGATTTACATTGGCAACCTGTTATTTCCTATTTTTCTATTCTTATCTGTAATATTCTTTACCTCTAAATTGGCCAATAACACCGAGATTGTTGCAATTTTGAGCTCAGGTGTTTCCTACGGACGATTTTTAAGACCTTATATTATCGGAGCAACGTTGATTGCTGTTTTAATGTTTTTCATGACTATGTTTATTGTGCCCAACGCAAGTGTAGGTTTCAATGAATTCAAGTACAAATACTTAAAGAAAGGAAAGCAAGACCGGGTTACTAATAATATTTTCAATCAATTAAATGAAAACGATTTCATTTATGTGAGCAGTTTTGATCCTGCACGACAATTGGGCCATAATTTTACTTTTGAACGGTTCGATGAGAACAATGAATTGGACTTTAAAATGTCTGCAGCAAATATTCGTTGGGTAGAGAAAGATTCTAATTACAGATTAACTTCTTATAAGAAACGAAAGATTATTGGTGATACTGCAATTCTAGAAAGTAAAAGAAGGTTAGATACTATTTTTGCCTTTGATATAGGAGACTTAACACCTGTTTCGTACGTAGCTGAAACAAAGAACCTTTTTGAATTGGATACCTTTATTAAAGACCAGAAAAGAAAAGGAGCTTCTAATATTAACACCTATATTTTAGTAAAATATAAGCGATGGGCGTTGCCATTAACTGCATTTATTTTAACCATTATAGCAGTGTCTGTTTCTTCCGTAAAGCGAAGAGGTGGAATGGGAGCAAACTTGGCCTTTGGTATTTTAATTGCTTTTATATTTATTTTCTTTGATAAGGTATTTGGTGTTTTGGCCGAGCAATCTGGTTTTTCACCATTGCTTGCGGTAATTATACCTAATATCGTTTTTGGATGTTTAGCATTTTATCTACTTCAAAATGCAAAAAGATAGAATACTCAATTTACTGCACTTACATTTTATAGTATTTATTTGGGGCTTTACAGCTATTTTAGGAAAGCTGATTACCATAGATTCACTTCCATTAGTTTGGATTAGAATGGGTTTGGCTACAGTATTCATTTCTCTATATATATACTTTGCGAAATTTAGTTTAAAAGTCTCTAAAAAAACCTTTTTATGGCTTTTGGGCGGTGGTATTGTAGTCGCATTACATTGGGTTACGTTTTTCTTAGCTATTAAGGTGTCAACAGTATCCGTGGCGTTGGCGATGATGTCTACAGGTGCATTCTTTACAGCATTGATGGAACCATTTTGGTATGGTCGCAAAATAATAGGTTATGAAATTCTGTTCGGTTTATTGGTTGTTGCAGGTCTATATTTAATTTTTAAAGTAGAAACCCAATATGTTTTTGGTATGGTCATAGCATTAATATCAGCATTTTTAGCAGCTGTATTTTCTTTGATTAATGGTAAGCTAGTTCAAAACCATAGACCGTCAATTATATCTTTTTATGAATTAGGAGTAGGTGTGATTTTTTTATCGATAGTTTTAATTATAAAAGGTGATTGGAATATGTCTTTGATCACACTGACTAATATGGACTGGGTTTACCTACTCATTCTCGCTGTTATTTGTACAGCCTACGCATTTATTGCATCTGTGAAAATTATGCGTGTATTGACTCCATACACCGTTATGCTTACGACCAATTTAGAACCTGTTTACGGTATACTACTAGCGTGGTTTATATTTGGATCAGAAGAAAAAATGAAACCCATGTTTTATGTGGGAGCCTTGATTATACTTTCTACTGTTATTGCAAACGGTATTTTAAAACAAAGGTCAAATATTAAAAAAAGGGTACCCAAGATTTAGGTATTAAAGTTTTATCTTTGGCCTGCAACTAACGAAACTTTATTGAAATATGGAATATTTGGATTTTGAACTTCCAATCAAAGAATTGGAAGAGCAATTAGACAAGTGCATGATTATTGGTGAGGAAAGTGATGTAGACGTTACGGAAACCTGTAAGCAAATAGAGAAAAAACTTGCTGATACCAGAAAGGATATCTATAAAAATCTTACAGCTTGGCAGCGTGTACAGCTATCAAGACACCCAAATAGACCTTATACCCTAGATTATATAAAAGCTATTTGTGGAGATACTTTCTTAGAACTACATGGTGACCGTACGGTTAAAGATGATAAAGCCATGATTGGTGGTTTGGGTAAGATTAATGATCAGAGTTATATGTTCATTGGTCAGCAAAAAGGATATAATACCAAAACGAGACAGTATCGGAATTTCGGTATGGCTAACCCAGAAGGGTATAGAAAGGCTTTACGATTGATGAAATCAGCTGAAAAATTTCAGGTGCCTGTAGTTTGTTTAATTGATACACCAGGTGCATACCCAGGTATTGAAGCTGAAGAACGTGGACAAGGTGAAGCTATAGCTAGAAACATTTTGGAAATGACTCGTCTTAAAGTGCCGATTATTGTTGTAATAATTGGTGAAGGTGCCTCAGGAGGTGCATTGGGCATAGGTGTAGGTGATAAGGTGCTAATGTTAGAGAATACATGGTACTCCGTTATATCTCCTGAATCTTGTTCATCTATTTTATGGAGAAGCTGGGAGTTTAAAGAAAAAGCTGCTGAGGCTCTTAAATTGACGGCTACGGATATGAAAAAGTTAAAACTTATCGATGAAATCGTTCGTGAGCCCGCAGGAGGCGCTCACGCAAACCGAGAAAAGACTTTTGAAATCGTTAAAAATAAAATTGTATCTCATTTTGAGGATTTGGAAAAGTTATCACCAAAACAATTGGTAAATCAACGTATGGAAAAGTATGCCCAAATGGGTGTTTTCAACGGTTAATCTGCATTTCAGGCAATTTTAAAATATACCGAGGATTTTATTCCTCGGTTTTTTTATGTTATCAACAGAAAATTGTAATTTATTAACAAGTAACTTTAGTCAACTGTGAACATCGTAACCGTTGTTTTTGAGGTTAACTAGTGGTTAATTGTATACTTTAGTACTATGGAGAACACGAAACCTTTTGTCGGTCGAAAGATTGATAAATCTAATATTATAAACCTTGAGAGAGGAAAAATACCACCACAAGCAATTGATTTAGAGGAGGTTGTGTTGGGTGCGATGATGATAGATAAGAAAGGTGTAGATGAGGTAATCGATATTTTACATCCAGATGTTTTTTATAAGGATGCTCATAGGTTTATTTACGAAGCCATTTTTATTCTATTTGAAGAATCGCAACCCGTTGATTTATTAACCGTTTCGTCACAATTAAAGAAAGTTGGTAAATTAGAGGTTAGTGGAGGTGATTTTTATTTAATAAAACTTACCCAAAAAGTAGCTTCATCTGCCCATATTGAGTTTCATGCGCGTATCATATTACAGAAATATATTCAACGTAGTCTAATCAAGATTTCCGGTGAAATTATTGAGGAAGCATATGACGAAGCTACAGATGTATTTGATTTGTTAGATGCTGCTGAAGCTAAATTGTATGATGTAACACAGGGTAATTTAAAACGTTCGGCAGAAACAGCTCAAGATTTGGTAATACAAGCCAAAAAGCGAATTGAAGAAATTGCCGGTAAAGAAGGTATGAGTGGTATACCATCCGGATTTGATAAGGTAGATAAACTTACATCAGGTTGGCAACCAAGTGATTTAATTATTGTTGCTGCTCGTCCAGGTATGGGTAAAACAGCATTAACCTTATCTATGGCCAGAAACATGGCTGTAAATTCGAATATTCCTGTGGCATTCTTCTCATTAGAGATGTCATCAGTTCAATTGATTACAAGACTAATTTCTTCGGAAACAGGATTGTCTTCTGAGAAATTAAGAACTGGTAAACTAGAGAAACATGAATGGGAACAATTGAACGTTAAGGTGAAATCTTTAGAGAAGGCTCCTTTATTCATCGATGATACGCCATCACTTTCTATTTTCGATTTACGTGCAAAAGCAAGACGACTTGCCTCACAACACGGTATTAAAATGATAATGATTGATTATTTGCAGTTAATGACAGCTGGTGGTAGTCAAAAAGGAGGGAATAGGGAACAGGAAATTTCTACAATTTCAAGGAACTTAAAGGCCTTGGCAAAAGAATTAAGTGTGCCCGTAATTGCCTTATCACAACTTTCGCGTGCGGTTGAAACTCGTGGTGGCAGTAAACGACCAATTCTTTCGGATTTGAGGGAATCTGGAGCAATTGAACAAGATGCTGATATTGTATCTTTTATTTATAGACCTGAATATTATAAGATTGAAGAGTGGGATGATGAAGAACGTACACCAACTCAAGGTCAAGCAGAATTTATTGTTGCAAAACATAGAAATGGTGGTTTAGAGAATATACGTTTGAAGTTTATCGGTAATCAAGGTAAGTTCGATAACTTGGACGATTTTGATTCTCCATTCGAATTTCAGTCTAAAATGAACGCCAATGAAGAAAACCCTTTTGCTACTAAGAATTTACCGAGTGCGGATGATGCCTTTGGTAGTAGTATGAATAATAGTCCAGATTTAGAAGAGGATAATGATGTCCCTTTCTAAAGTATAAATTAATGTTATTTCATAAATAGTCTCCTTTTAGGAGACTATTTTGTTTTTATTAAACCCTTACTTGATTGAACACGTTAATCACTTTACAATAGCTTTAACGATGACTAAAATATCTCGACAAAGTTTTTACTATATCTTTGGATTGATGATTTGAAAAATATCATATGTCTAAAATTATAACATTCCTTTTCTTCATTTTAATTTCAATGCAAAATTTTGCATCTTCTATTCTGATTCCAATGGATTCAGACACGCAAAAAAACCATTTAAAAGCGTACGGAATTACATATTGGGTTTTGGCAAAACAACAAAAAGTTCAATGGTTGCTCAATTATCGTGGCGGCTCATTTTTATTACCTGACGGAGAAAGTATTAGAAAAGAATGCCAAATTAGAGGGGTTAGTTTTGAGATTTTATCAGATGCTCAAGCTAATGGAATCTTAGATGAGATTAGTAGCCCGTCTAAAAATCAAGATGCGGTAATTCTTGAGAAAGCACCGAGAATTGCCGTGTATTCTCCAAAAGATAAGCAACCTTGGGATGATGCCGTTACTATGGCACTGACATATGCGGAAATTCCATATACAACGATTTATGATGAAGAGGTCTTGGGAGATAAATTAGCTTTATATGATTGGTTGCATTTACATCATGAGGATTTTACGGGTCAGTATGGTAAATTTTATGGAGCTTATAGAGCAACACCTTGGTATATTGAAGGAAAAAAGAATGCGGAAAAATTAGCCAAAAAATTAGGGTATGATAAAGTATCTGAGGAGAAAAGGGAAGTAGCACTCAAAATCAGGAATTATGTGATTGGTGGAGGATTTATGTTTGCTATGTGTTCAGCAACAGATAGTTTTGATATTGCTTTGGCAGCTGATGGGGTAGATATTGTAGAACCAATGTTCGATGGTGATGCCTCTGACCCAAATTACCAAGCGAGGTTAGATTATGGAAAAACTTTCGCTTTTACAGATTTTGTTTTAGAAAGAAACCCTTTGAAATATGAGTTTTCTTCTATCGATATGACATCTAAAAGAGGAAATGTGGCAAAAGAATCTGATTACTTTTCTTTAATGGATTTTTCTGCTAAATGGGACCCTGTGCCAACCATGCTATGTCAGAATCACACTTCTTTAGTAAAAGGATTCATGGGTCAGACAACTGCTTTTGCAAGGTCGGAAATTAAACCTACGGTGTTGATTTTAGGAGAGAATAAAATAAACGAAGAAGCTCGTTATATACATGGTATAAAAGGAAAAGGATTTTTCACCTTTTATGGTGGTCATGATCCAGAAGATTATCAGCATAGAGTAGGGGACCCAAAAACAGAACTAGAGTTACATCCTACTTCACCAGGTTATCGTTTAATACTAAATAACGTGTTATTTCCTGCAGCTAGAAAAAAGAAACAAAAGACTTAATAGAAAATTTAAAATTCATTTAAATAAAAAAACGTTGTCAAGACTTTAGTCTTGACAACGTTTTTTTTAAAATACTTGCTTCTCTATTAAACAATTTAAGAAGTGCTTTTTAGAGGTTTAAAATACTCCAATAAAGTGACTTCCAGCAACGTTTACTAATTCAGCACCTTTAGTAACTTCACCTGTTTCAGTTTCTACAACGTAAATGTTTCCGTTTTGTCCAACAGCACCTTGAGTAAGGTAAATTTCTGTGCCGTTAACTACAAAACCTTGGTATTGGAATAAGTAGAAATCTGCATCGTAAGGAATAGCGTTAATTTTTACCGCTGTTTTAGCATTTAAATCTGCCAATGCGAAAAAACCTTGAGCTCCTGCTACACCTTCTGCAGAACCATCATGACGATAAGCAATAATAGCTTTTCCGTTTGCAGCTGGTCTCCAAGCTAGAATATATGCACCTTCTATACCTAAAGCATCGTCTAAATTAAAATCGTATGTATCATCATACTCGTTGTCAGCATCAATCTTTAAGATATATGAACCTTCTGGGTCACTTTGATTTGCTTGATAAACACTTCCATTGTATTCGAATGAATTAATACTACGGTATCCGTTTGTATTTCCGTGCCCTAAAGTAGAAGTAATTACAGATGGGTTTAATAAAGAAGGATAGTCTAACACAATTGTTTTAGAACCTAGAATCTCATAATCACTAGCGCTTTCTGCAGTAGCGGGATCAACCTTACTTAGACGTGCACCAATATATAATTTATTTCCAGCAGCATTTAAAGTAGGCATATCTATTCTTGAAATATAATAACCGTTTGCCTCTTCTTCTGCACTTAAAGCAACACTATGCTCTTGAAATTCCTTAATTGAAGAATTCACTAAATCTAAGGTCACTACACCAATAGTAGCTTCTGTACGTGTATAATTATCATTCTCATCAAATTCATTTTCTGTTGATACGTATACCGCAGCACCTGTTTGGTCGCCATCAAATAATTTTATCCATCTTGGAGCGGTACCTACATACGGGGCAATACTTACTTCTGAACCTGATGGTGTAAAAGTTTGTCCGCCTTCAACAGTATATTTTGTGTAGTTACCACCCGTATCTCCTGCGTAGCTAATATTAAAAATAGTGCTGCCATCTTCAGAAGATTGTAGTCTAGCTGTTCTGTTAGAAGGTGCTATAAACCCATTTTCAAAAGGTTCTATAGATACCGTGGGATCTTTAGCATCATTACTAGTAACAGAATAAATTAATGTTCCTCCGTTTCCATCACCAGGGTTATCTCCCATTTTAGCTCCAGCAACGGTAATCCATCTTGGCTCTTCAGTTTCCGGTTCTTCAGTATCTGGCTCTTCTGTATCTGGTTCTGGTGTAACAACTGTATCATCTTCACTGCTACAAGCGGTCATTAGACCTACTGTTAGTATAATTGCAGCAAAAGTTTTAAGATTTAGAAAAATTCGTTTCATTTTTAGTATTATTTAAAAGATTAAAATTTATTAATTGTATAATTCAGTTTTAGGTAAAAGGCTCTTCCTGGTTTTTGTACAGAAAGGTTATCGTATACGGGTTCGTCAAATATATTCTTGATGTCAAAACTCATCACAAACTTATTGTTTGGGAAGGTGTAGCTAAGTCCAAAATCTTGCGATAATTGTTGGGGTACTTCAAAAAACTCATTCCCTACAGTATTTGTTCCTTGTGAGGTTAAGAATGAAAATTCATCAGTGAAATAAACATTGTAGAAAAGGTTTAATTGTGATTTCTTCTGAACCAAATCTTTAAACGAGTAGCGCAAACCGCCATTCATGGTAAAGAATGGTGTATTGGGAACATCTATTTCTATTCCCTGATTTACAATTTTTAAATCGAAACGAGACACATTAAAGTTGAGTCCAAAATTGTTATTGTATGAGTAGTTCAATTGGGCATCTATTCCTTTAGATGTACCACTACCTTGATTTACATATACTATTAATTCATCATCAACATTCAGAGATGTTTCAATAGGTAAACCTATTCTATCTTTAATATTTCTAGTGAAAAGGTTGGTTGAAATGGTAAAATCATGCTTTTTGATGTTGAAACTCCCAAACCTGAACCCTAAATTATAGTTGTTACTGCTTTCCGGATTAATACTTGAATTTGCTACTACGTTATCCCCATCATTACCAAAGACCTCTGTTTCGTTTGGTAATCGTATGGCTTTTTCTGCAGAGGTTAAAAGTGTTATGTTAGGAATAATTGCATAAGATGCGGCAAAGCCATATCCGTTATAGTTTTTATTACTACTAACAACTTCATCGACTATCACGTCGTTACCATTGGTGTCAGACTCTATTGCGGGGTCAACACTTACTGTTTTTTGCTGGTAATGTTTTCCAAATAAACTTGCTTTTAGCTTATCTTCAAAAGCGGTTAATTCATAGGTTACGGCGTATATATTTTTATGCAAATCTCTTGTTCCTTGAAATGTATTTTCCAATACAGATCTTAAAGCATCACTATCTTCCCTGTCAATTCCACTATAAACATGGTTAACTAATACTTTATGATAATCATTTATTTCATAAGAAACTCCGGTTCTAATGGATGCTACTTTTCTTTTTATTTTAGCTAGGGTAGGACCTCCTTCTTGTTGTGATCTCCAAGTATACTGATATTCATTTCCTCTGAAATCAATAGCTCTTTCCCCGTTCCAACTGTATGCCCAAGAAACGGTATCGTTAACAGCACGATTTCTTTTACCATATAAACCGTTTACATTAACATCTAAACCTTTGGTGAAAAGGTCTTTCTTTTGATAGTTTAAGCTTCCCAACAAGGCATCAGATTCTAAGAATCTATCCTTATAAGGGGTAATGGTCATAAAAGCTCCGTGTTGAACCTCTTTATAATCGTCAGAACCAGTAATGCCAATGAAAAATTGATCTGCCCATTTTACATCAGTATAACCAATCTGTGCCATTCCACCTGTAGACCTATAGGCGTCATTAAACC
The DNA here is from genome assembly GCF_963977385.1 of uncultured Maribacter sp. GTDB lineage: Bacteria > Bacteroidota > Bacteroidia > Flavobacteriales > Flavobacteriaceae > Maribacter. Next base: position 7,753 of record NZ_CAXBOU010000013.1, on the reverse strand, counting down.
TTCTAGCTGTTACCGGTGTTTGTACTCCTCCTAAACCGGTAACCACAACACTTCTACCAGATACTTTATAGTCATTATCAGAATAGTTATGAAAAAGAGAAGCTTTTACAGTAATGCCAGATTCCTTAAACCGGTACAAGCCATTAATACTGGTTTGTAAAGTGTTGAATGATCCGTAAGAAACCGAGGCATTGAAATTAGTTTTAGCATCTTTATGAAGGACAATGTTTATAGCACCACCTAAAGCATCATCTGCCAAATGCCCTGGTACAACACCTTTGTATACTTCAATTTGTTTGATCATTGAAGGAGGAATGCTGTTTAGATTAAATGAATTACCATATGTAGAGATAGGAATTCCATCAATAAATATGCGTACCGAGTTTCCGGATAACCCATTTAAACTATAACTAACATCAGAACCTAAACCTCCATTCTGTCTAATTTTTACACCAGCTGTAGTGTTTAATAATTCGTTGGTTTGAATATTTCGGAGACTAGCTTCCTCTGTTTTAATGGCATTTACGGCAAAACCAACAGTTTCAAGTTCAGTTTGCTTAGACTTACCATTGACCATTACTTCATCTAGGTTTTCTATGTTTTCTACTAACGCATAGTTAATTTTAATTTCTATGGTGTTTTCGTTGATTTCAACGGTTTTTGAGTGTGTAGCGTAACCAACAAACGAAACCACTACTTTATGTTTTCCTTTAGGAACTTTGTTAATAGTAAAAACCCCATTATCATCTGTAAGTACCCCAAGCTTTAAGCTATCTATCACTACACTTGCAAATGGTAAGGGTTTTCCAGAATTATCATTTACTGCACCCGATATTGTGGTGAAAATCTCTTGTCCTTGAATAGATAAGCATAGTAAAATAAGTGTGGCAGTAAAGATGTTTTTCATTTGATATAAAAAAGCGGCTAATCTTTATTAAGATTTAGTCTAAATAAATTAGTTTTGCAAATCTAAAGCAGGATTGAAAAGCCAAGTACCGAGAAAGGAATTTAAACATACGCAAAAGGAAGTATTGATTTGCGATAGGTAAAGCATATGAATAAGGGGGTATTACGGAAAGAAATACGGGTAAATGAATTGTTTGAAAATGGTTTTATAGATAACTCCGTTCAATTCAATGAAGTAGAAGTAACAACAAAGGATAACAATTCTTTTATAAGAGGAGCAGACTTTTCTAATATCAAGTTAATCCATCAATTTGATTCTGATATTTGTGTAACCAGCGATGAGCATTTAATAAAACTTCATTTTTCTCTTGAAGGAACTTATTGTTATCAGCCACTAAGGCATATAAAATATTTGGTTCAGATTCCAGAAAATCACTGTAATATGTTTTATTACCCAACAACAGAGGGAAAGGATATTTTTTTCAAGGGAAATGCTAAATTATTCGAAATATATGTTAAGCCTATCTTACTAAAAAACCTTTTAGGTGTCGAATTTGAAAACTCTTTTAGGAAATTAAAAGAGGCTATTTCAAACTCTAATTCTTTTGTATTATGGGATAAAAGTAAGTTTATCCCCCCTCATATTCGTAGTAAAATAAATGAGATTATACAGTGCCCATATAAGGGAGAAATAAGAAAAACATATTTAGAAAGTAAATTGACGGTCTTGATGATAGATTTTCTTTTGGGGAGACAAACATCAAAGCTTTCAAAGAGCAATGTAAAATTGCTGAATTCTGATTATTTGGCACTGGTAAAAGTAGAGGCTTATATCAGAACCCATTTAAAGGAACCTCTTAAAATATTAGATTTAGCCGAAATTGCCGGATTTAATGCTACGAAACTAAAAAGAGATTTCAAGAAGGTATATGGCATGCCTGTTTTTAAATACATCACTGCTTTGAGAATGGAGCTTGCTAAAAGTTTAATTATCCAAGATGGGGCATCTATAGCTCAGGCTGCCTTCGAAGTTGGTTATGCAAATCCACAGCATTTTACTACAGCTTTCAAAAGAACAATGGGGTATTTACCAAGTGAATTAAAACCGGCTATTCAGTAAGTGCTATTTCTGATTTAGGAATACTACCTATGTATATTATTTTTTAAACAAAAAGGCTGTGGTTAGTTTTGATGCTATTTGATAAGTAATTTTAAAATGTGTTCTACACCGTTTTCATCATTACTTAACGTGGTATATTTAGCTACTTTTTTTACATTAGGATGCGCATTTTCCATAGCGAAACCAAAATCTGATAATGCCAACATTTCAAGGTCATTATTATAATCACCAAAAACCATTACTTCATCTGATTTAAGGTTATAGGTTGTCATAAGTTTATTTAGAGCATACCCTTTATGTGCATTCATATTTGATATGTCTAACCAATTCTCACCAGATACTTTCACCTTTAAACTGTCTTCAAATTTCTTTACAAAAGGATAGATATATTTCTCGGAGCTTTCAAAATGATAAATGGCAATTTTAATAACCTCGGAATCAAAATCAGATAAGCTTTCTAAAATTTCAAATTCAGTATAGTACTCAGCTAATTTTTCAACAAATTTATCAGACTTGTTGGTTAAGTAAGCTTTATGTTTTCCGCACAGAACTGGATGAATATTTGGAATTTCATTTAGAGTTTTTAGTATTTTCTTTACATGATGCGTTTCAAGAGGTGTAGCCAAAAGTTCAGTTTCCTGTTTCATTGCAAAACCTCCATTCTCTGCAATAACAATGATGTCGTCTTTAATTGGGTATAATTTGTCAATAATACTATTATATTGTCTACCACTTGCTGCAACAAACAGAATGCCTTTATATTTCAAGTCTTCAAATAATTCAAAGAAGTGGTTACTTACTTCATGATTGGAGTTTAATAAAGTTCCATCCATATCCGTTACTACCATTTTAATCTTCGATAAATCCATACAATTTTAATTTATCGGTAAAGATATTTCAATGATGTTTAGTAATGTGAAGAATACGTAAAGTTTTATCTTTATTTAATACTATTCAAAAAATGAAGTTATATCAAAACGAGATTAAGTTGCCATCATATAAAAGAGGGTACCATATTATTACAGAACAAGTTTTAAGCTGTTTACCTAAGATTAAAGAGATAAATATGGGGTTCTTACAAGTGTTTATTAAGCATACCTCTGCTAGTTTAACAATCAATGAGAATGCAGATCCTACTGTGAGGGAAGATTTCGAGTCTCATATTAATATCATGGTTCCAGAAAATGTACCTTACTATAAGCATGACTATGAAGGGTCTGATGACATGCCAGCTCATATTAAAGCATCTTTAATGGGAGCTTCAGTCCAAATACCGATTAGTAACGGTAGATTGAATATGGGTATTTGGCAGGGTATTTACCTTTGTGAACATAGAAATTTTGCTTCAGGTAGAAACTTGGTATTGACTGTATGGGGAATTTGAAATTTATACTTAAATTGAGTTGACAGAAGAATCTAAAACGTATGACGACAGAAGAATCTATTTTAAATAAAATACAAATACTAATTACCAATCATTTTGAGACACCGCAAAAAGCATTTGATTTTTTCGATGAGGACCATAATCAAAAGCTAACAAAATCTGAAATAGTTAAGCTTTTAAAAGAAGCAGAAATTAGTAGGTTTATAAGAGGAATAGTCTCTTCTAAGTTAATAGAAGGGTACGATAAAAATGGTGACGAACTTATTGATTGGGAAGAGTTTAAAATGGCAATAGCAAAAATAAAAAAATCCGATTCATAAGAATCGGATTTCTAACAAGTGAGATTGTTATTGATTTATTTTACCTGATCTACAACTGCCTTAAAGGCATCTGGATGATTCATCGCTAAATCTGCAAGAACTTTTCTGTTAAGTTCTATATTTTCAGCTTTTACTTTACCCATAAATTGTGAGTAGGACATTCCGTGTTGTCTGGCACCTGCATTAATACGGGTAATCCATAAAGAACGGAAAGTTCTTTTCTTGTTTCTACGGTCTCTATAAGCATATAACATTGCTTTTTCAACCGCGTTTTTGGCTACTGTCCAAACGTTTTTACGTCTTCCAAAGTAACCTTTGGCTTGCTTCATCACCTTTTTTCTTCTGGCTCTAGAAGCTACTGCATTTACTGATCTTGGCATTTTTTTCTAATTTTTTGTAGTAGGCGTCCTATTTAAGGAACTTTTTTGGCCTAACTCCATGGTTAATAATTTTACCTTTTAAAGAGTGGGTTACTTTAAACGTAACTGTTCTTTAATACTGTTAACATCCGCTTGATGAACTAAACCATCATGTGTTAACTTAAGCTTACGCTTTTTAGACTTTTTAGTCAAAATATGACTCTTAAAAGCGTGCTTTCTTTTGATTTTACCAGTTCCGGTAAGCTTAAATCGCTTTTTGGCGCTGGATTTTGTTTTCTGTTTAGGCATTTTCCTAATTTATTTAATTATCTCACTTTGCATGCTAAACGCTACCTATAAAAATAGGCAGCGTTTAGTATTTTATATATCGAATCGGTCGCTGAATGAAACTGAAACGTTATTTCCCTTTTGTTTTAGGCGCAATGAACATAGTCATACGTTTTCCTTCTAACTTAGGCATTTGTTCTACTTTTCCTAGTTCTTCCAATTCAGAAGCTAATTTTAATAATAAAATTTCTCCTTGATCTTTATAAACTATTGATCGTCCTTTGAAAAATACATATGCTTTTAATTTCGCTCCTTCTTGAAGGAACTTTTCAGCATGTTTCTTTTTAAAATCATAATCATGATCATCGGTATTAGGCCCAAACCTAATTTCCTTGACTACAACTTTGGAAGCTTTCGCTTTCATAGCCTTGTCCCTTTTCTTCTGCTCGTATAAAAACTTTTTATACTCCATTATTTTACAAACAGGAGGGTCAGCCTTTGGGGAAATTTCCACCAAATCCAAACCTAATTCTTCTGCTTTCTCAAGAGCCTGAGGAAAAGGATATACACCTACTTCTACATTGTCACCTACCAACCTAACATTTGGGGCCGTTATCTTTTCATTGATATTGTGGGGATTCTTATTTTCCCTTCTAGGTTGTGGTCTGAATCTTTTACGTATTGCTATGACTTAATATTTTATGTTAAACTTTATTCTTTGAACGACTTTAAGGTACTATTTATTTCTTTGTTAACCAAGTCTGTAAACATTGTAACGCTTATAGCTCCTAAATCTTCACCTCCATGTTTACGGACAGAAATGGTGTTAGCAACTACATCGCTTTCCCCTACGATTAGCATGAACGGTATTTTGCTCATTTCTGCTTCACGTATTTTTTTACCTATAGTCTCGCTTCTACTATCGATAAGGGCGCGAATTTCGTTATTTTCTAGGGATTTTAAAACTTTTTCAGCATATTTTTCATGTTTCTCACTAACAGGAAGAATTATGGCTTGCTCTGGGGTTAACCATAATGGGAAATTACCACCTGTGTGTTCTAATAATAAGGCTATAAATCGTTCCATGCTTCCAAAAGGAGCACGGTGTATCATTACAGGTCTATGTAGTTCATTATCACTACCTTTATATGTTAAATCAAAGCGTTCAGGTAGGTTATAATCTACTTGTATTGTGCCTAGTTGCCATTGTCTTCCAAGGGCGTCTTTTACCATGAAATCTAACTTAGGGCCATAAAATGCGGCTTCTCCACTTTCTATTACGTAATCTAAACCTTTTTCCTCTGCGGCATTAATGATGGCTTGCTCTGCTTTTTCCCAATTCTCTACACTACCTATATATTTGTCTGGATTCTCTAAATCACGAACAGAAACTTGCGCGGTAAAATTATCGAAACCTAAAGAGCTTAATACATATAGTGAAAGGTCAATTACATTTTTAAATTCCTCGTCCAATTGATCCGGGGTGCAAAATATGTGGGCATCATCTTGTGTGAAACCTCGTACTCTGGTCAATCCATGTAATTCGCCACTTTGCTCATATCGATATACTGTTCCAAATTCTGCAAAGCGCTTAGGTAATTCACGGTAGCTAAATGGTTTTGCGTTATAAATTTCACAGTGATGAGGGCAATTCATAGGCTTTAATAAAAACTCCTCGCCTTCTTTTGGTGTATGTATAGGTTGAAAGCTATCAGCGCCATATTTTTCATAATGTCCAGAAGTCACGTAAAGTTCTTTCTGTCCAATATGAGGGGTTATTACCATTTCATAACCAGCTTTCTTTTGTGCTTTTTTAAGAAATTGTTCTAAGCGTTCTCTAAGGGCTGCTCCTTTAGGTAGCCATAAGGGTAAACCTTGACCAACTTTTTGTGAAAACGTAAAGAGTTCCAATTCCTTACCAAGTTTTCTATGATCGCGTTTTTTTGCTTCTTCTAATAATTCAAGATACTCTGTTAGCTCTTTTTGTTTTGGAAATGAAATACCATAAATACGGGTTAGTTGTGCATTTTTTTCATCGCCTCTCCAGTAAGCACCTGCAACACTAAGTATTTTTATAGCCTTAACGATTCCGGTATTCGGTATATGTCCACCACGGCATAAATCAGTAAAAGTATCATGGTCGCAAAATGTTATGGTGCCATCTTCAAGGTTCTCAATCAATTCTACCTTATATTGATTACCTTGGTCTTTATAAAACTTTAGGGCATCAGCTTTAGATACATCTCTTAACTTATAATCATGTTTGCCTCTGGCGATTTCTATTGCTTTCTTTTCTATCGCTGGAAAATCTTTATCAGAAATTGAGCCATCTGGCAATTCAACATCATAATAGAAACCAGAATCTATTGCAGGACCTATAGTAAGTTTTACACCTGGATAAAGTTCTTCTATAGCCTGGGCTACAATATGAGAAGTAGAGTGCCAAAAAGCTGTTTTGCCTTCTTTGTCATTCCATGTATAAAGAATCAAACTACCATCGGTTTCTAAAGGAGTTACTGTCTCAACAATGGTTTTGTTGAATTTTGCTGAAATTATATTGCGGGCTAGGCCTTCGCTAATGCTTTTCGCAACCTCTATTGGTGTTGTTCCTTTTTCAAATTCTTTAATAGAACCATCGGGTAATGTAATGTTGATCATATTTTGTAAATCTTATCGGGTGACAAAGATACTATGTTGAATTCATGTCCGCAATAGTATAGTGTTATGTTTTGGTCTTTCGTAGTAGGTAGAAAAGTCTTCAGGATTACTATTGGTAATAGTATACAACATAAGGTAGTGGCAACTTATTAAGTTAAACAGTTTTTTAATCCTTATATACGTGGGTAATGAGATTTATATTTCTTTATCATTGGAGGTCATTGAGGTTAAGTGATTATATGGAATTAAGTGGTAACAGTATAATAGTTTGCAGGGGCTTGTTTCTCCCTTTTCAATTCTAAATCTATGAAGTTTGTTTATATTTTTGATAGTGATACATTTATTACTTGCCATATGCATGTTCATGAATTTAGATTGGAGGTTATTTTCAGAAAGACTCATTAATATATAAGGTGTTTTGGTAAAGTAGTGTTCCTTTGATAAGTGTATAGGATGCTTATTTCTTTTCTTAAACGTTCGGTGATATCGGCAAATACCTGAAAATAGGGGTATTACCGTTGTTTCGGTGTTTTAGTAGTGTGTAAGTATTTGATTTTCAATAACATGGTTATTTATTGTATTTTTTCCGATTATTTTCCGGTCGTAAATAAGTGTAAATGAGGGTTGTATGGGATGGGGTATAAAAACTAATGTTTTTTTTAAAAAAAGTCTTGTGGTTTTGGAAATAGGGTGTACATTTGCACCCCGCAAACGAGGA
>NZ_CAXBOU010000012.1:0-155633 GCF_963977385.1 uncultured Maribacter sp. | reverse complement strand
ATGACCCGAACAATGAGGATCAGACGGTATCTGCGGGAACAGGAATAAGTGTAGTCCAGGCAGGCGATGATTTTGCAGTGACCAATACGGCCCCGGACCAGACGGTAGCGATAGCCGATGGCGGAAGCGGGAATGTAACGGTAGGCGGAACATACCCTAACTTTACGATCGATGTACCAGATGCAACGGTTGATACTGATGAGCAAGACCTTTCAAGTACGATATTGACAGCGAATGAAAGTGTGCGCATCAATATTACTAATGGAAACAGTACAACATTGGATATTCGTGATGCTGATTCTAGTATTACCAATGAAATTCAAGTATTAGGAAGGACAGGTACAAATATTACTCTGACAAATGGAGGAGGTTCGGTTTCGATAGCTGATAATGACAACAATTCAAGTAATGAAATACAGACAATAACATCAACTGACGGTTCAGTTACAATCACACCAAGTGGAATCAATTATAATCTTTCAGTAGCTTCTGCAGATGAGACTGTTGTAACAGCCGGAACGGATATTAGTGTAACAGGCGATGGTACTGCAGCAACTCCATATGTGATTGCGAATACTAGACCAGATATATTTTATCCACCTTCAATTGAGGTAGATGTTGCAACTACAGGTACTGGTAGAACTATTGATTTACATGCAGAGTATCTTGATCAATATGGTACACCAGATGTAGTAAGTGCAGGAGCACCAGCAGCGATTCCAACGTATGCTCCTGCAGACCTATATTATTATGTAACGCATTATGATACCTCGGTATTTGCAAATGTTAGCGTTGATGCCAATGGTGAAATGACATATGATGTGATTGCTACACCAACTGATTATAATACATTAATCAATGTAGTTTTCGTAGCAAAATAATTTTACATAAACCGACCCAAATTAACTTGAAAAAAATTCAAATATATAAAACTATATTTCTCAGTATCGTTACTACGGTGCTGGGAATTATGGTATCAAATGCCCAATTTTTATTACAGGCACCAACTGATAGTGACCAAAATAATTTTCGTTGGTACGAGGCATCAAATACAGCAACTGTTCTTGGAACAGATTCTTTTTATGAGGTAACCCAACCAGGTATTTATTTTGCTACCTATGATGGTACTTTATGTGGGTCGAATGCAACAGGTTATTTTATTGTAACAGATTGTAATAATCCGAATAATGAAGTAACGATGGATGTTACTTCTAATGTACCAAGTACTGCCACGGTAAGTTGGAATCCTCCAATAACAGGTAATCAGTTAAGACCAATGGTAATCGCGACAGATGCGGTTGTAAAATATACAGCGCTGGTTAATAAAGCAGGTAATACTTTTAGTCTGCCTAATTTTACGGTAGTTTGTTTACCTGAGGCAGCTGATTTGGAAGATGATTTAGTAACTACTGATGAAGAAGTTTCTGTTATCGTTGATATTTATACAAATGATGCAGATTTACCTAATATAGGAGCGTTAACAACTACCAATCCTTCAAACGGAACGGTTACTATTGATGACGGTGGTACGCCAAATGATCCTTTAGATGATATTGTCAATTATTCTCCGGATGTAGATTTTAACGGTACGGACAGTTTTGATTATACCATTTGTAATAGTTATGGCGATTGTAGTACGGCTACGGTTACTATCGAAGTATTACCAATATTAGATACTAATGATGACTCTATAGCAATAGATATAAATGAAATTAGAACTATTGATACCTGGCAAGTAAATGATAATGATTTACCAACTATCGGAACCTTTAGTGTAACGCAACCTTCAAATGGTTCGGTAACGGTAGATGATAACGGCACGCCTAATAATCCATTAGACGATATCCCTACTTATTTTCCAAATAACAACTACTTAGGTACAGATGCTTTTGATTATACAGTTTGTGATGCCATAGGTAATTGCAGCACGTCAACTATTACTATTTTAATTAATCCGCTAGGGGTTGACATGGATAGTGATGATGATGGTATTGTCGATAGTTTTGAAGATTTAAATTTAGACGGTGATAATGATCCATCTACAGATCCTACAGATTCGGATGGCGACGGATTTCCAGATTATTTAGATATTGATAGTGATGGCGATGGTATACCAGATAATGTTGAAGCACAAGCTACAGCAGAATATATTATTCCGTCAGGAATAGATGTGAATATGAATGGTTTAGATGATGCCTATGAGGCAAACGGTTTAATGGGTATTTTTCCAGTAGATACCGATGGTGACAATCTACCAGATTATTTAGATGAGGATAGTGATGACGATAATATTCTTGATGAAATTGAAGGTCATGATTACGATCATGATGGTATTGCAGATGTAGTAAGAATAGGTTCAGATAAAGATAATGATGGTCTAGATGACGGTTTTGAAGGTTCAATATCTGTAGATGTAGATGTCAATGATGAAATAGACAACCCATATGAGTACTTACCAAATACAGATGGGGATGAGGAATCTGATTATAGAGATACAGACGATGACGACGATGGTATAGAAACGATTGACGAAGACGTAAATCTCAATGGTAATTACATTGATGATGACTCAGATGACGATGGTATACCAAACTACTTAGATTCAGATTTAGGCCAGTTAGAAGAAGAAATTGAAGTTTTCAACGTTATTACACCTAACGGTGATGGTATTCATGATGAATTAAGAATATCTGGCTTACAAAATTATCCTAACAATACCCTGAAAATCTATAATAGATGGGGTGTGTCGGTTTATATGACTAGAGCGTATAATACAGAAGGTAATGTTTTTGACGGCACATCTGAAGGAAGGGTAACAGTCGATGTTGATAGTAAACTACCGGTAGGTACGTATTTTTATATTCTTGATTATGAATTACCGAATGGGGAAACGAAATCACTTTCTGGTTACATATATATAAATAGATAAGAAGAATGTTGAAAAAATATATAGCCATGAAAAAAATGAATATAATGAGGCAGGTTGTCATTTTAGCGGCATTATGTTTTGGTATATTTTCTTATGGCCAGCAAGATGCACAATATACCCAGTATATGTATAATACGGTTAGTGTAAATCCTGGTTATGCTGGTTCAAGAGGGCATATGAGTATTGCTGCGTTACATCGTTCTCAATGGATGGGTTTAGATGGTGCACCTACAACGCAAACTGTTAATGTTCATTCACCAATTGGGTATAGGGGAGTGGGTTTAGGTTTTTCAATAGTAAATGATAAAATAGGACCTACCTCAGAAACCAATTTTGATGTAGATTTTTCATATACAGTGTGGACCTCGACGGAAGGTAGGTTAAGTTTTGGACTTAAAGCCAGTGCTAATTTACTTGACATAAGGTTTTCAGAATTAAATCAATATACAACAGATCCTACTTTACAACAGGATATTGATAATAGGCTTTCACCCAATATTGGTGCAGGCGTGTATTATCATACCAATAAATTCTATCTTGGTTTATCGGTTCCACGTTTTTTAGAAACCACGCATTTTCAAGAGACTAATTTGTCAACAGCAAAAGAACAAATGAATCTTTATCTTATAACAGGTTATGTTTGGGATTTGAATGAATTTGTAAAATTTAAACCAACATTACTAACTAAAGTAGTTCAGGGAGCACCCTTGCAAGTAGATTTATCAGCGAATTTCATGCTAAATGATAAGTTTATTCTTGGAGCAGCTTACCGATGGGACGCGGCAATTAGTGGTATGGCTGGGTTTAATGTATCCAATAAGTTTTTAATAGGTATTGCCTATGATAAAGAAACAACAGAGTTGGGCAATGCAGCATTTAATGATGGCTCTTTCGAAGTGATTTTTAGATATGACTTTATATCTACTAAAAACAACTTGAAATCTCCTCGATTCTTCTAGACTATTTCTATTAACGTATTATTATATGTTCTACTTTTCGTAAAATAAGTTAAACGCCTTATTTTTACCTAATGAAGGAAGAAGAAGTAATTCTTGTAAATCACGAAAATGAACAAATTGGTACTATGCCTAAGATGGAAGCTCATGAAAAAGCTTTACTGCATAGAGCATTCTCGGTTTTTATTATAAATAATGAGGGTGCAATAATGTTGCAACAACGTGCAGCGTCAAAATATCATTCTCCGTTATTATGGACTAATACATGTTGTAGTCACCAAAGGGTAGGGGAATCTAATATAGAAGCAGGCAAGCGAAGACTTCAAGAAGAAATGGGTTTTCAGGCAGAATTAAAAGAGCTATTTTCCTTTATATATAAAGCGCCGTTTGACAATGGTTTAACCGAGCATGAATACGATCATGTCATGATAGGTAGTTTTAATTCTGAGCCTAAAATAAACCCGGAAGAAGTAGAAGCTTGGAAATGGATGTCTCCTGAACTTGTAAAGAACGATATTGCGGATAATCCCGAGGAGTACACCGTATGGTTCAAAATTATTTTTGAAAAATTCTACCAACATTTATTTAATACATCAGAGAACAATGAAGGTTAAGGTAAGTAGGAAAGCGCATTTTAATGCGGCTCATCGATTATATAACAAGTATTGGGATGATACTAAGAATACCGAAATTTTTGGTAAATGCAATAATCCAAATTTTCATGGTCACAACTACGAGTTAATTGTGAGTGTGACAGGAGAGATAGATACAGAAACTGGTTTTGTTATGGATATGAAGGTGTTAAAAGATTTGATCAAACTAGAGATTGAAGATTATCTTGACCATAAAAACTTAAATATTGAAGTAGAAGAGTTTAAAAGTTTAAACCCAACTGCCGAGAATATAGCGGTGATTATTTGGAAAAGATTGAGACCTCATATTTTAACTTCTAACGATTTAGAAATTATTCTTTATGAAACGCCTAGAAATTTTGTAACATTTTCTGGTTAACATTTTTACCTATATCGAAAGATTTTTTTGTTTAACGTTATTAAAGTAAATTTTTTTACAATATAAATAATTTAGATTATGACCTTATATCCGCTAAAATTCAGACCAATTCTAAAAGAAAGACTCTGGGGTGGTACAAAGCTTAAAGACGTTTTAGGTAAACCAATTGAAAGTGAAATTACCGGCGAAAGTTGGGAACTTTCTACAGTTAAAGGCGATATATCAGTAATTGCAAATGGCAGTTTAGAAGGTAAATCGCTTCAAAGCTTAATTGAATCTAATGGTGATGAACTATTGGGGGAAAGTGTTGTAGAAAGGTTTGGAAAGGAATTCCCCATACTAATAAAATTCATTGATGCTAAGCAAGATTTATCTATTCAATTACACCCTAATGATGAGTTGGCAAAAGAGCGTCATAATTCTTTTGGTAAGACTGAAATGTGGTATATCATGGATGCTGACCCTAAAGCAGAATTAATTGTCGGGTTCAATAAAGATGTTACGAAAGAAGAATATGCTGAAAGTATTGATAATGATACCCTACTGGATCTTCTTAATTATGAACAAGTTAAAGAAGGAGATACCTTTTTTATTAATACGGGTAAAATTCACGCAATCGGTGCAGGGGTAATGTTGGCGGAGATTCAACAAACTTCAGATGTAACTTATCGTGTATTTGATTTTAACCGAAAAGACAAAGAGGGTAATCTACGGGAATTGCATACAGAGTTAGCTCTCGATGCGGTAGATTATGAAAAGAAAGATGATTTTAAGGTTACTTACAACCAAGACACAAATAAAGTTAATGAAATGGTTGATTGCCCTTATTTCAAAACAAATTTTATTCAATTAACGGAAAATATTGAGTTAGACACTACAAAACGGGACTCATTTACCATATATATGTGCGTTGGTGGTGAAACAATTATAAAAACATCGGATGGTGAGGTATCGATAAAGAAAGGTGAAACTGCCTTATTACCTGCCATTACGAAGAAAATTTGGTTACAATCGTCAGGAGCTAAACTCTTAGAAGTTACTATTTAAAAGGTAATTGACTATTCAGCAACTCAAATATTGTATTTTTGCAAAAAAAATAATTAGTAATGGCAAGTATAAAAGATTTAAAAAAAGATATTAATAATGTTCTTGGTGACATTATCGAGGGTGTTTATATAGTAGATGCTGCAAACGGAAAGAACAACTCAAAAGAAGGTTCGGCTATTATAGATGAAGCTATTTCAAATTTTGATGACCTTATAGCTAAGGTAAACGAAAGCAAAGTTGAAAATAAGAAAGCACATTTCAATGAAGTAAGAAATGATTTAGAAACGAAAGCGAACAAATTAGTAGAAAAACTAAACGAGTTAGCATAGTTCTAAACAACTATATTTTATAAAAAAAGCATCCTATTTCTAGGATGCTTTTTTATTTTAATGATTTTGGTTGAGTTTTATTATTTCTTTTTCAAAAATATTGCTAATTCCTCACCGTATTTTGAATTAGCTACTTCTGGTGAGAGAGTATCATAGATAGAATCTAAATATTTAATGTTGGCATCTGGTATTTCTTTTAAAGCAATATATGGTGCTATAAAAGAATTTTTATTGTTAAGCGCAAAGTTGATAGCATAGGCATAACCTCTTTGTAGATTTCTATTGCTAATATTTTCTAATGAATCAATACTTATTTGAGATAACTGATTTTCTGGTTGTGCCGCTTTCATCATAATTTCAATATTTCTTTTATTGATGCTAGACATTGTCTTTCTATATTCCTCCAGTTTTTCATGACTTTTAGAGCCTGAAATTTTAGCGGTAGTATCAAAAGTATTCCAATCTGTATTTATGGTAATAGTACCAGGTTCAGCAAAAAAGGTGATTCGATCATTGATGTCATTATTATCCTTCTTATTTAAATATAGATAATACAATTCCGGACTTACTAATTTGGTCTTGAAAGAAAAATTACCATCTCCATTTATTGCTAAGGAATCAACAGTAATTAAAACAGAGTCGGGTACGTGCTGTAAATAAAGCATACCTTTTTTTAATCCTTTAATTTTACCGGTCACAATTAAGGTTTCCTCTGGGTTACCGCCACATGAACTTAATACTAGTATTGAAACTAAAACAATTATTAATTTTTTCATTCGTATAATTTAGGCCGCAAATATCTGTAAATTTTAATAGATAAGTGTAGCGACGATAGATTTGTTATTAAAAAAGTAGCTATTATAATTTTGATGCGACCTCCATTAAATAGGCGCAAAGTAAAGCTCCACCAGTACCTACAACATAACCTAATACAGCTAATAAAACACCAACAGAAGTCAAGGATGGATGAAACTCAGCTGCGACTACAGGGGCAGATGCCGCACCGCCAACATTAGCTTGGCTTCCAACTGCTAAAAAGAAGTAGGGTGCTTTAATTAATTTAGCAACCAAAATCATAAGTAAGGCATGGATGGTTATCCAAATAAAGCCAACGGCAATTAACCCCGGGTTCTCTAATACTTTTCCTAAATCCATTTTCATGCCTATGGTAGCGACCAAAATATAAATGAACATACCGCCAATTTTACTAGCGCCTGCACCTTCATAGTTTTTTGCTTTCGTAAAAGATAGAGCAATGCCTAAACCGGTAGCTATAACCACCATCCAAAAGAAACCTGAACCTAAGAAAGAAAGAAAGCTTTTTTGGTTACTTACGGCATCAAAATTATTAGTTAAGTATGTACTAATTTCATCTCCAAAAAAATGAGCGAGTCCGACCGTAGTAAATGCTAAGGACAGCATAATCATATAATCATTTAGTGTTGGTACACGCGTAATTTTTTCAGTAAAAGCAGTTACTTTTATTCTTAAGGTTTCGATGGCAGAGGTATCTGCTTTTAACCATTTGTCAATTTGTTTTGTTTTCCCAACGCCTAATAACACTATGGCCATCCAAACATTAGCGACAACTATATCTATCAAGACCATGCCACCATACTTTTCTGGATTGTATTGAAATATTTCGAGCATAGCTGCTTGGTTAGCCCCGCCACCGATCCAGCTACCGGCGATAGTAGAAAGACCTCTCCAAATAGCGTCGAAATCATTTCCACCTACAGTATCAGGAGAAAATATGGAAACAATTAGTATGGCAATAGGTCCACCGATAATAATACCGACACTACCCGTCAAAAACATTATAATTGCTTTTGAACCTAAATTAGATATTGCCTTAATATCTATACTTAAAGTCATTAGAACCAAAGCAGCTGGCAGTAAATATCTACTTGCCATAAAATATAAATTAGAAATTTCATCTGAAATTATACCTGTACTTGTAAGAATAGCGGGTAATAAATAACACATGAGTACTGCGGGTACTATAGAATAAAATTTACTCCAAAAACCAGTTTTAAGACTTGAAGTATAAAAAATGAAACCTAAACAAAGTGCTAGTAATCCAAAGACTACGGTATCATTGGCAATTATAGGTTGAGTTAGTAGGTAATGCATATATATTTTGGTGAGTTGCTATTTTCAAATATAGTTAAATAACCAAGTGTTCCTTTATAAAATGAGCTACACCGTCTTCAGTATTCTTTAAGGTAACATGGTTCGAAATTGCTTTAACTTCTTCTCTTGCATTAGCAACTGCTACACCACAGCCAACATTTTCTAGCATTTCTACATCATTATAGTTGTCACCAAAAGCAATAATGTCCTCTAATGAATCATTGCTGTTCATCAATAATTTTATGGCCGAAAGTTTTGAAACAGATTTTGGAGCAATTTCGATTAGAGTATCGTTAGAGCGATAAAGATTTAGCTGATTGATAAATTTTTCTTTAAGCAGTGGCATTAGTGTATCTGCACTTTCTTTAGTGCACATTAACATGATTTTATGTGCCCCAATTTTTCTTTGTTCCCAATTCGACAAAGTAATTAACGTTGATTGAAAAGTGGGAGTAGATTTTGTGTATTTGATTTCTTTTTCAACCCTGATGGAAGTTAGAGGAACATACCATTCATTGGCGTAATAAAGCCCTAAATCAACTTCTAAATTAGTACAGAGACTATAGATTTCTTTTAATAAATTAACAGGAATAACTACGGATGTCAATTCTTGTTGCCCAGATAGTACAAGTGCACCATTATAGCATATTATCGGCTGATTTGATATACCTATGCTTTCTTGAATATATCGCATTCCACTTGGCATTCTGGCTGAAACCAAAATTATTCTTGTATGATTCTTAATCTTACTAATTTGTTCGATAGCAAATTTTGAAACATCACTTTTAGAGGAAAGTAATGTTCCGTCTAAATCGGAACATAATATTTTATATTTCATATTAGATATTTAGCCAGTAGGTGAATTTAAGATTTATCGACCTATATTTTGGCACGAAAGAATTCACGAAGTAGTTGTCATTATATACTATGAACAAATCGGATAATGGAGCGAACCGCCATTGAAGCCTTGAGTTAAAACCAAGATTATCTCGTTGATTACTATATTGAACCAAAGTTGACCAAAAAATTGATTTACTGAAGGTCACATCTATTTTCGGACTTATTAGCCAAATGTCTGCACTAGAATATGGTGCGGGTAACGATATTTTATCATAATTCATGGCTAAGGATAGAAATACCTTTGGTTGAAACCTTAAAAATAGTTCACCTTCTATTGAATATCGGTTTCCATTAAAAAAACTTCCCATAGTTGGTTGAATAGCGTAGGCAAACCTTTTTCTACTATCTGATTTATATTCTAATGATACACTATTGTAATGATATCCTATTTCGCCAGGTAATGGTATGGCATCATCTGTATCGGTTGGGTCGAACTCATCAAAAAGATACGTGTAGACATTTCCGTATTCAATGTTTATTTCTGATTGGTCTGTGAATTTTGATTCCCATGAACCCATTAACTCATAATCCGTATTCAAGAAATTATTATCAGGACTCCATGTTAACACTGGAAAAAACTTAAAACTATGGGTTTGTAAGGCACTATCTTCAGGCCAAAAAATACGCTCGAACATAGTCGCTGTTTTAAAAATATCTGTTCTTCGAATAAAGCCAAGGTCTGATCTAAAATCTTCACCTATATAAACAACATCTTCAAAGAAGTTCCAATTTCTAGAATTGTATTGCAGAAAAGCACCTGAAGAAAGGTCTTTACTACCAGAATTATGTGCAAAAGATTTATGAAGATAGAATTTACCGTTCCAAGTATTATTATCTGAAATAAGGTTGTAGTCAACCCCTGCAACTCTATTATACCGGTCTTCTGGGTCTTGAAAATCATAATCCTTAAAGGTTTGTCTATTGATAAAGAACATACCAATATTTGAACGCCCAAAAACAGACTGCTGTAGGGCGAACATTGTGTTGTTGTTAGAAGCAATGTTCTCATCTAAATCTTCCCCAGTTTGTAGATTTAAGAACCCTAACCTTAGGCTTTTGGTTACTTTACCACTTAAACGTACACCACCAATAATTTTGTTTTCTATTGCATTGTCGGCAGTATCTTTAGCTATTCCTATTCTTCTTGAGAAAAACGGATTCGCATCTCTACCACCGCCAAAGCTGCCAAAAAGGTCACTATTGTCTATGAAGAATTGTCTTTTTTCGGGTAACGAAACCTCAAAACGTGTAAGATTTGTTACCTGATTATCTACTTCTACTTGTGAAAAATCTGGGTTTACGGTAATATCCAAATTCATACTATTGCCGATAGCGATTTTTGCATCACCACCAAATTCAATATTTGTGTTAGGGTCATCTAGTTCAAAATCTTTTTGGCTAATCATGTTAACATAAGGAATGACGGCTAGGGGAGTTCTATATTTTCCTAATGGTTTTTCGAAAACCATATCACCCATAAAGGTTAGACCATAAAT
The DNA here is from genome assembly GCF_963977385.1 of uncultured Maribacter sp. GTDB lineage: Bacteria > Bacteroidota > Bacteroidia > Flavobacteriales > Flavobacteriaceae > Maribacter. The sequence continues at coordinate 144,832 of NZ_CAXBOU010000012.1, read as the reverse complement.
ATTCTGATTTTGAGGAATATTCATCCAAGTACTATTCTCGTTAGATTGGGTGTCGAATCTGTAGCTGTTAAATCTCCACTTTGTTTCACCTTCTTTAAACTTGAATGCTGTTAATGGGATTACCATTTCAGCAGTATAATAACCATCATATATTTTTGAATCACCTCTCCATTTTACATCCCATGAAATTGTAAATCCATTTAAGTTTAATCCCCCACCGGAAACTAGACCCTCACGTCTAACCCCATAAGGGTTAATACCGAATAGAAAGGCATTGTTACCATCATTAAAAGTATCAAAAAGTAGGGTAATGTTATCGCTATTGCCTGCTCTAAAATCTCTTTTTAGGGACTGTATGGCATAATCACTACCAGCTGTATACACTGTGATACCAACATAAAGGTTGTTATCATCATAGAGCATTTTAATATCGGTTTGTTTGCTAGACTGAACAGAGTCTAAAGGGAAATACTGCCAGAACTCATTTGCACTATCTGCGGTTTTCCAATTCGGTTCATCGAGAATACCATCGGGTTCAATTACAGTACTAATTTGTTTTACGATAAAAGATTTATTGGTGTTTTGGGCGTTTAGGTGAAAACAAAAAAGAATAAGCACAAGCGTACTTAAGTATTTGGTCATAGTTTGCTAGTTGACCAAATTTAAGATTTTGTTTTGTTAAATAAATGCTAAACTCATTTAGGTTTATTTTGTTTAGGCTCCCTTTTAGCTTCTTTTAAGCTTTTCATAAGCAGCCACTCAATTTGCCCATTGGTACTACGAAACTCATCTGCAGCCCATTTTTCAATAGCCTGCAGCATTTCTTCATTTACCCGCAATGCAAAAGGTTTTTTCTTACTCATTTAGAAATTAAATGTATTAGTTGATTGACTTAGATACATCAATACCCGAGATATTATAAATTAATGGTTCAAAGTTCCTGCGTTTACAATAGGTGACACATCCTTATCTGAACAAAGTACAACCATAAGATTGCTAACCATGGCAGATTTTCGTTCATCGTCCAAAGCCACCAAATCTTTTTTACTCAACTCTTCTAAAGCCATTTCTACCATGCTAACAGCCCCTTGAACTATTTTATGCCTTGCAGCAACTATGGCTGTAGCTTGTTGTCTTTTCAACATTGCATTTGCAATTTCTTGGGCGTAAGCTAAGTATCCAATACGCGCTTCGAGTACTTCTATGCCAGCCATAGAAAGGCGTTCTTGAACTTCTTGCTCGAGTGCTTCACTTACTTCGTTAACACTAGACCTTAAGGTAATATCTTCATCAAGACCTTCATCAGCAAAATTATCATAAGGGTACATGCTCGCTAACTTACGTACTGCTGCATCTGTTTGTACTCTTACAAAATTTTGATAATCATCTACATCAAAAGCAGCTTTGTAAGTATTGGTCACGCGCCAAACTAAAATGGTACTGATCATTATAGGGTTTCCTAGTTTATCATTAACCTTTAATCGTTCGCTATCAAAATTACTGGCCCTTAAAGAAATTCGTTTTTTAGTATATAAAGGATTTACCCAGAAGAGTCCATTTTCTTTAATTGTACCAACATATTTACCGAATAAAAGTAAAACTCTTGAGCTATTTGGGTTTACAAGAACAAAACCTGCGCACATGATTAATGCTGCAAATATCATAAATGCACCAACGTAAATTCTTAGAAGTGCAATTCCTCCAATTACTAGAGCTAAAACAACAAAAAGCATTACATAGCCATTCTGTGCATTGTGGGTTTTTTCTACTTTCATAATTTATGATATTAAAATGATATCATAAATATATCAAAATATTTTGTAAAAAGTTTATTTATCTTGCTAATTTGTAAAATAGGTGTTACCCATTAAACTTTTTAGTTTTTTTCTTATTAGGGTTTTTGAATAATCGTTTGAGAAATCCATCACGTTTTACAGGATCGCAATTCAAAGCATCTAAAACTTCAGCTGAAGGTTTTGGGAAACTAGCTTTGGTAAACTTGTTAAAATCTTTATTCTGATTTAGTTCTTTCATCCAAAGTCCGAATAAAGGTAGTGCTGCATTAGCGCCTTGACCTATGCTAGTGTTACTGAAACCGATTTCATGTTGGTCAAGACCTACCCATGTTAAATGAACAAGGTTAGGAGTTAGTGCTACAAACCACGCATCTTTATTGTTTTGAGTGGTACCCGTTTTACCGGCCATGTCGTTCTTGAGTCCGTACGTGGTTCGTAATCTAGCAGCAGTACCCGAGTTAACGGTAGACTTCATCATTTCTAGCATAATTTGTCCAGTTTCTTCAGAAAATGCCGCTTTACTGCTTAATTCTGATTTAAATTCAGCTATAACTGAATCTTTATTATTTGTAATTAGCTTAATCAAGTTTGGTTTAATGTGTTTACCATTATTTGCAAAGCTTGTATAAGCTTGTGCTAATTCTATGATTTTAATTTCTCCAGTACCTAAAGCTATAGAAGCTTCATTTGGTAGTTTTTCGGAAATTCCCATATTCTTAGCCATGTTCAAGACATTACCAATACCAGCCTTCTCTAAAACTTTTACTGCGATGGTGTTGATTGAATTACTCAAGCCTTCTTCCATCGAATAATTAAGGTAGGCTTCATCTTTTTTACCAGAATTACTTGGCGACCATCCTTTTAAATTATCATATTCTATCTCTTCAGCAGAGAAATAGGTACAAGGAGTAACGCCTTGTTCTAATGCAGTAGTATATACTATAGGTTTAAAAGTAGATCCCACTTGGCGCTTACTTTGCGAAATATGATCGTATTTGTACTGCTTAAAATTAATGCCACCAATCCAAACCAAAATATCTCCATTGTTCGGGTCAACTGTTAAAGAGCCAGTATTTAAAAATTTAGTGTAGTGCTGAATACTATCCATTGTACTTGCTGTCACTTCTTTATCACCTTGCCAATCGATAAAATTTCTTTTTCGATTATCCTTAGAGAGACTATCTATGATTTGTTCGTGAGATAACCCTGTTTTTTGCAATTTTTTATAGGTTGAGGTTTTTTTTACGATTTTTTGCATTAGTTTTTTGTCTTTAAGCCATGGCGCATTTTTACCGTAGCTTTTTTCAAAGTCAATCTGCAGCTTAGTCATGTGTTTCGCCATAACATCTTCAGCCAATTTCTGCATCTTAAAATTTAAGGTAGTATAGATTTTAAGTCCAGACGTGTAGATATTGTAATCAGAACCATCAGTATTCTTATCAGCTATCCACCGTAACATTTCTTTACGTACTTCTTCCCTAAAATAGGGGGCAATACCTGCATTATAATCAAACTCACGATAATCAAGCTGTAGTTCTTCTTGAGTAAACTGATATACTTGCTCTTCTGAAATATAGTTATTGCTATACATTGCTTGTAAAACCAAATTACGTCTGCTAAGACTTCTTTCGGGATATAATCTTGGGTTGTAACCATAGGTAGCTTTTAACATACCTACTAAGGTAGCTGCCTGTGCCGCTGTTATGTCTTTGGTACGCGAGTTGTAAAATTTTAATGCGGCACTTTCAATACCGAAAGTGTTATCACCAAAAGAAACTGTGTTGAGGTAATTTGTCAGTATTTCATCTTTGGTGAAAATTTTCTCCAACCTTTTAGCGATAATCATTTCTTTGACCTTATCGATTACAATGTTGGTTTTATTTCGCTCTCTTCTAGGATAAAGATTTTTAGCCAGTTGTTGTGTTAATGTACTTCCTCCGCCAGAGGAATCATCGCCCATAAGTATAGTTTTGAAACCTACTCGAATGAGACTTTTAAAATCTATACCCGAGTGGTCATAAAAACGTTCATCTTCAATAGATATCAAAGCCAGTTTTAGGTGCTCAGGAAAATCTTCGAAGGTTACAGGTTGTCGGTCATATAGATAATACTTGCCAATGAGCACACTATCAGCAGTAAATACCTCTGATGCAATTTGATATTGAAAATTGGAAAGTTCCTTTTTAGAAGGAATTTTTCCCCAAAGTCCCAAGTTAATACTACCGACGAAAAGGATAAAAAGAGCAAATAGGCCTATAGTTACTAAACCAATGACCTTTAAAATAGAAAATTTTCGTTTTGATGACTTGGCTCTCTTTTTCCTCATACGTGCAAGTTCTAACATAAATTTAACCTTACCGAAGTTTTAACAATACCTTAAAATATGAAATCCTATTTTTGGGCAAAATTTTAAAGATGAAGAATATTTTTGTTTTGTTATTTCTAGTAACGAACCTCACTTTTGCAAATGATATGGTTTGGTCTAAGACGGGTCATAGAGTTGTTGGTGAAGTTGCTGAGCAACATCTAAGTAAAAAAGCAAAGCGTGCTATCGCAGATTTGTTAGATGGTAAGAGTTTAGCGGCTGTGGCTAATTTTGGTGATGAAATAAAAGCTGACCGTGCCTACAGTAAATTCAGTGCTTGGCATTACGTAAATATTCCTTTCAACAAAACCTATGCTGAAATAGAACCAAATGAGTATGGAGATTTAGTAACAGGTATAAATACCTGTATAGACATTATTAAAGATGAATCTAGTAGCAGAGAGGATAAAGCCTTTTATTTGAAGTTTTTGGTACATCTTATCGGTGACCTTCATCAACCAATGCATGTTGGTAGAATAGAGGACAAGGGTGGTAATGATATACAATTGCAATGGTTTGGCGATGGTACTAATTTGCATAGAGTGTGGGATTCAAATATGATTACAGACAATGGTATGAGTTTCTCTGAACTTGCTCTTGAGTATCCAGAAATGTCAAAACAACAAGTTAATTATATACAGAATGGAAGCTTGTTAGATTGGGTAGAGGAGTCTCATCAACTGGCAGAAAAGGTATATGACTCTGTACAACCTGGTCAGAAATTAGGGTATAGGTATAGTTATGACTGGTGGGATACCGTTGCAGAGCAATTACAAAAAGGAGGCATTCGTCTCGCAGCAGTTTTAAATGAAACGTTTAAATAAGTTTGAGTAACAACTTATCTTTTTGAGATTATGTTGCCGCTAATACTTCGTTGTCTAGAACATCTAAAACGGTCAATATCATCAGTTCGTAATTTGGCATGTTTGGTAGCACGACCTTGAATTCGTTTACGCCACATTCGAAAACTACTAGGTTTCATTTCGCGGCGCATTACCGCGATAGTTTCTTGTTCAGTAATTCCGAATTGGAAAGTAATTGCTTCAAAAGGTGTGCGATCTTCCCAAGCCATTTCAATAATGCGGTCTAATTCTCTTTCAGTAAATTCTTTTATCATAGCATTGTAAAGATACTAAGCAGCTATTATATAATAAGGACGCACATCTATTAAATAATGCATCTATACAAAGACTATATAGTTAAATAGAACTTCCGTGTGGTAATAATTATCACCATACGGAAGTTTGATTTTTTTTTATACTACATAAGGTATACACTTTATACTAATACCGCTTTAAGTTCATTTCGGTATTCCGACGGATTTTGCCCCGTAAAAGCTTTGAATGATTTATTGAAGTGAGAAAAATTATTGAACCCACATTCAAAACAAACTTCAGTAATACTCATAGGTTTTTCTGCTAATAATTTAGAAGCATGAACTAGGCGATATTCGTTAACGAACTGTATAAATGTTTTATTCGTTATTTTTTTAAAGTATCTACAGAACGATGGTATGGTCATACTTACCATAGAAGATATTTCTTCTAGAGTCAGTTCTTCTTTAAAATTATTCTTAACGTGATTGAATACTATATTAATACGGTCATTATCCTTAACATCGGTAGTAAATGAAAATCCTTCCGCATTCAACAAACGCATTTCTTCTGAATTCCCTAATTCATTTAATATATTAAGTATGGATAGTAGTCTTTGAAAATCGGTCTGATATTCTAACACCTCCATTTTATCTCCTATTTTTCGTTTTGTTTTTCCTGAGAAGGCAATTCCGCCACTGGCACTATTAAACAAGCTTTCGATTTTCTTCATTTCCGGTAGTTTAAAGAAATCGGGTCCTAAGAAATCTAGCTTCATCTGCACAACCGTTTCACTTGTATTACCAGTAAGGGCATCTGTAAAACCACAATGTGGTAGATTACTACCTATTAGTATAAGGTCGCCATTAGTATAATAGGATACATGACTACCAATTTGTCTCTTGCCTGAACCGCCGTTTACATATACTAGTTCAAGTTCGGGATGGTAATGCCATAGATTGTTTTTATTCAATTTATGCTCATCAAATCTCTGATATGTAAACGAATGACCAAAATCTGGTTCAATGGCTTCGAAGGTAGGTTTCTGTTTAAACATGCTATTTTATGTTTAATAGTGTAAAATTAAATAACCTTTATAAGGTAGGTCTTTGCAAAATTAACTTAAATGTGTGTAATCTTATCTTATGTAGTGTTAAGGTTACGTAAAGTGGTTAATATAGCACATAAATAGGAAAAATATGATGTAGTGAGAGCTGAATAACGACTGTATGTTTGCAGTGTAAATTATCATTAACCCTTAAAATAATTTATTATGAAAAACCTAGTAAAATTCACAACAGTAGTAGCCTTTATGTTCGCTACAGTAGCAGGCATGGCAAGAGAGCCAAAATTGAACTTATTATCAGCTGGTAAAGCCAAAAGTGTGGTTTTAACTATGGATGCTTCTTCTAAAGGTGTACAGGTAAAGTTAATGGATGCAGACTTGAATGTTATTTATTCTGAAAATATGTCTGAAGGTCATTTTAGCAAGAAATTAAATCTTAAAGATTTGACTAATGGTATCTATTTTCTTTCAGCAGATGATAACTTAAAAAACTATTCATATACAATTGTTTTAAATGACAATACAGTGAATATCGTTGATGCTGCTGAAGATGTTAAACCTTTCTTTAGAAAGACTAACAATATGATCTTTATGAACTACCTAAACTTAGATAAAACTAAGTTGTCTATAAAAATTTTCGATGCCGAAAGTAGAACGGTATTTACACAAGAGGTAACAGATGAAATGATTGTTGAAAAAGCATTCAATTTCGCAGATGCTTTCCCTGGTACATATACTGTTACTGTTAAATCTGCAGGAAAAACATATACAGAAGAGTTTGTTGTTAATTAAGTTGATTTAAGTTGATTTCATTAAAAGGGGACGGGAGCGTCCCCTTTTTATTTGTTTAAACTTTTAAGTAATAGAAAGCCCAGTACATTAGTGCAAACTGCAAGGGTAATCTTAATAAAAGTATCCATTTCGGAAAACCAGCACCAGCCTTTTTGCTTGACAGCATGTAAAAATGCACTAATAAGAAAACTGCTAACATCGCAATTATCCCATATATAGCAATTTCTTTAGTTGGATTAAAAAATAGACCAATTCCTAGTATTATTTCTGCTAATCCACTTAAGTAAACCAATGGTTTGTGAAAAGGTAGATATCGAGGCATAATTCTTAAATATACCTTTGGCTTAATAAAATGCATGATACCCGCAATAATATATATTGCGCCCATTAAATATAAATGCCAATGATTTGTCATAAGTAGAATACGGTAGATTATTAATTATGACTTTGTATTTGTGTTGATCCAATTCATCATTTTATCTTCTAAAATTGCTAAGGGAACACAACCAGCTTCAAGAACTTTTTCATGAAATAGTTTTATATCGAAATCCTTACCAAAATTAGCTTCCGCTTTAGACCGAAGCTCCATAATTTTTAGTTGTCCTATTTTATATGATAATGCTTGACCAGGGTTTGCCATGTACCGCTCAATTTCTGCGGTAATGCCAGCTTCTGATTCTGCTTCATTGTCTAAAGAATATTGAATAGCTTGCTCTCTTGTCCATCCTTTAGAATGTAAACCAGTATCTACAACCAAACGAACTGCTCTATGCATTTCAGCACCCAACATGCCAAAATATTGATATGGGTCATTGTATAATCCTAGCTCTTTCCCTAACGATTCTGTATATAAAGCCCAGCCTTCACCATAGGCACTATACCATAATGTTTTTCTGAATTGTGGTAAATCATCGTTTTCTTGGGTCAATGAAATTTGAAAATGATGGCCAGGTATAGCTTCATGTAAAAATAAATCTTCATCAGAATAGGTGTTGTACGATGTTACATCGGGTATAGGAACATAGAAGATGCCAGGTCTTGTACCATCTAAAGAACCAGGGTTGTATTCTGCACTTGCCGAGGCTTCTCTAAATGCTTCTGTGCGCCGAACTTCAAAAGGAGTTTTAGGCTGCTTGCTGAATAAAGCATTTATTTTAGGAATCATTTTTTGGTGAATATCATTAAAGTTGTCTACAACCTGTTGAGGGTCAGTAAAAGGCATTAATTCTTTTTTAGTACGAACCTCATTGAAAAATTCTTTTAAATTACCCGTGAAACCAACTTCTTTCTTGACTTTTTCCATTTCAGAACTGATTCTGGTTACTTCTTTTAATCCTATCTCATGAATTTCTGAAGCAGTTAATGTTGTTGTGGTATATAATTTTATTTGATGGGCATAATAAGCATCACCATTAGGCATGCCTTGTATTCCGCTAGACTCACGACCAGCATTCATATATTCGTTAGCCATAAAATCATGAAGCTCTTTGTAGGTAGGTATGATTTTATTGGTGATTAATAACGCATAATTTGAAGTCAATCTTGCTTTTTCAGACTCAGTAAATTCGTTAGGAAATTTTTGAATGGGCGAGTAAAACAAATTAGATTCTAATTCGGTATCTGCAACGCTTGCCAATTGAGGTAACACCTTCTTAATTAACGATTTTGGTAATACATTTTTCACCTTGATACCAGCTTCCATTTGTGATTTTGCAGATTTTAACCATACCACATAATCATCTAAACGCTTTAGCCAATTATCGTAATCTTCTACAGTTTTAAAAGGTTGGGCACTACTACCACCAGCCAATTGACCTATCATTAAATTCATTGACCACATTTGGTCGATAGGTGTATAGTTTTCAAATGCTAGACCTTCTAAATTAATTTCACATTCCCATTTTAAAATGGCATTAGACATTTTTTCACTTTTCGAAAGTTGGGATTTTTCAAACTTTTTCGATTTTTCTAAATAACTGGAGTAATAGTTTTTTAATTCTTTTTTATAATCGGCCGAAAGAAAATTCGGTAATGTGTCATTATACCTATAATCACCTTGTGAGGTAGCACTTAAAGGGTTTAGCTTTAGTCCGTCTTCGTAATAGTGTGCTAATAAAGTAATGAAACCAACATTGTGCACTGTTGAGTTCGTCGTTATTTCTTTATTGTTATTTATTTGTGCTTCAGTATTTAGCCCAGTAATTAAGGCTAATATAATTAGTGATTTTTTCATTAATGCGAGTTGTTATTAATTTAAGATAGGTATTTCTTGAATCTGTCTTTTTTATATTGTGGTACAGAATCATTCGTCATAAATAAGGAAAGGAGATCTTTAGATTTTTCTTTGGAGAACATTAGTTCGTAAAATTGTTGTGTCGTGAGCGAATTTTTAGACTGCTCTATTAAAACCATATTGTCACCCGCGTTCACATGACCTTCTTCAAGTAATTTTACATAGGTGCCAGGGTGATTATGAGTTATGAATTCTTTGAGGATATTTTGTGTACCGAAGCGTATTCCTAATTTGTAACAAGGCTCTCGTGGTTGAGAAACTTGAACTATAGCATTTCCAATTTTGTAAATATCACCTACACGAACTTCACATTCATCAAGACCTTCAACGGTTAAATTTTCGCCGAACATACCCCAGTCCCATTTTAATTCTGGGTATAATTTTTTCCAATAAGAATAGTAATCTGAAGAGAATAGATAACATGCTTTATTGATTCCGCCATGGTGAACACGGTCAATAATGGTGTCATCTTTAACATCGTTTTGCCTCAAAAATAATCCTTTTGAAGTGGGATATTTAAATATACCAGTCTGCTCTTTTGCACCGTTCCATTCAAATGTTACCGGGTCGCCTATGTTAGTAGAAATTACCTTCATATGGTGAAGATAAAAAAAAGCACTAGTATTTTTAGTAAATCGGTTAGTGAATCTTTAGTTGACTTCCTTCGTATAGAAGGAGTTTTTTTCAGTCTATTAGAATATATTTTTTGATTTTTAATAAGCAATTAATTACTATAGAAAAAGACGGTCAAGACGCAAACTATTATAAGAGTTGGTCAGTTTGCTCCGCCGAGATAAAAGAATCAACAGGCTAGTTTCAATGTTAAAGTAACGTGTGATAAATAGTTATATAGAAGATATTAGTCTTTATAATGTCATTTTGCTGTAAATTTAATATATAAATTATAAAATGATAATTTTTAGTACTTGTTAGTTGTGTTTTCGTAATCTGTCTTATGGCATTTTTCTATATTTACTGTTGATGGCATTTTTAACATTTATACTTTTTACAGGCTTTGTTGCTTTTTATGCAACTTGGAAATTGCGTAAAGATAGACTTGACACCCAAGATGGTTATTTCTTAGGGGGAAGGTCATTAACGGGTATCGTTATTGCTGGTTCGCTTTTGTTAACCAATATATCTACAGAACATTTAGTAGGCATGAATGGTTCTGCCTATAAAAATGGAGCCATAATTATTGCTTGGGAAGTAACCTCTGCTCTGGCATTGGTTGTAGGGGCATTATATTTTGCACCTAAATATCTGAAAATGGGATTAACCACTATACCTGAATATTTAGAAAAACGTTTTGATGGATTAACCCGAACACTAGTAGCATTACTTTTAATAATATCGTTCGTAGCGACACTATTACCAATTGTACTTTATACTGGTGCCCTGAATATTGAGGCGATTTTTGAGATTTCTAATTTATTAGACGTTAGCCAAGACCAAGGCATATTTATTACAATACTAGTTGTGGGTGTTTTAGGGGCAACATATGCCATATTTGGCGGATTAAAAATGGTTGCCTATACCGATACTATAAACGGATTCGGACTCTTGGTTGCGGGTTTGTTAGTACCAATATTGGCACTATTGAGCATAGGGGATGGAAATCTATATAGTGGATTAGAACAAGTATTTGATAATAGTCCAGAAAAGTTTAATGTAATTAGTAAAGAAGCGGGTGTAGGAGAGGGGGCTCGTACAGCAATTTTGCCGTTTGAGGTATTATTTACAGGTTTGATGGTTAATCAGTTATATTTTTGGACCATGCATCAATCTATTATTCAACGGGTTTTGGGTGCTGTGAATTTAAAGGAAGCACAAAAAGGATTGTTGTTTACAGGACTTTTAAAGATATTAGTGCCGCTTATTATTGTCTTACCAGGTTTAATAGCATTTTATTATTTCGGAGAAACATACTATGATAATCAAGATAGTATTTACCCACTATTGGTGAAAAAAGTTATGCCTCTATGGTTAACGGGTTTCTTTGTAGCTGTAATGATGGGGGCTATTTTAAGTACTTTTAACAGTGCTCTAAATAGTGCAGCGACCGTTTTTAGTTTAGGTATATTCAAACGTTATATAAATAAGAACATTAGAGAAGTTAATTTGGTTAGAATAGGGAAATTGACATCAGCTATTCTTGCCATTTTTGCTATTGCTATTGCACCATTTGTTGCCAATGCGCCAGAAGGTCTTTATCAACTTTTACAAGAATTGAATGGAATTTTCTTTATACCTATAGCAAGTGTAATAATTGCGGGGTTCTTATTTCCAAGGGTTACCGCTACCGGTGCTAAAATAGGGTTGTTATTTGGATTGCTATTTTATGTAATAATGAATTTCGTATTTAAAGTTGATCTCCATTTTGTACATATTTGGGGGTTGGAGTTCGTTCTAAATATTATAGTCATGCATTTGGCTTCTTTATTGTTCTCAAAAGAAGAGAAATTTGAAATGAAAGACTCGGGAATTCTAGATTTGAAACCTTGGAAATATGCTAAACCATTTAGCTTATTCTTAATTTTGTTTACAGTGGTTTTATATATTTTTCTAGGGAATGTGTAAATTTATCTAACAATTAATCTCTAACTCATGGAAGAAAAAGTTTTTAGGGACTATGATGCGCCAGATGTATCAGTAGCGGTAAAAGAGCATTATCGTAAAATGAGGAAAAATCAAACGGTAGATTATGTGCAGCATATGCATACTAAATATCTAAAGTTTGACAAACCTATGGGTCTTTGGGAAGCCATGCGACATTTAAATAGTCTTATAGATGTCAGTGACCCAGATATTAATTTACCGAACATTCAGCATTTAATACAAAGTGCTGAAGCTATACGCAAAGATGACAGACCCGATTGGATGCAATTGACAGGTTTAATTCATGATTTGGGAAAAGTAATGTTTTTAAAAGGTTCTGATGAAGATGGTACAAGCCAAGCTGAACAGTGGGGTATGGTTGGTGATGTTTTTGTTGTAGGCTGTGCATTACCAGATACCTGTGTCTATCCTGAATTCAATAATCTTAATGTTGATATGCAGAATGAAAATTACAATACTCCAACAGGAATTTATGAAAAGGGCTGTGGTATTGATAATGTAGATTTAGCATGGGGCCATGATGAATATTTGTATCAGGTGTTAAACAATCATAAAACAAATACATTACCAGAAGAGGCTATGGTGATGATACGTTATCATTCCTTTTATCCTTGGCATACAGGCGGCAGTTATAAAGAACTTTTAAGTGATAAAGATGCTAGTTATTTAGAATTGATTAAAGATTTTAATAAATATGACCTTTATACAAAAAGTCAAAAAATCTATGATTTAGAAGATGTGTTAGATTACTATCAGCCTATTGCAGAGAAGTATTTGGGTACAGAACCTATCTATTGGTAGTTGATAATGTTTACATATAAAAAAGCCACTACGTTTTTGTAGTGGCTTTTTTAAACTTATGAATGTTTGAGATTATTTCACCATCTCATAACTACGTTTAATAAACTCTGTCAAATCTTTACCTTTAAGTAAACCTTTAGATAGCTTGGCCAAGTCAAGTGATTGATTGATCAATCGTTCTTTTTTCTTAGCTGTTTTGATAGTTAATATTTCACCAACTAAGGCATTGTTAGTATTTACAATAAGGTTGTACATTTCTGGCATAGCACCCATGCCGAACATACCACCACCGCCACCAGTCTGTTGCATCTCTTTCATACGACGCATAAACTCAGGCTCTGTAATGGTAAATGGTGATGCTTCACTATCCATAGCTTCTAATTGAACCGTATAGCTGCTTTTTTCACCAATTACTTTTTCCAATTCGGTTTTTAAAGTTTCCTTTTCCTCATCAGACAATTTAGAAATTTGTGTCTCCTCTTTCTGAATCAATTTATCGATATGATCAGCATCAACACGAGCAAAAGAAATATTTTCTTTAGAACTCTCTAATTTTTGTATTAAGTGACCAATAATAGGAGAGTCTAATAATAATACTTCATACCCTTTAGCTTTAGCAGTTTCAATATAACTGTGTTGAGCCTCTCTATCAGATGCGTAAAGTATAACCAACTTATTATCCTTATCTGTCTGAGTATCCTTTATTTTTTCTTGTAATTCCTCAAAAGTGTAGTATGCGCCATCTACCGTTGGGTAAAGAGCAAACTTATCTGCTTTTTCAAAGAACTTGTCTTCTGAAAGCATACCATATTCAATCACAATTTTAATATCGTTCCATTTTGCTTCAAATTCTTCACGATTGTTCTTGAAAAGTGAATTCATTTTGTCGGCCACTTTTCTAGTGATATATGAAGAGATTTTCTTCACGGCACCATCTGCCTGCAAATAAGAACGAGAAACGTTCAACGGAATATCTGGAGAATCGATAACACCACGTAGCATGGTTAAAAATTCAGGTACAATACCTTCAACATTATCCGTTACAAAAACCTGATTTTGATATAATTGAATTCTATCTTTCTGTTGGTTTAAATCATTCGAAAGTTTTGGGAAGTAAAGAATTCCTGTAAGGTTGAAAGGATAATCAACATTTAAATGAATATGGAATAAAGGTTCCTCGAACTGCATAGGGTATAATTCCCTATAGAAACTTTTGTAATCCTGATCGTTTAAATCAGCAGGCTGTTTTGTCCATGCCGGATTAGGATTATTGATAATATTATCAACCTCAACAGTCGGTGCTGGATCTTCTTCTTTAGCACCTTCTGGTTTAGGTAACGTTTCCGTTTTCATTCCGAATTTAATCGGAATAGGCATAAACTTATTATACTTACTTAATAAGCTGGAGATTTTACCATCTTCTAAGAACTCAGTAGAATCGTCTGCAATGTGAAGTATAATCTCTGTACCACGAGTATCTTTTTGAGCCTCTTCCATTATAAATTCAGGAGAGCCATCACAAGACCATTGCACAGCTGGCTCGTCTTTATAACTTTTAGTTATAATTTCTACCTTTTCAGCAACCATAAAGGCAGAATAGAAACCTAAACCGAAATGGCCAATGATTCCTGAATCCTTTGCAGAATCTTCATATTTATTCAAAAACTCTTCTGCTCCAGAAAAAGCTACTTCATTAATATATTTTTTTACTTCCTCTTCGGTCATACCAAGGCCTTGGTCAATAATGTGAAGTTTTTTACCTTCTTTATCAATCTTAACCTCTATGACAGGATTACCGTATTCAACCTTGGCTTCGCCAATAGTGGTTAAATGTTTCATTTTTAAAGTTGCATCAGTAGCATTTGAAATTAATTCTCGAAGAAAAATTTCATGATCACTGTACAAGAACTTCTTGATAAGTGGAAAAATATTGTCTACCGACACATTAATTTTACCTGTTGCCATATGTTATATTTTTATGTCACAATTATAGTGACAATTACTATTTATAATTGTTTGATAGTGTGGAGTCAAAAAAAATACCACAATAGAAAATTATGACAAACTGACAGATATTAATGCATGTAAAGTTTAACAAATATTTTTGTTTATGAATAACGTAAAAAGATTAAACATAATGTATATTTGTAATGTGATTATGAAAAAGTGCTATGAGAAAGAATTTTACACATAATCACATGTTGATTATTTATTGGTTAGGTTGTTTGAAACGTGCTATTTTTAATAGCACGTTTTTGCTAAACAAAAGCTAATGTTTCATAAAAACTTCTAACTATGAAATCTGCATCGTACCTTATATAAAAACTATTGAATATGTCTGCAAAAGCTAAAAAAATATCTAAAGAATCTATTGTGACAATGTTTATGGACTATGTATTGGAACATGAAACAGTGCCTAAAACGGTTTATAAATTTTGCAAGGTCAATAGCATTCAAGAATCTGATTTTTACTTATATTTTGGTTCTATAGGAACATTACAAAAAAGTATATGGACTACTTTTTTCGATAACGCTTCAAGTGTCATTATTAAGAATAAAGAGTATCTAGATTTTTCCAACAGGGAAAAAATGCTCACTTTTTTCTATACTTTTTTTGAGGTTTTAACCTTGAATAGAAGTTATGTTTTATTCGCAATGGAGCAATCTGGCAATACTCTAAAAAATATGGAGCAGCTTAAAGGCCTGCGTAAGAATATAAAAGAGTTTGCAAAAGGTCTAATAGAAGCTGGTAATGAGAATAAAAATATAAAATTCACCAAGCATAATCCTCAGTTGTTTTCAGAAGGTGCTTGGTTGCAATTTATGTTTTTACTGAATTTTTGGAAGTCTGATGATTCTGCTGGTTTTGAAAAAACTGATGTTGCCATTGAAAAATCTGTAAATACAATTTTCGATGTATTTGATAATACGCCTTTAGAGAATATTCTTGATTTTGGGAAATTTCTTTACAAGGAAACTTTTGCTTAACCTAAAGTATTTGCGATTTGAAAACACTTGATAAAATTCCTACAGGAAAGATTGAACGAGCAAGTAAGCTTGTTAAAACAGGAGCAAAAATTGGAGGCAATTATGCTAAGTATTTGGGTAAGAAAATTATCAATCCCGATACCACAAAAGATGAACTTAACGAGGATAATGCATCAGATATTTATGACGGATTAAAATCTCTTAAGGGTAGTGCTTTAAAAGTAGCTCAAATGTTAAGCATGGAGAAGAACTTGCTACCAAATGCTTATGTTGAAAAATTTTCTTTATCTCAGTTTTCTGTACCGCCCTTGTCTGCACCATTAGTGCGTAAAACATTCAAAAAATATTTAGATAAATATCCAGAAGAAGTATTCGATACGTTCGATAAAGACTCTATAAATGCGGCTAGCATAGGGCAAGTGCATAAAGCAACAAAAGATGGAAAAACATTAGCTGTTAAGATTCAATACCCTGGAGTGTCACAAAGCATAAGTAGTGATTTGGCCATAGTGAAACCTATAGCTACTCGTATGTTTAACTTAAGAGGTAAAGATTCTGAAAAGTATTTTAAAGAAGTAGAGAATAAACTTATTGAGGAAACTGATTATTTGTTAGAAGTTGCTCAGAGCAAAGAAATAACAAAGGCTTGTAAGGTGATACCAAATATAAAATTTCCTCAGTACTACACTGAATTATCTAGTGAAAGAATTATTACAATGGACTGGATGACCGGTAAGCATCTAAGTGAATTCACGAAGACAAATTTTTCACAAGAAACTGGTAACAAATTGGGCCAGGCATTGTGGGATTTTTACATGTTTCAGATTCATGGCTTACGTAAAGTGCATGCTGATCCACACCCAGGTAATTTTTTGGTGAATGATGAGAATGAATTGATAGCAATCGATTTTGGTTGTATTAAAGAGGTTCCTGATTCATTCTATATTCCTTATTTTGAACTAGCAAAGCCTGAGAATATATCTAATGATACGATTTTTACAGATAAATTATATGAATTAGAAATTTTGGTTACTACAGACAAACCAGATGAAATCATATTTTTCAAATCACTTTTTCACCAATTATTAAGTTTATTTACCTCTCCATTTCATAATGAGGAATTTGATTTTGGAGACGAGATTTTCTGGGGTAAAATTGCAGACTTAGGTGAACATTTTGCTTCTGACAAACAAATACGAAAAATGAATGGAAATAGAGGGTCAAAGCATTTTCTTTATATGAACCGAACTTTTTTCGGGCTTTATAATTTACTTCACGATTTAAAAGCAACTATTAAAGTGAATAATTTCAAAAAATATTTAAATTAATATTTTGCAGCAATATTCTAATTATCAGTGTTTGTTATATTTTTAAGGCTGATTATTAATTCTTGTTTATATTGCAACACTAATTCTGCCTGAATTCTTTCAGGTTAAAAATATTACTATGTATAATTCAAAAATAATTGGCTTAGGTCATTATGTGCCTGATAACGTAGTGACAAATGATGATTTGTCAAAGAAAATGGATACCAATGACGCTTGGATTCAAGAGCGTACAGGTATTAAGGAGAGAAGACATGTTGTACGTGGGGATGGTGATACCACAACGACCATGGGTGTAAAAGCCGCAAAAATTGCTATTGAGAGAGCAGGTATAGATAAAGACGATATCGATTTTATCGTTTTCGCTACACTAAGTCCTGATTATTATTTCCCTGGCCCAGGTGTTTTAGTACAAAGAGATTTAGGAATTAAAACTGTTGGAGCTTTAGATGTTCGTAATCAATGTTCTGGTTTCGTATATGCAATCTCCATTG
Source organism: uncultured Maribacter sp. (assembly GCF_963977385.1). Taxonomy (GTDB): domain Bacteria; phylum Bacteroidota; class Bacteroidia; order Flavobacteriales; family Flavobacteriaceae; genus Maribacter. The sequence continues at coordinate 127,199 of NZ_CAXBOU010000012.1, read as the reverse complement.
CTGACCAATATATTAAGACTGGTATGTATAAAAATGTACTGGTTATTGGTTCTGAGCTTCATTCTCACGGGTTAGACATGACTACCAGGGGTAGAGGTGTGTCCGTTATTTTTGGAGATGGTGCTGGTGCTGCAGTTTTAAGCAGAGAAGAAGATACAAGCAAAGGAATTTTATCAACTCATCTACATTCTGAAGGGCAACATGCTGAAGAACTTTCTTTAATTGCTCCAGGTATGGGTAAGCGATGGGTTACCGATATAATTGAGGATAACGATCCTAACGACGAATCCTATTATCCTTATATGAACGGTCAATTTGTATTTAAAAATGCAGTTGTGCGTTTTAGCGAGGTTATCATAGAAGGTTTAGAAAAGAATAAATTAAAATCTACAGACATAGATTTATTGGTGCCACATCAAGCAAATCTTAGAATATCACAGTTTATTCAAAAGAAATTTCAACTTACTGATGATCAGGTATTCAATAATATCATGAAATATGGCAATACCACCGCTGCATCTATTCCTATAGCTCTTACTGAAGCTTGGGAAGAAGGAAAAGTAAACGAAGGTGATTTAGTTGTATTGGCCGCATTTGGTAGCGGTTTTACTTGGGGTAGTGTTATTATACGATGGTAAAAAAAGAACCCATGACATTGTCATGGGTTCTATATAGTTTTACTTAACAGGAAAAAACCAACCATTCTTCTTTATTAAATACACCTATACAATATAATAGACGAATTTTATTATCTATTGTTACTCTTTGGGTGTGTATTATTTTATGCTTAGGATGAATTATTTTTGAAATTAGTACTTGCGAGTGCCTTAAAAAATAAAAGCCCGGACATTCCAAAATGAATTGGAAGCCGGGCTTCATAATGCTGATAGGCTATACTAAACACTAACCATTAACTATAAACATATAGCGTTACCAACAAAAAATTTTTATACTTAGAGAATATCTAACTTTACTAATAGACGAAATATTGCGCAATTAGTTACATATCTGTATAATTTTAACATTTTAAATATTATGAAAAAGACCCTTGTTTTTGGAGCTTCCTTAAACCCAGTTCGTTATAGCAATTTAGCAATAAGAAGATTGGTAGATTCAGGAGTAGAAACCGTAGCCTACGGATTAAGGGAAGGTGAGGTTTCAGGAGTCAGCATCAGTAATAATTTTGACAAAATTAAGGATATTCATACAATTTCCCTATATCTAAATCCAAAAAGGCAAGAAGAATATTTTAATGAGATAATTTCTTTAGCTCCAAGTAGGGTAATATTCAATCCAGGTACTGAAAATCCCACATTCTACAATTTACTAGAAAAGAACGGAATTGAAGTTGCTGTCGCTTGTACTCTAGTACTATTATCTACAGGTCAATACTAATTTTTTTTAGATTCTAAGCAATATCGTTAATACTAGGTTCAGCAGGTTTTTTGCGAATAAGCCAAAGCCCAATAAATGTAAGTAGACCATTTAATGGCAGTAGCTCATAACCAAATACATAGCCGTCTAAATATTCAGTTGGTAGTTTTGCGAGGATAAGAATAATCGAAACACAAATAAGGGCAACTATCCATACATATTTGTCTTTTACCTGGTGTTTTGTAAATATGCCAAAAGAGAATAAACCCAATAAAGGGCCATAAGTATAAGAAGCTACGGTAAGTAACCCATCAATTACATTCCGATCCAAAATATACTTAAAAGAGATAACTACTAAAATCAATAAGACACTCATACCAATGTGAGTAATTCTTCTTATTTTTTTCGCTTCTGGTTGTGATTTCTTCTCGGTATTCAGGAAATCGACACAAAATGATGTGGTTAATGACGTAAGCGCACTATCTGCACTACTGTAAGCAGCAGCTATTAAGCCAAGCATAAAAGTAACTGCAACGGTTATACCCAAGCCGCTATTTAATGCGATTTCAGGAAATAGCAAGTCAGATTTTGGTGAACCATCCATCATTGGTAATGCTATTTGATGCGCATCCGCATAAATGAACAATAGGGCTCCTAGCAACATAAAAACAAAAGTTACTATTACCAAAACAATACTAAAGCTGACCATGTTTTTCTGAGCCTCGCCTAAATTTCTGCACGTCAAGTTTTTTTGCATCATATCTTGGTCTAGGCCAGTCATGCAAATGGTAATGAACATGCCGCCTAAAAATGATTTAACTAAGTGGTTTTTTGAAGATAAATCATCTGTAAAAATGGTTTTGCTGTATTGACCCAATTCAGGTGAATTTAAAAACTCGATAAAGGTCCAGTCCATTTTATCCAATATAAAATAAATAGAGAGTCCGACAGATACAAGCATAAACAATGTTTGCAAGGTATCTGTCCATACGATAGTTTTTATGCCGCCTCTAAAGGTGTAAATCCAAATAAGTAAGATAGAAAGCGTAACGGTTATTTCAAAAGGAACATTCCATGCATCAAATACAAATTGTTGAAGTACAATGGCAACTAAAAATAAGCGAAATGCTGCCCCAAGAACTCTTGATATGAAAAAGGAAATTGCGCCAACTTTATAGCTGACAAAACCAAACCGGTCATCTAAATACTCATAAATAGAAGTCACATTTTGTTTGTAGTAGATAGGGAGTAGTACAAATGCGGTAACCATATAGCCAAGAAAGTATCCGAAAACAACCTGCATATAACTAAATTGAGAAGCATCTACCCAGCCAGGTACAGAAATAAAAGTGACTCCAGATAATGACGCACCCACCATGCCAAAGGCAACTAAATACCAAGGCGATTGTTTTCCGGCTTTAAAAAAATCTTCATTCGAATCGTTTTTGCCAGTGAAATAAGATATAATCAATAGCAAAACGAAATAGCCAGAAATTAATAGTAAAATATGGGAGGCGTTCATTGTATAAAATTTGAGGGCAAATTACAAAAAGTTAGATGACGTATTGTGATAAGATGAAAAGGTTAAGCTTAAATTGATAATTCTTGAATTTATATATAATAAAGTATTCGATTTTTTCTTGACGGCTTATTTTTTGATACCTTTTCAAGGAACAAATTCTAAAATTCTATAATAATGGGTCGAGTGAAAAACTTTTCTAATAGGGTGATGCTAATTGTGATGGTTTTACTTTTTAGTTATGCCAATAATTTATCTGGTCAAGAATCTTTAAAAACGGATAAAAAAATTGATAAAGAATTAACTAAAGTTTTGAAGGATAAAAGTATCCATAATGCTTTTGAATATATAGAATCAATAGAGGAAGAAACCAATAGCAACCTAATTAAATTAACTGAAATTGCAGCTCCACCTTTTTTAGAAAAGGAAAGAGCTATGGCATTAAAGAAAATGTTTCTTGATGCCGGTGTTGATAATGTTTCTATAGATGAAGTTGGTAATGTAATCGCTGTGAAAAAGGGCACGGAAGGAGGAAAAATTGTTGCATTAGATGCACATTTAGATACTGTTTTTCCTGAGGGAACAAATGTAAGTGTACAGCAAAGAGGGGATACTTTATTTGCGCCAGGAGTGGGGGATGATACACGTGGACTATCGATGTTGGTCACCATTTTTAAGGCAATGAAAAATTCTAATATAAAAACGAAAGCAGATATTTGGTTTGTTGCCACTGTGGGTGAAGAAGGACTAGGGGATTTAAGAGGTGTAAAGCATTTGTTCAGAGATGGAGCGCCCAAAATAGATTCTTGGATATCAATAGATGGCGGGGCAATAGGAAGAGTTAATAATGCCGGTTTAGGGTCTGTTAGGTATAAAGCATTATTTACAGGAAAAGGAGGTCATTCTTGGGGTGCATTTGGGTTAGCTAACCCACATCATGCTTTAGGTTATGCTATTAAAGAGTTTTCTGAAAATGCTAAGAAATTTACAGATGAAGGACCTAAAACCAGTTTCAATATTGGAAGAATAGGTGGCGGAACCTCTGTAAATTCTATTCCTTTCGAATCATGGATGGAAGTAGATATGAGGTCGGTCGATAAAAATAGATTAATTGAGATTGACGGTATTTTCAAAGCATCTATGACAACAGGCTTAGAAGCGTATAACAAATCTGGTATTAAGGATGAGATTGGTTTAGAATTAATTAAAATAGGGGATAGGCCTTCAGGAGAATTATCTGTTGATACTCCTTTGGTGCAACGAGCTATAAGTGCTACAACGTTATTCAGTTCTCAGCCAAGTCTAACTAGAGGGTCTACCAACAGTAATATTCCTATTTCCATGGGAATTCCTGCAGTAACTATCGGTAGAGGTGGTATTGGTGGTGGAGCACATTCATTAAATGAATGGTGGCTAAACGAGAATGGTGCAGCGGCTATAAAACTGGCATTACTACTGACGGTTGCCGAAGCTGGTTATGAAAAATAATCAATTTGACCTTTTTTTGCTAGTTGATAATAACGCTCGAAGCAAAACAACTAAAATCCATAATAATTATATCAAAATTTTTAAACGTTAAAATAATTTTGTGAAAACGCTAAGGGTTGTTTTTCAAGTTTAGTTGTAAATTTATACCCAATAAAACCTATGGATTTTTCATCGAAATTATTAGAAAATGCAGTGTATGAAGTGTCGCAATTGCCAGGTATTGGTAAACGAACTGCATTACGCTTGGTACTGCACTTGCTTAAGCAACCAGAACAGCGTACTGAGAATCTTTCTACGTCATTAGTCGATTTGAGAAGTAAGATTCAGTTCTGTCAAAATTGTCATAATGTTTCTGATACTACCATGTGTGAAATTTGTGCTAACCCTAAAAGAGATGATGCCTTGGTTTGTGTCGTTGAAGATATTAGAGATGTAATGGCGATTGAAAACACAGGGCAGTTCAGAGGAAAGTACCATGTTCTTGGTGGTAAAATATCTCCAATGGAAGGTATTGGACCCCAAAATTTGAAAATAGGTTCACTAGTAGAGAAAGTGAAAAAAGGTGTGATTAAAGAACTGATTTTTGCGTTGAGTTCTACTATGGAAGGTGATACGACCAATTTTTATATTTTTAGACAAATTGAAGGTTTAGATGTGAAGACGTCTACTATTGCCCGAGGTATTGCAGTTGGTGATGAATTAGAATATGCAGATGAGGTTACATTGGGTAGAAGTATATTGAATAGAGTTCCTTTTGAGGGTTCGCTTAGACAAGATTAGTTCTTGTAATTTCGATATAATATCAGTTAATAGGTATTAATTTTATTATTTTTGCAAAAAAATATATACAAAACAAGCTATAAATTATCGATATGTCAAAATTTGAATTGAAACTACCGCGTATGGGAGAGAGTGTTGCAGAAGCAACATTAACCTCTTGGCTAAAAGAGGTAGGGGATACTATTGAGATGGATGAAGCCATTTTTGAAATTGCAACAGATAAAGTAGATAGTGAGGTGCCAAGTGAGGTAGATGGTGTTTTGATAGAGAAATGCTTTAATATTGATGATGTTGTTAAAGTCGGTCAGACGGTAGCAATTATTGAAATAGAAGGTGATGTTGTTGTGAGTGAAGCTTCAGGGTCAACTGATGAAGTAGAGGTTGATGCACCTGAGCAAGAAGAAATGGTTGCTGCGGCTGAAGATGCAGTGGTTAAAGCAAAGTCGGATACTTCTTCCGCAGAGTTGGTAATAGGAGATTCAGACAGATTTTATTCACCTCTGGTTAAGAATATAGCTAAAGAAGAAGGAATTTCTTTTGAAGTATTAGAGTCTATAGCGGGTACAGGTAAAGACGGTAGGGTTACTAAAGATGATATTTTAAACTATGTAAAAAATGGTACAAGTTCTAATCATGTAAAAGCAGCAGCTCCAGAAAAGGAAAAGCCATCTGCAATTGCCCCTGATAGCCCTTCTGCACCTGCACCAGTTAAAATTAATGAGCCTGTAGCCGATAAACCAAAGGTTCAGGTTTCGGGAGGCGATGAGGTTATTTCTATGACTAGAATGGGCAAGTTGATTGCCAAACATATGACAGATAGTATATCAACATCTGCTCATGTTCAAAGTTTTATTGAAGTTGATGTCACGAATATTGTGAATTGGCGAAATAAGATGAAAGATGTTTTCTTTAAAAGAGAGGGTGAAAAATTAACTTTCACTCCAATTTTTATGGAGGCCGTTGCAAAGGCTTTGAAGAAATATCCAATGATGAATATCTCTGTTGATGGAGACACTGTTGTTAAAAAGAAAAATATTAATATAGGTATGGCAGCCGCATTGCCTGACGGTAATCTTATTGTTCCTGTAATTAAAAATGCAGACCAATTAAATTTGGTAGGAATGGCGAAGGTTATAAATGACTTGGCAAACCGTTCAAGAAACAATGGTTTAAAACCAGATGAGGTTCAAGGCGGTACGTATACAGTTACTAACGTAGGTACTTTTGGTAGCGTATTCGGTACTCCTATCATTAATCAACCACAGGTGGGTATATTGGCGTTAGGAGCCATTAGAAAAATACCTTCTGTAATTGAAACACCTGAAGGTGATTTTATTGGTATTCGAAGCAAAATGTACTTATCGCATAGTTATGACCATAGAGTTGTAAATGGTGCCTTAGGTAGTATGTTCGCTAAGGCAATTGCAGACTATTTAGAGGCGTGGGATCCGAATCGAGAAATTTAGTTTTATTTGAAATTTTAAGGTGTGGGCTTTACTTGCAGTCCATTGTATAATACTTAGTCAAAGTCAATTAACGTATTGAACAGGGTTTTCTTGTTTTGATAAATTAATTGACTTTTGTTTTAGTTTTTTATTATAGAATAGTTTCAAGTTTATGAATACGCACATTGCTTTATTGTGTGTTGCTTGTAATTATGTTTTTAACAATAAAGCATGACTAAAAATTATCCAAAATTTATAATTATCTTTTATAGCATAAATTTAAACACAGGTATCTTAAAGCGTTAAAAAAACGAAAGGGTATCTTTGTCAAAAGTTAAATACATATGGAATTAAAGCTTACCAGACCTATTTGTTTCTTTGATTTAGAAACAACTGGTATCAATGTAGCAAAGGATCGTATTGTTGAAATTGCAATACTAAAGGTATATCCTAATGGAAATAAGGAAAGTAAAACATGGCTCGTAAATCCTGAAATGGTAATACCAGATGAGGTGATAGCAGTACATGGTATTACCAATGAAAAAGTGGCGAATGAGCCGACTTTCAAAGAACTTTCCAAAGAAATTTACAAGATTATAAAGGATGCTGATTTAGGCGGATTTAATTCCGACCGATTTGATATTCCATTGTTGGCGGAAGAATTGTTACGAGCAGATATTGATTTTGATATGAAAAATACAGTTTCTGTAGATGTGCAGACAATTTTTCATAAGATGGAAAAACGTACGTTAGAGGCTGCTTATAAGTTTTATTGCGATAAAGATTTGATAGATGCGCATAGTGCTGCTGCAGATACTAATGCAACATATGAGGTGTTACTTTCTCAGTTAGATAGATACCCTGATCTTGAAAATAATATTAAAAAACTTTCTGAATTTTCAAGGAGAAAACAATCGGTAGATTTTGCAGGATTCATTGCTATGGATGAAGAAGGAGAAGAAGTGTTCTCGTTTGGTAAGCATAAAGGAAAAAAAGTTCATGCGGTGTTAGAAAAAGAACCTGGCTATTTTGGATGGATGTTAAATGCAGATTTTCCATTGTACACTAAAAAGATTCTTACACAAATAAAGTTGAGCAAGCTTAATAATAAACTTGGTTAAATGCGCGCGCTTTTAATGGTTGTTTTTTTTATGAGCGTAGGTCATGCTCAAGAGATTTTAATTGAAGGTCATGTGCTCGAAGAAAATAGTCAAACACCTATACCATATGCTAATATTAGCTTTTTAAGAACGCTTAAAGGCACTTCTAGTAATGATGAAGGTTATTTCTATGTAGATGTTTCTGAGTCATTTTTAGAACGTGATGTTCATATATCCGCGTTAGGTTTTAAAGACACTATACTCTCTGCGAAAAGTATTTCCGATAATAAAAAAATCTTTTTGAAAGAAGATACCTTTGAGCTTGAAGAAGTAGTCGTGTCCCATAGTTTAGGCGATTCGCAGGTTCTTAACCCAATAAGTTCATATAGTATTAAGAGTGGTTTTTCTTCGGCCAAAACGCCTTGGGTTTTGGCTTTATATTTTCCTAATATAGGCGCTGCAAAAAAGTATTTAGAAAAAATTACAGTACACGTTCAACAGAATAGTAGGTTCAAAAGAACTTCGTCTAAATTTAGACTTCGTGTTTACGATGTTGATAAAGGAACTAAAAAACCAAATCACGATTTAATACGAAAAAGTATTATTTTAGAGAGTTCAGATACCGAAGATTTTGTTTCTATAGATCTTTCTAGTATGGGTATAAGAATTCCGGATGAGGGTATTTATGTAGGTTTAGAATGGCTGTTTCTTCCCTTTAATTGGTATACGAATGCTTATGAGCATCCTATTTCAAAAAAGAAAGTTTTAGAAGATCGTTTTGCGCCTACTTTTGCTGCTGTTTATCAAAAAAATCAGAACTTTAAAACCATGGTTTATGGTATGGGAGAATGGTCAGATTTTGCAATAAAAGCACCAGGGAATAATGAAAACTTAATTCCTGCGATAAGCTTAAAAATGTCTAAGAAAAGATAAAGTTTATATGAAAATTATATGTATTGGTAGAAATTATACCGCCCATATTGCGGAACTTCAGAATGAAAAACCAGAAGAACCTGTTGTTTTTATAAAACCAGATTCTTCAGTTTTACCTAAACAACAAGATTTTTATATACCTGAATTCTCTAATGATGTCCATTATGAGGTTGAGGTCTTGGTGAAGATTAAAAAAGTAGGTAAACACATCAGTGAGGAGTTTGCGCCCTCTTATTATGATGAAATAGGATTGGGAATTGATTTTACGGCACGAGATTTACAGTCGAAATTAAAAGAGAAAGGTTTACCTTGGGAAAAGGCGAAAGGCTTTGATGGGGCTGCCGTAATAGGCGAATGGCTGCCAAAAACCCAATTTAATAATCTTAATGACTTGAATTTTAAGTTAGTTAAGAATGGAGAGGTGGTACAGCAGGGTAATACGAGCTTAATGCTTTGGAAGATAGATGAAATTATAGCGTACGTTTCAAAGTTTTTTATGCTCAAAAAAGGAGATGTGATTTTTACAGGCACTCCTGCCGGTGTTGGGAAAATAAGTCCAAATGACTATCTTTCGGGTAGCTTGGAAAACAAAGAGCTTTTTACCTTAAAAATTAAATGATGATTTATAACCTGGATAAGATTAACGAGATGGCAGAAGGAGATCAGGATTTTATAAATTCTGTGATATCTGTTTTTTTGGAAGAAGTTCCTGAAGATTTAGATTTATTGGAAAAGGCGCTACTAGCCAAAGACTATAGTCAAGTATATCAGTTGGCACATAAAATAAAACCTAATGTAGACTTGTTGGGTATGGAGCAAACACGTGCAATTGCCTTAGAATTAGAGACCTTGGGGAAAGAAGAAGGAAATATGGCAGCAATGGAAAAAAGGTTTCCATTGCTTAAAACCGATATTAATCAGGTTGTTTCAGAATTAAAAAAAGATTTTCGTTTATAATGTTAGCAGAAATTATAACTATTGGCGACGAAATTCTCATCGGTCAAATAGTTGATACCAACTCTGTCTTTATAGCTAAAGAGCTTAATAAAATTGGAATTTCGGTATATCAGATAACTTCTATCCAAGATGATAAAGAGCATATTTTAAATGCTTTTAGTGATGCCGCGAAACGTGTTGATGTAGTAATTGTAACCGGCGGGCTGGGTCCAACGAAAGATGATATTACTAAGCATACTTTTTGCGAGTATTTTAATGATGAACTTGTGGAGAATGCTTCGGTGCTAGCTCATATAGAGGAGTTGTTTGCAAAGTATATTTCTGGCACGCCAATATCTGATATTAATAGAAAACAGGCTTTGGTGCCAAGTAGGGCAGAAGTGCTTCATAATGCCAATGGTACTGCTCCAGGCATGTGGATGCATCAAGATGGGGTAACATTTATATCATTGCCAGGTGTGCCTTTCGAAATGAAGCATTTAATGGTCGAATCTGTTATTCCTAAACTTGCTTCTTTTTATAAAAGACCACATATCATTCATAGAACTATTGTTACTTATGGTTTGGGCGAAAGTTCAATTGCAAACCGAATCGAATCATGGGAAAATAACCTTCCACTTTCTATAAGATTGGCGTATTTACCTAATTTAGGTAAAGTGAGATTACGTTTGTCAGGAAAAGGGCCTGACTACAGTGTATTATTTGCTTCGATTGAGGCTGAATGTGAAAAGCTTTATCCGCTTATCAACGATATTATGTTTGGTTTAGAAGATGACCAAACGATTGAAGAAGTTATTGCACAATTGCTTACAAAAAGAAATTTAACAGTGTCAACTGCTGAAAGTTTTACAGGTGGTAAAATTGCGGAAAGCATGACTTCGATACCTGGTGCTTCAAACTACTTTAAAGGTAGTGTAGTGAGTTATGCTACCGAAACTAAGGTGAATGTACTTAAGGTGCCTCAAGAAATTATAGATAAGCATTCTGTTGTAAGTGCAGAAGTTGCTTCAGCAATGGCAAAAGGAGTGCGAAAAATGATGAAAACAGATTTTGCAATTGCGACAACAGGTAACGCTGGACCAACAAAAGGAGATTCAAATGCGGACGTTGGAACTATATTTATTGCAATTGAAGGTCCTGATGTACATTTTGTGCAAGAATTTCAAATGGGAAGCACTCGAGAACGCATTGTAGAAAAGGCTGTAAATAAGGCATTTGAGCTTCTTCAAAAAGAAATTTTAAAAATGTAAGGTTTATTGTTGTCTGAACGATAAAAATGATATAAATTTGCACCCTGTTTAAAAGAAAAAGTCAGCACGATGTCAAAAGTATGTGAAATTACGGGTAAGAAGGCGATGTTTGGAAACAACGTATCGTTTTCAATCAATAAGACGAGAAGAAGATTTGATGTTAATTTATCAAAGAAACGTTTTTACATTCCTGAAGAAGACCGATGGATAACGCTTAAAGTATCTACAAGAGCTTTAAAGAGTATCAATAAAAAAGGTATATCTGCTGTTTTGAAAGAAGCAAAAGCAAAAGGATTAGTTATTAAGTAATCTGGAAAATATAGCGTAAGATGGCAAAGAAAGGCAATAGAATACAAGTGATATTAGAGTGCACAGAGCATAAAGAATCTGGGCAACCAGGTACTTCAAGATATATTACTACCAAAAATAAAAAGAACACTCCTGAGAGATTGGAAATAAAAAAATTCAATCCTATTCTCAAGAAAATGACCGTTCATAAAGAAATTAAATAGATTTTCGTTTTATACGAGAACCATAAAAAAATAAGTCATGGCTAAGAAGACCGTAGCAAGTTTACAGACAAGTTCTAAAAGATTGACAAAGGCTATAAAAATGGTTAAGTCACCAAAATCAGGTGCTTACGTTTTTGTTGAACAAGTAATGCCACCAGAATTGGTAGATGCTTGGATTGCCAAGAAATAAGAAAACTAACTTTTAGTAGTTATTGAGCCCCTTTCCTACGAAAGGGGCTTTTTAATTTTTATATTTGAATAACCATAGTTTTAACAATGAGCTTATTTAAAAAAATATTTTCTTCACAGAAAAAAGAAACCTTAGATAAAGGTTTGGAAAAAACCAAAACCAACTTTTTTTCGAAGCTGGGAAAGGCGGTAGCAGGTAAGTCTAAAGTAGACGATGATGTACTTGATAATTTAGAAGAAGTTTTAGTTTCTTCTGATGTTGGAGTCGATACTACTTTGAAAATAATAGAACGTATTGAAGCTAGGGTTGCTCGCGATAAATATGTAAGTACCGATGAACTCAATTCAATTTTAAGGGAAGAAATAGCAGGGTTATTATCTGAAACTAATGATTCTGATGATTCCGAATTGGAAATACCAAAAGATAAAAGACCATATGTAATAATGGTAGTGGGTGTTAATGGAGTTGGTAAAACAACAACTATCGGTAAACTTGCTTATAGATTTAAAAAACAAGGTTTAAAAGTAGTTTTGGGTGCTGCCGATACATTTAGAGCTGCAGCTATAGATCAATTACAAGTTTGGGCGGATCGGGTAGATGTACCAATAATTAAGCAACAAATGGGGAGTGATCCTGCATCAGTTGCTTTTGATACATTAAGTTCTGCCGTAACACAAGATGCAGATGTAGTTATTATTGATACGGCCGGGCGGTTGCACAACAAGGTCAATTTAATGAATGAGTTGACTAAAGTCAAGCGAGTAATGCAAAAAGTAATAGAGAATACACCTCACGAAGTATTATTGGTTCTTGATGGTTCTACTGGTCAGAATGCTTTTGAACAAGCAAAACAGTTTACGAAAGCTACTGAGGTTACAGCACTTGCGATTACGAAGTTAGATGGTACAGCCAAAGGAGGTGTGGTCATCGGTATTTCGGACCAGTTTAAAATACCTGTTAAGTATATTGGTGTAGGTGAAGGTATAGAAGATTTGCAAGTGTTTAATAAGCATGAGTTTGTAGATTCTTTCTTTAAAATATAAAATTGAAATTCGTTAGGTTTATTGTTCCATTTTTTACCATTAGTCTTTGTTGGGGCCAGATGAGTCATCCGAAGGCTAGTCCTTTTGCAACAATAGAGCAGGAAGTCGGACTTTCAAAAATCATTGTAGAATATTCTCGACCATCGGCAAGGGGGCGTACATTATTCGGTAATCAGACTAATGGAGAACTTGGCTTAGTGCCTTATGGCCGTATTTGGCGGGTAGGAGCAAATAAATCTACCAAAATCACATTTGATACTGATGTTCAGATAGAGGGGCAAGACCTCCAAAAAGGTACATATGCCTTGTATGCATTTCCAGAGGAAAAGGAATGGCAAATTGTCTTTCATAAAAACACTACACATTGGGGAGACGGTAGATTAAATTATAATCCTCAAGAAGATGCTTTAAGACTTCATGTAATCCCAATAGAAACATTAGAATTCCAAGAAAGTTTTTTGATTTCGTTTGATGATATTAATCACAACGGAATTACAATGATTTGGAGATGGGGCAACACTAAGGTGTCAATTCCTATTCTGATAGATACACAGTTACTAATGCAAGAGCAGATTACTGAAAAACTATCTAATTCACCTTCTGCACAAACCTACTATGAAATTGCAAGGTATTTTCAAGAACAGAAAATCAAAGGTGTAGAGTCGCTAGGGTATGTTAATAAAGCTTTACAAATAGGAGGTGATACTTATTATTTTCACCGAGTTCGATCACTAATTTTAGCAGATTTAGGGGAGTACTCAAAGGCGATTGCAGCAGCTCGAATATCTTTAGAATTGGCTGATAAAGAGGGTAAAGATGAATTTGTAAGATTAAATAGCAACAGTATTAGAGATTGGAAAATTTTAGAATTAAAAAATAAATGAGCATTATGAAAAAGCATTTGTTGTTAGTGGTGATCATTATATTGAGTGCGTGTAAAAATGAGAAAGATTCAATGAAAGATGAACTGATTTTATGGACTCCATATAATGATTCAGTGGAAGTAGCAGCAAATGTAGACCATGAAAAAGGACGTATGCAATATAAATTGATTCAGTCTAAGGTGCTTGATAAAAATGACGTATTCAAACCTTTGTACGGTGAAGTTTCGAAATTAAGTGAGGCTGATTATGAGGCCTTAATTCCTATGATATTGGAACAGAATATTTTCACTATTCGTCATCACATTCAAGAGAATGAACTGACCTATGAAAATTTGGTATTATTTTATTTGTATCGTATTTATAAGTATGAGTTGAACAATGCTACTACCTTAAATACAATTATAGCACTAAATAAAGATGTTGTTAGGGAGGCACGAAGGTTAGATGAAGAAAAGAAGTTGGGAACCGCTTCACAATTACAACATCCTATTTACGGTATGCCAATTTTATTAAAAGATAACATCAATACCGCTGGTATGAAAACTACGGCTGGGTCTATTGCGTTAACTGATAATGAGGTTGAAGATTCGTTCATTGTAGAAGAATTAAAAAAGAATGGTGCGCTTATTTTAGGTAAAGTGAACTTAAGTGAATGGGCTTATTTCTTATGTTCGGGATGTCCTGTTGGGTATAGTGCTTATGGAGGTCAAACTCTAAATCCTTATGGGCGTAGAGTTTTTGAAACTGGTGGGTCAAGTTCAGGTAGTGGTACCGCTGTTGCAGCCAATTATGCAGTCGCTGCAGTTGGTACAGAAACTTCAGGGTCAATATTATCACCAAGTAGTCAAAATTCTGTAGTAGGTTTAAAACCTACAATCGGCTTGTTAAGTCGCTCTGGTATAGTTCCTATTTCTAGTACTTTAGATACTCCTGGCCCGATGACTAAGAATGTTGTTGACAACGCTATTTTATTGTCTGCTATGCTGGGTTATGATGAAATGGATTCAAAATCAGTTGACGACGACTTTCCTGGGATATTATCCGCAGGTCTTCATCCTAAGTCATTCAAAGAAATGAGATTGGGAGCTATTAACGAGTTAATGGAAACAGATAGTATATATCGAAAAACTGTTGAAGGTTTGGAAGATGCCGGCGCTACAATAATAGCGTTTACACCGCCAGAGGTTTCGATGGATGGTTTTCTAAGCATTCTGAATATTGATATGCGTATTGATTTACCTGCTTATTTAAAAGAATATACGAATGCTGATTTGGTAAAAATCACTTCCATTGCTGATGCGATTGCATTTAATAAGGCTGATTCTTTAACTAGAATTCCTTATGGTCAAGCACTTTTTGAAGGTATTATTTCTGATTCTACATCGGTGCAACAATTAGAGGAAATAAAATCAACTCTTGAAAAAAATGGGCGTGCTTTTTTTGATTCAGTAATGGATCAACATAAGTTAGATGCTGTATTATCTATCAATAATTATCATGCGGGTTACGCGGCCGTTGCCAAGTATCCAGCTCTTACAGTTCCTATGGGGTATAAGGCTTCGGGAGAACCAATTAGTCTTACTTTCATCGGCAAGCAATTTTCAGAAGCTAATTTGTTGTGTATTGGTAGAGCTTTTGAAAAACATTCAAAAATTCGAGTAATGCCTGCCGGATACGATAATTAAATTCTTTAGTTAAGAATGAAAAGGAGAAGGTTTATAAAGAAAACTTTTCAGTGGGGAGTTGGCTTAGGTGTTTTAACAGGATTGTATAGTTGGCAGATTGAACCTTTTTGGATGGAATTTGTTCATGTAAAAATGCCATTGAAAAATTTACCAAAAAAGCTTGTAGGTAAAACCTTAATGCAGATAAGCGACATACATATTGGTAATAGTTTTGATTACCAATATATTATAGATTCTTTTAAAGAGGCACAAGAGCTTAAGCCTGATTTTGTAGTATATACAGGTGACTATGTTAGCTATGATAATAACGAGCAAATTATACAATTGCAAGAGGTGCTGAAGCATGTAGTAACTGGTAGTTTAGGAATAATTGGTGTACTAGGGAATCATGATTATGGTTTAGATTATTCAGAAGAGTCGGTTGCGAGAAGCATTACAAAGAGTTTAGAAGATGTTGGTGTTACAGTATTAAGAAATGATGCTGTTGAGTTGAACGGAATCAATTTTTTAGGCATAGATGACCTTTGGGGAATAAATTTTCAACCTGAAGAAGCAACAAAGAAGTTTGATGCTACAAAGGCGAATATAGCTCTTTGCCATAACCCTGATGTTTGTGACCTGTCTGTTTGGAATAATTTCAAAGGTTGGATTCTTTCTGGGCATACCCATGGCGGACAAGTAAAACCACCTTTTTTACCTCCACTATTGCTTCCTGTAAAAAATAAAAAGTACGATGCGGGTGAAATAGACTTAGAAGACGGTAGAACACTTTATATAAATAGTGCTTTAGGTTGCCTTCTTCAGGTTCGTTTTAATGTTAGACCAGAAATAACCTTGTTTGAATTAATGAGGGAAGAATAACTATCTCATGCTTATTCAATAGAATTTATAACCTTATTAATTGCTAATCTAGATTTACCATTTATTTTAGGTTGATTACCATCTTCGGGATCACGATATCCTATGGCAACAGAAAATAACACCTTATGGTCTTTTATTTTGAGAATTTCCTTATATTTTTCTGGCTCAATACCTTCCATTGGGGTAGAATCTATTTCCATTGCAGCACAGGCAGCTAAGAAAAATCCTAGAGATAAATATACTTGTTGAGTCAGCCAATTAATGGTTTTTTCCGCAGGTTGCTCTTTAAGAAATTGCATATAGTAATTAACGGAACCCTCTGCTAAATTTTCCTCTACATGGCGTTCGAATTGTTCGAGATTGTCCTGAACACTAAAAACGACTAGATGACTTGCATTATTTATCTTAGGTGCGTTAAAGAAAGATGCTTCAGCTAATGCCTCTTTTGTTTCTTTATGAGAAACAAATGTAAATAGCCAAGGTTGGCTATTAATAGATGATGGGCTAAGCTTTAAAATATGCTTTAAATCTTCGATATGTGCTTCTGAAATCTTCTTGGAAGCATCGTACTTTTTTGTGGTATATCTTTTTTCAGCAAATTTTCTAAAATCCATCAAATTCTTTTTTTTACAAAAATAGGAATTGTTACTTCCTAAAATTGCACTAGGCTCTTAAGATATTTGTAAAAAGGATAATCGAAGTTTTAAAATTAAACTTATTGTATGATTTCGTTGATCAGTTCCCATAGTTCATTATCAAAACTTGAAGGACCTAATAGAATTTCGTTGCTAGCGCCACCCATTCTAACCACTACCAAGTCTAAACTTGGTACCATATATAATTTCTGGTCGTTTTTTCCTAAGCCAGCGTATAGATCTGCAGGTGCATTAGGTATTAAGCTTCCTGTAAATTCAACTTCAGAACCTGGTAATCGATAACTACTCTTTCCATTTAACCAATACAAATAACCGTAAGAAAGGTTTAAGTCTTGAGAAGAATTGGTCATAGAATTAAAATAGGAGATATCAGATAGGATAATCGTGTCATTCCAAACGCCTTTATTTAAATTTAAAATCCCGAATCGGGCCATACTTCTAGCCGTGCTAAAGAAAACATTGTTGTAGCCAACTTCGATAAACAAACCTTGCATACCAGTAGGCTCTTTTATTTTCTCAGAGAAATACGAATTAAAATCTGTGTTGGTAGCATTTGCAATTACGTCATCAAGTAAAGTGTACGGAGCATTATGATAAAACCAAGTGGTGCTTATTTCATTTAAGTAATTTAAACATTCAGGGTCTGTACAAAAGGCATCTTCGACATTATAATCTAAACCGGTGGTCATCGTTAGTTGATTTTCTATCGTAATGCTTGATTCTTGGTCGATTGTCAAACTTGACCAACCTTCACCTAAATAGTTCGAAGTAGCATCGGTAATGCTGATATATTCTTCCTGTTGTGCAATACCAGTCAGCATTGAAGTCAGGTTTTTTCCGGCAGAATTCCAAGCATGATTATCATCTTTAGTGAAATCCCCAAAATATTTTTCAATGACAATTCTACCGTCTTTCAAGATTAAGAAAGCATCAGTATCATTATCTTCTAAATAGGTATATAAATTATCGACTTGGTTTTCATCCCATCCAAAAGTTTTCATTGAAACAGTTTCCCATTCGTCTGTTCTTGTTGTTGGTGGAAAATAAGTGTCAAGAGGTACTGGAGTAATAACAGCTGGTGTTCCACTTTTTTCAGTATCAGAATCAGATTCACTCGAACAGGCAAAAAGTAATGATGACACGATAAGTAAGCTGAAATATTGGGGAAATTTCATTGTCAAGTTTTAGTTTGGGGTATTATTTTAAATAATTGGTAAAAGATTACTGGTAAATTTGTCCATATCTAACGTTTTTAAAGACCCAAATCGTATTTTTGCACCCCAATTAAAATTATGAGGACAAAAACCCTTAAGAAGAACAAAATCAACGTAGTAACTCTAGGTTGTTCAAAGAATGTTTATGATTCTGAAGTACTCATGGGTCAATTAAAGGCCAACAACAAAGAAGTTGTACATGAAGAGGAAGGAAACATAGTCGTTATTAATACTTGTGGTTTCATTGCAAATGCCAAAGAAGAAAGTGTTAATACCATTTTAGAGTATGTTCAAAAGAAAGAAGATGGAGTAGTGGATAAAGTTTTTGTTACTGGCTGCTTAAGTGAGCGTTACAAGCCAGATTTACAAAAGGAAATTCCTAATGTTGATGAATACTTCGGTACTAGTGAGCTACCAGGTTTGCTAAAAGCCTTGGGTGCTGACTATAAGCATGAATTGATAGGAGAGCGATTAACGACTACACCAAAGAACTATGCTTATCTTAAAATAGCTGAAGGTTGTGATAGACCTTGTTCTTTCTGTGCAATTCCTATAATGCGTGGTAAGCACAAAAGTAAATCTATTGAGGATTTAGTGACGGAATCGGAGAAATTAGCTGCTAAAGGAGTAAAAGAGCTTATTTTGATAGCACAGGATCTTACTTATTACGGTCTTGATTTATATAAGAAAAGAAATCTTGCTGAACTTTTAGAAGCTTTAGTAAAGATAGAAGGTATTGAATGGATACGTTTACATTATGCATTTCCTACAGGTTTCCCGATGGATGTGTTAGATGTAATGAATAGAGAACCAAAAGTTTGTAACTACTTGGACATTCCTCTACAACATATTTCTGACCGAATTTTGAAAAGTATGCGTCGAGGTACCACTGAGGCCAAAACAACTAAGTTGTTACAAGAATTTAGGGTTGCAGTACCAGAAATGACGATTAGAACAACGCTTATAGTTGGTTACCCAGGCGAAACTGAAGAAGATTTTGAGACACTTAAAAATTGGGTTGTTGCCATGCGTTTTGAGCGGTTAGGTTGTTTTACTTATAGCCATGAAGAAAATACACATGCATTTTCTTTAGAAGACGATGTGCCAGAGGAAACAAAACAGGAGCGAGCCAATATTATCATGGAAATTCAATCTCAAATATCTTGGGAACTAAACCAGAAGAAAGTAGGAGAAACTTTTCGTTGTATTATTGACCGTAAAGAAGGAAACTATTTTATTGGTAGAACTGAGTACGATTCGCCAGATGTGGATAATGAGGTTCTTATTGATGCTGCAAAGCATTATGTGAAGCAAGGTGAATTCATTAATATAAAAATTACGGAAGCAGCAGATTTTGACCTTTATGGTGAGCCGGTTTAATTATTTTATAAAATGATATTCGTATAGGTTGTAAAGTCATAAACCAAACCAACTATAAGTTTTAAACAAGATTTTTATGTTTCGGCAATATCTGTTACGCTCATCTTAGGCGTAAGAGTAAATACTTGAACACTAGCGATAAAAAAATTGAGACATATTATTTAATGTTCATTTTTTTAATATTTTGGCTGTGGACAGTTTGGAATACATAATATATTGCTAGTTTGATATAGAAAACTCATTCAATTAACACATGCCGATCTATTGATACCCAGATCGGAAAGAAATGGCTAAAACAGTAATAAAAGCAAAGTTATCTGATAGATAATTAGGATAGAAAAATGGATCTAAGTCAAAATGTATTTACAGACAAGGTTAGATTTTCTATATTTCTTTTTTCATCATTCTAATTGTAAAATAACCCAATAAAGCAATAATGATCCCAAGAACAGACCAAAGCCACAATTGATTTTCGAATAGAGGTTTTGCGGTGTCGATTGTCGGTTTTGGAATGTTAGTTGCATCGCCGAATTGTAGACTGGAAATGTTTTCTGGAATAGAAATAGAAGTTTTCGCTATATCATAATTAGGCGCTTTATCATTTGTTTTACCGTAAACAAGAAAATATGTTGTTGGTTCGGTAAAGCGAGCTGTCAATGTATGTATATACCCTTTAAGATTAACATTAGAAATTTTCAGAGGTTGATTATCATTGTTAGAAATAATGATGCGAAGTTTTTGAGCCATAATGCTAGGTAACTGAAAACTGTTTTCTTCCATAGAAGAAAGCGTTCTTGTGGCTAGCGATCTGTAGTTGTAGTGATATCCTTTTTCTGTTTTAACACTGTCTGCAAGGTATTGTATTGAAATAGGCCTGTAGTAGTCAATGTCGTCATCTACGGTAAGTTTTAAAAGGTTTAATGGAGCCCTACTTTTTAAATCTACCTGAATAATAGTGTTCTTTTTTTCTTGCGAAACATTAAATGAACTGACGGAATACTCACGGTATAGCGCTAATTTTTTCGCTTTCTTTAAAACTTTTACAGATTCTAATGTTGGCTTCTCAATGCTTTTAATCAATAGCCTATAATATTTGAAATTAGCATCAGGAAATTTCAATCTAGTAAATGAGTAATCTGTTTGATCGTTAACAATAGAAAGAATACGGTAATCATCTAAAACGGTGAACCATTCTGTTTGATTTTGACTTCCTTCAAGAGTAACAAGCCAATTAAAATTGGGTTCTTCGAAGTTTAATTTTATCTCATTAATGGTTTTATTCTCGGGTAATTCATAAGTATAGAAAAACCCCTGGGCATTATTGACTGTATTCAAAAGATTAAAAGAAATCGATGAGTTTGCCTCTACTGCTTTTGATACCTTATGAAGGTAAGGCGCTTCAATTGTATCGGTTGCGGTTAAGCCGTAAATTCGGATATCGGTAAAATTCGAATTTACATTTTCTAAGACTTCATTTGGTAATTCAATTGTGTGCCATTGATTCTCTATTCCTTTTAATTCTATTTTTTTTGAATAAGATTTCATCTGGCCAAAGCAAAATGATGTAGACAAAAAGATAAAGAATATGAGAAGGCTGTTATTTACTTTCATCTGCGATAATGTATTTGTATTTATTATAAAGAAAAGAAATGATCAGTAATAAAACTCCGAGCGAGACAAATACAATAGTTTTAGAAATAGTATTCAATGATGAAATGTCATAGAAAAATAACTTGATCAAAGTGAAAGAGAAAAGAGTTATCGCACCAATACGAAGGTGTTTTTTCTTTTTCCAGATGCCTAAGGCAATTAGTAAAAGAGCATAAAGACCCCATAAGATACTCAAGCCTAATTTATACGATTGCTCTGAACCTGCTAAATCCATCCAATTTAATAACTCACTACTTGCTATCCAGATAATGGATATATGCAAAAGAATTTCGAAAGGTACTTTATAATTGATTTTCATGAAGTTTCGTCGAACTAATCTATGAATTGAAAATAATAAGAATGCAAAAAAAGCGAAACCAATATATCTGATATATATGTTGTAATTGCCTATTTGATAATATTCAGAAAGTTCTTGTGTTATAAAATTTTCTCTTAGTTCACTAAAGGTGTAAAGCCCGTTACTAAGAAACGCTAATACAACGAATAGGCTAGAACATAACGCAACTATGCCTAACGCTTTGTTTTTAATTTTAAAGGTATTTAGTAAGCTGAGAACACTAACGAAAAGCATTGTGTAGATAAACTTCCATATAATTCCTAAATCTATTAAGTTGTAATTATAATCAGGGTAATAACTGTCAGTTTCTAAATGCTGTATTTTAGATGCTTGAAAAGCATCGTTCCAGTAATAGCCTATCTCTAAATAAAATGAGAAATATAGTGTCAAAATAAATATAGCGGGTAGCCCAATCTCCATCAATTTATTGAGTGCCGTCTTCTTTTCTAGATTAAATTTCATCTGAATCCAAGTCATAAAACTAAATGCAATAACACAAAGTAAAGAAGTGAGCAATGTAATATTGAAGAATGGTTTGGGTTTTTCTAAACTATCATATGAGCCTATATGTTCATACGTATATGTCCAATCCATAATCAAACTTAAAATGGCTAATACCATCATTATGTAAGATAAATGTTCGTAGAACGAAACCTTTTTAGTTCGTCCTATCCAAAAAAGTAGCGCAGCTTCAAATGCCCAAATGAGAGTTACCCAGTTACCATCTAATTGTACTGGTATGGCAATGGTTATAAACGTAAGTACAAAGCCGGAGGTTAAAAAGAATAATTTTCGGTCTGCTAATTTTTTCTTGTAAATGAACAATGTTACCGAAAAATGTATCAATGCATTTATTATCGTGAAAAGTCCTAAATATGACTCGCCATTTTCATAATCGTACAGCCAAGCAATTCCAAGGCCATAAAAAATGAATGAATTCAATAAAATTAAGATGATATCTCCAACCTTAAATTGTTCTGATTTTAGCAATTTGAAAGCTAAAAATGTTGCATAAAAGATGAGAAAGAAAACTGTGAGAAAAGTAAAGCCCATATAAAAATCTGCGTCTATGCTATTAAACGCATACCAAGCTCCATATATCAACCAAGTAAAGGTAAATGAGACATAATAAAGAGCTTTCCAATATTTTTTTAAAGAGATGACTAGTATTCCAATATTTATAAGGGCCATGTAGCTGAATAAAACTGTGGTGTTTCCAGAATTATTACTCAGTAAAAATGGCACACCATATGCACCAACCAAACCAATATGCGCTATTACTTGTTTATTATAGTTAAGGGAGGCTACAACTCCAAAAACAGTGCATAATAGCATAATGCCGAATGCGAATAGTTGCGGAAAAAGTCCGTATAAGTCATAAGCAGCGAATGTGATAAAATATAAGATGGCCAATGCACCACTTATTAATACTGCGCTGTAACTTTCATATTTTACTTTTAATTTAAAAGCAAAACCTAATAAGCCTAAACCAACTAAATAGCCAAGGATTATTCGAGTAAGCGGACTTATTAAATTGTTTTCTATAGAGTATTTTGCGCCAATGACAACACCGATTACAGTAATTAAAATTCCAATTTTATTAATGAGGTTTTCTCCGATGAATTCTTCAAGGCTTGATTTTCTTTTTGGAGCGGAAATTTTCTTAACAGATTTATCAATAGGTTGTTCTTGAGCAGCAACCGGGACTTCATTGGCCTCATTTTGTGTTTGTATTAATTCAGGTTCATTGAAAACAGTAGGATTTAATACGTGTTCCTTTTCAGGTTCATTGGCTGGTTCTTCTTGTGCTTGACTAAACTTAATTGCCTGAGTATTTTTGAGTATTTGAATATCTCTGCGAATTTCATTAACCTCAATATTAAAATCTTGCTGCTTTTTTAAAAGAAGTTCTAATTTTTGCAACAGTGTATTAATTTGGTCTTGGTCGTTAGCCATAAAGATTGGTTTATTGTAGCTTTTAATTAAGTTGTCTTAAGATAAACGTAAAAGATGCAAATATGTTGGCAAGAATATTCAGCTTATCTTAAATAAAATATCCCTGAAACTGGTTTAAGTGTTTCAGGGATATTTAGGTAAAATTGTTTTGCAACGAAAATCAATGGCAGGTGGTTATTTTTCAAAATATAAATAGATGTACATAGCGGCACCAAAGTTAGAAGCATCGGTAGATGCTAATCTCCAACCGTCTTTTGCATAACTGTTTAATTTTTCTTGAATATCTTTTTTCGAAGAATCAACAATATGATATTTATCGAAGGTTAATTTAGAATAATAAATAAGAGTTTCAACTTTGTATTCTTTCATTGGTTTTTTTATTTGACCATAAAAAGGGCATTTGCGAAAAATAGTTTTCCATTTTCCCAAAAGCCTCTAAAAAGTGGATTGTCAATCATATAGATTACTTGACCTCGACCCATATCTTCAGTTCCGAAAATTAATGTTTCAGCTATTTCCTTTTTAGCTTCGCTACCAGCGAAACCAGATACCGGTTCGTTCGCACCTTCACTAAGATAAACGGCACTACCATTTTCTAGATATTTATATGCTCTAGCTCCCAATTTTAAAGTGAAATAGGTGTCGTCATAACCATATGCTAAAGGATTTGTATTATCTACCGTAGCTTTAAAAATAGCCCCTGTAATCGTTGATTTAATCTGTTCTCTTTCAGATATTTCAAAAGAGGATATCGTATTGGTTGAATCTTTTTTAATTTCTTTTGCTGTTAAAGAGAAATCTTTATCTGATGCCGTTAAACCGTCAATAGCACCACCCATCGCAATTAATTTCCCTCCACGTTTTACCCAGTCTTTTATTTTTTCTTTAATTTGAGTTGATAAAAAGCTGTTATAACCTCGTCCATCGGGTAGAATAAGAATATCATATTTAGTTAAATCAACTCTAGCAAAATAATCCTCATCTAATACTGATATAGGGTAGTTTAATTGTTGTTCGAAAAAGTTCCATATTTCTCCAAATCGAAGGGTAGAGGTAGGTTCCCCTGATAGAACTGCAATGTTTAAGTTTTGAATTAGATCAACATAACCAGAACCAAAGTCCTTACCACTTTCTACAAAACCTGTGTTTGTTGAGATTAGGTTTTTATTGTGATTTTTCGACGCATTTGTCAATAACTCATTAAAGTTCTTCACTTGTTTGTTATCACTTTTAGTAATAATTAGCGTACCGCGTTCATGAGCTATACCGTCTAGTGTGAAAGGCTTATGCGCATATCGAACACGAATTTTATTTCGTAGTAGTTCGGCTAAGAATTGTGCATCTTTCATACTGTTCCAATCAGCTAAATATGCATAGCTATCTGGTTTTGCAGTTTCAGAATTTGTATTAAAAGTGTTAGCGATAGTACCGCTAACATTACTCTCACTTGCAATTGCATCTAGACCATAGGCATAAGGTAAAGACCAGGCCGTAATATCGTACGTAACCGAATCACTTAGCTTAGCTCTAGGTTCAAATAACACCTTTACCAAGGTACTTTTCGGTTGATCGGAAGAAATAACGATGCTCTTATCTGAGCTTCTTAAAGTTCCAGATTTTCCTGTTGTATAATTGTATCCTTTTACAGAGCTATTACTACCGATTTTATATTCTATTTCGTGTTTACTCAACAGAGTTGTTAAAGCTTCTAGTTTATCAGGGTTGCCATTTAATACATAACTATTGTATTTATAATCCTTTTTTTGATGAAACTTCTTAAACTCATCATTTAACTTGTTTACATTTTTTGAAGCTACTTCTACAGTTGACAAACCAGTGGTGTAATGATGAGCTATACGATCTTTTAAAGTAAGAGTATCTCCAATACCAGTGATGATACCTAGGCCAGCTCGACCACCGCCACCTTGCTCATACGTCATACCAATGCCACCGTTATACGTGGGGTAGGTATCTCCATAACTTGGATAAAGAAGGTCGAATACCTCTTTTGTAAAATAGAACCATCCGTTTTGGTCAAAATATTTAGCATGATTTTTTCCAATAGTCTCTTGAAATTCTCTCTGAAAATCGGTAATAACTTCATGAAATGGTTCCGCTGCCGGAGCAAAATAGTATGGATTATCAACGCCTTGCTCGTGAAAATCTACATGTACGTGAGGTAACCATTTGTTGAACTGTTTTAAGCGTTGTTGACTTTCAACTTGTGTTAACCAAGCCCAATCACGATTTAAATCGAACATGTAATGATTACTACGACCGCTCCACCAGTTTTCATGATGCTCTTTACTATTAGGGTCTATTTGGTTTGGTGAATTTTTGAATTGGTTGTACCAGTTTACATAGCGATCTCTACCATCAGGATTAATACATGGGTCTATTAACACAACAACATCTTCAAGGTAACTACGTTTTCCTGTCAATAAATCGTAAATGGTTTGCATTGAAGCCTCAGTGCTTACACTTTCATTACCATGAACATTGTAACTAAGCCAAACAATAGCTTTGTCAGGTGTACCTTCTCCTTTAATACCTTTCAAATGTTCTAACCTTATTT
Organism: uncultured Maribacter sp.; assembly: GCF_963977385.1. Lineage (GTDB taxonomy): Bacteria > Bacteroidota > Bacteroidia > Flavobacteriales > Flavobacteriaceae > Maribacter. Next base: position 101,389 of record NZ_CAXBOU010000012.1, on the reverse strand, counting down.
GTTCTAGGTTATCCATGTTTTCTTTGGTAGAGATGGTGGCTAATAATAATGGTCTACGCTCATTGGTTTTACCGTACTCAATAAGATTCATTCGTTGTGGTTCAGCTTCCGACAAATATTTGTAGTAATCAACAACTTCGTGATGTCTGGTAAACTGTGTTCCTAATTCATAACCCAAAAATTCTGAAGGTGATTTTAATTGGGCTATACTTAATAGAGGAATAAATAGAAGGGCGTAGCGTAAAATTAGTTTCATATGGTTATTTGTATTCTGTACTAGTCAAATCTATTAAATTATATGCAAAATTTGATGTATTTTACAGGTATTTCACCGAGTAAATGAGTATTTAATACTTGTTGTAATTAACTTATATTTAGGAAATGTAAAACGAAAGGGTTTTATATTTACCAAGTTTTAATTTTTATATGGATATTGACTGTTTGCCTTTAGAAAAGACTGGTTATTTTTCAAAACTAATTTGCGATTATATTGCTGCAGATTCTAACCTAAAACCATTATATAATCGGTTTCCCGATATAGAAGGTTTTAAGGGACAAATAGAGGAAAAGAGTAAAAACTTCACTGACGAGCATAGAGATGTTTTGTATGGTTCAATGATGAATCAATACCGAAACACAATTAAATCTAAAAGTACTACTGATAATATTGAACTTTTAAAAGAGAACAATACGTTTACAATTGTAACAGGTCATCAATTAAATCTGTTTACGGGGCCTCTATATTTTTTATATAAAATTATTTCTACGATTAATCTGACTAAAGAATTGAAGAAAGAATATCCGAACAAGAATTTCGTACCTGTTTATTGGATGGCTACTGAAGATCATGATTTCGATGAAATTAATTACTTCAATTTTAAAGGTTTAAAGTTTCAATGGAATAAGCAAGTGTCAGGAGCTGTAGGGCATTTGGCGACGGAAGGTTTAGATGAGGTATTTACTTTGTTTGCAAATTCTATAGGTGATAGTATCAATGCCAAAGAGTTGAAGCAGATGTTTGAAAATGCATATTTAAAGCATGGTAATCTAACGAGTGCTACACGATATTTGGCGAATGAAATATTTAAGGATTACGGGTTGGTAATTGTTGATGGGGATGATAAAAACTTGAAAAAATTGCTTGTTCCTTATATGAAGAAAGATATTTTTGAACAAACCGCCTTTGAAACTGTTTCTGCAACTATTGAAGAGTTGCAAAAAATTTCTACTGATTATTCAGTTCAAGTAAATCCGCGCGAAATCAATTATTTTTATTTGAAAGATGGTATACGTGAACGTATTATCGAAAACAAAGAAAATTATATTGTCAATGATACATTAATTTCTTTTTCAAAGGAAGAATTGATTGAAGAGATGGAAGCTTACCCTGAGCGCTTTTCTCCGAATGTAATAGCTAGACCTTTGTATCAAGAGGTGATACTACCTAATCTATGTTATATAGGTGGTGGCGGTGAAATTGCTTATTGGTTAGAACTAAAGGCGGCATTCGAAGCAATGAATGTACCTTTTCCTATTTTACTAGTTAGAAATTCTGCGCTAATTATTACCGAAAAGCAAGCTGATAAATTAAAGCGAATGAATATTTCTATTTCAGATTTATTCTTAAAGCAAAATAGTTTAATCAACAAAAAAATCCGCGAGATTTCAAATATCGATATTGATTTTGGTCCTCAAAAAAAACTACTAGAAGATCAGTTTAAGGACATGTATGCGTTAACCGAAAAAACGGATAAGTCATTTTTAGGTGCTGTTAAGGCACAAGAAGTCAAGCAAAAAAAAGGTTTGAATGCTTTGGAGAAACGCTTGTTACAAGCGCAAAAGAGAAAATTAAAGGATCAGGTAGTTCGCTTAACAGATATACAGAACGAACTTTTCCCCAATCAATCATTACAAGAACGTCAGCTTAATTTCTCAGAGTTTTATTTAGAATACGGTAAAGAATTACTTCCAATGTTATTCGAAGCACTACGGCCGTTAGAATTGAATTTTACAGTGATTACCAAAAAATAGAGTATGGGCAAGAGTGTATCTCTTAATAAGATAACAGTACTTGCCTTTATTTCATTTCTTGCAATTACTTTGATTACCTTATTTAAGAATGCGTTGGAGTTAGAAGACGCAGAACAAGCCTATTATTCTCAATGGTTACGATGGGGTTATGATGACCAACCACCATTATATACTTGGCTACAATACGGTGTCAATAAAATTTTCGGAATAAACAGAATCTCATTTTCCTTCTTACGAGGAATTTTATTTGCAGGAATATTGCTGTTTCTCTATCGCTTCTCAGTAATGAGAATAAAGTATGTGGACAAATCTAAACTAGCTATATTGTTGCTGGTTTTAATACCAGTGTTTATCGATTTTACATTTAGAAGGCTATCGCATACAAGCCTTTTGTGTTTTAGCATTATTGGCACTTATTATTGTATTCAATTAATGATTCGTAAAAAATCGTTTTTGAATTACCTGCTATTTGGTGCATTTATAGGTGTTGGCTTGCTTTCGAAATACAATTATATTTTCTTTTTAATATCGTTCATATTAGTTTCTGTTTGGGACAAGGAGTTAAGATGCGCTGTTTGTAATCCTAAAATTCTTGTTTCCATTTTAGTTTCACTTTTGTTGATAGCTCCTCATAGTTACTGGCTAATAGGGCCAGAAGGGTTTGAGTCTTTTTTGCAAGAAAGTGTAAAGGAGAAAGTCGGTAATGATAAAGGTTTACATGGTTTTACTTTTGTTCCTGTTTTGGTTTATTTAAAAGGATTGTTATCCTTAAGTTTTATGATTCTGGTATTATTGGTAATAGCTTATTATTTGAAAATCTTAGAATTTAAGAAGCCGGGTTTCAATTGGTTTACTAAAATGTTGTTGGTGCAATTACTTATTTTAGGATTATTTTTTCTGATTTTTCAAAGTCCGAAGGTAGAAACTAGATGGCTATTACCTTTATGTATCCCTTTTACTGTTTTGTTGTTAGAATCAGTTGAGCTAAATCGTAGTAATAAGTTAGTTACGATAGGTTTTTGGCTCTTTTATGCTGTAATCCTTATACAAACGGTTAGAACTCCGATTGAAAAGCTTCTAGAAATTCCATCTTCCGTACATTTTGGTTTTCAACCAGTAGCGAATAAGTTATCTTCAAAGTATATCGATTATCAATGGGTGTTGCCTAATGTAACTTACGCGGGTAATGTGCGTTTGTTGCATCCTGAAAAAATCATATTCTCTACAGATGATTATTCGTTGTCTAACAAGAATAATAAAAATAAGGAATCGATTAAAGTTTCAATAGATAAGTCCATCAACCAAAGTAGTATAGCTGTTGATAGCATCATTGGTTTTGGGAAGGAAAAGGAGAATCTTTATTTCTACATCAACTAAGGAACTAGAAATGTACCGTTCCATACTTCATCTGATTTAGTAAATGCTATACGTATATGATTAGGTTGCTGTAGTTTTAGGTATTCTATTTTAGTAGGCGTTATGTCTATCATTGCAAAATAGTTTTCATCTTCAATATATTCTACCTGATCAGGATTTTTAATATTGCTACCTGGGCTATTATTTGTGATGTAATCTTTTTTATTGTTTGGTTGAATATTATTCCAATACTTTTTCAGTCTCTCAGTATCGCTAATTATTTTTGCAACGCCATCAATTTTTAGTTGCAATAATTTCTCAGGATGATAAAGAAGTAGGCTTATCTGATTATTTTCATTAATGTGATTTATTTTTTGAGTACGGCTATCGGTATATATGGTTAATTGTAACTCTTTTGAGACATGCCTTAATACGACTGTTCTTAGCCTTGCTATAGTTTCATTACCTACAGTTGCCATTGTAAAGAACCTAAATGGATGTCCTCTTTGTTCCACACCATTATGTATTTCCTTACTTAATTCGTCAAAAAAGGAATCAATCATTGCAGTTTTTTTCTAAAGGTAAAAATAATAGGATTTAAAAGTAGGGTAAAAGATAAGCTGGTTGTTATATAGGAAAGAGCTATGAAAAAGGAATTGACTTAGTTCAATTTTTTGGTTTAAAGTTGGTTTTTGATTTAGTAGAAAGCTCAGGGTGGTTCCTGAGCTTTACTTTTTTTAAAACATAGTTGTAAGGTTATTGAAAGTTTAGCGACTCAGTTATTGAATACAGATTGCTATGAAAAAGATTTTTTAAGGTATTCGGTTTAATAATTGTTTGAATAGAAAGCCCGGGTGATTCCCGGGCTTTTGTTTTTTATACTTTAAAATTAAAATTTTTAGAAAGGCAAGTAGTGGTATACTTTGTTCTTTACCAGATCAATAAAACCTATTGATCAAAGTAGCACTATCACTTCACCTTATATTCTAGGCGCATTGTAATAGATGCAGTTTTATTTTTAGAAGAAGTGTTATAAGCGCCACCCCAACTATAATCTTCTCCAGAATTTTGACCTGTAATCTGAAATACACCCATATTGGCAGAAACTAAATCACCTAAATTACTACCTGCATTTTCGGCTATTTTTTCAGCACGAATTCTAGCATCTTCTGTAGCTTTTGATATCATTTCAATCTTCAAATCAGCCAATTTGGTGTAATAATATCTTGGCGGAGATGAATTAAATTGAACACCTTTATTTAATAGCTCTGTAATTTCACGAGATACTCCTTCAATTAAAGCTACATCTTCAGATTCAATATTGAGTGTTTGTATTAGTTGATAACCACGAAAAATGTCTCCAACATAATTGCCATTTTCATATTGGTTATCACGCAGTTCATTGGTCTGAACACTATTGAAAATAATACTGGTTGCATCAATTCCTTTTGATACTAAATACTGGCGGACAATTTCTTTATCGTTGTTCAACTGGTCGAAAGCAGTCTTTAAAACCGTACTATTCGTGGAAAATTGACCATCCCAAACAATAAGGTCAGATGTGAAATTTTCATTTCCCAAACCGGTAACCGATATGATTTGAGGTGGGCTCGCTCTCTGCACATAAGCATTGCCTAAAAAATAGGCAGCGATGATAATAGCTGCGCCAAAAATAATTGCACTTACTTGTTTCATTAAAATTTTTTTTAAATCCGATTTAAATATAACTAAAAGATACTTTTCAAGAACCGTCAATTTGCTATTTTTGCCCATGCAAAATAAAGTCCTAATACTAGATTTTGGTTCACAATACACTCAATTGATTGGTAGACGTGTACGTGAGCTGAATATTTTCTCTGAAATTAAACCATATAATAAATTACCAGAAGATCTTTCTGAGTATAAAGCTGTGATTCTTTCAGGATCTCCTTTATCCGTAAGAGGTGATGATGCGGTACACCCAGACTTATCAGAAATTCGAGGTAAAAAACCGTTACTTGGTGTTTGCTATGGTGCACAGTATTTGGCGCACTTCAATGGTGGTAGTGTAGAAAAATCTAATACTAGGGAATATGGTCGTGCCAATCTTAGTTTTGTAAAAGAAAACGAACCATTTTTCGCTAATGTAAGTTTAGGTAGTCAAGTTTGGATGAGCCATGCTGATACAATAAAACATCTTCCAGAAAATACAAAATTATTAGCTAGCACCCATGATGTGGAAAACGCAGCTTTTAAATTCGATGGTGAAGAAACATATGCTATTCAGTTTCATCCAGAAGTTTACCATTCTAAAGATGGAAAACAAGTTTTAGAAAACTTTTTGGTGAATATTGCTAAGATGGAACAAACATGGACTCCTGACGCTTTTGTTGATAAAACAGTAGCGGAATTGAAGGAGAAAATCGGAGATGAAAAGGTAATATTAGGCTTGTCTGGCGGTGTAGATTCTTCAGTAGCAGCAGTGTTATTACATAAAGCTATCGGTAAAAACCTTCATTGTATTTTTGTGAATAACGGACTTTTACGAAAGAATGAATATACCGATGTTCTAAAGCAATATGAAGGAATGGGACTTAATGTGAAGGGCGTTGATGCTTCGGCACGTTTTTTGGATGAACTTGAAGGAGAGAGTGATCCAGAAACTAAAAGAAAGATTATTGGCCGAGTGTTTATAGAGGTTTTTGATGATGAATCTCATTTAGTAGAAGGTGCAAAATGGTTGGCACAGGGTACAATTTATCCTGATGTAATTGAATCTGTATCAGCAACAGGTGGACCATCACAAACAATAAAGAGTCACCATAATGTTGGTGGATTACCCGATTTTATGAAATTAAAAGTCGTGGAGCCTTTAAAAATGTTATTCAAAGATGAGGTAAGAAGGGTAGGGGCAAGTTTAGGTATTGATAAGGCATTGTTAGGTAGACATCCGTTCCCAGGGCCAGGTTTGGCAATTAGAATTCTTGGAGACATTACCAGAGAAAAAGTAGCGATTTTACAAGAGGTAGATGCTATTTTTATAGATGGGTTAAAAAAATGGGATTTATACGATAAGGTATGGCAAGCAGGCGCAATGCTTCTTCCTGTAAATAGTGTAGGGGTAATGGGCGACGAGCGTACCTATGAAAAATGTGTAGCTTTAAGAGCCGTAGAAAGTACAGATGGTATGACAGCTGATTGGGTGAATTTACCCTATGAGTTTTTACAAAAAACATCAAATGATATCATTAATAAAGTCCCTGGAGTAAATCGTGTCGTATATGATATAAGTTCAAAACCTCCTGCAACTATAGAATGGGAATAATATGAGATATATATTTAATCAAGTTTACATCATTTGGGCATTTTGCTTATTGGTCTCTTGCACTGCAATGGCCCAAAAGTTTAATACTCATCAAGTGAAATCAGGAGAAACTTTAGAAAGCATTTCTAAAATGTACGGAGTTTCACCTGCCAATATACTTCAGTATAATAAGGAAATAAAGGAAGGTCAAAAACTAAGACCTAATACTATTTTGGTCGTGCCAGGTAAAAAAATTGCAGCGGAATCTACAACATCAGTTTCGAGTCTTGGTAAAAAAGTGCTTCAAGATTCAGTCGTAGCAAGAGAGCCCATAGGTTATACCTCACATAGGGTAAGGAAAAGGGAAACAATTTTCGGTATTACCCAACAATATAAAATTACCGAAGAGGAGCTTAAAAAGTATAACACACAGTTATATGCATCACCATTACAAAAGAAGATGGAATTGCGCATACCTAAGTATAGGGCTCTAAAAAAGGAAGAGGTAGGGTTGAATGAAGATGATTATGAGAAGTATATTGTAGCGCCAAAAGAAACAAGGTGGAGCATCGCTCACAAATACGGAATTACCATTGATAGTATGTTGGTCTTGAATCCTAGTTTGTCTAAAACCAATAATTATCTTTCTGAAGGTTTTGAATTGTTGATGCCTAAAATTGCAGGTAGTAGTGTACAGAATCAGGTAACACAGTTATATACTTCATATACAGTACCAGCTAAGATGAATTTTTATCGTTTAGAACAAGACTTTGGTGTGAAATCAGATGAAATTGTTCGTTTGAATCCAGAAATTACGGAACGTGGTGGATTGAAAGAAGGTATGGTAATTCGTATTCCTGAGCAGAAAGTGGAAGCAGGAGTAATTAATACAGATAATTATATTTTTTACGAAGTTAAGCCGAAACAGAATGAATTTAGGCTTACTAGAAAATTTGGAATGACCTGGGCAGAATTGGTTCAGTTGAATCCTGATTTGAAAGACGGTTTAAAAGCTGGCATGATTTTGAAATTACCAAAAGACAAAGTGGGAGATTTTGAAGTGAAAAATTCCTTAGTACTAGATAAAGTGAACTTGATAGATAGTATTGATGTTGCCATGGTACCAAAGGTGTTATTCTTGTTGCCTTTTCGGTTAGATAAATTGAATTTAAGTGATAAAGAAGCCACAGAAAAGACTATCGATTCTAGAAATAGTTTAAAGTATAGTTTAGGTCTTTATTCAGGTGCACTCGTAGCAATAGATTCATTACAATCTTTAGGGGTTTCAATTGATGTGAAAACTATCGATAATCAACTAGACCTGGTAAGAACAAAACAAGTACTGCAAGGAGAAAATTTAAGCAGTTATAGTGCTGTTTTTGGGCCGTTAGATATGCCTTCTTTAAAAGAAACTGCTGTACAGGCAGCTAAATTTAATGTCCCTGTAGTGGCTCCTGTGCCGGCCAAGAGTGATATTAGTTTAAATAATGTATTCTTTTCATATACAGATGAAGAAGTGCTGTGGAAACATATGCTAGATTATGTTGAAACCAATCATAATGAAGAAACATTATTGGTAATTGCAGATGAAGAAAACAAGAACGGGAAAGAAGCTATTTTAAAAAGATTTCCTAATGCAAAAGTTGTTGTTGTAAAAGAGGAAGAAAAGAATGTAGGTATCAATAGAGACAAGTTACAGACCTTACTATCTGATAAGGTACCTAACTGGGTATTTGTTGAATCTGATAATTATAAACTGATTGCAAGTGTTGTTTCTATTTTGAATTCATTTAATAATACTGCTTTTGACCCAATATTAGGGAAGGATAAAGTAAGTGTGCGAATGTTTACTACAGATATGAATTCGGCATTTGAGAATGATGTAATATCGAATACACATTTGTCTAATTTGAAATTTACCTATCCATCGGTAAATCGTCAAGTAATTAATAATTCATTTGTTGAGCGCTATAGAAAACGTTTTGGTGATGATCCAGATCGATATGCGGTTAGAGGTTTTGACCTTACTTATGATTTGTTGTTGAAGTTGGCCTATAAAAATGATTTAATTGATGTTTCTAGATTTATTGGAGAAACGGAGTACAATGGGAATAAGTTCAATTACGAGAGAAAAGGGGTTGCTGGGTATTATAATCAGGCATCTTATATAATGATGATGGATGATTTAAGAATTAAAGAACTAGAATAAAATGACATCAAAAGTTACTTATAACGGGGAATTAAGAACAGAATGTGTACATCTTAAATCGAATGATTCATTTGTGACAGATGCTCCTGTAGATAATAATGGCTTGGGACAAGCATTTTCACCTACTGATACGGTTGCTACTGGTTTAGCGAGTTGTATGTTAACTATGATGGGGATAAAAGCAAACGGATTAGAGGTAGATCTAAAAGGTACTACAGCTACTATAACTAAGCATATGGCTGCTTCACCTAGAAGAATATCTAAAATAGAAGTAGAGCTCCATTTGCCAAAAGAAGTATCTGATAAGAATAGAAAGATTTTAAAACATACTGCAGATACTTGCCCTGTGCATTATAGTTTACATCCAGATATTGAAAAAGTAATAACTTACAATTGGGATTTATAAAAAAACCATATTTCATTCTTATTCTATCGGTGCTTTTCAGCATTTCAAATCTTCAAAGTCAAGAAGAAGTTGTTTGGGAGCCCGAGTTTCGATTTACATGGAATGATTTTAAAGGGGCAGTGCCAATAGGTTCAACTGCTGCTGCAACAACAGCTAGTGGAATCAGTTATAATTTCTCGACGTTCTATGAAAATGATGAATTGACTATCGATTATAAGGTTTACGCATATTTTTATCCTACTCGTTCTTGGTATAGGTCCGATGTTTGTAATGAAGTAACCTTATTACATGAGCAGTTACATTTTGATATTACTGAGCTATATGCCCGTAAAATGCGTAAAGAATTAGCTGAAGCAAAGTTTACTGAAAATGTAAAGGCAGAAGTTCGTAAAATATATAAGTCAACACTACGTCAGCTTAATGATTTTCAAAATAAATACGACTCAGAAACTAATTACTCTAGAAATTTAACTGTTCAAGAAAGATGGGTAAGTGATATTGAATCTGCACTAATAGAGTAGAGATTAGTCTAGTTCTGTAAATTAAAAAAGCACTTCTTTAAGAAGTGCTTTTTTATACTTTAAATCTATTGATAACTACACATCACAAATAGTAATGCCTTGTTTTAAAGCAGCCAATTTATCGTCCCAACTTGGTACGAATTCTTGGGCAACATGGCCAGTGTATCCGGTTTCTAAAATAGTTTTCATTACTGCTGGATAAAAAATTTCTTGTGTTTCATCAATTTCATTTCTTCCTGGGTTTCCACCTGTATGATAGTGACCGTAATATTGGTGATAATCTTGTATATTTCTAATAATATCTCCCTCCATAATCTGCATATGGTAGATGTCATATAATAATTTGAAGTTTTCTGAACCAACAGTTTCACAAAGAGATACACCCCATTCAGAGGTATCGCACATATAATCCTTATGATTTATTTTACTGTTCAAAAGTTCCATTTGTAAAACCACTCCGTGTTTCTCGGCTAAAGGCATCAATTGTTTTAGTCCTTTTGCACAATTTCTAAGTCCTACCAAATCAGCCATTCCATTTCTGTTTCCACTAAAACAAATTAGGTTAGTATATCCTGCTTCGGCTACCAATGGTATTACGCGCTCGTAATCAGCAATTAACTCTTCGTGTAACGAGAGGTCGTTCCATCCTTTTTCAATTCCCATGCCCGCACCCCAGCACATAGAAGCGTGAATGTTATATTTTTTTAGAAGCGGAAATTCATCTGGTCCTACCAAATCGATAGAACGTATGTCAAGTTCCACTAAATTTTTTAAAAAATCTTCAAAAGGGATGGTTCCATAGCACCAATAACAAACACTATGATTAATATTGTACTTTAATTTATCTGCTGTTTCTGTCTTTTTATTGTTTGCCGTAGCAGCTGAAGTGGTTAAGAATCCGACAGAGGCAGCTGCTGAAGTCCCAATAAAATTTCTTCTTTTCATGTTAATTGAGTTGTTGAATTCTTAAAGATAATTTTTTTTAGATTTAAAAATGGAAATAAAACCCGATAGGCAAAAGTTAATAGAATTAGCCCATTACCGAATGCCTTTTGGTAAATACAAGGGTAGGTATTTGGTAGATTTGCCGGAGTCCTATTTGGTTTGGTTTCAACAAAAAGGATTTCCTGATGGTAAATTAGGAGATTTATTGCGATCTACGTTAGAAATCAGAACAAATGGTCTAGAATCCATAATTCGAAAAATACAGAAACATTTTCCTAAAGAAACCCGTTAAGTTCTAACCTCAATTTGTAACTTTGTATCCCGTAACATAGAATTCTATACATGGCACAAACCAAATACATCTTCGTTACGGGAGGCGTTACTTCATCATTAGGAAAGGGCATTATTGCTGCATCCTTGGCGAAATTACTGCAATCTCGCGGCTACAAAACTACCATTCAAAAATTGGATCCCTATATAAATGTGGATCCAGGAACACTTAACCCGTATGAACATGGTGAATGTTATGTGACCGATGACGGCGCAGAAACCGATTTGGATTTAGGCCATTACGAGCGATTTTTAAATGTTCGTACTTCTCAGGCTAACAATGTTACTACCGGTAGAATTTATCAAAGCGTAATTGAAAAAGAACGTAGAGGTGAGTTTTTAGGTAAAACGGTACAAGTGGTTCCCCATATTACTAACGAAATAAAAGAACGTGTTCAGTTGCTAGGTAATAGTGGTGAATATGATATTATTATCACCGAAATAGGTGGTACAGTAGGGGATATTGAATCGCTACCTTATATTGAAGCTGTACGACAGTTACTTTGGGAATTAGGAGATAATAATGCCATAGTTATACACTTAACATTGGTGCCTTATCTTTCTGCTGCAGGTGAATTGAAAACAAAACCTACACAGCATTCTGTTAAGACTTTGATGGAGAGCGGAATAAAAGCCGATATTCTTGTATGTAGAACAGAACATGAGATATCTGATGAGATTAAGGATAAATTAGCATTGTTCTGTAATGTAAAGCGCGAGGCGGTTATACAAAGTATAGATGCATCTACGATTTATGATGTTCCTCTTTTAATGCAAGAAGAAGGACTTGATACGGTTACATTACAAAAATTAGCATTGCCGAATACTGTTGAACCTGATTTAGACCGTTGGAACGAATTTCTTGCGAGGCATAAGAACCCAAAGAATGAGGTGACTATTGGTTTGGTAGGTAAATATGTAGAATTACAAGATTCTTATAAGTCTATTTTAGAGTCGTTCATACATGCAGGTGCTACTAACGAAGTTAAAGTGAATGTAAAATCTGTGCATTCAGAGTACATTACATCTTCAAATTACGAAAACAAATTAAAAGGTTTAGATGCAATTTTAGTCGCACCTGGTTTTGGTGAGCGTGGTATTGAGGGTAAAGTAAAAGCTGTTGAGTACGCACGAGTTATGAAAATACCATTTTTGGGTATTTGCTTAGGAATGCAAATGGCGGTTATAGAATACGCACGTAATGTCTTAGGCCTTACTGAAGCAAATTCTACAGAGATGGATGAGAATACTCCAGATCCTGTAATCAGTATCATGGAAGAGCAAAAAAATATTACAGATAAAGGGGGTACCATGCGTTTGGGAGCTTGGGACTGTGAATTGAAAGAAGGCAGTTTAGTTCAAAAAATGTACAATGGTGCTACGCAAATATCTGAACGTCATCGTCATAGATACGAATTTAATAATGCTTATTTAGAGCGATTAGAAAATGCTGGTTTACTTGCCACAGGTTTTAATAAAAAAACTAATTTGGTTGAAATAATAGAGTTAAAAGACCACCCTTGGTTTATTGGTGTACAATATCATCCGGAGTATAAGAGTACGGTAGCTAATCCTCATCCATTATTTGTTGGTTTAGTTAAGGCGGCTTTAGAACATAAAAAGGCACAAACTAATGCCACTATGGCATAAACTTCATATTTGGGCATATATTTGCTTTCTTAAAATTCAAATATTCCCAATTAATATAGAAATACCACATGGAAGAAAAGAAATTTGATGTTAAATCCATCATAGGCTTTGTGCTTATTTTTGGTATACTGATCTTCATGTTTTACCAAAATCAACTAACTCCAGAAGAGTTAGCGGCAGAAAAGGCAAAACAAGAGCAGGTTGAGGTTGCTAAGACATCTGAAAATTTAGAAACAGAAACTGTAGTCAATGATGTTCCTCAGTTAGACTTACAAGATTCTACAGCAGTAGCTAATTATCAAGGCAGATTGGGCGCATTTGGTTTTACTAAGCCATCAAATGCAACTACTACATTAGAGAACGATGTACTATTCTTAAAGATTAGTAACAAAGGTGGACAGATAATAGAGGCGAAGATGAAAAAATTCGTTACCTATGATTCTATTCCGGTTTATTTAGTAAAAGATGGTAATGCCTCTTTCGGATTAGATTTTTCAACGGCTGATAATCGCGTTTTAAATACTCAAGATTTATATTTTGAACCTTCATTAACCAATGATAACGGTAATCAAGTTCTTTCTTTAAAGGCTAAAACTGCAAACAATCAATATCTTGAATATAGATATGAAATGAAGCCAAATGATTATTTGGTTGATTTTACGATTAAGTCAAAAGGCTTGGATAATGTAATAAGTTCTAGCAAGCCAGTTCAATTAGACTGGAATTTAAAAGCAATACGTCATTCTAAAAGTATTCAATACGAGAATCGTTACACACGTTTGACGTATAATCATGAAGATGATAAAATAAGCAAACTTTCAGAAGGTAGCGACGATGAGGAAACGGAAGAAGATATAAAATGGATTTCTTACAGACAGCATTTCTTCAGTAGTATACTTGCCGCTGACGAACCTTTTAAAGGTGGTGATTTAACCTCAGTTAATTTGGTTGAGGAAGAAAGTAGAACTTTCGGATTTACAAAAGAATATGCTTCTTCTTTGCCTTTGGAATTGGAAGGTGGAGAGATCTCTAAAGATTTACATTGGTATTTCGGCCCTACAGACGTTGATACACTTTCAAAATATGAAGATTTAGGTTTAGTGGATTCTATTCCTTTTGGGTGGGGTATTTTCGGTTGGATCAACCGTTATGTATTTACCCCTTTCTATTCTTTAATTAGCACTTATTTTCCTTATGGTATTGCCATTGTTATTATGACGATTTTGGTTCGTTTAGCAATGTCTCCTGTAACGTATAAGTCTTACTTGTCTCAAGCTAAAATGAAGGTGTTGAAACCTGAGATTACCGAGTTAGGCGAGAAGTACAAGGATAATGCAATGAAAAAGCAGCAAGAAACCATGAAATTATATGGTAAAGCAGGGGTGAGTCCCATGAGTGGTTGTATACCGGCGGTAATACAGATGCCTATATTTTATGCGCTATTCATGTTTTTCCCAACATCTTTTGCGCTACGTCAAAAATCATTTTTATGGGCAGATGACCTTTCGTCTTTCGATACCATTTATCAATTCCCAGAAGGTTTTTCAATTCCTTTCTATGGTGACCACGTTAGTTTATTCCCAATATTAGCATCGATAGCTATCTTTTTCTATATGATGATGACTACGGGGCAGAATATGCCAACACAGCCAGGTATGCCTAACATGAAATTTATCATGTACTTAATGCCATTTATGATGTTGTTTTTCTTTAATAACTATGCGAGTGGTTTGAGTTTGTACTACTTTGTTTCTAACATGATTACTATTGGTATAATGCTGGTCATAAAGAATTTTATCTTGGATAATGATAAAATTCATGCCCAGATACAGGAAAATAAAAAGAAACCTAAGAAGGAAAATAAATTTCAGAAGAAGATGCGTGAAATGATGGAACAGGCAGAATCTAATAAGAAGAAATAATAGTATTTCATTTGGTTTCAACTTATAAAAAGAAAAGCCCTTTCAAATTTGAAAGGGCTTTTGCCATTGATTAAGGATTGGTTTGGTAAGATTTGGGATGATAAAGATGTAAATAATTTGAAGTTTTAAAAAAACTTAGTTGTCAAGGGGAAGATATTGTATGCTAAATAACCCTGTGATGATGTTAAGAAAGGAATACTTTTTTATATGATCGAAAATTGAATAATATTATTTGAGTATTAATTCTATATTCTTCAACATTTCAGATGATAAATCTGTTCTAGTAGATTGTTTTGAAATAAAAAAAAGCCGCAATTTTAAAATGCGACTTTTCTACATTATCAATTAGGTTAAATTAATTACTTGTATTTGGTATCATTACTGTGTCAATGGCATGTATTACACCATTGTTAGCTTGAACATCAACAGCTATAATTCCAATTTCTGAATTGCCAGAACCGTCTGTGATAGTAACGTTGTTGTCACCATCTATGGTAAAAGTTAAGGTATCACCTTCTAATGTGGCAGGAGAGGTTAATCCGTTGCTTAAATCTCCAGACACAATATTAGTTCCAGAGATAACATGGTGATTTAAAACAGCAGTTAATACATCTCAGCTTGGTACTTCTGCTAAGTTGGCAAATGCTGAGTTAGTAGGCGCAAATATTGTAAATGGAGTAGGGTCGGTCCCGTTTGGTGTGCTCAAAACACTTACGAAATCTGGTTGCCCTTCAGCAGTCAATGCTCCTACGAGTGAACTAAAATTAGGGTCTGCAGTTGCAAAAGTAACTACACTTGGTAAGTCGATTACTGTATCTACAGCGTGAATGATTCCGTTAGTAGCAACAATATCAGCTGCTGCTACCGAGCTTATTCCATTTAATTTTACTCCATCGTCAACATTTACGTAAATACTTAAGTTGTCACCATCTGCGTTAGTTGCTGCAGTATTGAAATACGTGTTTGTAAGACTTGTTGCATTTGCGGCTGCACCAGAAATAACGTGATTGGCCAAAATAGTATTTAAGGCATTATCAGAAGGATTTGTAAAATTGTCAAAAGCAGAATTTAAAGGAGCAAACACAGTGAAATCAGTTTCTGAATCTGATAGTAAGGTAGTGAACGTTGTATTGTTGTCAGCAGTTAATGCGCCAACTAAAGATGTCAAATTAGGGTTAGCTACTGCGTGATCTACAATATTTGGAAGTCCAATTACGGCATCAACAATATGTACGACACCATTTATCGCCTTATTATCTGCAGCAGTAACATTAGAAGTTCCATTTAAAACTACACCGTCTTCTATATTTACGAACATACTCAGGTTTGCATCGTTAGCACCTGCAGTAGAAAGTGTAGAAACGTAACCAGTTGCCAAATCCGTCGATAAGTTTGTACCGGCTACTACATGGTTAAGTAATACTTGTGTAAGTACCTCGGTTGGAATCTCATCAAGACTATTAAAATCATTAGCCATTAAAAATGCTTCAAATGCTTCGTTTGTAGGAGCAAATACGGTGAACGGACCATCATTTGCTAAAACTGTAGGTAAGTCTCCCTCAGCCGCAACTAATGCGTCTACCAAAATACTTAAGCTTGGTACCGATACTGCCAATTCTGTAATCGACACTAACAATACATCGTTTAAGGCATCTAAAGCAGATTGTGGAATTAAAACCTTATCAATAATGTGTACAATTCCATTTTCTGTTTCTACATCAGCTGTAGTTACCGTAGCTATTTCGCCAGCGGCATCTGTAAAAGTTACACCATCTGTTAAGCTAACAGTTAGGTATTCACCTTGTAATGTAGTAATTGATTGTCCTTCTGTTAATTCAACAGAACCTACTGCTGCACCGGGTACAACATGATATGTTAGAATATTCGCTAATAAATCTTGTAGCTGTTCATCGTTAAAATCGTCTAGAGAGTCAAATCCATCCAAACGGGCTAATAAATCTGTAAAAGCTTCATTTGTTGGAGCTAAAACAGTAAATGGACCTTCACTACCTAAAGCAGCAATTAGGTCATTGTTTGCACTTTCATCAGCTTTCGATAAAGCGGCAACTAAAGAACTTAAAGAACTTGTTTTTTGAGCTGCTTCAACAATATTATCGTCATCTTCGATAATTACAGGATTTTCGTTGTCATCATCGCTACATGATGCAGCAAAGATTAGAAGCATTACTAATGCCGTAGATTTTAGAATTTTACCAAGAATTTTCATTTTTTTAGATTTATTGTTTAACAATTATTAATCAAACCTAAACAAAATAATAATTGAAAAAATTAATGATATGTTAAAAAACAGGAGTTAAATATTTAATATTATAGGTTTAATAGCTTTAAAGTATTGATTTTATAATAGCTTTTGGATTTTTAGTATTTAGTTTTGTTTATTAATATTTTAGAAAAGTTTAACAATAAAAATATGGTTCAGAGAGAGATTGTAATTTTTATCAAAATATTTATGCAAATAGAGTCACATCTTTTTTAGGAATCTTGTTACTTATATAAAAGTCTTTCTGAAATGAAATTTTGTAATTTTGTTACGACGAAGTAGATCAGATGAAAAAAGTAGTATTAGGACTTTCTGGAGGAGTAGATTCAAGCGTAGCGGCATACTTGTTAAAAGAGCAAGGTTATGAGGTTATTGGCTTGTTTATGAAGAATTGGCACGATGATTCGGTTACGATATCAGAAGAATGTCCGTGGTTAGAAGACAGTAATGATGCATTGATTGTCGCTGAGAAATTGGGTATTCCATTTCAAACAGTGGATTTAAGTGCTGAGTATAAAGAGCGTATAGTTGATTATATGTTCAAGGAATACGAAATGGGGCGTACCCCAAACCCTGATGTTCTTTGTAATAGAGAGATAAAGTTTGATGTCTTTATGAAAATTGCAATGCAATTAGGTGCGGATTATGTAGCAACAGGTCATTATTGTAGAAAAGGAATTTTACAAAATACTGACGGTACAGAGACATACCAGTTATTGGCAGGTAAGGATGGCAATAAAGATCAATCTTACTTTTTATGTCAATTATCGCAAGAGCAATTGTCAAAAACATTATTCCCAATAGGGGAGTTGACTAAGCCACAAGTAAGGGAAATTGCGGCTAAAATGAAGTTAATTACGGCAGATAAAAAAGATTCTCAAGGCTTATGTTTTATAGGTAAGGTAAGATTACCAGAATTTTTACAACAACAATTGAAACCTAAAACCGGTAAAATTGTTGAGGTACCTGCAGCTTTCGATAGATACGAAAGAGCTACACCTACTTTTGCGGATAAAAATTCTGAGTTAGAATTTTACGCTGAGAAACCAGTCTACCATTTAACCGATGGTAAAGTTGTTGGTGAACATCAAGGCGCTCATTATTTTACCAAAGGACAACGTAAAGGTTTACATGTAGGTGGTACAACAGAACCCTTATTTGTAATTGACACCGATGTAAACGAGAATATAATTTATACCGGTCAAGGTAAGGCACACCCAGGTTTGTATAGACGAACCTTATTTGTGAATGAGCAAGAAATACATTGGGTGCGCAAAGATTTAGCTTTACATATTGATGAAAAGTTAGATGTAAAGGCACGTATTCGATATCGTCAAGAACTACAAGAAGCAACACTATATAAAGTAGATGGAGGAATGTATGTTGATTTTAAGGAAATGCAATCTGCAATTACCGAAGGTCAATTCGTAGCTTGGTACTTAGAGGACGAACTTATTGGTTCTGGTGTTATTTCTTAAATTAGTGGAAACGATTAAAAGAATCTTCTTTTAGTATTTTTAAAAGTTAGTCACATAATATTTTCTCATGCATAATAGAATTACGGAGCTTTTCAAAATCGAATTTCCAATAGTTCAAGGCGGAATGGTCTGGACCAGTGGTTGGCGATTGGCTAGCGCTGTCTCCAATAACGGGGGTTTAGGAGTTATTGGTGCAGGTAGCATGTACCCTGATGTTTTGCGAGAACATATTCAGAAATGTAAAAAAGCTACTACTAATCCTTTTGCGGTTAATGTGCCGATGTTATATCCTGATATTGAAAAGTTGATGGATATTATTATTGAAGAGGAGGTGAAAATTGTTATTACTTCAGCAGGAAATCCGAAAACATGGACATCCATCCTCAAGGAAAAAGGAATAATCGTTGTTCACGTAGTTAGTAGTTTAAAATTTGCAATTAAAGCGCAAGACGCTGGAGTAGATGCTATAGTAGCAGAGGGGTTTGAAGCTGGCGGACATAATGGGCGAGATGAAACTACTACCTTGGTTTTAATCCCGGCAGTACGAGAAAAAATTACTATTCCGTTAATTGCTGCAGGTGGTATTGCAACAGGTAAAGCAATGTTAGCGGCAATGGTTTTAGGGGCTGAAGGAGTGCAGATCGGTAGTCGGTTTGTAGCAAGTGAAGAGGCATCGAATCACATAAATTTTAAAGAGATTGTCGTTGATGCACAGGAAGGTGATACGCATTTGACTTTGAAAGAATTAGCTCCTGTTCGATTGATTAAAAATAAATTCTATCATGAAGTTCAAAACGCATATGCACAGGGTGCTACATCTGAAGAACTTAAAACCCTTTTAGGTCGAGGAAGAGCAAAAAAAGGGATGTTTTTAGGTGATTTAGAAGAAGGCGAGCTAGAAATAGGTCAAGTATCTGCATTGATACATGACATAAAACCAGCTGGTGAAATTATAAAAGAAATTGTTTCGGAATTTAATAAAACGAAAGAAGAACTATGCAATTGGTAGTTTCAAATCCTTCGAATTAAATCGATATTTTTTTAATTTTTCAAACTTCCTAGATACTCAATTAAATCTCTTAATTCTCTTCTAGTTATCATACGTCCCATAGCAGGCATAGCAGACATTGAATTTTCTTGTTTAGCGATTCTTCCTAAAGGAATCTCCAATGGTTCAGCTTCAGAGGTTCTTAATAAGATATCATTAGCACGTTTTTCAATCAATACTCCCTGCACTTTTTGACCATCTTTTAAAGTCAAAGTAACAGTTCCATAGCCTGGAGCTAGTCTCTTACTAGGTTCTATTAAAGCTTCTAATAACTGTTTTCTATCTAAAACATTGGCAATATTATCTAATGCCGGGCCAACTTCGCCACCAGAACCACCTACTACGTGACATCTTACACATTGCGCAGTGGGGTTGTTGTTGAAAACACTTCTACCAGCCCACCAGCTACCCCCGTGTAGAGTTTCTTCGAAAGAATCTGCAGAATATCCTATCTTTTTAAGCTTGTCTAATCGAGCGATTAATTTTGGATTATCGGTCGCATTAACAGATTCCATAAGATCTAAGATTATTCCTTGGTCTAATTGATTTTTACTTGCCTTGTCAATAAGGCTAGCTAAAATGGTATTGCTATTTTCTACGGGTAAATCGCCCAATACATTCAACATTCTTTGCTGTTCAGAAACGGAACCCTTTTTGAAAATAGGTCCGACGATGGCAGGCAATTTTTCCTTTGGAAGATTTAATTGACCTAATAGTCCCACAGCTGAAGTCCTCACTTGTTCGTTTGAATCTTGCATGCCGATAATCATAGCAGCTTCCATCTTATCAAAGTTAAGTTGACCTAGTGTATTTAAAACGGATGCTCTTACATCTGGTGATTTGTTTGTTTTAAATATGTAATACAACTCATCATTATATGTACTTATACCAATAGCGCTAAGGGTTTTTGAAATACCGATGAGAATTTCAGGTTGGCGGTCTCTAAGAAACGCAGGAATATCTTTACCAATTTTATTTTGTAGTAAATTACCTTCTCTAATAATTTCACCTCTATATCTGCCATCTACTCGGTCTAAAAGAGAAGGGTTGTTCCAAGTACCTAATGCAGCTAGAGCTTCACCACGTAAATCACTAGAAACAGTTGGCCTTTTTGCAAAACTAATTAGCATGTCCAATTCATTTTCGCCACCTACTCGTAATGCAGCATTTATTGCACGTCTTAAAAGAGGTTCTGAAGTATATGATTCGTTATTTAATATTGATGCCAATGCAGGTAATGCAACTTCAATAGAAAGGTCATCATTAATGGCTCTTGCTGTTTCCGTAACTATATATTCATCCTTATCTGATAAAAAGATTGAAATTTTCGGTTCCTGTAACTTTCTTAATATTAAAACCGCCGCAAGTCGTAAACTCCTATTTTCACTATTCGAAAGAGCTAAAAGTGGTTCTGCCTTACCTATTCTAGAAAGTGCCAAAACAGCGGCGTGTCTTAAATAAAGATCTTTATCATCATTGGCAACAATCATATCTAATAATGGTTGAATGGCCTCTTCGTATTTAAGTCTACCTAATGCTTGAGCTGCAAAGAATTTAACTCTATCATTTTCATGTGTAGTTAATGAAATTAAAGTATCGGCCGCTGCTTCATATCTCAAATCACCCAAAACCTTTGCGCTTTGCGCTATAATTTCGGGATCGCTATCATTTAATACCTCAAGTAATGGCTTTGCATCATCTTTATCATTCGCGGCAATTTGCCCAATACCCCAAATAGCATGAATACGAGCGAATTGATTTTCGTCGTTCTTAAGAACATCTTTTAATGCGCGGTAGCCCCAAAAGGTTCTCTTAGCTAATTCAAATTGCGCTTTTTGACGTATTCTCATATCGCCGTAGCTTAAAAGCTTTACCAAATTATCATTTTCATCATCTTTGTAATTATGGATCATTAATCTTTGGGTTTCCAATCGCTCTTGTGCTAGGTCATTAGTTTCTTCTGTTACGTCTAACTTCCAAACCCTACCATAATTTTTACTTCCCCAACCATTTACCCAGTCGGCAAGGTATAAAGCACCATCAGGACCAAAATCGATTCCTGTGGGTAATACTCCTGATAAAATCGATTCATCAGTATTCAATTCAAAAGATGCTCCTTTAGGTTTTAAATCAAATGACCAAATGTGTGAACGGCTAGGGTCACCAACAAATTCTACCAAAAAGAATTTATCCATCCATTTTTTGCCTAATGCAGTTCCTGGGTTATACCTCATTCCCGTAGGGCCGTTATGAAAATTTTGAATTGGAGGCATGATATATGCCGCTTGTCCTTCCCAACGAGGAATGAAAAGTTTTTCATCCATCCAAACATTATAACCATTATTCTTTGGGTCAGTATATTTTCCATATTGCCAATTGGCGCGCCATCCAGCATCAGACCCCTCAACAATATGCACTAGTCTTTCACTTTCTCCTTTATGGTCACCATCATTATCAGACGAAATAATATTTCCAAAGGCATCAAATACAAACTCATGAGTGTTTCGAAGTCCGTGTGCAAATACTTCAAAGTTAGAGCCATCAGGATTACTTCTTACAATAACTCCTTCATTCGGGTATTTATGATTTTCACCATCTATTGTGGTAATATTTGCCCCAATATCACCGATACCCCAGTAAATTTTACCGTCTGGTCCTTCGATTGCTCCAGACATGCCATGACCGCTAAAACCGATGTGTACTGCAAAACCAGTCGCAATACTTGTTTTTGTATCTAATATTTTGTCACCATTAGTATCAGTGAGGCGATACATGCCCGGGCCAATACCTACAAAAATATCTTCATCTCGAACTAATAGTGCTCCTGCTTGGTCATTGATTTCATCATTAAAATCATTCATTATTTGGGTAGAGATATCGGCTATACCATCTTTATCAGTATCCTCTAACATCCAAACTTCATCTTGTTCAACTGTTAGATCATGCCAATCATGAATGCTATCATTGTTTAAATCTGGGAACCATTCATTCTCTTTACTTAATTCAGGGGCAAAAGTTTTGTGTAGAAAAGCCCTTCTTTCTTCTACAGATTCTAACGCTATAGATTCGGTCATCCAATCTCGATGGCCACGAATATCGAATTCGGAGTTTTTATTTCTATTAGAACGTGTAATGTAAATATTACCTTCATCATCAATATCCATTGCTATAGGGTCAGGAGCTAAAGAGTCTGATGCCCAGAGGCTTAATTTTAATCCGTCAGCTACTTTTGCTGAAATGCTTTCGCGAGCTAATTTTGCCATTTCAAGTAGCTCGGTACTATCTTGTTGAATGGTTATAGGAATTTCAATTGGTTTTTTTTGTTCGCAGGATAAAGTTAAAAGGCCTATGGTGAGAATACCTAGTAGAAACTTTTGAAATGATGTCATTTTAAAATCAAGTTGGATTGAACTTTAAATGTAAGGATTATTGTAATTAATCAATAATGAAAATCAGTGTCGGTTTAATTATTAACATCATAACTCCAATATGAGTTTTTTCTGATATTCAAAATATTTGTGACGTGAGTGGAAACAGTATTTTAAAACTTCCTTTATATTTGAAAGTATATCAAACATCTAAATAAAATGAATATAATAAAAACAGTTTTGGTTCTTCTTTTTCTTACCATTCTTAATGTAAATGTTATGGCAGCCCAAGAGGGTCATCCTTTAGAGGGAAAATGGAATTTAACTATTGATCAAGAAGGAGAGAAATTACCGTCTTGGTTAGAAATTAGACATTCTGGTACAAACACTTTAATTGGTAGGTTTACTTATGCATTCGGTAGTGCTAGACCTGTTGCAGAAGTTGAAAAACATGGAGATTTATTTTCATTTACAATACCACCGCAGTGGGAACCAGGTGCTTCAAATATGGAATTTGAAGGCAAGATTGTTGGCGACAGACTAGAAGGAACCATGATTTATGTTGATGGTAAAACTTATAACTGGACAGCGACAAAATCACCAATACTACCTTATTACACAAATCCAAAAGAGGGTAAAACAATAGAGCTTTTTAATGGCAAAAATTTAAAAGGATGGACTATGAAACCCGGCAACCAATGGGCTGTATTTGATGGTATATTGACTAGTGCAAAACCAGGAGTTAACTTAGTATCAGAAGAAAAATTTAAGGATTTTAAGTTACATGCAGAATTTCGTTATCCAGAAGGAAGTAATAGTGGTCTGTATTTAAGAGGGCGTTATGAAGTACAAATAGCTGATAATATAGGTTTAGAACCTTCTTCTATATATTTTGGTGGAATCTATGGTCTACTTACCCCTAATGAAAATGCTGCAATGAAGGCAGGGGAGTGGCAAACCTTTGATATTACATTAATTGGTAGGCGAGTAACAATTATTGCTAATGGGAAAACTGTAATATCGAACCAGAATATCGATTCGATGACAGGCGGTGCTTTAGATAACAATGAGGCAGAAGCTGGCCCGATTATGATTCAAGGTGACCATGGTGCGGTTGAATTTAAGAAATTAGAAATAACACCATTATCCAAAGGATAGAGAAATAGATAGTAATTAAAAAGCCTCCTTTTAAGGAGGCTTTTTTTGTTTTTATTCATCCCAATTTAATTGGGTTATTAATGCTAAGGCCTTTACCTCTTCGTCTTCATGAACGAAAATTTGAATAAGATCTGGTAGAGGAGTTCCAAAACCTGCCAAGCGAGACGATTCACTTTCATCTTTAAGAATAGGTTCAATATTATTATCCTTTAGCGTAAGTTCAACTCGGTGGGCTTCAATACTATTGCCGCCAAATACCTTTTTGTATTTTGAATCCATATTTTTTTTATTTAATACTCGCATTCATTTCTTTTATAAATAAATTGAAATTCTTGAGGGTATTTGTTAATATTTCAATTTGTTCTTGTGCTTCTTTCCAATCTTTTTGCTCAATAGCTTCTCTAACTCCTGGTAATGTTTTTACGCCGTAACCAGTATAAAATCCTGGAGCATAAATTTGATGTTTGAACCAAGGTCTTCTAGGCAATCCTTTTTCTGAAGTTAACATTTGTTCAGCTTTCATTAGCTTTTTATTAAGCTCAGTTTTTATTTTGCTTGTAAGTGCTGATGTATTCTTTTTCTCGAATTCAGTAATAGTTTCATCAAGTAGAACCATTTCATTTTGTAACGGAGAAAAGTCAATAAATGGAATTATTTCTTTTTTTGAAGGACTTTTAATCTTTTTAGTAGGGTCAGCTGCTAATTGAAATGAGTTGTTAGCTACCATTTTGTTATGCTTAATAACAGCTTTTCGCATACTCTCCGTTTCATCGATGATTTCTGTTAAATAGCCTG
This sequence comes from uncultured Maribacter sp., assembly GCF_963977385.1. Classification (GTDB taxonomy): domain Bacteria; phylum Bacteroidota; class Bacteroidia; order Flavobacteriales; family Flavobacteriaceae; genus Maribacter. Next base: position 76,608 of record NZ_CAXBOU010000012.1, on the reverse strand, counting down.
AAACGGTAGAATGCCATTGCGTGAAATTTAGTGGAATTACATCTGCATTAGCCAAACGTAATGTAATAAGTCCCGCAGTATTTGCTAATGCTACACCATATGCAAATTCAGGATCTTTAAATCTTTTATAATGAGGGTAAGTATCATAAATAGTGTGATATTCACCACCACCATTTTCACCACCAAAACCTAAATTTAAAGCTGCAATACCTGCGTGCTGTATAAAAGGAGTATAATCTGAACCAGAACCTAAAGCATATAATTCAAAAGAGTCTTCTCCACCATTAACCATGTTAGCTGCAATTCTTCGTTCCTTTACCGATACCTTAGTTTGTGGGTCGGTTACGGCACCTGCAACTTCACTGACCATTGCTTGTAAGGAATGTGAACCACCTGCACCTAAAAATCCGCGACCGTTACCATCAGTGTTTATGTAAGCAACCACTTTTTCTTGCAATTCTTTTTTATGATCTTCAACCCATTCTGTAGAACCAATTAGACCAGGTTCTTCAGCATCCCAAGCACAAAATACAATTGTTCGTTTTGGTTTTTGGCCTTTCTTAGCCAATTCGCCAATGGCACGTGCTTCTTCCATAAGCGCTACAAGACCGCTAATTGGGTCATTTGCACCATGTACCCATGCATCGTGGTGATTTCCGCGCATAACCCATTGATCAGGCAATTCACTTCCTTTTAAGGTAGCAATAACATTATGTGCAGGAACAAGTTTCCAATCGAAAGTAAGTTTCAAATGTACTTTTGCAGGTCCTGGGCCAATATGATAAGTTATTGGTAATCCTCCTCGCCATGATTCTGGCGCTACTGTACCATCTAAAGCTGATAAAAGGGGTAGGGCATCTTCGTAAGAAATAGGCAATACAGGAATTTTTGTAATAGTCGGAGCATCTTTTCTATCTAACCGCTTTGCGTCTTTGGTAGCACCATAACCAGGCGTTAATACATCACCAGGATAAGTAGGCATATCCATTACAGAACCTCTCTGAACGCCTGTTTTGTTTTTGTAAGCTCCTTTTGGGTAAACATCACCTTGACCGTAACCATCGTCTTCAGGATCTGAATAAATGATACAACCTATGGCTCCCTTTTCTGCAGCTAACTTTGGTTTAATACCTCTCCATGAACCTTGATATTTAGCAATAACAATTTTTCCTTTTACGCTTATACCAAGTTTTTCTAATTCTTCATAGTCTTTAGGGATACCATAATTAACAAATACCAGTTCGGCTTCTACATCACCATCTGTTGAAAATGCATTGTAGCTAGGTAAAAGTGCATCACCTTGAGCAGTAAAAGGATCTCCCTCTACAGGAACTGCGGTTAATTTTGCAGTATACTGTGTAGGTCCTGTTAGTTCTAAGATTCTTTCTTTCGGATATGGAAATAAAATGTGATAGGTTTCAATTTTTGTGTCATAACCCCATGACTTGAATTGACTTTGAATCCATTTAGCATTTTTCTCGCCAAATTCTGTGCCAACCCAATGAGGCTCTGCAGCCATTTTTTGCATCCATTGATCTAGGTTGGTGGCATTTAATTTTTCTTCAAAACTTTTTTCTAGTTGAAGTTGTTTGTTGGCATTTTCCGTAGAAAATCCAATAATCGAATTTTGAGAAAAACCCGTGAGAAATGTAATTAAGAATAGAGTAGTTAGAATTTGTTTCATAGTGTTAAAATAAAGATGTTGAAATTTAATTAGTTTTAAGTTTAATAGTTGTGCCAGTTTTAGAGCTAGTTATAGCTGCTTGTAAAATCTCCATAGTAATCATATTATTTTCTAGGGAGTAAACATTGTAGGGTTCTAAATTTAATTCGTTATTGATTACAGCGGCAAAAACTGAAAAAGGGTCATCAAATGGTTTTTGTCGTTCCCCTAAAAGAAATGTCTCTTCGGTATAATCGCTGTATCCTTTTGAAAGCCTTAACCGTAATTGGGTAGGATTGTCGGAATAAATAGCACCTTTTGTACCATAGAGTTCCATATCTTTTCTTCCAATGGGCCAGTTCCAAGAAGGTTCTAATATGGCCATTTCATTATTATAGGTTAGAATAATAGTTGCATCATCATCTACATTTGGGTTGTTTTCTGGTTGAAGCTGTTGAGTAACGGCAGTTACACTATTTGGTCGTTTACCTTTAGTTAACCAAGTCATTAAATTAGCACCATAGCAACCAAAATCAGTAATGGCACCACCGCCATTTAATTCAGGATCAGTTAGCCATTCTAAAAATTCATCGGATACCCCAATTTTCTTAGGGCCCTTATGTCCATCTCTAATAATTACTTTTCTTAAATCACCGATGGTCCCTTTTTCTAAAAAATCATTTGCCATTACATTAGTTTCGTACCATGAAGTTTCATAATTCGTTAGTACATGAATTTTATATTTGTTAGCTAAAATTCCGATTTTTTTAGCATCTTCAAAATTAGTAGCTAATGGTTTTTCTACCATAACATGAATGCCTTTCGGAGCGCATGCTTGTACCACGCTTAAGTGATCTTTTATATTACCAAAGGCAGCTACTGCATTCGGTTTAGTTTTGGCTATCATTTCATCCATAGTATCAAAAACGATATCCATAGAAAATCCAAATTCATCAGAGAGTCTATTTGCTAATAATTTATTGGGTTCAACTATGCCAACCATTTTAATATCTGATTGAGTTTCTCTACTAAGAATCCACCCAACATGACCATGTGTAAGCCCGGCCACCCCTAATTTCAACGTACTTTCTTGAGCTATGTTAGTATTTAAAGAAAGTATCAATAAAAGGTATATAAAAATCTGTTTCATATGAAGCTTTTTAAGTATTAAATAGGTTCTTCAATTATTTTGTGTTCTATTAAATCTGTACTAATTGTAAAATAGAAAGTACTGCCTTTATGTTCTTCAGACTCTACCCAAATTTGACCTTGGTGGTGATCGATAATTTTCTTACTACCGTAAAGACCTATGCCAGAACCTTCAAATTTCGATTGGTTGTGTAATTTATGAAATGCATTGAAGATATTATTTTTTTGATCTTTAGGTATACCTATACCATTATCCTCGACACTAAATTGAAAAAAGCCAGGGACTTTTGTAGAACGAATTGTAATGCGCGGTTCTTTATTTGATGATTTAAATTTTAATGCGTTATGTATTAAATTTTGAAAAAGCATTCTTAGGTCATTAATTCTTCCAACCAATACCGGCATTTCTTCAATACTAATTTTAGTATTATTAGCTTTTATACTTTCAGACAAATCATCTAAAACAAGGGTGATAACCTCATTTATATTTACACTTTGCATTTGGCTTGAATTGCCAATTTCTGCATATTTTAATAAACCTTGAACCAAATTTGTCAATCTTGCAGAGCTACCATCTAAATGCTTTAAAAAGCTATCGAAATTTTTATAATTGGCTGATGAATGTTGATTCTGCAATTCTTTGGCAATAACATTTATATTATTTAAAGGCCCTCTTAAATCGTGGGTTACGATAAAAGTGAATTCCTCAATATGTTTATTTTTTAATTCCAATTCATGGTTTAAAACAGCCAGTTTATTATTTTGATTTTTTAAACTAACCTGTGTCAATTGAAGGTTGGACTCGCTATCTTTTAGTGCTTTATTGTTTTTCTCTAGAGCATTAGTATACGTTCTGGTTTTAGTTTCATCATACATTTTAAATGTTAATGAAAGCCATGCTAAGCAAGCTATAAATACAATGATTTCATCAAAGGGTAAGTCAATTATACCTAATAATGGGCCGTAAATGGCAATGTATATTGTAGGTAAAATAAATGCCAGAATATCATACGTAATAATAATAATTCTCAATTTTCTATTTTTACGATATCCAATAAATGCTAAAAAAGCCATTGTCGCAAAACCAACTGCTTGACCAAAAAAACCGCCTATTAATAAAATAAGCACCATAAATGTCGATGGTGCATAAATTGTCATGTAAAACCTAGTGGCTTTATTAAATCTTAGGCGATTCAATAGAAAACCAACTCCGAAACCTATGGCAATAATTAATGCGATAATTTGTTCTTGTGGAGAGTAAAATAAAAGAGTGTCAACAAACACAATAAATGAACCAAGCATAGAGATAAGGGTTATCAGACCAAAATCATTTTGTAGCCTACCTCTTTCAAATATGGAATGTGTTGATTTAGTATTAATGCTAGCCAAGTTGTTAAATTAAAGTTTTAAATAAAATCTTATAAGTACTATTAAAGTGTTTGAGTTTTTCTTTTTAAGGGGGCTTAATAATTCCCTCTATTGTATATTGAAAATATGAATTTGGGGGAGTTTATTTTGAATAACATATTTTACCTAAATATAAGAAAGTAGTTGCTTTAAAAATCGATAAGGCGACTTTTTGATACATAATTTTAATGTGCTCTAAAAAGACGTTAGTTACCCATTGGTACTTCTATTACCAATACCTTGGCAGAACTGTCCGCTGTTAAAATAAACGAGTCGGTTTTCCCAATTTCAAGGCCATACCATTTATTTAAAATTTTGTCAACTATCTCAATATCAATTCTTAAAACAAATATGTGAACACCATTGTCTTCTTTCTTTAGTGCGTAGAAATCTGTTTTTCTTAATTTGTAATTTCCTAAATGAAACTATGTATCTTGATGAATCCAGACTCCGTCTTCACCTCCGTTAGGAGATAGTATTTGATAAAGACTATTGTTGGTTTCTATATTTTTAATAGAAATTATTTCCATATTACTATAAGGATGAGTGTCAAACCCAAGACCTACAACAACCATATCATCATTCAAAACTCTTAAGACTCCAAAAAGCATACGTTCTGGATTATGATAATGAGTAAAACTAAAGCAACGATATGAATTTAACCATTCATAATCAGCATGACCTCTAGTATCTGATTTATGTAAAATTGTTTTCATATTATATTATTTGAGATTTAAAATTAGTCAAGTATTTAACCCAAAAATGTACAGTTGATAAATCATCCGAAAATTCTTGTCGGGTCCGGCTTATTTGATTTAGATTGCTTATTAATGTGATTGATATAGAGTATAATTTAATCTATTAAAGCACGTTATATAAAAAAACCTCCATTCAATAAATGAAATCAATTCTTTTTCTTGTAGTATTAATTATCAGTACAAATTTGACAGCTCAAGACCCTGGAGACGCTGCTAAGCATATTGGGGCCGGAGTTGTTATTGGTGTTGCCGGTGGTTTTGCTGCCCACAAATTAACGAATGGTCAAAGAGGTTGGAAATGGGCAGGAGCAGTCGGAAGTAGTTTAGCTGCCGGATTAGCAAAAGAAACATTTTATGATAAACCAAGAGGCAATGAATGGGAGGCGAAAGATGTGCTTTATACAACCTTAGGTGGAGTGCTTTCTGGTATGGCTTTAGACATTTTAACGAGTAACAGTAGAAGAAGAAATGGTAACGGTAGAAAATGTGGTTGTCTGGTAGCTGAATTAGATTTTAATCAAGAATTAGATTTGCCGACATTTGTAGAAAATGGAACGGGAGATATTTCCTCAGAATTACAAGCTGCCTATATGTTAAAGTAAGCTTATAATAGTCCCTTTGCCTTTATCTCTAAATATTTATTTACTGTATTTATGGTCAAATCTTCTGGTTTGGTAAGAATAGTCTGTATACCATACTTTCTTAATTCATTTACTACCAATTGTTTTTCATAAATAAATTTCTCTGCGATGGTTTGCTCAAAAATTTCTAATGTGTTATTTGATTTTTTCTGGGTATAAGAAATGAGTTCTGTATTCTCAAAAAATATAACAACTAGTAAATGTTGTTTTGCGATTGCTTGTAAATAGGGTAGTTGGCGGTGTAATGCGTCTAAAGTTTCAAAATTAGTGTAAAGTAAGAGAAGACTTCTTTGGGGCAGATGTCTCTTTGTGTCTATATACAGTCTACTAAAATCACTTTCTACAAAATTTGTTTTAAGGTTATATAGCGTTTCAAGAATAAGATTCATTTGTGAACTTCTACGTTCGGCAACAACTCTATTTTCTATTTTATTGCTAAAGGCGAACATACCCGCTTTATCATTTTTCTTCAAAGCAATATTGCTGATTACCAGTGTAGCATTTATGGCATAATCTAATAAGCTAAGTTCGTTAAAAGGCATTTTCATTACTCGCCCTTTATCAATTATTGAATATACAGGTTGAGACTTTTCATCTTGAAACTGGTTAACCATCAATTGACCTTTTTTTGCAGTGGCTTTCCAATTGATGTTTCTTATATCATCCCCTTGAACATAATCTTTAATTTGTTCAAACTCCATCGTATTACCGATACGGCGTATTTTTTTTATTCCATACTCAAAAAGTCTATTGCTAAATGCCAATAGGTCATACTTTCGAAGCTGCAAAAAAGAAGGGTATACCGGTACTTCTTTGTCTTGGTCAAAGGTGAACTTACGGGCAATTAAACCTATAGGCGAACATGCGAAAATATTTAAATTGCCAAAAATATAAATACCTCTTTCTACAGGTCTAACCGAGTAGGAATATAATTTTTGATCACCAGTTTTTAAACGACTATTAAAGCTAAGGTCTCTCCTCTGAAATTGAAAAGGAAGTTCATCTATTATATTCAAATGACTTGTAAATAGATATTGATTGGTAACCTTAATTTCAATAGTATTTTCGTCTCCGTTAGAAAGTTTATCAGAAACAATTCTAACTGCAATTACACCACCTTTCGATAGAAATAAGAGAAGTAGATCTACTAGGCATAATGCTAAGAAAATATAGAAAAATGACTTGGCAAAAAATGTAATATTCTCAAAAATATAAGAAATTAGAAAACAGAAAATTACCCCTGTCAGTGCAAAGAAAAATCTCTTTTGTAGAAATATGTTTTTGAACGCCATTTTCATGATTACTTATCTAGGAATCTCAATGGTTTGAATCAAGTCTTGTATCATTTTTTCGGCTGTCAAGCCTTCCATTTCTCGCTCTGGTGTTAGTATAATACGGTGACATAAGATGGGACCAACTACTTTTTTAATATCATCAGGGGTGATGAAATCTCTACCATTAATTGCCGCTACAGCCTTTGATGCCTCTAATATGGCAATTGAAGCTCTTGGAGATGCACCTAAATAAAGATTTGCGTTGGTTCTAGTATTATTGACTATTGCAGCAATATATTTCAGTAAATTATCTTCTACGATTATATCCTTTATTACTTTTTGGTAAGCAGCTATCTGCTCTGCCGATAACACAGAATCAATAAGAGTTTCAACATTAGTGGTTTTCTGTTGGTGCTTATTTTCTAGAATTTGAATTTCTTCTTCAAGAGTAGGGTAATGAACATTAATCTTGAATAAAAAACGATCTAGTTGTGCTTCAGGTAATCTGTAGGTGCCTTCTTGTTCTATAGGATTTTGGGTTGCAAAAACCAAAAATGGAGGTTGCAATTCAAATTCATTACCATCAATAGTAATCTGTCGCTCTGCCATAGCTTCAAAAAGAGCTGCTTGGGTTTTTGCAGGAGCTCTATTAATCTCATCAATTAGAATAATATTCGAAAAGATTGGTCCTTTTTTAAACTCGAATTCAGATGTTTTTACATTAAAAATAGAAGTACCTAAAATATCACTAGGCATTAAATCGGGTGTAAATTGTATTCTACTGAAATCAACATTCATGGTCTTTGCCAATAACTTTGCCGTAACAGTTTTGGCAACACCAGGTACACCTTCAATTAAGGAATGCCCATTTGCCAAGATAGAAACAATTAATAATTCTATCATGTCTTGTTGACCGATGATTACTTTGCTTAATTCTGTTTTAACCCGAGCTACCGATTCTTGCAGCTTAGAGAGGTCAATTCTCGAGTTAAATTCTAAGTTATTTTCATCTTGTGTATTATCTTCCATAAGATTGTTTAAATGTGTTTATTTTCTTCGCTAGGTTTAAAGTATCCTGTTCTGAATGTATAGGTTTGTTTTTTAGACTCAATATGAAGTCTATTAAAGATTTTGTTTCTTCAATGTTTTTGCCTGCTTTCGCTGCTAATTGAGCTACTAACCTTTCATCTAAAACAGTTGTATTTAGATAATATCTATTTCTTAAATAGATTAAAAAGTAATTTATCTTTTTGCTATTTAAGTTGGTGTAGTCTTTACTTTGATGATAGAGAGATCCTACGGTTCTTGCGAACTCGACCGATGAATTTTCTAAAGGTATTATAACGGGTATAATTCGTTGTTCACGCTTCGCTTTAAAAATTACAAAAAGCAGGAGTCCGAACAGTACTAGATAATAACTCCATTTTAAAGCAGGTTGGTTTAAAACAAATCGCATTGGCGACGATATTACTTTTCTACCCGATTTTTTATAATCATCCCAATACAGCAAATTATTTTTTAGATAAGAAAAACTACTTGCGCTATAGCTACTATTAGCGCTTAATAAATAATAATTTGTGAATGCAATTGGTAAGGTATTGATGATAAAGCTTCCTTTACCGAACGATGTTTTAATGAAATTTGGTTTAACTTGTTTTACTTTCTTTTCATTGTTTAACAACGTGTTGTCCTTAAAATGTATATGACCTAAAATTTCAGTGTTTAATGTATCTAAACTCGTGAAGTAGGCAGTATTGACCCCTCTTTCAAATTCATATATACTTTTATTTAATTCGCTGTGAGTAAAGTCTACACTTACGGTATCCTCTTTAATAGTATACTCCTGTAAAATTTCAATATTAAGAGTGTCAGCTAATTTACCTCTTAGCTCTGTAGTTGCTATAAATACTTGATTGCCTTTTGCGACGTAATTTAATATTTGATTTGTTTCTTGTTCATCTAAATAAATATTTTCGTTTATTAAAAGATAATTAGAAGTTTTCAAAGAATCACTTTTTATAAGCACGTCATAAATACTTTCTTCGACCGATTGTATTTCACTATTCGGAAAAAGCGATGGCAGTTCATTAAAAAGCACAAAGCAACCAAATGGTATCTTTGAAATGGAAGTATAGGAAGGTCTCCAATTAATGGGCCTAGGGCGTACAATTTCGGTCACGATAATACCAACGAGTACCGCAATTAAAATTCCAAGAATTATTTTCGAACGCCTCTCCAATTTATTGTTTAATTAGTTTGTTAATAGCTTCAAAATCTAAAACTGATTTTTCATATTTAATTAAGTCAATAGTCTGTTCGCCATACCATATGTAATCGTATAAATAGGCTATCTTTTTAAAGCCTTGTTGTATGGTGGGTTGTGCGATTTCTATTAAGTAATCAGAATTCGTTTTATCAAAATGCCATTGAATAATATCGTTTTTTGAAAGCTTTTGAAAAGTGAGTAGAAACTGATATCGAATAGCAAGTCGGTAATCAGCACTTTCTAATGCTACATTTAAAAGATTGTTGACATCAATAGTTTCGATATGCTCTTTTGTAAGATTTATATCGTGAAATGTTTTAGCCTTTTTATTAAAAATTGAATTGAAATTTTCATTAATCAGCATTTTCACAATTAAATAAATGGCCAATATGACCAACAGAAAATAGATAAGGTATTCTATTACTTGAAGCAGTTGAGGTGATAATTCAATGCCAAAAATGCTGAATAAACCTTTACCTACCCAATTTATAAAACGAGCTAAAAGGTTTTGTGATTCTCCAGTTTTTGTAGCGTAATTAAATTCTTCTCCAATATATTTTTTAGTATGATTGTCATCTAACTGGCGCATGGTTAATACAGATGATGTATCAATGCTAACAATACTGTCTTCTGCCCCTTGTGCAAAGGAGCAAAGGGTAGCAAATTGAAATAGTATAAGAAGAAAAATATTTTTCAAATTAGTCGTTTTGGCCTATTTGCGCTATGGAGGCCCTTGTGCTTTCGTTGTATGTTTTTTCATGTAAAGCATAGTACAATATACCATTGACAAACTGAGATAGACATTGGCCGTAAACTGCGATAATTAATATGAAACAAGTACCTAACGTATATACAATAGTTGTTACTATGGAATGAGAATAATCTACATTATTTTCAACTACATGAAATGTGTACACTCCAATTATTATTGCCGGAACTATAAGGGCAATCATCAGTAAAATTCCCAGTAGTAAACCTAATATGAAGTTTACTCCCACAGATTTCCAAAAATTTGCGGTAACTAATCTCCAGCCTTCACCCAATGCATCTGAAATTCCTTTTTTCTTTTCTAACATATCGAAAAAAGAGACGCCTATCCATGCTGAAATAAAGAATTGAAATATGTATTGTGCAAATATCCCTAGAATAGGAATTATGGCTAAAATGAATGAAGCTATTAAGATTACCAGATAAATTGGAATTAGTAATAGTACGAAGAGTACAATTTTGCTGAATTGGCTTTTTGCAAACTCCCACACTTCTTTCTTGTCAATATCTGAACTTTTCTTTTCTACATATTTTATCATATAGCTACTCGATAACGAATAGTTTAAAACCGCAACACAAATGAAAATGCCAAAGAAAAGAAAACCGCCAATACCCAAATAGAGGTAATAATTTTGTTCTAACCCAAGCTCACCTGAAACGCTCTCATAATTATATTCATGAGCAATCATCCCAATAAAACCAGAGACCAATAGATAACTTGCAATTAATAATCCTACTAAGAATATGCCATTATAGCTAATGAAAACATTGGTAAAGTTTTTAATATTCTGTTTAAAAAAGTCAAAATATGTAGAGATTATTTCTCCGAAATCACGGTTTACCCGTAACGGTATGTAATTGTCTTTCATGTTTGTTGTTGAGTATTATGGGGTATACTATATAATAGAATACAATTAAAAATAAAGAGGCGGCAATGATTAAAAATGCCAACCAATTAGGCATATCGGTATAACGAGTTATAAAACCTTCGATAAAACCAGCAATTATAAAAAAGGGTATAGTGCTTACAACTACTTTTAATCCGTCTTTAGCGCCTTTCATAAAAGAGATGTGTCTAGAATAGGTTTTAGGAAATAGAATGCTATTTCCCATTATTAAACCAGCACAGCCTGCAATGATTATTACCGAGATTTCAATAGTACCATGTAGCCATATTTGTTTATTAGCTTCAAAGAAAACGCCTTTGGTATAGAAAAATGTAATGAATGCGCCAAGCATTATACCGTTACTAAAAAGAATATAGGCAGTACCTATACTTGTGATAACACCAAAGGCAAAGGCTAAAAAGGCTACTCTAATATTGTTTATGGTAATCCCTAAAAAACTACCTATTTCACTGCCACCTTTATAAATCGCTGCGGGATCACCATTGGCGATATTATTTAAGGTTTCGTTGACATAGGCATCTCCTAAAATTAGTCTGACGAAAGAAGCATCGTTTAATGCGGATAACGAACCGATTGTACATGCGATTATAAAAATCAAAAAGGTAATGCCTAAGGTTTTGTGATATTGTTTAAAAAAAAGCGGGAATTCAGTCAGCCAGAAATCAATAACACGATTACGGCTTTCCTTTTTATTTTTATATATTTTTTGGTGTGCTTGTGAAGCCAAACCATTTAAATACAATAAAGTCTTACTTTCTGCGTAATAAGTTTGCGCATAAGCTAAATCATTAGTCAGTTGAATATAACCATTGGCAAGATCATCTGGATTTGTGTTGGCCCCAAGGTTAATGGCCTTTTCAAATGCTATCCATTTTTCCTTATTTTGCCTTACAAAAGCAGCTTCGCGCATAAACAGTATTTACCTTGTTAAATTTAAGACTTAATGAATAACCTTCAAATCAATACAACGCAAAATGTTAATCTTAATTATACGATTGTTAGTATTGGTGAACGAATCGTAGCATTTTTTATTGATGCTTTTATTTTATATCTGTATTCTCTTTTGGTGAATATAATAGGCGATGCTATCGGTTATATTTATGATGATGGCTGGACACAACGAGGATTAATGGCTTTAATTTTCTTGCCTGCAATGTTCTATAGCTTATTAATGCATATCATTTTCAATGGCAGAACGGTTGGTAAAATGTTACTTAAAATGCGAGTGGTAAAAGTCGATGGGTCGCCTGTACATTGGAGTAATTATTTAGTTCGTTGGATGTTACGCTTGGTCGATATTTGGCTATTTGTTGGTTCGATAGGTATTTTATCCATTCTATTTTCTGAGAAGAGACAGCGTTTGGGTGATGCCGCTGCAGGTACCGTGGTTATTAGTACAAAGAATAATACAACCGTTTCTCATACTATTTTAGAAGAGGTTGAAGATACGTACGTTCCTCAATTTACCAATGTCACGATATTGACCGATAAAGATATACGGTTGATCAAAGAAACCTTTATTATAGCAAAAAAAAGTAATGATTTTAAGACATTAAAAGTATTAAGAGAAAAGGTTGATAGTATCTTGCAGACGAATTCTAATTTATATGATATGGAGTTTTTAGATATTGTTATCAAAGATTATAATTATTTCACCCAAAAGTTCTAAGTAATGTTTTATTTCATCATTGATATATTAGGTACTATAGCATTTGCCATATCTGGGGTTTTGGTGGCCATGGATAAAAAGTTAGATGTTTTTGGAGTATTTATAATTGCCTTTGTTACAGCCGTAGGTGGTGGTACTTTGCGAGATTTACTAATAGGTATCACACCTGTAGGGTGGCTAAATGCTCCAATGCATTTACTCATAATAGTTGTTACTGTTTTATTAGCGATAATCTTTGTAAAACAATTAAAACACATTAGAAAATCTCTTTTTCTGTTTGATACTATTGGTATTGGTCTGTATACTATGGTAGGTATCGAAAAAGGTTTGGCAGCAGATTTATCACCTGTAATGTGTATAGTCTTAGGTACTATAACCGCTTGTTTTGGCGGTGTACTACGGGATATATTATGTAATGAAATCCCCGTAATTTTTAGAAAGGAAATTTATGCTACGATATGTATTCTAGGTGGATTAGTTTATTTTCTTCTAATTCAATTTCCTATTGATAATACGATTTCTTATTCCATGGCAATACTAATCATAATAATTATGAGGGTTTTGGCTGTTCGGTTTAAAATTTCATTGCCAAATATATATCGTAATAGCAATTAATGAAAAAACGGCTAATCTTATAAAGACTATTGCTGCCAACAACTACTCAACAACTTCTGCCTTCTCAATATAAATATTTTGCATTGGCCAGTCGCCTTCACCAACAGGTTGGTTATTTATTTTGTCAACCACGTCCATTCCTTCAATGACCCTACCAAAAGGTGTGTATTCATCATCAAGATGATACGAACCTGGGTCTGTAACTACTATAAAAAATTCGAAGGGTGAAGCCAACATATGTGGGTTGTCCATTTCACTGCTTGGCATAGAAATAGTTCCACGGTGGTGTTTGTGCCCTTTTCTGGTGTCAGGCGGTAATAGGTATCTACCAATATTAGTTCTTTTCTTTCCTGTCTTACGGTCATCTGAATTTCCACCTTGAATAATAAAATTTTTCACCACCCTATGAAATTGGGTAAAATCAAAATAACCTTTTCGGGTTAGGTAAATAAAATTTGCACGATGATATGGTACATTGTCATATAATTCTACGGTAAAGCTTCCTAAATTTGTAGTGATTTTTACCTTATTCGATTTTAAGGTTTTTTCATAGTTGAAAAAGAAGTCTATGGCATTGTCCTCAGTTAGTTGAAATTCTTCTTCTTCTTCTTCTTCTTCTTCTTGTAGCAAATTAGTATTTGCTTCGTTTTGAGTCGAATCTATAGTTGCCGTTGGCGCAGATGTTGTACTTTCAGATTTCTTAGAAGTATCTTTGCACCCTACAGTAAATATGACTGTTATAAAAAAATACAAATACAATTTAAGTGAATTCATGGATTTTAATTTTTTTGAAGAAAGAATATCAAAAATAAAGGATCTACCGCTTCCGGGAGAGGCTTCGCAATATAAAATGGCACCAGAAGGTCGTTTCGAAGAATTTAAAGAAATAAATCTAGAAAAAAGAAATCCGAGAAAGGCAGCTGTAATGGCATTATTTTATCCTACGATAAGCCAAGAGACCAATTTATTACTTATTCTTCGTAAAACATATAAAGGTATTCATTCTAATCAAGTTGGGTTTCCTGGCGGTAAGGCTGAAAAGTATGATGACGGTCTTCTGTCAACGGCACTACGTGAAACGCATGAAGAAGTAGGGGTGGCCCCAAATGATGTAACAGTGATCAAAGAAATTTCAGAAATTTTTATACCGCCAAGTAATTTTATTGTACAACCGTTTATCGGACTATATAAAAAACCGAAACCTTTTATTAAACAAGATCATGAGGTTGAATTGATTTTAGAGATACCATTATTAGATTTTTTAGACGAAAATAAAATCGTATCCAAAAAAATAACTACATCATACGCCGTTGATATTGAAGTACCTGCCTTTAAATTAAACGGTTATATTGTTTGGGGAGCCACGGCAATGATGTTAAACGAGATTAAAGAGCTATTAAAGCAGGTGTTATAAGGCATAATTTTTTATTTTAGCATTCTATGGGATTATTTAAGACAAACCCTTTCGGGCATAATTTATTTATAAAAAAATGGCTGATTCGTATTTTAGCGGTGCTATCGCATCAACGCTATAAACGTTTCAATACATTAGAGATAGAAGGTTCTGATATTATAAGGAACTTGCCAGATAGAAATGTACTATTTGTAAGTAACCACCAGACGTATTTTGCTGATGTAGTGGCTATGTTTCATGTGTTTAATGCAAGTTTAAGTGGTCGTGAAGATTCGATTAAAAATTTAGGATACATATGGCAACCTAAATTGAACATGTATTATGTGGCGGCTGCCGAAACCATGAAGAAGAGTCTTTTGACCAAAATAATGGCGTATGCAGGTTCTGTCAGTGTTGAGCGAACTTGGCGTTCAGAAGGTCAAGATGTGAAAAGACAGGTTAAAATGAGCGATATTTCTAGTATTGGTAAGGCTTTGAATGATGGTTGGGTGATAACCTTTCCACAAGGCACTACCACACCATGGAAACCTTTAAGAAAAGGAACAGCGCATATTATTAAGAAATATAAGCCTGTTGTTGTTCCTGTTGTAATTGATGGTTTTCGTCGTTCATTTGATAAGAAAGGACTTCGTATTAAGAAAAAGGGAATCCTTCAATCTATGGTTATCAAAGAACCATTGCAAATAGATTATGATAATGAAACTTCAGAATCAATAATTGAAAAACTAGAATATGCTATTGAACAGCATCCTTCTTTTCTAAAGGTGATTTCTAAACAAGACTTATTAGCATACGAAGAAGAGAACAAGCAACGTAAGTGGAAAAAAACCTAAATTTCAAGTTGTCTTAGTTCACTATAATTTTTCTTTAATTTTCTTAGTAGTAGACCGTATAATAGAAAGTATATACCTCCCATGAATAAGGTTAGTATTATTCCAAAAATACCTATAGATAGCATTATTGCAATCTTGAGTTTCTCTTGAGATACGTTCTTTAAACCTTCTTTCAATTCTGGAAAAGCAAGAGCAATATTATCATTCAAATAAACACCAATAACGATAATGACAATGGTTACCATTATCATTGATAATGAGAAAATAACATAGTGTTTAACCGTTCTTCTTGTTTTAATGATTTTCCTCATTAAATTTTTCGAATTATCAAGAACCGAGATTTCTTTAAATCGTTGGTAAAACTGAAAAATGAAATAAAAGGCAACAGAATAAATAAATATGGAAAGACCAAGGAGATATTTGGAAACTCCAATCTTTTTATAAACCTCCAGGCCCTCTTGCATAGATGGTAAAAGATATAGTAAATGAGGTAATGTAAATTCTAAAATACTGATGATAAGAATCCATTTCACAATAGAGGAAGATTTCTTCCATATCATTTTATGAATATCCTCATAGCTTAATTTAGGAACATCAAACTCCTTCTTTTGCCAGTCTTTCTTTAATAACTCCAGTTCATCCGTCATACGCTTATGGATTCAAAATGGTTCTTAATTTTGTTTTGATACGGTTCATTTTCACGCGTGCATTTACTTCTGATATACCTAATGTCTCTGAGATTTCTGAATAGTTCTTGTCTTCTAGATATAAGAAGACCAAAGCTTTATCAACATCACCCAATTGCTTAACAGTTTTGTACATTAGTTTTAATTGAATTTCTTCTGTTTCATCATATTCATCTGCCTTTACCTTGAAAATGATTGATTCATAATCTGCGGTGTCAATCCTTCTTTTATTCTTACGGTACAATGTAATAGCAGTATTTAATGCTACACGATACATCCAAGTACTAAATTTTGCATCACCCCTAAATTTGGGATAGGCTTTCCATAATTGTATGGTAATTTCTTGAAACAAATCGTTGTGAGAGTCGCGGTCGTTTGTATACAGCGTACATACCTTATGGACAATGTTTTGATTGTCTTGCAGCTCGGTCACAAATTTGTGTTCAAGTTTTTTGTTCACTGTTGGTTGGTTGATCTTACAAGGTTAGTCTTGCAAAAGTTTTATTTGTTACAATTAATTCTATTATAAATAAAAAAAGTGCTCAAGATTACCTTGGCACTTTTTCTATACAACTATAATTTAATTTTAATTTCTATAATCTAATGCGGGTGCTCTATCTCCTAAAAGAGGAATGTATTTGAAGTCTGCACCTCTTTGCTCTAAAAATTCAGCTTTAGCTGTTTCTATCAATTTTTTATCCTTAAATAAATCTATTGCTGTTTTCGTTAATGTTTTGGCAGCAACCATCATTCCTTTTCTACCAATAGATGTTCCGCCAGCAGCAACTGCTTGCCAACTATGTGCAGAAGTACCAGGAACCCATGTTGCAGTACCAAAACCAACTGTTGGTACAGTAAAGCTAACATCACCGACATCGGTAGAACCAAAAGCTTTTGCTTCCGTTTTATAAGGTTGAACATTTTTTGCAGTAGCAAGGTCTGCTTTTTCTTGTCCTAATGAAATGGCAATTTTATCGGCAAATTCTTTTTCTTCGGTAGTGTATTCAATGCCGCCGACTTCAGATAAGTTATCGTGCATTAATTTTTGTAAAGTAAGGTTAGGTAATAATTCATGTGTGCCACCAATCATTTCATAGTCCATTGTCGTGCCAGTACCTAGAGCAGCGCCTTCGGCAGCTTTTACCATGCGGTCGAAAATATCGATAACTACGTCACGTTTGTTATGACGAGCATAGTAATAAACTTCTGCAAAATCTGGAACTACATTTGGTGCTTTACCACCATCTGTGATTACATAATGAATTCTAGCTTCTTGAGGAATGTGCTCACGCATCATGTTTATCATCATATCCATAGCCTCTACACCATCTAATGCGGAACGCCCCTTTTCTGGAGATGCAGCAGCATGGGCAGAAACTCCGTGAAATCTGAATTTAGCAGATTTATTTGCCAATGCTGCACCAGCACTAGCTGCATTTTGTGCACCTGGATGCCAGTGAAGCGCAATATCTACATCGTTAAAAAGACCCTCACGAACCATATATACTTTTCCAGAACCACCTTCTTCAGCTGGTGTTCCGTAAAATCGAATGGTACCTTTAGATTTATTAGCTTCCAACCATTCTTTAGTTGAAATTGCCGCAGCGGTTGAAGCTGTACCGAATAGGTGGTGTCCGCAAGCATGGCCAGCTGCCTTATTTGCAGATTCCTTTACGGCTACTGCTTTTTGAGATAATCCAGGTAAAGCATCGTATTCACCCATAATAGCAATTATAGGACTGCCACTGCCGTATTCTGCTATAAATGCAGTTGGTATACCGGCAACTCCTTTTTCAATGGTAAAGCCAGCGTCTTGTAATGTTTTTTGTAATAGAGCAGAGCTTTGCTCTTCTTGGTAGCCCATTTCTGCGAATTCCCAGATATTTTGAGCAATATTTCCATAATCCTCACTTTTCTGCTCTAGATTTTTAAGAATATCTTTTTCACTCTTTTGAGCTTGCATTGTAAAAAAAGAAGTACTTAGTACTCCCAATAAAATTAAGGCTTTTTGCATTTTAAGTGTTGTTTGAGTTTAGACTATAAATATACTAAAAACACATTATTATTTTAAAGTGGAACGGCATTTGTTTAGTTTTGCAAATAATTAATACATTATGAACATACCACTTTCAAGCTATCCTAGAATTGTAATTATTGGTGGTGGATTTGGCGGAGTTTCTTTAGCCAAAAAACTAAGTAAAAAAGAAGTACAAGTCGTGCTTTTAGACAAGAATAATTATCATACTTTTCAACCCTTATTATACCAAGTTTCAACAGGCGGTCTTGAGCCAGATTCTATTGCCTATCCGTTACGAAAGGTTTTAATTGGATATGATAATTTTTATTTTCGTTTAGCTGAAGTCGATAATGTTGACCCGCTTAAAAAGAAAATCAATACAAATATAGGTGACCTTTCATATGATTATTTGGTTGTAGCTACCGGCTCTGAAACCAATTTTTACGGAAATGAAGAAATTGAGAAGAATGCCATGTCGATGAAGTCCATTCCGCAGTCGCTTAATCTTAGAAGTTTAATTCTTGAAAATTTTGAGCAAGCACTTTTAACCGATGAATATCATGAGCGAGATGCTTTAATGAATTTTGTTATCGTTGGTGGTGGTCCAACAGGGGTCGAGCTATCTGGCGCATTGGCAGAGATTAAGAAGGGTATTCTGCCTAAAGATTATCCAGATTTAGATACAAGAAGGGCACAAATTAATATAGTACAAGGCGGTGATTGTCTTTTGCCAGGATTTAGCAGTCAGGCTTCAAAAAAAGCGGAAGATTTTTTAGAGGAATTGGGAGTTCAAGTTTGGAAAGGTGTTCGGGTAACTGGTTACAATGGTAAAACCGTAACAACAAAAACCGATTTGGTTTTCGAAACTGCTACTGTAGTATGGGCTGCAGGCGTAAAAGGCGCGGGAATTAAAGGTTTAGATGCAGCAGACATAATAACAGACGGTAATAGAATTAATGTTAATGAGTTTAATCAAGTAATTGGTCATCCAGAAATATTTGCCATTGGTGATATTGCTTGTATGGTTACAGAAGATAATCCTCATGGGCATCCAATGGTAGCGCAACCTGCTATACAGCAAGGTAAATTATTAGGGGAGAACTTAGAGCGGTTGCTGGCGCATAAATCGATGAAACCATTTGAATACAATGACAAAGGTAGTATGGCAACTATTGGTCGAAATAAAGCCGTTTGTGATATAAAAGGATATCGTTTTCAGGGCGTATTTGCTTGGTTTGTTTGGATGTTTGTTCACTTGTTTTTCCTAATCGGATTTCGAAATAAAATGGTAGTTTTCATTAATTGGGTATATAACTACATAAGGTTTGATCGCGAAGCCCGATTGATTATAAGACCTTTTAAAAGAGACTATAGTCAGTTTAAAGATTAGAGCGAATAGTTTGCGTATAAATATCTGGCAGTTAAAGTCTTGCCAAGTATTTTTTGATTCATGATTTTTCAAATATATTTAGTAGGAATTATCTTCTATAAATAAGATTAAGTCCTATGAAAGTATTTGTTGTTAGTATTATTTTCCTGTGTACTTTCTCAATCCAAGGGCAAACAGTTGAGGAGTTACCTACAACATTACCATCATCATTAATCGGATTGTCAATTTCTGGGCATGCATACCCTTCTTTTTTTAACGGTGAAAATCATAAGTCCTTTATAGTTCGATATGGAATTTCAAAAGCTACACAAATAGAGCTTCAGGGCTTTTATGACACTTACTTATTGACTGAAAGATTTAGAACAAATTTGGTGGGCAAAGTCTACTTAAATGATAAGTTGTATTTGTTCTCTGGAATGGAAGTGGAAGCTGAAACCGGTAGTTATAGTAATTTTATAAGTCCTTATCGGCTTGGTTTTGTAGCCGGTGCAGGTTATGATATTAATGAAAATTTTATGATAGAAGTGAAAAGTAATGTTCAGCTGAACAACTCTAGTATTGGTGTTTTCGGTGAAAGATTAATTGGAATGCCAGCAGTTTATACTATAGGTAGTAAGTTTAAATTTTAATTACTTTTTCGTGGA
Organism: uncultured Maribacter sp.; assembly: GCF_963977385.1. Taxonomy (GTDB): domain Bacteria; phylum Bacteroidota; class Bacteroidia; order Flavobacteriales; family Flavobacteriaceae; genus Maribacter. Next base: position 56,506 of record NZ_CAXBOU010000012.1, on the reverse strand, counting down.
TGAAAATTATTCATCACTTCTGCTAAATGTGAACGGTCTACATGCATATAAATTTCTGTTGTAGTAATACTTTCATGCCCTAGCATTTGCTGAATAGCCCTTAAATCTGCACCATTTTCTAATAAGTGTGTTGCGAACGAATGTCTAAATGTATGCGGACTAATATTTTTTTTTAGTCCTATTGTAACTGCCAAATTCTTTACGATAGTGAAAATCATGGCCCTTGTTAATTGCTTCCCTCTTCTATTTAAAAATAAAATATCTTGAAACCCCTCTTGAATTTTGAGGTGAACCCTTATCTCATTGCGATAAATATTAATATACTTTTTGTTGACAGAGCTTATCGGTACAAAACGCTGTTTATCTCCTTTACCAGTTACTTTTATAAAATCTTCCTCAAAAAATAAATCAGATATTTTTAAGTCAATAAGTTCAGAAACCCTCAAGCCACATCCATATAGGGTTTCTAACATTGCACGATTGCGTTCCCCTTCGTTTGAACCCAATTCAATTGCTCCAATTATTTTATCAATCTCGTTTTCAGAAAGTGTATCTGGTAATTTTCGACCTATTTTAGGAGACTCTATTAAATCTAACGGATTGTTTTTTCTATAGTCCTCAAATATCAAATAGTTGAAAAAACTCTTAAGTCCTGATATTATACGTGCCTGAGATCTCGGGTTAACCAGCTTGGCGATTTCGTATATAAATTGTTGAACGGTGCCCTTTTCTATTTGAATAGGACTAACGGTGATAGAATGGGAATCTAAGAATGATATTAATTTTTCAATATCTCGCGTATAGCTTTGAATAGAGTTTTTTGATAACCCTCGTTCTAACTTTAAATAAACGGTATAATCTTTCAGAGCATGTTGCCAATTCATGGTTTAAAGATAGATATTACATTTGTCATGAATAAAAGTATAGATGGTCTTAAATAGTTTATTGGGGCAGGGCCTTCAATTCTTTTGATTGGTAATGGTTTCGGTACGGAAGTAGCACCAAAGCCAGTGACTGGTCTAGATTATGAAATAAATAATGTTCTATTGGTTTTTTCATTCGATTAGAGAATTTATATCAATATCGGCAAAGATTTAGATAATGAAGTAGGTGTATTTCATATTGGTATCAGATATGTTATTGAATAGATAACAAAAACTTTAAATTAAAAAAGTGGAGCGGTACTCCTCATTTTTATGCCTTTTGGTTTTATACTAATTGCTGTTTGAATCCGTTCTAGGATAATGAAAATTATACCATTAGGCATGAAAAAGACCTTGTTACTACTCGTTATGACCATTTTTACAACTCATATTTTTGCTCAAGAAGGCTTTAAAATGGGTATTCAGGCAGGTCTGCCTTTCAATGATTTTAATGAAGCGTTAAGTGTTGTCGTTGGTGTTGATGTTTCATACATGTATCCTTTAGGCGAAGTAATAGATGTAGGTCCGGCAGTAGGTTTTATTCACGGTTTTGCAGAAACATTTCAGTCAAATATTGTTCGGGAAGATTTAAAACCAGTTCAATTTGCACCCCTATCGGCTGGTCTGCGTATTTGGACCTCTAACGATTTTTCATTTGGCGGAAATGTAGGTTGGGCCTTAGGTGTTAGTGAGGGCAATGATGGTGGTTTGTACTATAGACCAACAATTGCATATTTAATGAGCTCAAGTGTTGAAATTAATTTTTCATATACCGGTATTGAACTAGACGAGGCTACATGGTCTACTTTAACTCTTGGTATTGTTTATAATTTTGAACCTAAATACAGAACTCGACGTTAAAAGTAAATAGTACTTTAGGTAAATTTACTTCTGTTGTTTCTTATCAATTTGTTAGGCAACATTTGTTACTTTTGATATATGAAGATTATCATAATTAATGGCCCCAACTTAAATTTATTAGGAAAAAGGGAGCCAGAAGTCTACGGGGCTGAAACGTTTGAAGATTACTTTTCAAAACTTCAATTTAAATTTAAAGATATCGAGTTAGAATATTTTCAATCTAACATCGAAGGAGAATTGATATCAAAAATTCAGGAGATAGGTTTTTCCTACGACGGTATCGTTTTAAACGCGGCAGCATATACGCACACTTCTGTCGGTATTGGCGATGCTGTAAAAGCGATTAAGACTCCAGTAGTAGAAGTTCATATTTCAAATACCCATAAGCGAGAAGAATTCAGACATGTATCTTATATATCTGCTGCCGCTAGCGGTGTTATTCTTGGCTTCGGACTTAAAAGCTACGATTTGGCAATCGAAAGTTTTCTATTCTAATTACAAGAAAGCTTTAACATCTGAAGTGCCATTTTAATTCGTAAATAGGTGTAAAATCTATAGCTATGAAAAGAATTGATCTAGTATTCTTGAGCATATCTTCACTTTTAATTATGTCGTGCAGTGATAAAGAAGATTTAGCACTCACCCCTATAGTTGATGATTCAATTACCATAAGCAATGCTTTTCCGAATCTCACCTTTTCAAATCCCTTAGACTTACAAGCTCCTCAAGATGATTCTGATAGAATTTTCGTTGCAGAAAAAGGTGGGATTATTAAAATATTTCAGAATAATGAAGCTACAGAAGAGATTTCTACGTTTTTAGATATTTCAAATAAAATAGCGACAACAAGTGAATTGGGTCTTTTAGGCTTTACTTTTCATCCAGATTATAGCACTAACGGTTTCCTTTATGTGGCCTATACGCCAACTGAAGAATTGTCTGTAATGTCTCGTTTTAAAGTGTCTGAAACAGATGTTAATATGGTAGATGATTCAAGCGAAATTATTTTATTGGAAATTCCACAACCCGCTACAAATCATAATGGTGGTCAATTAGCCTTTGGTGCTGATGGTTATCTATACATAGCATCGGGTGATGGCGGTGGTTCGGGTGACCCAGATGGCAATGCACAGAACTTAGGAAACTTACTAGGTAAAATTTTACGTATTGATGTAAATAGGCAAGATGCCGGATTGAATTATGCCATACCAACAGATAATCCGTTTGTGGCAAATGAAAATGCTAGGGGCGAGATATACGCCTACGGACTAAGAAACCCTTGGAGATTCAGTTTTGATGGTCAAACCAATACCATTTGGGCAGCTGATGTGGGTCAAGATGAATTAGAGGAAATAGACCTTATCGTTAAAGGAGGTAATTATGGTTGGAATATTCTTGAAGGTAGTTCTTGTTACTTGGAAACAGAATGTGATTCTACTGATCTAGTGGCTCCATTTTTTGAATATGGACATGGTAAGAATGACAAATCGGTTACTGGTGGGTATGTGTATCGAGGCAATGAATTACCAGATTTAAAAGGGTATTATGTCTATGGAGATTTTGTTTCGGGCAGGATATGGGCTTTAGACCAAGCCGGAAATAATACATTATTATTGGAAACGGGTTTAGCGATAGCTTCCTTTGGCACAGATAAAAATAACGAGTTGTACGTGTGTAGTTTCGACGGTAAAATCTATGAACTTAAAAATTCAGAAGAACAGCTTTAAACTTAAGCTATCTTTTCAGGTCTTAGATATTTTTCTTCTACGTAGAAAGTAGCAAAAGGTAAAAGTGATGCAACTCCGAAAATGAGTAGTTTTTTAATGCCCCACTTTTTTTTGATTCCAACTACGATAGTGAGAATTATAAAAGCAATAAATAGCACTCCGTGGGCATTACCGACTATTTTGTTTGGTCCGGGTATTTCCGCCCAGTATTTCAATGGCATGGTTACTCCGAACAACGCCAAATAAGAGATTCCTTCTAAAATTGCCGTTGCTCGAAATAATTTTAACATGCTATTTATTTATTAAAAATTGTTATAAGTGTATTACTTCATCATATGCTGCTGCAACTGCTTCCATAACAGCTTCGCTCATAGTAGGGTGTGGGTGAACAGTTTTTAGAACCTCATGTCCTGTAGTTTCTAATTTACGACCAAGAACTGCTTCAGCAATCATATCTGTAACACCTGCACCGATCATATGGCATCCTAACCATTCGCCGTATTTAGCATCGAATATAACTTTAACGAATCCGTCAGAAGCGCCAGATGCTTTTGCTTTACCACTAGCTGAGAATGGGAATTTACCAACTTTAATCTCTATACCTTTATCTCTAGCTTGCTTTTCTGTTAAACCAACAGAGGCAATTTCAGGAGAGCAATATGTACAACCAGGTATGTTACCATAATCTAAAGGTTCTACATGCATATCTGCTAATTTCTCAACACATAGTATACCTTCAGCAGATGCTACGTGAGCAAGTGCCTGTCCTGGTGTTACATCACCAATAGCATAATAACCTGGTATATTTGTTTGGTAATAATCATTTACCAGAATTTTATCACGGTCTGTAGCAATACCTACATCTTCCAATCCTATATTTTCAATATTGGTTTTAATACCAACAGCAGATAATACAATATCAGCTTCTAGAATTTGTTCGCCTTTAGCGGTTTTTACAGTTGCTTTAACTCCGTCACCAGAAGTATCAACAGAAGTAACTTCTGCAGAGGTCATTATTTTAACACCTGCTTTTTTAAAGCTTCGCTCTAATTGTTTAGAAACATCAATATCTTCAACAGGAACAATGTTTGGTAAATATTCTACAACGGTAACTTCAGTACCCATAGAATTGTAGAAATAAGCGAATTCAATGCCTATTGCTCCACTTCCAACAACAATCATTTTCTTAGGTTGCTTGTCTAAAGTCATTGCCTCTCTATAACCTATGATTTTCTTACCGTCTTGTGGCAAACTTGGTAATTCGCGACTTCTTGCGCCAGTTGCTATGATAATATTATTACCACTGTATTCTGTTACTGTGCCGTCTTCAGCCTTAACTGATACTTTCTTACCGGCTTTTAGCGTACCATAACCTTTTATAACTTCAATTTTGTTCTTTTTCATTAAGAACTGAACTCCTTTGCTCATTCCGTCGGCAACACCACGGCTTCTTTTTACTACCGCATCAAAATCCTTGTCAACACCTTCAACCTTAATTCCATAATCATCTGCATGTTTCAGGTATTCAAATACTTGTGCAGATTTCAATAAAGCTTTAGTGGGTATACAACCCCAATTTAAACATACGCCTCCAAGACTTTCTTTTTCAATAATAGCGGTCTTAAAGCCTAATTGTGAAGCCCTAATAGCCGCTACATATCCTCCTGGACCACTACCTAAAACAATAATGTCGAAACTGCTCATATTCTGTTTTTTTTGATGTTTGAAATGAGGTGCAAAAGTACGAAACCAAATCGAAATTGAGAATAGGATTTTAAAATATGACCTTTAAATTCATATTATAATATTTTCAAAACTTCAATTTACATAGAAGCGGTATTACAAATAGGGATGAAATAATAAAGAGGCCAAAAAAAGACCTCTTTAATTTATATTCATTTAGCTAAGTATTATTTAGCGGGTACAAATTTTAATGCGACTCCATTAATACAATGTCGTAAACCAGTAGGTTCTGGGCCATCTTCAAATACATGGCCTAAATGACCACCACAAGTTCCACAGTGCTCTTCAGTTCTTTTATACCCTATTTTATAGTCAACATCATAACTAACATTGCCTTCAATTTCTTGATAAAAACTTGGCCATCCGGTGCCAGAGTCAAATTTGGTTTGGCTCTTAAAAAGGGGAGTAGCACAGGCGGCACAAACATAAGTTCCTTTCTTTTTTATTTTTAGCAATTCGCTAGAAAATGGGTTTTCAGTTGCAGCTTCACGTAATACGTAATATTCTGCATCGGTCAATTCTTTCTTCCATTCAGCATTTGTTTTTTGAACAGCGAATTCTTTAGTGTTTTCAACAATTGTTTCACTGGCCATTTCTTTTTCTTGCGATGTACCTTTACAGCTTGCGAAAAGTACTAAAAGTGCTATTCCAATTTTTATTTTCATTTCAATTTTTTTTATTCTGTCGATAATTTTTTCAACACCTTTCAAGTTATTGAATTTACGGAACCTTTTGAGTTAAGGTTTTAAAAAAATATAAAAAAAAGCCTTTGAATTTGTTCAAAGGCTTTTTGTTTTAGAAAGTAATTAATTTCCAAAAAAATTAATCCAATTTTATTTTCTGAACATTTTCTTCGCTAACACCTAAATGTGCCATAACCGAATTAATATCTGAGGTATCTAATTTACCAGTAGTTGATTCTGCGGGTAAAACTGCTATTCTAAAGACTTGATTTTCAGTATCACCTGCTGGTAAAGTACTTAGGTCAAAATCTGATTCCAAGAAAATATTTACATCGAAAAATGTGTAGTCAAAGTTGTATTGTAATAATCCTTGATCTAGAATTCTTGTTTGTGGCATTAATCTCCAAATATCAACTAAATCACCATTTCCATCTTCGGTTTCATCCCATAATAAGTATACTAAAACAACATCGGTTTCAAATACTTCTACACTTTGTGGAAATTCATAAAATATGGCAAAGTCATTTTCTAGGGTAAAAGTACCTTCGATATCCATCACCTGTCCTAATATGTTGACTCCATCTTCCCCATCTTCCCCATCGATTCCATCAAATCCGTCAAAACCTGAAGGTCCTTGTGGTCCTTCACATGAAATAAAAAGTATGGTAACTAGTGCGCCTAAAAATAAGTTCAGTTTTTTCATAAGATTATAATTATTCGGTTTATGTATAAATGTTCTGTTGTTAATTCAAAAAGCGTTCCATTTTTGGTAATTCAATATATAAATCGGATATTAACTGCTATATTTTTAACAAAAAACGAACCTGGTCGACCGTCTTTCAAAGTTGATTAGCTTTACCAATAAATTTAAATCTTACTATGCCTAACGTAATAGTTCACTCTTTATTCACCGATTTCGATATAAACCTTTTTAAAAGTGGTAAACATTATAGACTTTATGAAAAGCTAGGGTCGCATTTAATTGAGGTAGACGGAGTAAAAGGTACTTATTTTTCCGTTTGGGCACCAACTGCGAAATCAGTTTCAGTAATTGGAAATTTTAATTCTTGGAACCCCGAAGATCATAAACTAAATGTTCGTTGGGATTCTAGTGGAATATGGGAAGGTTTTATTCCAAATATTGGTAAAGGCGAGGTGTATAAATATAAAATACAATCTACAAATAATGATATTTGGACAGAAAAAGCCGACCCATTTGCAAGATACTGTGAGCACCCACCAAGAACGGCTTCTGTAGTGTGGACAGCAGAGCATGATTGGAAAGATGAAGCTTGGATGGGATATAGGAATGATAAGAATGGTTTAGATAAACCATATTCTGTATATGAAGTGCATTTAGGGTCATGGAAAAAGAATGCAGAGAATAAATTTATGACCTATAAAGAATTTGCAGAGGATCTGGTTTCTTACGTTAAAGAAATGGGGTATACTCATGTAGAATTTATGCCTATTATGGAATACCCTTATGATCCATCCTGGGGTTATCAATTAACAGGCTATTTTGCACCTACTTCAAGATTTGGAGCACCAGAAGATTTTAAATTATTGGTAGATACATTTCATCAAAATGACATAGGCGTTATTTTAGACTGGGTACCTTCTCATTTTCCAGAAGATGCACATGGCCTTGGTTTCTTTGATGGTTCAAACTTATACGAGCACCCAGATAGAAGAAAAGGATATCATACAGATTGGAAGAGTTTAATTTTCAACTATGGAAGAAACGAGGTAAGGGCCTTCCTTATAAGTAATGCACTTTTTTGGTTAGATCAGTTTCATGTAGATGGCTTGCGAGTAGATGCAGTTGCTTCTATGCTATATCTTGACTATTCTAGGGAAGAAGGAGAATGGGAACCAAATATATATGGTAATAACGAAAATTTAGAAGCCATATCTTTTATTCGTGAATTGAATGAAGCTGTTTATTCAAATTTTGAAGGTGTACAGACCATTGCTGAAGAATCTACTGCATTTTCTGGAGTTTCAAAACCAGTAGAGCACGGTGGCTTAGGCTTTGGTATGAAGTGGATGATGGGTTGGATGCATGATACATTGGAATTCTTTAAAAAGGAGGCAATTTACAGAAGGCATCATATGAATGACCTTACTTTTGGTATGACCTATACGTTTACTGAACATTTTATGCTTCCGTTTTCGCATGATGAGGTTGTTTATGGTAAACAATCATTAGTATATAGAATGCCTGGCGATGAATGGCAGCGATTTGCAAATTTAAGACTGCTTTTTGGATACATGTTTACACACCCTGGTACTAAATTAATGTTTATGGGGGGTGAATTCGGACAAACGTCTGAATGGAATTTTGAGCAAAGTTTAGAATGGCATTTATTGAAATATGAAGGTCATAAAGGTATACAAGACTTTGTAAAAGATTTAAATCATCTTTATAAAGGTTCTCCGGCATTATATGAGAAACAATTTAGTCCTGAAGGCTTTCAGTGGATAGATTATAGTGATCATGAAAATTCTGTTTTAACATATGTTCGTAAAGGACATGATGATAAGAATGATTTAATAATTGCTTGCAATTTTACTCCGGTACCTCGCGAAAATTATAGAATAGGTATGCCTAAAAAAGGCAAGCTTAAAGAAATTTTGAATAGTGATGATAAAAAATATGGTGGTGGCGGTAATTTAAACACTAACATAAAGACCTCTACTAAAGCAGCCCACGGGCATAAAAAGTCTATTGAAATAACTATTCCGCCTTTGGGAATTGTAATATTGAGATAATACTATAGTAAAATAACTTTTATCGTTTCCTGTTATAACATTATATCTAATGTCCTTTAATAAACATTTTCATGATTACTAATACAGAACTTGAGTATAAAGGTAATTTATACCCGAACCATATAGTTGAATTTACACAAGACACCGATAAGCTATATTTTACAACTGATAATGGTGTTGTTCTTCAAATAACCATCCTTAGGGGTAGTGTAGTTAGATTTAGATATGCTACGAATTATAATTTCGAACCAGATTTTTCATATGCCATTGATCCAGACGGAACAATGGGCTATAGCAAGTTAGACGTTGTTGAGAAAGATTCGGAGTATATTATATCTACCGCGAGATTAAGTATTTTGGTTGATAAAAAAACCCTCAGAACTCAAATTTCAGATTTAGCTGGAAATATTATCAATGAGGATGAACTTGGTTTTCATTGGGAAGAGAATTATGAGTACGGTGGCAATACCGTAAAAATGAGTAAGATTTCTCAAGTAGGAGAAAGTTTTTACGGCATGGGAGATAAGGCCATGCATAGTAACCTTAAGGGTAAAAAAGTTGAGAATTGGGTAACTGACCAATTTGCCTTTGCAAAAGAGCAGGATCCTTTATACAAAGCAATTCCTTTTTATATAGGCTTAAGTAAGGGTAAAGCTTATGGAATCTTTTTTGATAATAGTTTTAAAACAAGTTTTGATTTTTCGCAAGAACGCAGAAATATTACTAGTTTTTGGGCAGATGGAGGTGAATTAAATTACTATTTCATTTTCGGCCCAGATATGTCAAGGGTTGTGAGTTCTTATTCCAATCTGACCGGTACACCTGAACTACCGCCAATGTGGGCATTGGGCTTTCATCAATCTAAATGGAGTTATTACCCAGAGAGTAATGTAAAAGAAGTTGCAAACGAATTTCGGAATCTAAGAATACCATGTGATGCTATATATCTTGATATAGATTATATGGATGGTTTTAGGTGTTTTACTTGGGACAAGAATCATTTTCCTGACCCTAAAAGAATGATACAAGAGCTTGAGCAAGATGGTTTTAAGACTGTGATAATGATTGATCCAGGTATAAAAGTGGATCGTGATTATTGGGTGTATAATGAAGCATTAGAAAATGATTACTTCTGTAAAAGGGGAGATGGTCCTTTAATGCATGGTAAGGTTTGGCCAGGTGAATGTAATTTTCCTGATTTTACAAACCCTGCGGTACGAGAATGGTGGGCAGAGTTATATAAAGAATTTATGAGCGAATTAGGAGTTCATGCCGTTTGGAACGATATGAATGAACCTGCTGTAATGGAGGTGCCTACAAAAACGGCACCTTTAGATACTCGACATAATTATGATGGTCATCCGTGTACCCATAGAAAAGCTCATAATGTTTATGGTATGCAAATGGTTAGGGCAACTTATGAAGGGGTGAAAAAATATGTGTACCCCAAAAGACCCTTCGTAATAACAAGGGCGGCATTTGCGGGTACCCAAAGATATTCGTCTACTTGGACAGGAGATAATGTTGCCACTTGGGAGCATTTGTGGATAGCCAACGTACAAATGCAGCGTATGTGTTTAAGTGGTTATTCTTTTGTCGGTTCTGATATTGGTGGATTTGCAGAGCAACCGGATGGTGAATTGTTTGCGAGATGGATACAACTGGGGATTTTTCACCCATTTTGCAGAGTTCATTCCAGTGGAGATCATGGAGATCAAGAACCATGGTCATTTGGTACGGAAATTACAGATATAGTTCGAAAGTTCATTGAATTACGGTATCAACTTCTACCTTATTTGTATACAATGTTTTATAAGTATACGAAAGAAAATAGACCAATGATACAGTCATTAGTGTATTATGATCAAGAAGATACACAAACCCATTTTAGAACAGATGAGTTTGTTTTCGGGGAAAAAATATTGGTATGCCCAATACAAGAACCAAATGCTCAAGGTCGTAGAATGTACATTCCAAAAGGAGAGTGGTATGATTTTTGGACTCACGAGTCTGTAACAGGTGGTAAAGAAAAATGGGTAACTGCCGGTTTAGATAAATTACCAATTTTTATTAAAGCAGGAGCTATAATCCCGAAATACCCAATTCAGCAGTACGTTGGTGAAAAGAAAATTGAAGAGTTGTTACTCGAAGTTTATTATAAAGAAGGAGTAGAAGCATCAGAAGTATATGAAGATGCAAATAATGGGTATGATTATAAAAAGGGGAGGTACGCTCTTAGTAATTATAAGCTGACAGGTAAAGAAAACTCGTTGACAATTCAATTATTTAAAGATGGGAGTTTTGAAACAGAATATGATACAATAAAGTTTAATCTTTATGGCTTACCATTTGTAATTGAAAGTGTAATGGTAGATAATGAAGAAATAGATTTAGAGACTTTATTGTTAAGCGGTGATAACGTTTTACGAATAGACAAAAATTTTACGTTATTGTATCTGTCAGGAAAAGAATAACTTTGTATTTAATTACCATTAACTTAAAAGCTAAATATGAAAAAGATAGTATTAATAGTCCTTGTGTTTATAGGTGTTTCTGCTTGTAAGGTAAACCCATTTACTGGTCAGAAAACATTGAATTTTTACCCGAATAGTCAAGTGTTTCCTTCTGCATTTGCACAGTATGACCAATTTTTAACTGAGAATAAAGTAGTTACCGGTACTGCCGATGCTCAAATGATAACAAGAGTTGGGCAACGAATTTCATCGGCAGCTGAACGTTGGTTGGCCGCAAACGGACACCCAGGTTATTTAAAGGATTATAAGTGGGAATATAATTTAGTGAATGATGAGACCGTTAATGCTTGGTGTATGCCAGGAGGTAAAATTGTATTTTATACTGGTATTTTACCAATTACCCAATCAGAAACAGGTATAGCTGTAGTAATGGGGCACGAAGTAGCTCATGCATTAGCGGACCATGGAGCACAGCGAATGAGTGCCGGAACCCTTCAACAAATAGGTGCTGTTGCGGGTAATATCGCAATACAAGATGAACAAAAACGTAATATATTTAACCAAGCTTACGGTATTGGTTCTCAAGTTGGAGTAATGTTACCATTTAGCAGAGGTCATGAAACGGAAGCAGATCTTATTGGTTTGCAAATTATGGCGATAGCAGGTTATGATCCTTATGAAGCTGCAGAGCTATGGAAACGTATGAAAGCAAATAGTGGAGGAGAGGCACCACCAGAATTTATGAGTACGCACCCTTCAAATGATACAAGAATAAATAACCTTGCCGCATGGGCACCAGATGCTGTTGCTGAGGCTGCAAAATTTGGGGTTACTAAATTTAACTAAAAACTAAACGTTTATTGTATATTGAAGCCGTTCTTATAGAACGGCTTTTATTTTTTTATGGCAAAAACACTAGTTTTAAAAGGAAGTAAAAAATTATTGAATGCATGGGCCTTTTATGATTGGGCCAATTCGGTATATAGCTTAGTAATTTCATCTGCGGTATTCCCAATATTTTATGGCGCACTTTTTAGGGTTGCGGGTATAGAGAAAGTAACGGTTTTTGGAGGTGAAATTGCAAGAGCACCGTTAATTAGCTACACCACATCACTGGCTTTTGTTTTCATTGCCATAATTACTCCATTAATTTCTGGTATTGCCGATTATTTAGGGAACAAAAAAATGTTCATGAAATTTTTTTGTTACTTAGGCGGACTTTCATGTATAGGATTAAATTGGTTCTCCTTAGAAAATATTTATTTCGGTCTTCTTTGTTATTTTTTAGGTTTAGTAGGTTTCTGGGTAAGTTTTGCTATAAATAATTCTTACTTACCAGATGTTGCTTTTCCAAAACAACAAGATTCTATAAGTGCAAAAGGTTTTTCGTTAGGCTATATAGGTAGTGTAATTCTTCTAGTTTTCAATTTAGCAATGGTAATGAAACCTGACTTTTTCGGAATAATTACAGATGAAGCCGGTGCTGCCGAAATAAAAGCGATGAAATATTCATTTGTTACCGTAGGTATTTGGTGGATACTTTTTGCCCAGTATAGCTTTTATTTCCTCCCTAAGGGATTTAAAAAAGAAGGCAAAAGGACGAATATTATTTTAAACGGTTTTAAAGAACTGAAAATGGTATGGTTGCAGTTAGGAGAACAAGTTAAACTAAAAAGATACTTAGGAGCATTCTTTGTTTATAGTATGGCCGTGCAGACCGTAATGTTGATAGCTACATATTTTGGAGAGGAAGAGATTGCTTGGGGAACTGCTTCTGAACGAACAACAGGTCTCATTATTAGTATATTAGTCATACAGTTAGTTGCGATATTCGGTGCTATTGTAACAGCAAAAGCGTCAGAGAAACATGGTAATATCAAAACTTTGATTGTGGTAAATGCCCTTTGGGTCTGTATTTGTATTTATGCTTATTTTGTAGTCACACCTACCGATTTTTATATTGCCGCAGGTTGTGTTGGTTTGGTGATGGGCGGTATTCAAGCACTATCAAGATCAACATATTCAAAATTTTTGCCTGAGACTACCGATACAACCTCTTTTTTTAGCTTCTATGATGTTGCTGAAAAGATTGGAATAATCATTGGTACCTTACTTTATGGTATTGTAGCTCAATTAACGGGTAGCATGAGAAGTTCAATTATATTTTTGGGACTTTTCTTTTTAATTGGAATGTTCTTACTACTGCGAGTAAAAGAATCAAAAAAGCCCCTTTAAAAGAGGCTTTTTTTAATTGATTGTTCGCTATTTTGATTTTAAGGATTATCCTTTAGAAATATCGCCAGAACCAGAAGTTTTAGTGTCCACTTTTTCAGGATTGCCTCTATATGAAATGTCACCTGAACCAGAAACTCGGGCCTTAATTGATTTTTTGGCAGTTACTTGAATGTCAGCTGAACCCGATATTGTTGCATTTACATTATCTGCTTCTAGGTCATAAGCTTCAATATCACCACTGCCTGAAATTGTTGCATCAAAATCGGTGGTATTACCACTTAAATTAATATCCCCAGAACCAGACATATTTGCGGATATAGAACCAGTATCAATATCTAAAGTAATATCCCCTGAACCGGACATTGATGTAGTGAATTTATCTGTCTTAATTGTAGTTTTTCCGACGATATCACCAGAACCAGACATGGATACTGTATTAATAGACTCAACAGGAACAGTGATTCTTATTTCAGATTTCCAACTACTTGTTTTAAGGTTTACACCTTTTTTAGTTTTAATTACAAGCTTACCATCTTTGACCTCGGTAATAATGTATTCTAAAAGATTTTCTTCACCCTGTAAAGTGATTTCGCCTTCGTTTCCTGATACTAAATCGACATCGAACCAACCAGATACTGCAACTCCGTCGTAGTTACCAGTATTTCTTTCTATGGTGACATTATTTCCATTCCCTTTTATTGTTCTTCCCCATTGTGCAGAACAGGATAGAGATATTAAACCTGCACATAATAAAACACTTAATTTTTTCATGATTTTCATTTTTAATTGATTGATTGACTATTTTTTGGTAAAACTAATTCCGCCGTAGTCACTTGATAACGTTACTTTATTATCACTTCCTTTAGAGCCATAGTAACCTTCATAATGCTTGTCAGATGATTTTTCAGTACTAATGTTAATGGTGAAGTCATCTTTACCACTTACACCCGCATAACTTGTGGTAATATCAAAATCGAAATGATATTCACTATTATAACCAATTTTGATTCCTGTATAATCTGTTCTAATATTAACATCGCCTGCATCAGCTGCTAATTCATCTATTCTTACAGATCCATAATCTGCCACAATAGATACATCACCGTGAACAATACCAAGCTTTACAGTAATATAATCACCATTACCATCTATACTTTTCAATTCTTCAATATCCATATTTCCATAGTCACTGGTATATTCCAAATTTTCCATTTTTCCAATGCTGGCATTAGTGTAGTCGGCATTTATACTAAGGTTTCCTGCTTTTTCTATGGTAAACCCTGAATAGTCTGCCCTAATTTCACCACTATTAATGTATCCGATGGTAGACTTAGAAGTATAGTCGAAATTTAAACGATTATTTCGTCCTCTTAATTCTCCTATTTCTAGGCGACCATAATCACAATTGATTCGTGCATGACCGTCAATTCTATCTAAGATTATATTACCATAATCATTATTTAAATCTACGTTATTTTTAACGGGAACCTTAATAGTATAATTAATCTGCATATTAACATTGCTGTTATTACCCCAATTCCACCCCCAACCATTACTGCTTTTATTAAAAATAGTTTCTGCGGAAACTCGGTCGTTACTAGCCTCAAAATCTACAGAAATATCATCTAATTTCTTTTGAACTTTTTCTTCATTATTACCATTGGTTTTAATGTGTACCTCTATAACAATACGATTTTCGTTCCAAGAAGTAATATTTAAATTACCATAAGAATTGCTAACTTTTAATAATGCATTTGGACTTACATCAAATTCCTTTTTTATGGTTTTTTCTTTAGTGTGTTTTCCATCAAAACTCTTGTCGTGAGCAGAAACAACCGTTGAGAAAGCTAGTATTAGTAGCCAAGTATATTTAAATAGTATAGTTCGCATCATTTGTATTTTTTATAGTTTTAATATTTTCTATCTGTATCATAACTTCATTCAGAAGTTCTATTCTGGTTTGGAAATTTGTAATCATGGCGCTTAGTATTAATTTACTATTACCACCATTTAAAAGGTCTTGTTCCATTTTGGTGTAATTCAATTCAAGTTTTTTTAATTGAACCATTGTATCATTAATTATTCTTTCGGTCTCAGGAGATTTCTCAGAATTCAAATCGTTTATTTGCTCTTGAATTAAATTTGCAAAGTAAAATTGAGTTTTAGAAGCCTCCGGCGAAATTTGGGCAACCTTGTCTTCAATAGAGGTCGAAGTATTATACTGAAAAACTCCGACAGTAAATAGAAGCGTGATTGCGGCAGCAATTGATGCAATTCTCATCCAAGAATTTTTCTTTTCTGGTATAAGGGTAGCAACGTCTTTCGATTCATTTAATTTATTCAAAAAACGTAATTGATGACCTTCATTTGGCTCCTCAAAATCCACATTACCCTTTAGCTTTATAAATAGCTCTTCTATAGTATCTTTTTTCATCAGATTGTTAGTATCAATTTTTTTCTAAGACTTTCTTTTGCTCTTGAAACGGTAGTTCTGCAATTGGCATAACTAATGTTCATAATCTCACTTATTTCTTCATAATCAAACCCTTCTATTAAGTGTAAGGTCAAAGAAACTCTGTAATTATCCTTTAAATCTTTCATGGTCTCCATCACTTTTTGAGCCTTTAGTTCTGTAAACACATGATCAGAGGAAATTCCATTATTATCTTCGACCTTGTACAATACCTCATCTAAAGCAACTTCATTCTTTTTTTGTTGCTTTCTATATTGATGAATGCTGTTGTTAATTACAATTCGTTTTAGCCAGGATCCAAAAGTTACCTCCCCTTTAAAAGTATGCAGTTTCGTGAAAGCGCTTAAAAACGATTCTTGCATAATATCTTCTGCTTGGGCAGTGTCTTTAACGATCCTTAATGCTGTATTGAACATGGCCTTGTAATACCTATTGTACACTTCTAGCTGTGCACTATGTTTACCGGCTATGCAATTATGCAAAAGCTCATCAATATGTTCTCTTTGTTGGCTCAAAAAGTGATTGGTTTAGGTAATGATGATTCAATTTACGGTTTGTTACAGTTTAGTAGAATTAATATATTAATATTCTTTTTTTATAAAACTTCTTAATAATAAGTACTGAATATTTCAGTTGGCATAAGAATTGAATTAGGAATAGCGGAAAGAGATTTTAATTGTTGTAATCGCATTGTTTTCATTGCCCTTATAGCATTTATGTATAATTTATAAAAATAAAATTCTGTTACGATAATGACAGAATGACCGATATATGAGCATGAAAGATTCTAAATTTTCAAATTTTGACAATATGTCTTTACAGGGGATCGATCAGGATTCTGAGTTAATACCGTTATTGACCCCTGAAGATGAAGAGCAAATGAATAGTGAAACGTTGCCAGAGACGCTACCTATTTTGCCTCTAAGAAATACAGTGCTTTTCCCCGGTGTAGTAATACCTATAACCGCAGGGAGAGATAAGAGCATTCGATTAATTAAAGATGCAAATAACGGGTCTAAGGTTATCGGTGTGGTTTCTCAGAAAGATGAGGAAACCGAAAATCCTGATGTTAAGGATATTAATACTTTAGGAACAGTAGCTAGAATATTACGCGTACTACAAATGCCAGATGGTAATACAACAGTTATTATACAAGGTAAGAAGCGATTTGAGATTGCTGAAGTTTTAACTAAAAAGCCATACATAACGGCTACAGTTAGGGAGACTAAAGAAGTAAGACCAAAGAAAAATGATAAAGAGTTTTCAGCAATTATTGAATCAATAAAAGAGTTGGCGCTTAAGATTATTAGGGATAATCCGAATATACCAAGTGAAGCCTCTTTTGCTATAAAAAATATTCAAAGCGATTCATTTCTTATAAATTTTGTATCCTCTAATCTAAATTTAGATGTAAAGGCTAAACAAGATTTATTGGAGATAGGTAGCTTACAAGAAAGAGCATTGGCAACATTGAAATATATGAATGTTGAGATGCAGAAATTGGAGCTTAAAAATGATATACAATCAAAGGTTAGAAATGATTTAGATCAGCAACAACGCGAATATTTTCTACACCAGCAGATGAAAACCATACAAGAAGAGTTGGGTGGTGTTTCTTATGATGAGGAGTTTGAGGAGATGAAAATCAGAGGCAAAAAGAAAAAATGGGGTAAAAAGGTTAAAGAGCATTTTACAAAGGAGTTGGCTAAAATGCAACGAATGAACCCTCAAGTGGCAGAATATTCTATTCAAAGGAATTATCTGGACCTTATGCTTGATTTACCATGGAAAGAATTTTCAAAAGATAAATTTGATTTAAAACGAGCACAACGAATTTTAGACCGTGATCACTATGGTCTTGAAGATGTAAAACGCCGTATCATAGAATACTTGGCTGTTTTAAAATTGAGAAATGACATGAAGTCGCCAATTTTATGTCTTTATGGCCCACCAGGTGTTGGTAAAACTTCATTAGGTAAATCGGTTGCAGAAGCACTAGGAAGAGAATATGTAAGAATATCTTTGGGTGGTTTGCGTGATGAAGCTGAAATTAGAGGACATCGTAAAACTTATATTGGTGCAATGCCAGGTAGAATTATTCAAAGTCTTAAAAAAGCAGGGACATCCAATCCTGTTTTTATTTTGGATGAGATAGATAAATTATCCAACAGTAACCAAGGTGATCCTTCATCTGCTATGTTAGAGGTTTTGGATCCTGAACAGAACAGTGATTTTCATGATAATTTTTTAGAGCTAGGGTATGACTTGTCGAAAGTAATGTTCGTTGCCACTGCCAATAACTTAGGCAGTATACAACCAGCACTTAGAGACCGTATGGAAATTATACATGTGAGCGGTTATACTATAGAAGAGAAAGTAGAAATAGCTAAAAAACATTTGTTGCCTAAACAATTAACCGAGCATGGTTTGAATACAAGCCACTTGAAAATAGGTAAACCACAATTAGAGAAAATAGTTGAAGGGTATACCCGCGAATCAGGTGTTCGTTCATTAGAGAAGCAAATTGCAAAAATGGTTCGTTACGCAGCCAAATCGATTGCTACAGAAGAGGAATACGAGATTAAAGTAAGTAATGATATCATTATCGAAGTTTTGGGAGCCCCGAAAATGGAGCGTGACAAGTATGAAAATAACGAAGTGGCAGGGGTTGTAACTGGTCTTGCATGGACAAGTGTCGGTGGTGATATTCTGTTTATAGAATCTATACTTTCAAAAGGAAAAGGTACTATGACTATTACCGGTAACCTCGGTAAGGTAATGAAGGAGTCTGCAACTATTGCGATGGAATACATTAAATCAAATGCAGAACGATTTGGTATAGACCCTTCTATTTTTGAAAAATACAATGTCCACATACATGTGCCTGAGGGAGCTACGCCGAAAGATGGGCCAAGTGCGGGTATTACTATGCTGACATCGTTGGTTTCTTTATTTACTCAAAAACGTATAAAAAAGAGTTTGGCTATGACTGGCGAAATTACTTTGCGTGGAAAAGTTCTACCAGTGGGAGGTATTAAAGAAAAAATTCTTGCAGCTAAAAGGGCGCGAATCAAGGAAATTATCCTTTGTGCCGATAATGAGCGGGATATTAAGGAGATAAAAGAATCCTATTTAAAAGGATTGACATTTCACTATGTAAAAGAAATGTATGAAGTAATTGATATTGCAATCACTGACGATAAAGTTAAAAACGCAAAAGAGTTATAAATACTCTTTTATTTATACATATGGAACAATGAAAAAAATTACCATAGCTATTGATGGGTTTTCTTCTACAGGTAAAAGTACTTTGGCTAAGCAATTGGCAAAAAAGTTACATTACATTTATGTAGATACAGGTGCAATGTATCGAGCAGTTACATTATTTGCCATGAAAGCAGGTTTTGTAGAGAACGGTAAAATTGATAAGAATCCTTTAATTGGGTCATTGGATGATATTAATTTGAAGTTTGTATTTAATGCTGATTTAGGATATGCCGAAATGTACTTGAATGAAGAGAATGTCGAGAAAGAAATTCGAACAATGTCAGTCTCGAAAAATGTGAGTCAGGTTTCCGAAATAGAGGAAGTGCGTAAGAAATTGGTTGCAATGCAGCAGTTAATGGGCACTGATAAAGGAATTGTGATGGACGGTAGAGATATTGGTACTGTCGTATTTCCTGATGCAGAATTTAAGATTTTTATGACGGCTTCTCCAGAAAAAAGAGCGGTAAGGCGTTATAAAGAATTATTGGATAGGGGAGAAGATGTTAAATATGCTGATATCTTAGAAAATGTTCAAAAACGAGATTATATTGATAGTAATCGTGAATTTTCACCTTTAAGAAAGGCTAATGATGCTATTGAATTTGATAATAGTGATTTAGGTTTAGAAGACCAATTTCAAAGAATGTATGAACATGCGCTTCGCATTATTAATAAAGAGGCATAAAAAAAGGGTTAGCATTGCTAACCCTTTTTTTTTCTATTAAATATGTTCTATTTGTTCGGTATAACCAAAACTTGATCAGGGTGAATAACATCCGGATTTTTCAAAATGTTTGTATTGGCTTCGAAAATTGCTTTATATTTCATAGCGTCACCATAATAATGTTTTGCTATTTTACTTAAAGACTCACCACCTTTAACAACGTGTCTGTGATAAACAGAATCGTCTTCAACTGTAATGTTCGCTTTTATGTCAGACGGACTTTCGCCACCTAATTCTTTTATTTTATCCCACATTAGGTCTTTTTCGTAAGGAGTTTTTGCTTGTCCTTTTATTTTTAGAATATCACCTTCAACGGTAACATTTCCATCTTTTATACCCAATTGCTCACCTAGGTCTAAAAGACCTTGATACTTCGCTTTAACACTCATAATTTTACTTTTTAATGGTTAATATAATGCTTGTAAGATACATATATTTAAATAATTGAAGTTTAAAAGCCATTCATATTATTTAAATGCATGGTTCGTAACATGTTGTGTTGTCTATTTTAAATAAAATGTTTATTTTTGCACACCTTTTTTGCAAGGAAGTCAAGAGAAAAAGGATTAAAAAAATCAATATAACTACTTTCATAGTCGTTGCCTAAGTCTTGATAAGGTTATGAAATACAAATTAATAATCAGCAAATGGCTGAAGAAAAAACAAACGCAGAGGTAGCTGAAACTACCGAAGCAACACAACAAGCTGCTGTAGAGACTCCACAGCAAGATCCACAAGAATTTTTAGAGAATTTCAATTGGGAAAAATACGAACAAGGAATTGAGCGTGTTGATGATTCTAAATTGAAAGAATTTGAAAAATTAGTGGCTGAAAATTTCGTTGACACTGCAGATGCAGAAGTAGTTGAGGGAAAAGTAGTTTATATTACTGATAGAGAAGCTATCATAGATATCAACGCAAAATCTGAAGGTGTAATTTCGTTAAACGAATTTCGTTACAACCCAGGTTTAAAAGTTGGTGACAAGGTAGAGGTCTTGATTGATATCCGTGAGGATAAAAGTGGTCAATTAGTATTGTCTCACAGAAAAGCAAGAACTATCATGGCTTGGGATCGTGTTAACGCGGCTCATGACAAAGAAGAAATCGTTAGTGGTTTTGTTAAATGCAGAACTAAAGGTGGTATGATCGTTGATGTTTTTGGAATTGAGGCATTCTTGCCAGGTTCACAAATCGATGTGAAGCCTATTCGTGATTACGATCAGTATGTAAACAAAACAATGGAATTCAAAGTTGTGAAAATCAACCACGAATTTAAAAACGTTGTTGTTTCTCATAAAGCGCTTATTGAAGCGGATATTGAAGAGCAGAAAAAAGAAATCATTAGCCAACTTGAAAAAGGACAAGTATTAGAAGGTGTCGTTAAAAACATTACTTCTTACGGTGTCTTTATTGATCTTGGTGGTGTTGATGGTCTTGTACATATTACTGACCTTTCTTGGAGTAGAATTAATCACCCGAACGAGGTTGTTGAATTGGACCAGAAATTAAATGTTGTAATTCTTGATTTTGATGAAAACAAATCTAGAATTCAATTAGGTCTTAAGCAATTAGAGAAGCATCCTTGGGAAGCTTTAAGTGATGAGATTAAAATTGGAGACAAAGTTAAAGGTAAAGTAGTCGTTATAGCTGATTACGGCGCATTTATTGAAGTTGTTGAAGGTGTTGAAGGTCTTATTCACGTATCTGAAATGTCATGGTCTACACATTTACGTTCCGCTCAGGATTTCGTAAAAGTTGGTGATGAGGTTGAAGCTATTGTATTGACATTGGATCGTGAAGATCGTAAAATGTCTCTTGGTATCAAGCAATTGACTCCAGATCCTTGGACTGATATTACAACTAAATATCCTGTAGGTTCTAAGCATAAAGGTATTGTAAGAAACTTTACAAACTTTGGTGTTTTCGTTGAACTAGAAGAAGGTATTGATGGTTTAATTTATATCTCTGATCTTTCTTGGACTAAGAAAATCAAACATCCATCTGAATTCACTAATGTTGGTGATACTTTAGAGGTTGAGGTATTAGAATTAGATGTTGATGGTCGTAAGTTAAGCTTAGGTCATAAACAAACTACTGAAAATCCTTGGGATAAATACGAAACTGAGTTTGCGTTAGGTACTGTGCATACAGCAACAATATCTGATTTAGTTGATAAAGGTGCTACAATTGAATTTAACGAGGATATTACTGCATTTATACCACAACGTCACTTAGAGAAAGAAGATGGTAAGAAACTAGGTAAAGGCGATGAAGCAGAATTCAAGATTATTGAGTTCAATAAAGACTTCAAACGTGTAGTAGCTAGTCATACTGCTATTTTCCGTGAAGAAGAGCAACGTAATGTTAAAGCTGCTGTCAAAAGACAAACAGCTAGTACAGAGGAAGCTAAGACCACATTGGGGGATGCTAACGACGCGTTACAAGCATTGAAGGAAAAAATGGAAGCTGCTGATTCTAAAAAGAAGAAGTAATTTCATAATATATTCCTTAACAGGATTAAAAATAAAAGCCCGGATATATCCGGGCTTTTTTCATTTAATCAGTTCCTATTAGGGTTCTAACAAAATGAATTACTAGGGGAGATTTTAATATGAATAAAGTTTACATAGTTTCTGTTCATTACTTTATACTAATTGATTTTTCTCTTCACAAACCATAAGTCTTCTAAACTTAGATTCAAAGTAATAAGATGATAGTTCTCTTTGATTAGAACGTTCTGCAACAATCCTTTAGAGCCATAGCTATATGAAAGGTTAATCATTGAATGTGTGCCTCTACTAGTTGGTATACCAACACCTGCAGTAAAATTGTAACCTTCTACTTTATTATCACCTATGGCTAAATAGCCATTATCATAATTATAACCCAATCTGTAGCTTATTCTTTGACCATATTTATAACTAGTGGGGTCTTGAAGATATTCTAAACCAAAGGCATAAATATCTTGGTCTTGATAGCTGCCAATATTTTCGGATTGATTAGTGTCTGTCCAGAAGTTTTTCTTGTAATCTGCACTAAAGGTTATCTCATCTATAGGTTTTATACTCATACCAAACCCAAGTTCTAAGGGTAGCTTAAAATCTGAAACATAATCGGAGTTTTCATCTTCAACAGAAATTTCAATTCCCGATAGAGTTTTGTTTACAGATCTTTTAAGGTTGCCATTTAAACTTGTGGGCAATTGCACGGTGCTACCAATAGTAATTTTGTCATTGATATCATATTGAAGCCCAAAACCCAGTCGTGCACCGCTATAATTAGTTTTTTCTATTGATTCAAATGTGGTGGAACTATAAATAAAAGATTCAGTTTCTTCAATATTTCCAAATAAAAATGATGCGCTTAAACCAAGTCTCAGTTTGGGTATAAGTGAATAGCCGACATTAAGTTTAATATCGTTTAGACCACCCAAACCAGTAATGTTACTCTCAAAATTTTCTGTTGAGCCTTCAATATTGCTGCTGACACCCAGAATGGAGTATCCAACGTCACTATAAGGTGTCATGGTAATACCTGCGCCTAAATTTTCCATTACTCTGAATCCGAATGCAAGATTGGAGAAGTTCACATTCGATTTTTCTTCAGATGCAGATGAGTTACTATAGTTATTAAATTCACCTGTTACTCCAATATCATATAAAAATGAATTTTGAGGTACCAATGCGTAGTTGGCGGGATTTAGGTTATTAAGTTCATATGGTGATTTTATTCCAATACCACTATAGCCCAAACTATTGAATTTGCCAATACTAGTTTGGTTAATAACGCCTAAACCATATAAAGAATATGGAGAGCTCGTTAGTGCTTCAGACTGTGCGGTGATTTGTTGAGAGCCTATTAATAATAAGACAATTGCATTAAATATAATTTGGTTAATCTTCATCGTATATACCGTATGTTAATTCTAAAATTGTTCCGTTTGCGCCATTTCCGTTTCCACTCATAATAAATCGATCAACTGAAGAATTATAATCTATAGGAAGTAATATCAAAGCATCATCAATATCCCTGTCTTTTAATTGTAATTCTTCCAAATAATAAGCTAATGGTATTTCATAATAGATATCATTAAATTCTTGATTGCTCCTATTGAGAATTGCATATGACGTAGAGGTTAAGGTTTCTGTTAAATTATTATTCTGGTCAACCACGTAGACGGCAAGTGTATCTCTAAGCTTTAAATGGTCGTCGTAAGATTGGGCAACTGGTTTAATTTTTAGGATACCGTCTAAGATTGTTCCATTACCTGGTATATCATAGAGGCTATTGATATGAGGGAATTGTACTCGCATGGCTATACCAATACCAGATTCTATGTAACTTTGGTTGTTGGAGTCAGAACTTTTTAGATTAACCTTGCTATTGGTCAGTGTTTGTAGTGGCGTAATAGGGTCATCTGCAGTAACCCTATTAAAAAACGGAATAGGGTATGTTGTTGCATTTATCTGAATATCGATATACTCCTGAACCGATTCGTCTGCTGTATCGGTGCTATAATACATACGCATATACGTGTTTTCAGAGGATTTGGAAAATCCAATAACAGAACCATTATCAGTTTCATCCGGTACAATGCCAATGCCTTTAAAGTAGTCTCTGTATTCGTCAGAATTTACAATGTCTTTTTCTTGAAGTTGAGAGAATACATCTATGCCGAAATCATTTGCGAGGGTAATGGTTATCGAATCTCCTGCCAAGGGTCTTGGATGATATTCTAAAAAACCTAAATCATTTTCGTCATAAGCAATACTACTAGTGTTGTAGAAATAATCATCGTTTTCAGGCCTCAGGTTTTCAATGATTTTTTTAATGTGTAACGTATTTTTTTGCAGTGTATCATTATAATAATATTGGTCATATCCTAGCACCATAATAATACTGTCAAATTCGGCTTCGCTGTCAATATAGTAGGTTTCGGGTAAAAACTGCATGTAGCTAGATGCAGTAATAGTACCAAAAACTGTGTCTGTGTATTTACCGGTAAGTATTCTAGTAGATTCAGAAGTAGCAATACTATCAAACTTCATGGTAGAGGTACTGACCGTTAATGTATCAATCAGTATAAGACGAATATTACTGTCTGTAAACGTTTCGCCGGCTACAAATTCTGAATCATTATATATTTCATTGCTACAAGATATTACCGAAATAAATATAATAATACCGAAGAATACCATGTAGGTGGTTCGTAATTTGAATGAGAACACTTTCATTGAGAGTTTAATTTTTCTCAAATCTAAATGTCAAGCATGGTTGTAAAAATCGGAATAGACCAAACCAGAATGTTTTAGGATAAACTCAATCATTTAAACTACTAATGAAATGATTGAGTTGGTAGATTAAAATGCGGGTTTCGTATGTTAAAAACAAACCTTTATCTATTGTGTTTTTTGAACGCTAAGGTCTCTAGTAGATTTGAACTCGATAATAAAGAAACTTTAAACAAAAAATAATGAATAAAAGAAAATCGTATGTATACAAGATTACCGGAATGGCATTAATGGCTATGGTAATCTCAAGTTGTTCAAGTGATGATGACGATGACGATTTAGGAAACTGGATAGATAAGTCTGTTTTTGATGGTAGTGCTAGAAGTAGTATTTCTGGATTTACAATTGATAATGTAGGTTACATGGGCGTAGGGTATGATGGTGATGATTATTTAGCTTCGTTTTGGGCTTATGATATGGAAGGAGATTATTGGTCTCAGAAAGCTGATTTTCCTGGAGTTGCCAGAAATGCGGCGGTAGGTTTTGAAGTAGGCGGTACCGGTTATATAGGTTCTGGTTATGACGGTGTTGATGAATTAACTGATTTCTATGGTTATAATACGGCATCTAATACATGGACGGAAATAGCTTCTTTGACAACTGCAAGAAGAAATGCAGTTGGTTTTGGTGTTAACGGTTTTGGTTATGTAGGTACTGGTTATGATGGTGAGAACGATAGAAAAGATTTCTGGAAATATAATCCCGTAAATGATACATGGGTAGAATTAGTAGGCTTTGGTGGAAACAAAAGAAGGTCGGCAACGACTTTTACAATCGATGGCTTGGTGTATTTGGGTACAGGTGTTTCTAATGGAGTTTACTTAGATGATTTTTGGGTATTTGATCCCACAACAGAAAGTTGGACGAAGAAGTTAGATTTAGATGAAGAAGATGAATACGCTGTTGCGAGAAGTAACGCTGTAGGCTTCACTGTAAACGGGTATGGTTATATAGCTTGTGGAGAATTAGGAGGTGCAACTAACTCTGTTTGGGAGTATGATCCGTCTTCAGATGAATGGGATCAGAAAACTTCTTTCGAAGGAGCGACAAGACAAGATGCGATTGCTTTTTCTAATGGTAGTCGTGTATTTATAGGTATGGGTAGAACAGGTACTTTATACTTGGATGATTTAGATGAGTTTTTTCCTCTTGATGAGTACGAAGAGGAAGATTAATTTTTCATAATGAGTGGAGTTGTTAATTTTTTGGGTCAATCTGTGTGGATTGGCCCATTTTTAAACATTTATTTATGAGTTCTGTAAGAAAATTTGTGATAGTGATTGCTCTATTTTTGGTGGTATGCTTTGCTTATGCTTTGAATAATCAAACACTTAAGGGAAAAGAGCAATTAATTCATAGTGAGGCCGTATTGTTGAAAGAAGGATATGGGTATCAAATTTTAAAAGGAGAAAAAATATTGATTTTACAAAAATTCATACCTGGTCTGCCCGGTAAACAAACATTTAAAACAAAGCAGCAGGCAATTTCCGTGGCTAATTTGGTAATTGACAAAATCGAAAGAGGAGAATCTCCCATTTTAAAATCCTCGGATTTGTCAAAATTAAATATTTCCATAACAGGTAATTACTAGACTATTTATGGATTTGATTTTTAAAAATAGAATTAAGATTATAGTTCATATTAGTATTTGGATTTTACTATATGGACTTTCTATTTATCCTATTATAAATGATACAAGACCAATACCTTACGATGTTTTTCCTAAGCTAATTGTAATAATCGTTCTGTTTTATTTCAATTATTTTTATTTAGTACCTGCGTATTTATTACGTAAAAATGTGCTCATATATTTTTTGGTGTCGTTGATAATTTTGGTTATTTCAGTATTACTGCTCAATCATTTTTATGAACCAAAATTCCCCGAAAATAATTTTATAGGAAGGCTGCCACCAAGAGATTTTGGTTATATGCCTATTTATAGATCATTCATTAGTTTAGGCATCCCGTTTGTCATAAGTGCAATTTTAAGAATGTATGTAGAATGGAAGCAAAATGAAAATTTGCGTCTATCCGTAGAAAAGGAAAATATAAAATCAGAACTCCAATTCTTAAAAGCACAATTAAATCCACATTTTTTATTTAATACGCTAAATACGATATATGCGCTTTCTGTAAAAAAGTCACCAGATACTTCAGGAGCAATAGTCGATTTGTCAGAGTTAATGAGGTATATGCTTTACGAGGCTGATAAAGATTTGGTGCCATTGAACAAAGAGATAGATTATATAAAGAGTTATATACAGTTGCAGCTATTGAGACTATCTCATAGTGAAAATGTATCCTTAAAAATTACAGGCGAAGATAGGGGTAGGGCAGTACCGCCATTACTTTTCATCTCTTTTATAGAAAACGCTTTTAAGTATGGCACAGATTATAAGGGTAAGACTTTTGTTAAAATTAATTTAGATATAACAGATGAATCTATCTTCTTGAATGTGAAGAATAAAATTGGGATTTTTAGAGAGCCAACAAACAATTCTGGTATTGGTTTAGAGAATATTAGAAATCAATTAGAATTAATTTATCCGGATTTGCATCAGCTTGAAGTAAATAACAATGGAGAAAGTTATGAAGTGTCATTAACAATTTATCAAAAAAAACAGTGCTTATGAAATGCATTATTATTGATGATGAGCCTTTGGCCATCGAGATTTTATCAGGTTACTGTGAGAAATTAGATTTCTTAGAATTGGTGAATACCTATACAAATCCATTAGACGCTATTACAGAAATAAAAGAGAAGAAAATCGATTTAATTTTTTGTGATATAGAAATGCCGCAAATAAACGGAATCGATTTTATGGGGACTTTAGACAACCGCCCATTATTCATATTTACTACCGCTTATTCTCAGTATGCGGTCGATGGTTTTGAATTGAATGCTGTAGATTATTTGGTAAAGCCTATACCATATCATCGTTTTATAAAATCAGTTTCTAGAGTGCAAGATTTAATTTCTAAAAAAGAAAAACCAATTATGATAGCAAATGTTTTTCCATCCAACGGAGACAATTCAGTTGAAAAAAAGTTCATTTTTGTGAAGGCGGAATACGAAAGTATAAAGATTGATCTTGACCAAATTGAATATATTCAAGGCTTAAAAGATTATTTAAAAATTCATATTGCTAATACTAATAAGACCATCTTAACATTAATGAGTTTTAAGGAGATTATGAGTAAGTTACCTTCTAATCAATTTCTTAGAGTACATAAATCGTACATTGTTAATGTTAACTTTATTAAAACAGTGCAACGAAATAGAATCGTTATTAATGACATGCGTATTCCTATAGGAGATAGTCATAAAGAGGCTTTTTTCTCTATTTTAGGGTTGTAATAGTTCCCAACAGAATTCAGATTTTTTCTTTTCAGTTTTACTTACTATTATTAGCTATCAAAGTTAAGATAGAATTATCTATTTTTGTTTAGCTAAACGCACGGGTGATTATTATGAGTCAAAAAGTTTTACTCTCTTCCAAAGAAATAAATATCATCCTGCATCGATTGGCTTGTCAACTGCTTGAAAATCATTTAACTTTTGAAAATACGGTACTTATAGGCATACAGCCTAGAGGCAAATTTTTGGCGCAGAGATTAACAAAGCTTTTAAAGGAGGAATATAAGGTGAAACATATCGACCTTGGTTTTTTAGATATTACCTTTTATCGTGATGATTTTAGAAGAGGAGATAAAACCTTAGAGGCAACCAAAACCAATATCGATTTTTTGGTTGAAGATAAAAATGTAGTACTTATTGATGATGTACTTTATACAGGTAGGAGTATAAATGCAGCTTTAACAGCTTTACAATCTTTTGGTAGACCTAAAGATGTTGAATTGCTGTGCTTAATAGATCGTAGATTTAGTAGGCATTTACCTATACAGCCAAATTATAGAGGTCGCCAAGTAGATGCTATAAACGACGAAAAAGTAAAGGTGATGTGGCAGGAGAATGATGGAGAGGATATCATATATTTAGTAAATAGATAAGAAAATGAGCGAACTGAGTGTTAAACACTTACTGGGAATTAAATATCTTAAGGAAACCGATATTCAGCTTATTTTCGAAACAGCCGATCACTTCAAAGAAGTGATTAATCGGTCGATAAAAAAGGTTCCTTCACTTAGAGATATTACCATAGCTAACATTTTTTTTGAAAATAGCACCAGAACAAAGTTGTCTTTTGAACTAGCTGAAAAGCGACTTTCAGCAGATGTTCTTAATTTTTCTGCGAGTCAATCTTCGGTAAAGAAAGGAGAGACACTTATCGATACGGTAAATAACATTTTATCTATGAAAGTAGATATGGTGGTAATGCGACATCCGAATCCTGGTGCAGGTATATTTCTTTCTAAACATGTTAAGGCATCTATTGTAAATGCTGGTGATGGTGCGCATGAGCATCCAACACAAGCGTTACTAGATTCATATTCCATACGGGAGAAATTAGGAGATGTAGCGGGTAAAAATGTGGTGATTGTTGGCGATATACTACATTCTAGAGTTGCACTCTCAAATATTTTCGCATTAAAATTACAAGGTGCAAATGTTAAAGTATGTGGACCTAAAACCTTACTACCTAAGTATATAGATTCATTAGGTGTTGGTGTTGAAACGAACTTAAGAAAGGCTTTAGAATGGTGCGATGTAGCTAATATGTTACGCATTCAGAATGAAAGGCTAGATATTAGTTATTTCCCAACAACTAGAGAATATACACAGCAATTTGGAGTAAACAAAAAATTACTTGATAGTTTGGATAAAGAAATTGTAATAATGCATCCTGGTCCAATAAATAGAGGTGTAGAAATTACAAGTGATGTTGCCGATTCAAAACAATCTATAATTTTGAATCAAGTTGAAAATGGAGTAGCCATTCGTATGGCGGTTATATATTTATTGGCATCTAAAATAAAATGATATGATTTTTAATAAAGAAGGTTCGTTAATTGTCATTTCTCAAGAAAAAATTTCTATTGAGCTCTTTTTGGAAAACTTAGTAAAAGAGTATGCTAAATTGAAGAATGATAATCTGGTTTTAGATTTATTAGGATTTTCAAAACTGACTCCTTATAATGTTATTTCCTTTTTAGAGATAGCCAAAATGCATAAAAAAAACGGGAAGTCGTTTATTTTGGTTTCCGATAAGGTGACTTATGATGATGTGCCAGATGAAATTAGCATAGTACCTACGTTACAAGAAGCGAGAGATATTGTTGAAATGGAAGAAATAGAACGTGATTTAGAATTGTAAATCAACTTTCTTCAATATCTAATACAAATATATTATCATCAATATTTATGCGCCTTACCATACTAGGCTGTTACGCGGCAACTCCAAGAACTTTTACAAACCCTACGGCCCAAGTATTAGAAATCAATAATAATATTGTTCTTATTGATTGTGGAGAAGGTACTCAAGTAGAGTTACGAAGGCATAAAATAAAATTTTCAAGAATAAACCATATTTTCATTTCACACCTTCACGGAGACCATTTTTTCGGACTACCTGGGTTGGTGTCTACTATGCGACTTTTAGGGCGCGATAAGGAACTTCATATTTACGGCCCAAAAGGTATAAAACAAGCGATAACCCTACTTTTAAAACTAGGAGATTCCTGGACCAACTATCCGTTGTTGTTTCATGAGCTTTCAAGTAAAAAGCCAGAATTGATTTTTGAGGATAAAAAAATATCAGTTACTACAATTCCTTTAGATCATAGAATTTATACCAATGGTTTCTTGTTTCGAGAAAAAGAAGGTAAAAGAAAGCTTAATATAGATGCAGCGGAGAGCTATGGTATCGATAAAGCCTATTTTCAGAATATTAAAAATGGTAAGGATATTATCTTGGATAATGGTGAAGTTATAGCCAACACAAAATTAACTTTTGATCCACCGAAGCCAAAATCATATGCTTTTTGCAGTGATACGGTTTATGATGCAAAATTATCATTACAGTTGAAAGGTGTAGACGTTCTTTATCATGAATCTACGTTTTTGGAGTCAGAAGCTGAATTAGCAACGAAAACTAAACATTCTACGGCGTTGCAGGCCGCAAAGGTTGCAAAAGATGCGAACGTAAAAACTTTAGTACTAGGGCATTATTCTACTCGCTACAAATCTATTGAGCTTTTTAAGGAAGAAGCGCTAACAATTTTCCCAAATGTATTGCTTGCAGACGATGGGCGTGTTTTTGATTTTTAGTACTTTTTAATATGATTTAATAGTACTTATTTTCCTTTCTTTTTAGAACTTTGTTTATCTTGTTTTTAACATTAAAATGATGCAGAAAGATTTAAGCGGTTATAGGAAATCATACGAGAAAAGTGCTTTGATGGAAGATAGTATTTCTGACAATCCGCTACAGCTTTTTCAAACTTGGTTTTATGAAGTTGAAAAGTCAGATAGTGTTGATGAACCTAATGCGATGACGGTTTCTACTGTTGGGTTAGATGGTTTTCCGAAAAGCAGAGTAGTACTGCTTAAAAAATACACCCATGAAGGATTTATCTTCTACACAAATTATAACAGTGAAAAGGGTAGGGCAATAGCTGAAAACCCTAAGATTTGTATTTCATTTTTTTGGGCGAATTTAGAACGACAAATTATTATAAAAGGTACTGCGGAGAAATTAGCTAAAAACCTTTCTGATGGCTATTTCGAATCACGCCCAGATGGAAGCAAATTAGGTGCTTTGGTGTCTGAACAGAGTTCTGTGATTGAGAATAGAACTGTTCTAGAAAATAAATTGACCGAACTAGAAAAGGAGTATGGTGGTAAAGAAATCGAACGACCAGAGCATTGGGGCGGTTACTTGGTAAGACCTATTTCTATGGAGTTTTGGCAGGGAAGACCTAATAGATTACATGATCGTATACGTTATACATTAACAGCTGATTTCGATTGGAAAATGGAGCGATTGGCACCTTAATTTCATATACCCTTAAATGAAGAATTTATTTATAATGCGCCATGGTAAATCATCTTGGGAACTAAATGTTAGTGATCAAGACAGGCCACTATTGCAAAAAGGTATGGTCGACGCCCAAATGGTATCTGCAGAATTAGCTGGTAAAAATTTAAAAATAGATAAGGTTTTTTCTAGTCCTGCAAACAGAGCATTACATACATGCATGATTTGTTTGAGAACGTTAAATTACCCATTAATTGACTTTTCTGTGGCTTCTGATTTATATGATTTTTCAGGGGAAAAAGTTATCGATTTTATTAAAAATTTTGATGATTCGTTAGAAAGCGTTTTGATTTTTGGACATAATCATACATTTACATATCTAGCAAACGCAATGGGAAATAGGCATATTGACAATGTGCCTACTAGTGGGTTTGTGCAATTACAATTTAAAGAAACCAAATGGGCCTCCATTTCCAAAGGCTCTACAATTCAAACTATATTTCCAAAGCAACTAAAGGCATGGTAAAAAATAATAATCAATACGTTAATAGAGAAATTAGCTGGTTGTGGTTTAACGAACGGGTTTTACAAGAGAGTGCAGATAAAAATGTTCCCTTAATTGAAAGACTTAGATTCTTAGGAATATTCTCTAATAACTTAGATGAGTTTTTTAAAGTGCGTTATGCAACGGTTAAACGTATAGTGGAAGCAGGTAAAAATGGTAAAAGTGTCTTAGGTGGCGAGAAGGCTAAGGATCTTTTGGAGGAAATTACCAAAATTGTAATCGATCAGCAGACCAAGAGTTTGGTTATTCTTAAACAAATAGAGCACGAACTTGAGGGCAAAAATATTTTTATTTTAAAGGAAACCGAATTAAATGAGAGTCAAAAAGAGTTTGTAAAAGCCTACTTTTTAAAAGAGGTTAGCCCTCAATTAATGACTATTATTTTAAATGAACTTACAAGGTTTCCTACCTTGAAAGATACTGCGGCTTACTTAGCGGTAAAAATGGTGATTAAGAGTGATAATAGTAAAAAGGAAAAACGATACGCATTAATTGAGATTCCAAAAGGTATTGACCGCTTTGTAGTATTGCCAGATGAAGGTGATAAGAGTTTTATCATCATTTTAGATGATTTAATTAGATATTGTTTAGATAACATTTTTACCATGTTCGAATATGAATCGATTTCGGCTCATATGGTCAAGATTACTAGAGACGCAGAACTCGACATGGATAATGACTTAAGTAAGAGTTTTATCGAAAAAATATCTTCGAGTGTAGAGCATAGAAAAATTGGTGATCCAGTTCGTTTTGTATATGACAAAAGCATAAGTAGGGATACATTGGCTTTTTTGAAGGAAAAAATGAACATCGAAGATACTGATAGTGTTATCCCAGGCGGTAGATATCATAACCGTAGAGATTACATGGGCTTTCCAAGTCTTGGAAGAAAAGATTTACTATATGATAAAATTATTCCTTTACCGGTAAAAGGATTAAGTATAGAAGGTAGTATACTAGAGAGTATTGCAAAGAAAGATTACTTGCAATACACACCGTACCATACCTTCACCTATATTTTGAAATTTTTACGTGAGGCGGCGCTTGACCCTAAGGTGCGTACCATTAAAATTACGGTATATAGATTAGCAAGTAATTCTCAAGTAGCAGCATCATTGATTAATGCGGTGAAAAATGGTAAACAGGTTACCGTACAAATAGAATTACAAGCGCGTTTTGATGAAGAAGCAAATATTGAATATGCAGAACAGCTTCAAGCGGAAGGTGTCAAGTTAATTTTTGGCGTACCGGGTCTTAAGGTGCATAGTAAAATTTGTTTAATAGAGCGAGAAGAGGGAGATGATATAAAACGTTATGGATTCATAAGTACGGGTAATTTTAACGAATCTACAGCAAGAATATATACAGATTATACTTTATTCACCGCGCATGAGCCTATTTTAAAAGAGTTAAATAAGGTCTTTGATTTTTTCGAGACAACTTATAAAATAAATAAATACAAACATCTTATCGTCTCACCGCATTACACTAAAAATGCATTTATGAAATTGATAGATGTAGAGATTGCCAATGCTATTCTAGGGAAAGAGGCCTATATCAAAATAAAGATGAACAGTTTTACTTCCTATAAAATGGTAGATAAACTGTATGAAGCAAGTAGGGCAGGGGTAAAGATCCAGTTGATTATAAGAGGTATATGTTGCTTAGTTCCAGGCATTAAGGGGATGAGTGAAAACATAGAGGCAATTAGTGTTATAGATAAATTTTTAGAACATACACGGTTATTCGCTTTTGCAAATGGAGGAAATACCAAAATGTATATTTCTTCTGCAGATTGGATGACTAGAAATTTAGATTATAGGGTTGAGGTAGGTTGCCCAATTTATGATGAGGATATTAAAAAAGAATTGATGGACTCTTTTGAGATTTGTTGGAATGATAATATGAAGGCTCGAATTTTTAACGAAAAGCAAGATAATGCATATCGAAAAACTACCCCGCCTAAAATAAGGTCGCAATTTGCTACGTATGACTACTATGCAAAAGACTTGAAAAAGTAACGAACCAGGCGTTAGCCGTGAATAGATTCTTTTGTGCCTAAATTTTTCATGATATTGGCTTCATACTCTAAGAGATCATTCCATTTTTGGTTAACGTCGTCTAGTTCTCCGTATTTACGTGCAAATTTCAAGAACATAGTATAATGACCGGCTTCACTAATCATTAATTTATGATAGAAGTCGGCTAATTTTTTATCCTCCAATTCTTCAGAAAGCAATCTAAAACGTTCACAACTACGCGCTTCAATTAATCCTGCATATAGTAACCTATGAACCAATTGAGTAGTTCGACTACCTCCTTTAGGAAAGAATTTTAATAATTCAATCACGTAATCATCTTTACGATCTCTTCCTAAAGTATTACCGCGCTTTAAGATAAGGTCATGAACCATTTTAAAATGGCCCATTTCTTCTCTTGATAAAGCAACCATTTCTTCAACAAGTTCCGTATACTCAGGGAAAGATACAATAAGCGAAATTGCCGTGCTTGCAGCTTTCTGCTCACAGTAAGCATGATCTGTCAATATCTCATCAATATTTTTCTCGACTATATTTACCCATCTTGGATCTGTTGGTAGTTTTAACCCTAGCATATTTTTATTTTGTTCAAAATTAAAAAGATTTTGTCTACCTCCCCAATTATAATTAACAAGCGTAACAATTAACTAACTAATAATAATTATTTTTGAGGTAAAGTCAATCTTAGTTAAAAAATGCGCAATCAAGAAGAGATTCAAAATATCTTAATCAAATATGGAACGCCAGAAAGTTTGGCTTGGTTAAAGGGAGAAATAGTAAAGATGGCAAAAAGCAAATCATCAAAAGATTTGTTTATGACCTATAGTCTCTTAAATGTGAAATTTAATTCATTAACGCCAATTCCATTTGAGAAAGTAGTTGATGAAAGTTTCATATAT
Source organism: uncultured Maribacter sp. (assembly GCF_963977385.1). Lineage (GTDB taxonomy): Bacteria > Bacteroidota > Bacteroidia > Flavobacteriales > Flavobacteriaceae > Maribacter. Next base: position 20,889 of record NZ_CAXBOU010000012.1, on the reverse strand, counting down.
TTCAAGGCACATAAAGCAAATTTACTTCAGGTTGCACGAATATTTTTATTGTCTGAAATTCTTGGTCAAGATGAGGAATTCTACACATCAAAGGTTGCCAATATTATTCAAGTGGCTGATACTGGTGAGTTAGAAACCTTTTTAAAGTACTTGGTTTTATTACCAAATCCAGAGGCATATAAACAAACTGCAGTAGAGGCACTTCGAACGAATATTGCTATAATTTTTGATGCAATATCCTTGAATAATCCATATCCAGCAAAATACTTTAACGATCAACAGTGGAATCAAATGTATTTAAAGGCGGCATTTATGGAGCGTGACCTTTCAAAAATAGAGTCTGTAGATGAAAGAGCAAATGAAGACCTTACCAGAATTATATCAGATTATGCCCATGAGCGATGGGCGGCATCAAGAAAGATAGACCCGATGTTTTGGAGGCCGGTTTCAAAATTTCTTAATGAAGATCGTTTAAAAGATATGGATAGGTTGCTAAGTAGTGAAGATACTATTGAAAATAAAGCAGGAGCATTATGTTGCTATAATTCAAATAATGATAAAGCAATGGCTCTTTTAAACAACTATCCGGAGTTAAAACATAAAGTAGCTGACGGACAAATAAATTGGAATTCGATAAAACTATAATAGTATGGATGAGAAAATGATGATTATTGATCCCCATGTGCACATGACATCAAGAACAACTGATGATTATGAAGCAATGGCTGCAGCGGGAGTCGTAGCAATTATAGAGCCTTCTTTTTGGTTGGGTCAACCTAGAACTCAAGTTGGTTCTTTTCAAGATTATTTTAGTAGTCTTGTTGGGTGGGAGCCGTTTAGAGCTAGTCAGTTCGGGATTAAACATTATTGTACTATAGGTCTTAATTCAAAAGAAGCAAATAACGAGGCTCTGGCAGAACAAGTGATTGAATTATTGCCGTTGTACCTTCATAAAGAGAATGTTGTAGCTATAGGAGAGATAGGTTATGACGATCAAACACCAGCGGAAGATAAGTTCTTTAGAATGCAATTAGAGATGGCTAAAGAATTAGATATGACAGTGCAGGTTCATACCCCACACCGCGATAAAAAAGCAGGAACAATTAAGAGTATGGAGGTTTGTCTGGAGCATGGCTTAGATCCAGCTAATGTCATTATAGATCACAATAACGAAGAAACTGTTAAAGAAGTACTAGACCGCGGTTTTATAGCTGCTTTTACTATTTATCCAAAAACAAAAATGGGTAATGAACGTATGGTCGAGGTTGTTAAGAAATATGGGAGTTCGAATATCATAGTAGATAGTTCGGCAGATTGGGGTGTAAGTGATCCACTAGCCGTGCCAAAAACAGCTTCTTTAATGTTGAAAAGAGGAATATCTATGGAAGATGTTAGAAAGACTTGTTATCAAAACGCTTTAGATGCCTTTGGTAAGAATGGTAAAATGAAAGAATCACATTGGCTGCAGCCCGATAGTATAAATCAATCGCAATTATTTAATGATAATAGTGTTTTAAGAGGTCAGACTCCAAGAATTGACGAGGACCAAATTACTTAAAATGAGAGAAAAATTGATGGGTTTTGCTCGTTTGGCGAGACCTGCAAATTTACCAACTGCCGCTGCAGATATTTTGGCTGGTATTGCAATTACTCTTTTCCTTGAGAATATAGAAGTACTAAGGTTTTTAAAGGAAAATTGGATAGATGTTTTATCATTAATTTTTTCGTCAATAGCCCTATATGCCGGTGGTGTTGTTTTTAATGATGTTTTTGATGCAGAGCTAGATGCTATTGAGCGACCTGAACGGGCTATACCAAGTGGATTGATACCTAAGCGTCATGCTGTATATTTTGGACTCTTTTTAATGGTGTTGGGTATTGCTTTGGCCTTCAATAGTAATGTATTAGCAGGAGGAATTTCAGTAGCACTGACTATTGCTATTTTGACGTATGATGCGTATTTCAAACAATTCGGATTTGCTGGTCCATTGAATATGGGTATTTGTCGAGGATTGAATCTACTATTAGGTATGTCAATAGTGTCGGTAATCTCAAATTGGTATATCTCTTTAGTACCTGTGGTTTACATTTTTGCAATCACCTTAATCAGTAGAGGCGAAGTTCATGGTGACAATAAAAAACATATTATCTGGGCTAGTGTATTATATACAATAGTTATTGCGTCAATTACGTTTGTAGTATTAGAACAGACAGATAAATTTTTAACTTTAATACCATTTTTAATCTTGTTCGGTTTTTTAATTTTTTCACCTTTAATTAGGGCATACAAAGAAAATTCTCCGAAGAATATTAAGAAAGCGGTTATTTCTGGGGTTTTGTCACTTGTAGTAATGAATGCTTGTTGGGTTGCCGGCTTTTCTAGTTGGTATCTAGCCTTAGCGGTATTATTGTTATTACCATTATCAATATTGTTATCAAAATTATTTGCCGTAACCTAAGATTTTATGCAATTACAACCAATAAAACAGTCATTTAAAGTTCAATATGACTATCAATTATATTTCACTTCAGGACTTTTCACTTTAGGAAATCCACTTTTTGCGAAACTAATTTCCGACTACAAAGAATTCGAACCGGTTAAACTGCTGTTCGTTTTAGATGATGGTGTGAAAAATCATCATCCTGTTTTAATGAATCAGATACAATCCTATTGTGAAGGTAATAAGGATAACTTAAGGTATACAGATACTGTAGTATTACCAGGTGGTGAGCAAGTTAAAAATAGTGATTCGTCTATCGAAGCGGTATTGACAGCTATAAATGAGAATAAAATTTGTCGACATTCATTTGTCGTTGTTATTGGTGGTGGGGCGGTAATCGACATGGTTGGTTATGCTGCTGCAATTGCACATAGAGGTGTTAAGTTAATACGAATACCTACTACGGTTTTATCACAAAACGATTCGGCTGTTGGCGTAAAGAATAGTGTGAATGCCTTTAAGAAGAAGAATTTCTTAGGAACATTTGCTCCGCCTTATGCAATTATAAATGATAGTGATTTCTTAGAAACCTTACATCAACGTGATTGGATTTCTGGTATTTCAGAAGCTATTAAAGTGGCACTTATAAAAGATAAAAAGTTCTTTCGATACATAGCTGATAATGCTATGGCATTAAAAAATAGAGAGATCGAGTCTATGCAGTATGTTATATATAAATGTGCAGAAATGCATATGCAGCATATCGCTCAAGGTGGCGACCCTTTTGAATCAGGTTCATCTAGACCTTTAGATTTCGGTCATTGGGCAGCGCATAAAATGGAATTCATGACCAATTATGAATTGAGGCATGGTGAAGCAGTAGCAAAAGGTATTGCAATTGATGTTACCTATGCTCAATTAATTGGTTTGATTACTGAAAACGATTTACAGCAGATTTTAGATGTAATGGTCGAAATTGGTTTTGATCTTTCACTTCCGGTAAATACAACAAGTGAGATTGAGTCTTTGTTAAATGGAATAGAAGAGTTTAGAGAGCATTTAGGTGGTCAATTGACTATTACTCTTATTTCTGCGCTCGGGGTAAAACATGACGTACATACGATAGATATGAAGCTTATGTACGAAGCAGTCGCTAAGTTGAATCATCAATTCGCGTTAAATTAAAGTCAATGCAAGTAAAAGAGAAACTACACTTAACATATTGTACGAATATTCATCCTGGTCAAGATTGGAGAAGTACTTTTGAAAGTATTCAAAAACATGTTCCGGGTATAAAAAAGGAAGTTTCTAATACCCAAGCTTTTGGTCTTGGTCTACGTTTGTCGAATAAGGCAAGCGAAGAACTCGAGCAAGGGGCGAACATGTCCGATTTCAAAAAATGGTTAGCAGATAATAATCTTTATATTTTTACCATGAACGGGTTTCCCTACGGAAATTTTCATGATGAAAGAGTTAAAGATATGGTTCATGCTCCGGATTGGACAACTACTGATCGGCTGATTTATACAAAGCGATTATTTCGTCAATTATCAGAATTATTACCTATAGGAATTAATGGCGGTATTTCAACTTCACCTATTACTTATAAATATTGGCATAAAACAGAAAAGGATACAAAAAAGGCATTTAAAGTTGGTGCAGAAAATATGCTCAAGGTTGTTAAGCAGTTGTTTGAGTTAGAAGAAAGCACCGGAAAATATATGCATCTGGATATAGAACCAGAACCAGACGGACTTTTAGAGAATAGTGAGGAGGTTGTGAATTTTTATTCGAAATATTTGGTACCAATAGGGATTGAGTTTTTTAAGAATGAACTAGGTATGAGCGCTATTGAGGCCGAAAAGCTTATTAAAAAATACATTACCGTTTGTTATGATATCTGTCATTTCTCTCTCGCCTTTGAAGAACCAATAGACACATTTACAAAATTTAAAGAACAAAATATTCGAATAGGAAAAATTCAAGTGAGTGCTGCGTTAAAAATTCTGTTTAATGGGAAGGATGATGATCTTATCTGGACAGAGCTTACTCAATTTAATGAACCGACCTATCTACATCAAGTCACTGAAAAGGTTGATGGGGTAGTTAGAACATATAGTGATCTTCCAATAGTTTTAGATAGTAAAAGAGGTCATAAAGAACTTCGTGCACACTATCATGTACCTATATTCTTAGAAAATTACGGAGCCTTGTTTTCCACCCAAGACCATATAATTAAAACAATAGATTTTATAAAGAACAACCCGGTTTCTGAGCATTTAGAAATTGAAACATATACGTGGGATGTGCTTCCGACAGATTTAAAACAAGATTTGTCGGTATCTATAATCCGCGAAATTGAATGGTTAAAATCACGCTTGTAATATGAAGAAGACAGTTGTTATTAATGTAGTAGGGTTGACCAAACGACTAATAGGGGAACATACTCCGTTTATAAAGTCTTTTTTGGAAAAAGGAAAGGCATCATATATAACTCCTGTTTTACCTGCTGTTACATGTGCTGTCCAATCCACGTATGTAACCGGTAAGTGGCCGTCAGAGCATGGTATTGTAGGTAATGGTTGGTATTTTAAAGATGAATGCGAGGTTAAATTTTGGAAGCAATCAAACAAGTTGGTTCAACAACCCAAATTGTGGGATGCTTTAAAAGAGAAGTATCCAAACTTTACGTGTGCAAACCATTTTTGGTGGTATAATATGTACTCAAACGTAGATTTCAGTATTACACCAAGACCCAATTACTTAGCTGACGGAAGAAAGATTCCAGATATCTATTCGTATCCTGCTAAATTAAGAGATGATATGCAAGATGCCTTAGGAACCTTTCCTTTGTTTGAATTTTGGGGTCCTAAGACAACTATAAATTCATCGAAATGGATTGCCGACGCAGCATTGTTGACAGATAAAAAACACAATCCGGATCTTACATTAATTTACTTGCCACATTTAGATTATAATTTACAACGCTATGGTCTAGATTTCAATATCATTTCAAAAGATTTACAGGATATAGATGGAGTCGTAAAACAATTGGTAGAGTATTATGAGGCCCAAGATACGCGGGTGATACTACTCTCTGAATACGGAATTACAAATGTAAACAGACCTATTCATTTGAATAGAGTATTAAGAAAAGAAGGTTATATCGCTATACGTGAAGAACGTGGTTTAGAACTATTAGATGCTGGTGAAAGTCATGCATTTGCAGTAGCTGACCATCAAATTGCACATGTGTATTGCAAGAATTCCAATGATATTGAAAAGCTTGTAAAGCTACTTAAATCTGTAGAAGGTATTGAAAAAGTATTTTTTGGGGAAGATTTGAAAAAGTATCATATTGACCATGAGCGTTGCGGTGACATTGTGGTTGTAGCCGATAAAGATTCTTGGTTTACCTATTACTTTTGGCTAGATGATACAAAAGCACCAGACTATGCAAGAATGGTTGATATACATAAGAAGCCGGGATATGATCCTGTTGAAATGTTGACAGATCCTAAAGATAAATTGGTTATGGCTAAGGTGGTTGCTAAATTGTTGAAGAAGAAACTGGGGTTTAGAACAGTGATGGATATCATACCCATTGATGCTACATTAATTAAAGGTTCGCATGGGCGTTTGACAGAGGATAAGGAAGATTATCCTATTTTTATAAGTAATCATGTAAATGGCGTAAATGAGGATGTCATTAGTGCCATTCAAGTGCGTGATCTCATTGAAGATCACCTATTAAACTAATTTCTTGTGAATCTATTCTTTAAGATACTAGGTTATCTATTTGCATTGTTATTTACAATAAGTGCAGTCTTACAATATAATGATACAGATGCTTTGCGATGGATTATTATTTATGGTATCGCTGCTTTGATTTCTTTGGCTTTTGCCTTAAACAAAATTGGTTATGTACTTCCGTTAGTATTGGGCGTGCTTGCTTTTATTGCTTTTTTATATCTATACCCTTCAGACTTTCAAGGGTTTGATTTGAATGATGGTGATATAGCTACTGTAGAGTTGGGAAGGGAAGCATTTGGTCTATTGATAATATCAATAGTGATGCTGGTATTTAGTTTTCGGATAAAAAGAAAGTTATAAATCTAAATCGAATTCTGTTCTAAGCAAATCGATAACGGGATTTTTTTCTCTAAGTTTTTCATACTTTTCTTCCGGCGTAAAAGCAAATTTTTTGGCAGTTGCTTCATTTACACTTATCTCTAAATGAATGAAATGGTTGTTCAATTTAGCTCGTAAATATTCCATTAGCTCAAACTGTTCGCGCTCAATTTCCTTTTTCATTGTTCCGTTAGGAAGCTCAATATGAATTTTAAAATCTTCCTTTAATTTTGGAACATCGGTATTTAAATTCGAAGCCAGAATTTTTTGACCTTTTCTATCTATGCTTTCAACAAATTCAGCCCAATGTTTACGTAATTCTTCTTCTGTAAAGAGGTCTTTAGGTAAGTTATTTTCATCAATTATTACCTCAATTTTATTTAGTTCGTGCTGTTTTTTCGCATTAAGGCTAGAAATAGACAGTCCGGAAACTCGCTTATTGGGTAGGTTGATTTTTATTTTATTCTGAGCAGGTTCTGCAGGAATTGTTTTCGGTTCTTTAGTAACCAAAGATGCGCTTTCAGTTTTCATTTCCTTGCTAGGAAGCTTTTCTTCCTGAGCCGGAGTAGGTTGAGTAATTTCTACACTCTTTTTCTCAATGGGAGTAGTGCTTTCACTAGTAGATTCTGATACAGCTTCCTTTATTGGAGTTTTCGGTAGTTGCTTGTAAAATGCTGCAGGCGCAATGAAATCTATTGTTTTATTGTGTAGTGCTACTGATTCAGGATTTTTTTTTTCTCCATCAAAATCGATAGAGGCAAGTTTCATAAGGGTTAGTTCGACTAACAGTCGTTGGTTCTTACTTGTTTTATATTTTAAATCGCAATCATTGGCAATATCTAAACCTCTTAATAAGAAAGAGGTAGAGGTTCTTTTACTTTGGTCCTTATATAGTTGTTGAGCCGCTTCACCGACTTCTAATAAAGTTATAGTATCTGGATGTTGACATACCATCAAATCTCTAAAATGCGTAGCAAGTCCAGATATGAAATGATGACCATCAAAACCGAGGGATAATGTTTTATTAAAAAGTAAAAGTAATTTTGGAATATTATGCTCTAAAATTAAATCGGTAGCCTCGAAATAGGTGTCGTAATCTAAAACATTAAGGTTTTCGGTAACTGCTTTTCGAGTAAGCTCGGTTCCTGAAAAACTCACTACTCTATCAAAAATAGATAAGGCATCGCGCATCGCTCCATCAGCCTTTTGAGCTATGATATGTAACGCATCTTCTTCGGCATTTATACCTTGATTTTCTGCTATATATTTCAAGTATTTTGCAGCATCTTTAACCGTAATTCTCTTAAAATCAAATATTTGACATCTAGAAAGTATAGTAGGTATAATTTTGTGCTTTTCGGTCGTTGCCAATATGAAAATAGCATGCTTCGGGGGCTCTTCCAATGTTTTTAGAAAAGCATTGAAAGCCGATTGAGATAACATATGTACCTCATCAATGATATATACTTTGTATTTACCAACTTGCGGCGGTATACGTACTTGATCTATTAAATTACGAATATCATCAACCGAGTTATTAGATGCAGCATCTAGCTCAAATATGTTGAAAGCAAAATCTTCATTTTCTTGTTCTGTACCATCAGAATTTATCTGTTTCGCTAAAATACGAGCGCAAGTAGTTTTACCTACACCTCTTGGGCCACAGAAAAGTAAGGCTTGCGCCAAATGGTTTTGGTCTATAGCATTTTGTAGCGTATTGGTGATAGACTGCTGACCTACAACATCCTTAAAGGTCTGTGGTCTATATTTACGTGCCGATACAATAAATGGTTCCAAATTACTACTACGTTTTAAGCTATTACAAATATAAATATAGCGGTGAATTTTGAAGTGAATTAAGAATAGAGATCATCCTTAGTTATCAACAATTGCAGTACATTTGCGCAAAGCAGGCCACCTTATCGCGGAATCTCCCGAGCTTCGGGTAGAATACGAGGAAAGTCCGGACACCAGAGTGCAGTATAGCGGGTAACGCCCGTCCGCTGAAAAGTGAGGACAAGTGCAACAGAAAGCAAGTACAGTTCGGCTGTAGTGAAACCAGGTAAACTCTATACGGTGAAACGTCATGTAAATCGGTGTTTAAGAGCTGCACGCTCAAGCTGAAGGGTAGGCGGTTAGAGCCTTGGGGTAACCCACGGCCTAGATAAATGATAAGGATTTCTGAATTAGTTTCAGAGAAACAGAATCCGGCTTATGGCCTGCTTATTTTTTAGTTTTTAAATATTTTATAATTACTTTTCAAAAAAGCTAAAAACACTACCACCATATTTTCGAGAATTTTTATAGAATGGTAATTCAGCTAAACTGGTTCTGTTAGAATGTTCGATAATTAAGACACCATCTTCTAAAAGAAGTTCGTTTTCAAAAACTAATTCTGGTAATTTTTCAAAATCCGTCAATTCCATATCATAAAAAGGGTCGGCAAATATGATGTCGAATTTTTCTGTATTGCGTTGTAAAAAAGTAAAAACATCACTTTTCAATGTACGTATATTCATATCTAGAAGAGCAACCGTCTTATCTATAAATTCCACACAGCCTGTGTGTGTGTCTATAGCTAGAACATCATCTACGCCTCTAGATGAGAATTCATAACTTATGTTGCCTGTACCTGCAAAAAGGTCTAAAACTTTTAAATCTGGAAAATAATAACTGTTGTTCAATATATTGAACAAACTTTCTTTGGCCATATCTTTTGTAGGCCTTACAGGTAATTTTTTAGGAGCTATTAAATGTCGTCCTTTATGTTTTCCTGATATGATTCGCATTATATAGTATTGATTAAAGTGAAATCTATTGAAGTAGTGCCAGGTTCACCCAATTTTATTAATTGAGGTGATAACGGGGTAAAAATGCTAATATTTTGAATATAGGAATAACACAATTGAAAAATGGAGTCATCTTCTTCAATTGTGCCAAAAAGTTTTACTGTTGCTGTTTTTGGGTCCAAATCCAGTTGTTCTAAAACGAACAAGAGATAATAAGCAAAGTCCTCTTTTGTTGCGTAAAGAAAGCTATTGTAAAGTAATAATTTACGTTGGTCAAGAATGGTGATGTCTAATTGACTTTTATTGACATGAACATAACAAATAGTTTCTTGGTTTTGTGTCTGGTTGTTCATTAAAGACTGCAAAAGAACAGTACCATTATGCATATAGGTAAACTCTCCAAAAAGCTCGTATATGTAATTGTTGATGTTCATGTATGGTACATAAACATTAACCAAATCATGATTTTCAACTATATCGTACGATAGTACATCTGTAGCTAAAACTTTGGTGTTGAATTTTAGATATTCTAAAAGATGATCTGCATTAAAAAGAGATTTTGGTACAAGGCCAAACAGCGTATTACGATGTACAACTACCACTTCGTCAAATTCCATCTCGTTAAGCTGATGCTTTTGAAAAATATTTTTCAATTCATCTAATACTACGATGGGGTTTTTCTCTTCTGAAAATTCTACAGCATCAGAAATGAGTAGTTTTTGTGAAACAGTATCTGCTACACAAAAAGAAAGTCCATTCAAGCTAACCTGAATGGACAATTTCTTAAAATTTTTATCCGCTATATCTAAACGGTTATTGATCTTTTTTCTTGTCATAAACAGCAGGCCAGTTTCCGGTGGTACTTACTTCTTCTAAAGAACCAATATAAATTGATGATCCGTTAACTTCTTCTACACTTTGAGCTGCATTTTCACGGGCCAATAAATCTTTTGGTTGGTCGTATAGTATAACATTTTTGTCAACTTTAACTTCAAAAACAGGAGCTCTATATCCACTTTTATCAACAAAAGCAGATTTCATGGTGAACTTTTCGCCGTTTGGCGCAGTAGGTACATCCATTAAGGTCTTGTATCTAGGGTCTTTTTTGAAAAGAGAATCTTTCACAGATACAAATGCTAATGTATCAATAATTTTTACTTCTTTTAACAAATCAATACCATATGCTTTATCAAACTCCATGAAAGAAGAATCTCTTTGTTGAGTAATTACATATTTACCAGTATCAATAAAACGAATAAGACTATTAAAGTCATTCGCATATTTTCCATTTACAGTTCTGTAGGCATCCTGAGCATTTCGAATGTCCTTTAATTTAGCTATTACTTGAGAATAACGCTCTTGTTTAACTTCTTTAAATTTAATTGGTCCAGTGATGGAATTATAAATTAGGTATCCTAAAGCGATACACCCAACCCAAAGTACAATTTGTATAATGGTCTTCATTTTGTATGTGTTATTTTAATTTAGTGGTCTTCACAAATCTACAATTTTTTTTTAATCGTAAAAGTTTTTAGCCTAAAAATCATCTTTATCTTTGAGGACTCATGAAATCAACAACTCCCGCTTCATTTTACAGCTTACTGGAAACTAAATTTCCACATACACCAACTACCACACAATCAGTGGCTTTGCAAAAATTGGCAGAGTTTACCTTGTCTACGGTCAAGGATGAAGTTTTTTTATTAAAAGGATATGCCGGTACAGGAAAAACTACTTTAATAGGCACTTTAGTGAATAGTCTTTGGAAAGTTCAGAAGAAGGCTGTGCTAATGGCACCTACTGGTAGGGCAGCAAAAGTAATGTCGAATTACTCAAATACCCAGGCATTTACCATTCACCGAAAAATATATTTCCCAAAAAAACAAAGTGGGGGCGGAGTTCAGTTCGTTTTAGCACCAAACAAACATAGAGATACTTTGTTTATTGTAGATGAGGCTTCAATGATACCTGATACAGCAGCCGATTCTAAACTTTTTGAAAATGGTTCATTGTTAGATGATTTAATGATGTTCGTTTATTCTGGGCATAAATGTAAATTATTATTGATAGGTGATACAGCACAGTTGCCACCAGTACATTTAGTATTGAGTCCGGCATTAGACGCAGATAAGTTATCCTTGAATTACAATAAAGAAGTTATTCGATTAGAATTAGATGAAGTAGTAAGGCAAGCAGGTGATTCTGGTATTTTGGCAAATGCTACATTATTAAGAGAGCAATTACAAGGTGATTTTTTCGATGATTTTAAGTTTGATGTAAGCCCCTTTACAGATATTGTTAGATTAATTGACGGTAACGAAATACAGGAAGCTATTGATAGTTCTTATTCAGAAAATGGTAAAGAAGAAACTGCTTTTATAGTAAGGTCGAATAAAAGAGCCAACCTTTACAACCAGAATATTAGAGAACGAATTTTATTCTTGGAAAATGATATTGCCGTTGGCGATTTCATGATGGTGGTAAAGAATAATTACTATTGGCTAAAGCCAAGTTCAGAAGCTGGTTTTATTGCAAATGGAGACATAATGGAGATTTTGGAGATTTTTGATATTAAAGAAATTTACACATTTAAATTCGCAGAGGTTAAAGTGAAAATGGTGGATTATCCAAATATGGCTCCTTTTGAAACGGTATTGTTGTTAGATACTATTGTTGCAGAATCACCTTCATTATCATATGAGGATGGAAATAGGCTTTACCAAGAAGTTATGAAAGATTTTGCTCATGAGAGTTCTAAATATAAAAAGTTCTTGGGTGTAAAGAATAATAAATATTTCAACGGCTTACAGGTTAAATTTTCTTATGCAATTACATGTCATAAATCACAAGGTGGCCAATGGAATACTGTATTTGTTGAGCAACCCTATCTGCCAAATGGTATAGATAAAGAGTATTTGAGATGGTTATATACTGCTGTTACAAGGGCAAAAAACAAATTGTATCTTATCGGCTTTAAAGACGATTTTTTTCTTGATTAAGAAAAGTTTATTTTAGTGATTATGGATATGGAAAATTATCATATTTTATTATAACATGACAACCGAAACAATTTTAAGTATATTTTTAGGAATAGGATTAGCTGCCTCTGTAGGTTTCAGAGTGTTTTTACCTTTGTTTGCATTAAGTCTTGCGTCTTATTTTGGTGTTTGGAATCTGAATGAAAACTGGCAGTGGATTGGAAGTTTGGTAGCTGTTCTTACTTTAGGTGTAGCTACATTATTAGAAATTTTCGCATATTTTATTCCTTGGTTCGATAATTTGTTAGATAGTATCGCTGTGCCATTGGCCGCCATTGCAGGTACTGCGGTAATGGTTTCTACAGTGGCTGATTTAGACCCTGTAATAACGTGGTCATTGGCTATAATTGCCGGTGGAGGAACTGCAACCGCAATAAAAGGAGCGGGAGCAACAGGTAGATTGGCATCAACCGCTACAACTGGTGGTTTGGCAAATCCTGTATATGCAACGATTGAAACAGGCACGGCAGTGGTAGTTACAGCAGCATCCATATTTGCGCCTATATTGGCAGCAGTACTAGTAATAATAATCTTGGTGATAATATTTAGGATTTATAGAAGCATGCGACCAAGAACAAAAACATAAAACACATTTAATTGAAAATAATAGCAATGATTCCTGCCCGATATGCGGCATCGAGATTTCCTGCAAAATTAATGCAAGATTTGGCCGGTAAACCGGTCATTTTACGAACCTATCAAGCTGCAATACACACTAAATTGTTTGACGAGGTTTATGTAGTGACAGATAGTGATGTAATATATGATACCATTGTTAAAGAAGGTGGTTTGGCTATAATGAGCAAAACAGAGCATGATTGTGGTAGTGATCGAATCGCCGAAGCAGTGATGCAAATGGATGTTGATATTATCGTAAATGTACAAGGTGATGAACCATTTACTGATCGTGAAAGTTTGGTAGGCGTATTAAATGTCTTTCAAAATGATATTCACAAGGAAATTGATTTAGCATCTCTAATGGTTAAAATTACTGATGAAGAAGAGATTAATAACCCTAATACGGTTAAAGTAATAGTTGATAATAGAAATTTCGCTTTGTATTTTTCAAGATCACCGATTCCCTATCGGAGAGCAAAAGATGCTAATACATCTTATTTTAAGCATAAAGGAATATATGCATTTAGAAAAAGTGCCTTGATGGATTTTCAACGTTTGCCCATGTTACAATTAGAAGCAACGGAAAAGATTGAAGCCATTCGGTATCTCGAATACGGTAAGAAGATAAAAATGGTGGAGACTAATGTTCAGGGTATCGAAATAGATACACCCGAAGACTTAAAGAAAGCACAAGCCGCATGGAAATAAATTTTGATGGAATTAATGTTATCGGTTTTGATGCAGATGATACGTTATGGGTCAATGAAACTTACTTCAGGGACACCGAAGATAAGTTCGCCGATTTATTGGAGAAATATGAAACCAAGAATAAGATAGACCAAGAGCTATTTAGGACTGAAATAAAGAATTTGGACCTTTATGGTTATGGTATTAAAGGCTTTATGTTATCTATGATTGAATGTGCTTTAGAGTTATCAAATAATCAGATTTCCTCGAAAACTATTGGCGATATGTTAGATTTGGGTAAAGAGATGATTACGCAACCTGTAGAATTATTGAATGGAGTAGAAGAGGTTTTGAAAAGTTTGAAAAATAAATATAGACTAATAGTTTTGACCAAAGGAGATCTATTAGATCAAGAACGTAAATTAGAGCGATCAGGGCTTTCAGAGTATTTTCATCATGTTGAGGTATTGAGTGATAAAAAGGAAAAAAATTATAGCGATTTACTTGATCATTTACAGATAGCACCAAGTGAATTTTTAATGATTGGAAATTCATTAAAATCAGATGTATTACCATTAGTAGAAATAGGAGCTCGTGCTATACATGTACCTTTTCATACCACATGGGAACATGAAAAAGTTAACGGATCAATAGAGAATAAAGGGTATATGACAATATCTACCCTGACTGATATTCTGGAATATGTATAATGAAAATGGAATTAAAGAAAGAAACAACATTGAAGAATATACCTACTAAAGCTTCAGAGGAGTATCGAAATTTTCCTATGGTACCTAGAGTTGTCTACGGTAAAGGTAGTTTTAATAAACTCGGTGATATTTTAATGCCAAAACGGAAGCATTCAGAAGCACCCATGATTTACTTGGTTGATGATGTTTTTGAAGGTGCTGACCTTCTCAACCGAATTCCGAGTATATTTTGTGATCAAATCATTTTAATTTCAGCAGAGGAAGAACCAAAAACGGAACAAGTTGATGCATTGGTTCGCATGATATTGGATAAATATACAGAGTTACCTTCAGGCATTATTGGTATAGGCGGCGGTACCTTATTGGACTTGGCTAAAGCCGTTGCAATAATGTTGACCAATAAAGGAAGCGCTTCAGAGTATCAAGGATGGGATTTAGTTCATAAACAGTCTATTTACCATGTAGGCATACCTACTATTAGTGGTACCGGTGCTGAGGTCTCTAGGACAACGGTACTTATGGGGCCGGAAAAAAAATTAGGTATCAATTCAGATTATACCACATTTGATCAAGTATTATTAGATCCAGAATTAACAAAAGGCGTACCCAAAGAGCAATGGTTTTATACGGGTATGGACTGTTTTATTCATTGTATTGAATCTCTTAATGGTACATTTTTAAATGCTTTTAGCCAGAGTTATGGCGAGAAATCTTTAGAGCTTTGCAAAGAAGTATTTTTAGAAAATATAACCGAGTCTGAAAGTAGAGAGAAACTAATGATGGCATCTTGGCATGGCGGTATGAGTATAGCTTATTCACAAGTAGGTATGGCACATGCCATGAGTTATGGTTTGGGCTATGTTTTAGGTGTAAAGCATGGTATTGGTAATTGTTTGGTTTTTCAATATTTAGAAGAATTTTATCCGCAGGGTGTGGCAATGTTTAATGAAATGCTCAAGAAGCACCAGATTGTTTTACCAACAGGTATTTGTTCCAATTTATCAGAATCTGATATGAATACTATGACTACTGTGGCGATGGGTATGGAGCCATTATGGGAAAATGCCTTAGGTAAAAATTGGAAGTCGATTATCACGGTTGAAAAACTAAAATCAATTTACAAAAAGATTTAATCTTTAGAATTTATAAGGTTTACTTATACTAATCATATTGGTGCTATTACAACATGCAAAAATTAGCAAAATTCATCTACTTTAAAATTCTAGGTTGGAAGCTAAATGGGGAATTCCCTTCACATTTAGATAAGTTCGTAGCCATTGTTGTGCCTCATACCAGTTGGTGGGATTTTCTTTTAGGATTGTTAGTGAGAGAAGTATGGAATGAAGAGATTAATTATATCGGTAAGAAAAGCCTATTTGATTCACCCTTCGGTTGGTTTTTTAAATGGACAGGTGGTGCTCCAATTGATCGTACAAAAACCAATGATACTGTAAAAGCAACAGCTCAGGTGTTCAACGAACGAAAAAAGTTTAGATTATCACTATCTCCAGAGGGAACTAGAAAGAAAGTGGAGAAATGGAAGACAGGATTCTATTTTATTGCCAAAACTGCAAATGTGCCAATTGTATTGGTAGCTTTTGACTACGGTAAAAAGGAGGTTAAAATTTCAGAACCCATCACTCCCACAAATAATCAAGAAGCAGATTTTAAAAAGTATCATGCTTTTTTTGATGGGGTAGAGGGGAAAAATCAGTAATTGAAACTAATTCCTATAAATGTATAATTAACTTGAATCTAAGAAATTTAGATAATCGTAATATCTTAATTGATTAAGAAAGTTGTATAGCAATAAATTTATTATCTACTTTTAAATTTGGCAAATGAGATTGCTTAATTAGTATTTTTAAAATGAACTTTTTAGTTTTAAATAGTGTTTTAATAAAGGTGTTAAAGTTTGTCGATACTTACGATAAAGTCCGCTTTTAGAAAGTGGATTTTTTGTTTTGAATAAGTAAAATCTTACAGTATAAGGAGTGTGCTTTACTTTATGACCGAACGAGTTTTTTGATTGGAATCAGATAACTCAACGCTTTATCGATGAAAAAATTCGTTTCGTCGTAATTTCTTTTTGAAAATAGGTTTGTGCAAACGAAATTACATACACTTGTTTATAGTAAATATTTTGTGATTTTAGATTTTTAAGTTTAAAATTTCCCCCTACAGAAATGTTATTTATTTCGTACCCCACTTACGAAGATGAATTAACCTAGGTAAGTTATGGTTATAAAACAACCATTTTACTGAATGATTAAAATTTACCAATTTAAGACTCAGGATTATAAATTATTTGTTTTACCCGTAGTCGTATTTTATCAATTATATCTAAACCTTGAAAGTAGGCGATTTTGCTATTTTCAAGGTTTTCTTGTTCCTATTAAAAGCCAAAAAGCAACTTATTTACCAAACCACAAAATTTAAAGCACTATGAAAAAAATTACCCTACTAATAGTTATTGCTTTTACCTATCTCAATAGTATAGGTCAAACACCATGCTCTCCAATTAGTACTTTAGAATGTAATGAGGTAGGAGTTTCGCTTCCTGTACAATTGGATTTTGATGGTACGGATGGTGGAATTTTAAATACCGGTTTTACTATGGTAGATTCTCCATCATCGCCATTAGCTGAGGATGATTTGGTAAATGATGAAAATGTTACTGGGCTTATTGTCGATAATTTGACTTTGTCGGGAGGGTTGTTATCAGTTGAAGCTACAAATGGCATTAATTTTCGTCAGCTTTCGGGATCACCCAGTAGTACATTCACGAATTCTCAAATGAATGCATTAGGAGTAGGTTTTGTTGCATCCACCAATATTATTGATATTACAGCGACTATGGCACAACCTAATTTTGCAGGTACAACACCTAATAATGGATCGCAGCAAACGGGGATTTGGTTTGGTCTGAATGAGAATAATTTTGCTAAGTTGGTATTGGTTAAAAGTAATGCAACCCAACAAAAAATACAGCTAGCAATAGAGCAAGGGGATGGTACAGGGAATACGACTAATTTATCTGTTGTAGAACTTAATACGAGCAATTTTAATACTAGTGGCGTGATTTCAATAAGTTTTAGAATTTCCGTAGACCCTTCGGATAATTCCGTTACAGGGTATTATTCTCTGAATGGAGCTGCAGAGATACAGGTAACTGGCGCAACAGATTTCCTTACGGCGCCGACTAAATTCTTAGCAGGAGTGGACCATGATGTTAATGGGGCAACGGATGCATTAACCTATGCTGGAATCATGACTTCTACAAGAAATGCTACAGGCGGTTCTATGGTAATTGCCTATGATAGATTTGGATTAGCAGAAAGAGTAGAACCTACCATTAGTTTTGAAGCGCATGTAAACTTCCAGGATTCCAGCACAGAAGCACCGGCGGGTTACCTGATAGATTATGGTCAGGCTTTTCCAGCTTCCCCTGTGGAAGGGAGCTATGGCTGGAAATTATTATCCAACGGAGCCCCGATAGATGTTTCGGGTGACGGGGGAGTTGGAAGAAACCGTCTAGGTGATGGATATGCCGCCGCTTCCGATCAAGAAAAACGGGAAGGTACACTAGTGCATTTCCAAGGGGATAATATTGCTGGATGGGGAGATACTCAACCCAGAAAGAACGAGTTGTTCTGGGAATTGGAAATTCCTAACGGTATTTATGAGGTTGCTTTAGGCTTGGGAGATAAGGGGCCTGGGAATGTAGACAGTCGTCATACTGCTACCTTGGAAGGCTATACGATTATACCAGCCTTCCGTCCCAATAATACAGAGACCAGAGTGGCCACTATGATTGTACAGGTTACCGATGGTGCTTTAACCATGAATGGTTTAGGAGGTTTTAATTCCAAAATCACACATATTGATGTAGTGGAGAGCACAGGGATACCAGTAAATGGCATCTTGGCTTTTATACCTAATACCGCTAGTGAGACATTGGTAACTGGGTTAACTGGTAATTTTGTAAGTACCCTTTCAGGAGATGGAGCCACGGCAATTGCTTTAAATATAGAAGATGATCCGGTTAACACGACTGCCGATAACTTCAACGACTGGTTAAGTCTTCCAGCGACAAATGTTCCTGGAGAATTTAACTTTGGGATTGATGCCAGTACCTTAGCTGCAGCAGATACCAGAAATAACAGAATAATAGCCACAGCAGCAGGATATACTCCTGCAATTCTGGATGCTGATCTTACGGTGATAGAAGCGCCAATTGTGCCTATAGCAACTTCTTTCCGAATGAACGTGGCTGGTACAGAATATACAAAGGATGCAGACTTGTATCAGGCAGAAGATGTTTCTTACTTGGTAGAAACACAGCCTACAACGGTATCTAATACATCTTATACGCCATATACTGTTCCGGGAGGGCATGAGGATTTGTATTACCCTAGAAGATATGGTCCCGAGTTTAGTTATAATTTCCCTATCGCCAATGGCACCTATACGGTGGCCGTACATATGGTTGAGAATTTCCAAACTGCGGCAAACGCAAGAATATTTGACGTTTCCTTTGAAGGCGATGTTTTAATTGATGATTTGGACTTGTTTGCTACTTATGGAAAAGGTGGTCTAGCCATATTGAGTTTTGATGTGGAAGTAACCGATGAGGAACTTAATATCGACTTTTTAGCATCTATAAACAATGGTATAGTACAGGCTATAGAGATACTTCAAGTTACTCAGAGTGATCAAACGGACATACTGTCTTTTGTTTTGGCAGAACAAACAGGTGACGCGATTATCGATGCTACAAACCATGAAATAAGTATAGAAGTAGCCAATGGCACTCTTTTAACCACGCTATCTCCCACGATTAACCTATCCGATGGTGCAACAATAGATCCAGTTTCTGGGACTAATGCTGATTTTGACGATGGATTGGCTACCTACACGGTAACGGCAGAAGATGAAACTACAGAACAAGAATGGACTATAACCATTACGGAAGAAGTTATAGCCGCGCAACCCCCAGTAGTATTGGCGCAAACTTTTGAGATTTCAGAGTTAGCTGCGATCGGGGATGTAGTAGGTACGGTTGTAGCTACGGATGCGGATACGGATGTAGCCGACCTTACTTATGCTATTACCGCAGGTAACGGGGATTTTACAATTAATCCGAATTCCGGAGAGATTACCACAGTGAACTTACTAGATTATGCGGTAACGCCACAATATACGCTTACGGTAGAGGTAAGCGACGGGATAGATGCGACCAGTGCGGATATGACCATAGATCTTACCGATGTATGTAATCCTTTAAGTATTCTTCCATGTGAAGAAGTAGTGGTGACTTTACCGGTAAGCTTAGATTTTTCTACAGCTGTACCCAATACAATATTTGATACGAACACTTCCGGGACAGGCTTCACGGCGGTTTTAGAAAATTCGGAGGCTAGAAGAGCTGGAGATATTGCTATTTCTGATGCACGACTAAATGGGTATGAGCCATCCTTACTTACTTTAGGTGGAGGAACATTGGCAATTTTATCCCAAGGAGGGATTGCATATTTAAATCCTCCGGCTAGTAATAATAATAACAATCAAATCAATACACTAGGAGTTGGTTTTGATAATTTATCAGAGATTATTACTATAAAAACTACTTTATTAAATATAGTTACAGGAACAGATGCGGCTCAAGCTGGTATCTGGTATGGTTTTGATGAGGATAACTTTGTTAAGCTAAATGTCAACAACAATAACGTAGAACTCCGTGCAGAACGAGCCGGTATTTCGTTAAACAGTACAACGGATCAGCTTCAAGATTCCAATGTAGGCGCCTCTGGAGAGGATGTTGTTTTGGAAATGGTAATAGATCCAACGGCCTTTACGGTAGAATCTTTTTATACTATAGGAATTGGAACAAGAACTTCTTTAGGTACTTTATCGCTTCCAGCTAATTATTTTACCGGACGTGAGATCAATTCGGAAGGAGGTCAGGACAATGTTTCCTTTGCAGGAATTTTTGCCACACATAGAGCAGGTAACCAGTTTACCGCAACCTTTGACGACTTCAGTGTAGAAGCAGCTTCGACTGTCAACGAAACACCCGTGATTACTGCAAATCAAGTGTTTTCGATAGCCGAAGATGCTGTGGTAGGCACCTCATTAGGTACTGTTGAAGCTACAGATTCTGATTCGCCCAATCTTACTTATGCCATTACGGCCGGAAATGAAGATGTGATATTCAAAATCGATGAAAATACAGGTGAGATTACCACTTGGACAGCATTAGATTTTACAATTGCAAATCAGTACATATTATCTGTTCAAGTAGATGATGGAACTGACCAAGCAGTAGCAGATATAACCATAAATGTTACCGAAGTAATTGATAATACCGATTCACCTTGCAGTCCTTTTAGCACCTTACCATGTGATCAAATTGTAACAATGTTCGTTAATATACATTGTTTACAAAAGTTATAGATTAGAGTTTACACTAAGT
>NZ_CAXBOU010000011.1:0-171813 GCF_963977385.1 uncultured Maribacter sp. | reverse complement strand
CAATTTTCCGATTTTTAATTTCTTTCGTAAGGTTCATTTTCAAATTAATGGCAACAATTGTATATAGTAACAAGTTACTATATTTCTATTTTAGAAATACTAATCTAACGGATTTTTGATGTTCTTAAAAGTATTGGTCGCCACATGGGTGTATATTTCGGTTGTCTTGCTAGAGCCATGACCTAAAAGTACCTGGATCTGTCTTAGATCTGTACCTGATTCCAAAAGATGGGTTGCAAAACTGTGACGTAATACATGTGGGGTAACCGTATTTCTTATTCCTGCTTTTGCTGCTGATTTTTTGACGATGTTCAATACACTTTCTGCGGTATATTTTGATGCCTTTCTTCCCTCGAACAAGTAATCCTGGGGTTTCCATTCTTTGTAATACAGACGAAGATCAACCAGCGTGGATTTTGATAATAAAGTATACCTGTCCTTATTTCCCTTACCGTCCTTTACCCTTACAAGCATTCGCTTACTATCCACATCTGAAATTTTCAGGTTCAAAAGCTCGCTCCGTCTTAGGCCTGAACTATACAAAAGTTTTACAATGCACCTATGCTTGATATTATTGGTATTCTCGATAATCGCGATAATCTCCTCCTTTGATATAACCTTTGGTAGCTTGGACTCCTTTCTTGGACGTTCAATTTCATAAAACCTATTCGGCATGCCCAATACTACCTCGTAATAGAATTTAATGGAATTAATTGCCTGGTTTAGATAAGAATTGGATACGTTACGGTGTATAAGTTTTTGAAGGAACGCCCTTATATCACTTTCGTTAATGGCGTTCAGTTCCTTATGTTTATAATGGTTGATAAACATTTCAAAGAACGAAACATAAGTGCGCACCGTACTATTGGCATATTTTTTTAGTTCAAGTTTCAGAAGGTATTCTTCGGGACAACATCTAAATTGGGGTATAGGTTTCCTCTTGCGGTACCATTCCACATCAATTGATTCATTATTGGTGTTCAACGGTCTGTTGGTCAAGAATCGATTATAGTTTATCCAGACGACGCCCTTAAAAGTGTTAAAGATAATGGTTAGGTTCGCTTTGGTATTTTCAATATAGGCCATATTGTAGTGTTGGCTCCATTTGGGGTTGGGTAGCCCTTTGATTAAATTTTGTATCAGCCTATCGGGAGAAAATTTGATGCCTATCATCTTTTGATCATTGATCATAAGATGATATAGGGTTATGGATTTTATATGTTGTGTATTAGTTGAAGCCATACTATTGAATTAATGGATAAATTGGCAATTTATAGGATAGAATTGATTTAATCGTACCTTAAGCGAATAATGTTCGTATAAGGATTCACTTAAGTTTACGCAAATGAGATTACAGCATAATTGTTTGTATTGTGAAAGGCCACTTACCGGCAGGACCGATAAAAAATATTGCAACCTGCATTGCAAGAGTGCCTACCAATACCAAAAGGAAAAGGAACGACCGGAACGTTTCTATAACAAAGTGGACAATCAGCTGAAACTGAACCGTAAGATTTTAAAGGAATATAACAAAGGGGGGAAGGTAACTATTAGAAGCAGTGTATTATTGGAAGTGGGATTCGACCCCAACTTTTTTACACACTATTGGAAAAATCAAAAAAAGGAAATATATCTGTTTGTATATGAGTACGGATTTTTAAATAAAACGGAGAACGGAAAGGAAAAATATGTTCTGGTCACCTGGCAGGATTATATGGCCAAGAATTTATAACTTTCGGATAAACAATAAACCAGATAAAACCTCTAAAATCATATATTATATTGAGTCCAACTTTTAAAATGTATTCAAATAATTCTATTTGTATACATTTGTAATGACGTGATAAAAATCACCCAAAAAGTTCACAAATCGTCAACATTGAAATCATTGAAATTTTGTAACCTCCTAAAAATAAGGGCTTAGAGGATAAAGTTCGATTCTTGCCGAGGTCACTTTTGTTTATCGCTTATTCTCTTCTAAGCTTAAATTCATGTTATCCCTAATATAGCCCGTAACCTTTAAATTTTTTATATTTAAGGCAAACCATCGCAAAATGAGAGATGTATTTGCCCTAATCTTATTTTTTTGGTTCACTTCATTATGGGCTCAAGAACCCCTTACGTACAAAGATTACCATCAAAAATTTCAAAACACGATTTTTAAAAATTCCGATTCTGCTTTATACTATGTGAATCGTATAAAGCTAGATGAAAATAGTTTCAAGAAAACGCTACCCAGTTACTACTACCATCAAGATTTAGGTCAGTATTATTTCTTTATAGGCAAATTAGATTCTTCTCAGCGTCATTATAAAAAAGCCTACACTATTAGCTCAAATGCAGGGCTAGATTCTCTAGCTATATACAGTAATATTTGGCTTGCCAATCATGAATATTTTAAAGGAGAAATGCAAAAGTCTAATTTAAGATATGAAAGAATATTAGAAAACTCTAAAAAAGCTGACTATTTAGAAGGGGTTACAAATGCCTATGGAATGTTTGCTTCTCTTGAACCTGATTTAAGTAAAAAGATGAACTTATACCTAAAAGTAGATTCTTTATATAAGGTTAACAAAAAGCAAAGTTCTTTGCTTGCTCGTGTATATGCTTCGATTGCCGGAATATATTTGGAAGCTAAAGGTCATAATGACTTAGCAAAATACTACATCAACAAATGTCTTGAAATTTCTAAGAAAGTTGACTATCCGCCTGGTGAATACGAAGCCAACAGATTACAAATTAAACTTGCTGTGCAAGAGCAAAAATATGATAAAGGTATTCTCCTTTATAAAGAATTACTACAACAGGGTATTATTAATAATGACCCTACCGCTAAAGATGTTGCAACTCTGGGTTTAGCAAGAATGTATTTAAAAAAAGATGATTTAATAAAAGCAGAAGAGCAATTAAAAAAAGGATTGTATCTCCTAAATAGGTCAACAAAATCATTGATTTTGGGGGAAGCTCATCTTCACTGGGCTGAATATTACCTTAAGTTGAACAAACCCGAAATGGCATTATCTCATTTAAAAGAAGCAAGACTTAATCCTGATTTAACAGACACGTATGGTTATGATACTGAATTAAATAGAATTGAAATTAAGTATTATGAAGCGGTTAAAGACTTTACAAAAGCATACCAATTAAAAGTTGATTATGACCAAAAGATTGAATTCTTAAATCAGCAACAAAATGCCGATGGATTTATTTTGGATGAGCAATTAAAATTCAGAGAAAAAAAACAACAAGAATTAGAACTTTTAAAAACTCAATATAAATTAGCTGAAGAACAGAAAAAAGGTCAAAGGAATCTTTTTCTTGGTGGCATTGGATTAACATCTCTTGCCTTAATTCTACTCTTTGTTTTATATAAGAATAGGATTAAAACAAACAAGAAGCTAAGGGATATCGATACTCTAAAAACTGATTTTTTTACTAATATTTCTCACGAGTTCAGGACTCCATTAACCCTTATTTCGGTACCAATTCAAGATACTTTAGACAACCCAGATTTATCCTTTGAAAAAAGGAAACATTTTGAAATAGCTCAAAAAAACACCAAAAGGTTATCATCGTTGGTTAACCAACTTTTAGAACTATCGAAAATCGATAGTGGAAACAGAAAATTACTATTACAAAAAAACAAACCAAGTCAATTGATAGCGGCATGGTGCGATTCCTTTTTATATTTAGCCAAGCAAAAGAAAATAAATTTCAAAACAGAAATTTTAAACAAAGAAAGGATAGCTTGGTTTGATGGGGAAGCTCTTGAGAATATAACAATCAACTTACTTGGAAATGCCATAAAATACACCCCTAACGAAGGTGAGATTAACCTTAAAGTGTCTATAGAAAACGATTATTTAAATATTGAGATAAAAAATACGGGGCAAGGGCTTACAGGTGCCCAAATCAAAACAATTTTCAATAGGTTTTATCAAACAGACGGTCAAAACGAAGGTTCTGGTGTAGGGTTATCTCTTGTAAAAGAACTCACAGGTTTACATGGCGGAAAAATAAATGTGTCAAGCGAGGTACATAAATGGTCCTTATTCGAAATTTCGCTATGCCTTGATAAAAATAAACTTAAGAACTTCGAAATTATAGAAACATCAGATGATAATAGTTCAACAACAGCAATTAATTTCGTAGAAGAAGAGCATAAAGAAGAATCTACGGCGTATCGTAATGAACTTCCAATGTTACTTATAGTAGAAGATAACGCTGATGTCAGAACATTACTTACAGATACCTTTAAAAGAGATTATGAGGTAATACAAGCGGTTAACGGAGAGGAAGGAATCTCGTTAGCCTTGTATAAGATACCAGATATAATTATATCTGATTTAATAATGCCTAAAAAAGATGGTATTGAATTAACTAGAACCTTAAAGAATGATGAACGTACTAGCCATATTCCAATCATTCTTTTAACCGCAAAGGCAGGTGATAAAAATGAACTAACGGGTATTAGAGTTGGTGCCGACGATTACATTACCAAACCTTTTAATCAAAAAATCCTAAAATCAAAAACCGCTTCTTTGGTTACTCTTAGGAAAAAGTTACAATCTAGATATAGCCAAGAAGTTATTTTAAAACCAAAGGATATCGCTATTTCTTCTATCGATGAAAAATTTTTAGATAAAGTTCAAAAAATACTAGACGAAAAACTAGTAGACTCTACTTTTAATACAAATGATTTTAGCAAGGCCATACATATGAGCCGTATGCAATTACACCGTAAATTAAAAGCTCTTACCGGCCTTTCATCTTCTGAATTTATTAGGTCTCAACGGTTAAAATTAGCTGCTCAAATCTTAAAAACCTCAGACATTAATATATCTGAAGTTGGCTATAGTGTAGGGTTTAATGATCATGCATATTTCAGTAAATGTTTTAAAGAGATCTATAATTGCTCGCCTACCAGTTACGCGGGTGATAGAAAAAACCCTTAATTCAGTCAATTTCAAATTCTTTATTGGCATGTTACATTGCTTATAGCCCTTGTTACATAAATCATAGCCTTTTCAAAAAGAGACCAATACATTAGCTTTTGTAATTATTCACTACACCCATATTCTAAGGTAAAATAATGAAGGAAAAAGAAAACCTAGAAGGTTCTCTTGAGAGCTTTCCTTTAAATCAAATTTATTTGAATATCAACCACTTAAAAGATGGTGAATATATGTTGAAGATTGTTCATAAAGACAAAGTAGTAAAACAAGTCCGTTTTAAAAAAAAATGAATTGATGTTAACCTTTTTTTACTGGTGACATTAATACCAAACGATTAAAGCGGAACTATCATGAAAACTTTTAAACTTCTAACACTATTATTTGCATTTGGTATAACTACAAATAGCAGCGCTCAATTCTTTAAAAACCTTAAAAAAAGAGCTCAGGAAGCCGCCGAACAAACTATAGAGCGTAAGGTAGCAGAAAAGACAGAAAGGGAGACTGAAAAATCTTTCGATACTGTATTCAATAATAAAGGTCGGGTTTTCAAAAACGGAAAAGTAGAAAAAGCAGATACCTACAACTTTAGCCATCAGTACATCATGGAAATTATAAGTGATAAAGACACCACAGATATCACCTATTATCTGACTAATGAAAATGAATATATGGGCAGTTCTTTTAGTGCAGGTAAGGACCAAGAATTCATAACTGTTATGGATTTACCAAATTCTGCTATTCACACCTTTATGGATATGGGCGGCCAAAGAACTATGAACTCAATGCATATAGATTTAGAAGATTCATCTGACTTAGAAATGAACAGTAATGAATATTCTATATCCCCTACTGGGCAAACCAAGAAAATTATTGGATATGAATGTGATGAATATCAAATGACGGGGCCTCAAGTATCGGGTACCGTTTGGGTAACTCAAGAAGCAGATATTTCGTTTCAAAAGGCATTCACAAAACTTAAAACCAAAAAAATAAAATCAACAAAAGGAATGGATCAATCATGGGTCAGCATGGTAGACGGATTAACTCTCGAAATGAAAATGATTGATTATTCAAGAAAAAAACCGAAGCCTATTACAATGGTCTGTACGAATCTTAGCGAACATAATTTTAGTATCAACACTTTAGAATATGAAAAACCTTTTTAATCTACTAGTTATGAAAAATACCATAAGCATATTACTGTTTTGTCTTTTAATTGCATGTAATGAAAAAACTAAAAAAGAGAATTCGAGTAAAATTGATAACGTGCAGGTTTCAACCGAAAAAGTAGAAACCAATTCTATGGAATCGGGCGATTATAGCACTCTTCTATCAAATTTCAACTGTGACACGAAAATTTCTGAAGTAGCTGATGTGCTAAAAGTGCCAGAATCAGATCTTAGCCTGTCTGATAATGTTCGACAAAATGAGTGTTCATTCAACCTAAATGGTTACGGAAAAAACACTTTAGGAAATGATTCGCGGGTCTCTTGGGGTACCGCTCCAAGTTCTAAAAAACAGATCAAGAAAGATATTGCTGGTTATTTAGAAAGAAAAGAAGATGGGTTAAAAATAATGGGGATGGATATAGAACTAGCGGAAACAGGAGACTGCTATTTAGCTTACCAACCAGGTCACGGTAGAATTATAATTTACAATGAGAATTATGACCAGGTATTTTTACTCCATTATGGGTTTAGAAGTGCAAATACAGATCGTACCAAAGAACAGCACGAAGAACTACGTCTTAAAATGACAGATCTAGCGAACTATTTATTGAAAAAACATAGAAAATAACATTGTCATGAAAAAACTACTCTACCTTTTTTTGATTGTTGGTATTACTTCCTTTGGACAGGATGAAATAAAAATGCCAGAACTAGATACGGGCAACCAAGTCTACACTTTAGAATTCAGTCCAGACTCACAGAATGAAGAAGTGATTTCTGCCTATATGCAAGGGGAAACAGAAAAAGACTCACTACGGTTTTGGGCAGAGGGAACCATTTTCACACAAAAAGTAATGGTTACTGTATTAACTGAAAATAAAACTGACAAGGTAAAAGTCGACATTGTCAAAAATCATTGGGTAGACAGTAAAATATCAAAAGAGACAAAGAATGGAACGTTTCAAGAAACATTTGATACCGCTGGAAAATTTGGAATAGTAATCACCAGTGAAACACCTAATACACATTTTTACTTAGCTGTATGGACGAGTGGTGAGCGGGTTACAAACATGAATACTATTTATAGAAATGCATCTAATTCAATACCAAATACAACTAATTCAATATCAACTAACACTGATGATTCTAACCAAAATGAAAATTCAACAGGGATATTAATGTATGTTTTAATTGGTGCTTTAACTATAATTATACTGCTATTAGCCATTATGGTATTCAAAAAAAAGAATGGTAAAGGCTTAACTATACTTTTGCTATTTTTTGTAGGACAACAAATGATGTTTGCTGGAGCAGAACAATTCTCCGCGCCTAGTTTCGGTGGTATTGGCATAAAATATCCTGGGGTAATGGATATTATAAATTTTGCTGCTAAACTGCCTGAAATGTCCAGAAACGGTAGACTGTACCTCGATTTACCTGGAGATGAGGACAGTGAAGCTAATATGAACCCTGCCGGGGGGCCAGGAGTCCCATCTTCATGTATTCCTGATCAATTTCAAGAAAACGAAGAAGATGAAGATGGGACTGATGGTAGAGACGGCATTGATGGTAGGGATGGCATTGATGGTAGAGATGGACGTGATGGTAGAGACGGCACCGACATTATGGATGGAAATGATGGAGTGGATGGCAACGATGGAATTGACGGCGGCAACGGAAATGATGGAATTGATGAAGATGATGGTAAGTATAGACCCGAGTACGATGATGGCGGAAGACCCAAATACGATAAAGACGGAATACCTATTAATTATGATAATTCTAAATACCCAAAATATGATAAAAATGGTAATCCCATAGATTATGGCGACATAGATTCAAATGGAAATTTTGACGCTTATGGAAGACCCCGTTTTGATAAAAACAAAAGCCCAATAGAGTACGACAATCCCGAACGCCCAAAATATGATAGTAAAGGTAATCCAATAAACTATCATCCAGATGTTTTTGTTAATCCTCCTAAAAGAAACAAAGACAGTGATTTTCCTGTCGATGAAAAATTATCTCCTAAAATAGATAAGAAAAGTACTTCGTTTTTAAATGGCAAGATTTCAATTATAAAAGAATTTTCAGAATTAACGATTGCTATAAATAATCTGGGAACAGAAAATTATGCATCAACAAGTAGTTCTAAAATTTATACCGAAGCTAATATACTTTCTTATTTACCAATGTCTATGTTATTTGATTCTGATAGTAATCGCGAAGAGGGTTGTCAATGTTTGGAAAGAGAGTACAAAAAACTAAACTTTAGAAGAATGAATTTAGAAAAGTTACGCATAATTTATGCGCATGCGATGAAAAAAATAAATGCGGGTATTGCCTTTGGTGATGGGGTATCTGCTGTGCATGGCGTCTCTGCTCTAGTTTGGCAGAATCAAAAGATGATTATTCTTAAAGAATCGATTCCTACACTTAATAAAGCATATGATGATAAATATGCTGAAATGATAGAAGCATTAGAAGAGAATCTAAGGGAAATTGAAAGTTGTGAAGCTATGTTAGGTTACGAGAATTGGTACAACCATGCAGGTTTTATCTACTATCAATTTATGGCAGATAAATACAAAAGAAACTAATTATGAAAAACTACATCATACTTCTTATAGTAACCTTACTTGTGATATCATGCGGTGAAGACCATAAAAATGAAAAGATTTCAGACGGAAATTCAGAAATAAATTTAAATGAAGACAACGAACAAATCAACATTACTTCTGATGATTTAAAAAAATCAATGGAGCAATTAGGTGGATTTCTAAATCTAGGCGGCGAAGATGAAAGCTCTGACAAAAATTCCCCAGAAGCCAATGCCTTAAAGAAGCTTTTGCAGATGAGCGGAGCTGGTGATCAGGGCACCAATGAAATTGGTGCTTTTGAAGATATGCTAAAATCAGAAGCAATCCTTGATCTTTTAGAGGCCAGTGGAGTTTCTAGGGAAGAAATGCAGAAACTAATTAATGACCCGGATAGTCTTAGAATTCTTGCTCAAGAAGCTATTAAAAATAGACAGATTGAGCAACAAAACGAACCTGAACTAAAAGGTAAAATCTCTAAAGAGCAATTAACCTCTAAAAATACCCCAACAGGAGTTTCATTAGAAGAAGCTATTTTAATGGTTCAAGCAGAATCAGGACCAGAGGCCACTATGGCAAAACTTAAAACCATTGATTCATTAGCGGGTACCAATGTTATGGAACAATTAAATTTGACCGAAGCGGGTTATGTAATGAAAGACATAGAAAGAAAAAACGAGGCTCCACCTAGTGCTGAAGAAGAGCTAAAAATGGAAAAACTCCGCAAACTTGCCGGGCAGCTACATAGTGTAAAAGAAGCTGATCAGGTACTAGCCGATCTTGAAAAGACCGAAAATGATATTTCTTCGGGTACTTTGAAGGCTAGCCCAAAATATCAACAAAGCATTGCGTATCGGAAGAAAATCGTCAAAATTTTTCAAAGAGATTTTGCTAGAAAAGCAAAGGCTGCTAAAGACAAATTCCAGAAGCTAAACCCTAACCTTTATTTTGGAGAAGAAGCTGGGGAAACTTATGTAGGGCATATGAAAAAAGCCGTTTATCTACCCTTAGGGAAATTATCTTTTGCTGATAATGTAGTAAAATCAAATCATCCGCTTTTACTAACGCAAGAGGTAAATAACGTACTTGGTGAGCCAGATGTATTACAAGGTTTTGATGTTGAAGACATAACAGGAATACATAGCCTTGGGCTGGGCGGTAGTATTACCGTACAATTTACCAATAATGCATTGACCGATGTAAATGGACCAGATTTATACATTTTCGAAATAGGACAGATTGAACCGACCAATTTAGAAATATCCAAGGAAGGCAAAAAATGGATTCATGTAGGTAAAATTGATGGAGGTGTTGCCGAAGTTGATATTTCACCTTTTGTAAAACAGGGCGAACTATTTTACTATGTACGACTTACCGATTTAAAACAGGAAAGTGGATTACCAGGTGCCGATGTTGATGCCATTGCAGCCATTGGGGCTGCCATGCGACTAAATCTAGACAGTAAAGTTCTTTTTGAAACTGGCAAATCTGTTTTAAAGCGAGAAGGTCTTGCGGCTTTAAAGGAGTTAGCACAAAACATCGCTGTACTTAAAAAAGGAAATGTAATTGTAGAAGGCCATACCGATGATGTTGGTGGTAGTGACACCAATCAAAAACTGTCATTAGCAAGGGCGAAAAGTGTTTCTAACGAATTGAAAAAACTTATTCCTAGTACCGGCTTTAGATGGAAAGAAGTTGGCTTAGGCGAATTAAAGCCATTAGTAGAAAATGATAGCGAAGAAAACAAAGCTAAGAACAGAAGAGTAGAAGTTTTGGTCGTGCCAAATTAGAATAGCCTTAGAAAATTTATGAAAATCATAAAAATAATAATATTCAATCTCTGGATCCTACTTGCAAATATCAGTAACGGACAAGATATGCAACAAAATGAAGTATTGAAACTAGTCGATTTACTGAATAACACTATGTCTGAAAATATTCAATTTACCCTTAAAAAAAACAAGGCCGTACTTCACTGGAATGATGTAAGTGACAAGCTTGATTTAAGAAACGACTCTGAAATAGCAAAGGATAGTATGTCAAAAGAAGAGATAGATAAAAGACTATATGACTCTGGTAGATATATTGGTAATATCTATTGGCAATATGATTTTGAACCAACAACGAGTGTAAAAACAAGCTTTAAGGCAAATAAATTTGGACTTATATTTTTAAAACTAAAGTTTCAAGAAAAAGATACTATCAACATTAATAGTAAATTAAATGCATATTCTTGTGTTCATAGTACTTTAGACTCATCTCCTCATCAGGTACAATGGACGGGAGATAACTATATAAGCTTGCTTCTTAAACCCCAAATATCAACTAATAACCTCAAATTTAAAGTTTATGGAATAACGATAAGTGGCAAATTTGAGAAAAAAGATAATGGACAAATGGCTAAAAATTACACTAAAAAATTAAGAACCGTTCTTAAACGTGAATTTCAGCAGTTATTCAATAATATATCCCTTATTTATACTCCTAAAAATAGCTACGAAATCGCAAATTAGAAATTATAGACTAACATAATGTACTAATAAAGAACGTTAATATCTCGTTTGAAATACCACAATTGCTTTTCAGTCATTTCCATACTGCAAAATTTCTTCCATACTTTCCTTCTAAAATTGTTAACCTTTTTGATACCTAGTCATTAAATGACAAAATGAACAATTTAATATTTAAAACTAGAAATCATGAAAAAAAAAGCAATAACGATTACATTAGTGATGCTCACTATACTCTCCTCTTTTGCGCAAATAAATAAAACCAAACTTAGTCCTAACATAAAAGAAGGTGAAATAAGGTCAAAAATAAATATTGTAAAAATCAATAAGTTGAATAGTCTTAAGAACTTAAATGATATTCAGAAACTTAGCATAAAGTCATCACAACTATCCTCCGAACAAGAAAGTGCTCGTTATTCCCGTTCGTGGTCAATAAATCCAAACAAATTAAGTGATGGCAGTTTGAAGTTGTTAAATTCCCGAGGATATATTTCAACAGCACCACCAAATTTATTCCTTACAACCGATGATGACAGTGGATCGACCAATGTGTCCTCAGGTTCTTCTAATGAAATTGAATTAGGCATCTTTCCTCTCAAGTTAAGTTTAGCGGTTAGCACAGGAGCTGAATATCGCATCAATATAAAAAGTAGAAGAACACCCCATACCAATCACATTTACATGGCAACAACAAATGGAGGCCAACAGGGCTACTCCATAATTCGGCTTGAACTAAACTCAAGGGACGAATACAATGGCATTTTCCAAGCAGAAAATTCAGCTAACATGGAAATATACCTAACAGCAATTGCGAATCCAGATAATCATTACCATGACTGGATGATGTTAACAGTCAAGGAAATACGAGTTGACCAAATCAATTAAAAACTTAAAATTATTAAAAGAATGCTAAGTACGTATGATGTTTAAATTACATGCTAATTTATTTCCTTAAGCTACTTTTATTATGGTTAAAATGAAATCTAAGTAACATATATTATTGCATAATACAGGCCAATGTTACATGTTTTATAGCACTTGTTACATATTTCATAAATCTTAAATGGCAAACCACATACTTTTGGGTATAACCCTGTAAACCACCTTAAGGAAATAAAATCAGATTTATAAAATAAATAAACTAAAAATTATGAAAACGAAACTATTCTTAATTACCATAAGCTGCATCTTTCTATCTTCATGCATTAAAGATTTTTATGGGTCGGGTAAGGGTTCGGATGAACTGATCCTCTCCAGCGAAAATTATCTTTACGAAGGAGACCTTGAAAAAGTTTACTTAATTGGTGAGATTGAAATTCTTGACACCAAGATAAAGGGTGCCGATGAAAAAGAAAAAGAGAACTTAGTAATTCTAAGAAGTGAATTACAACAACGCCTTAGCCTAATACCAAATTTAGATGCAGTACTCCGAGGTTTTCCAGTACCATGCGACATACCAAATGGAAAGTGTGTACCTGTAAGACTTGAAAATCTGATAATCAGTAATTTATTTTCTCAAACTAAAGTGGTCATACGTACCGTTGATGGAGAAGAAATATCTACCATAGAAAAATTAAGTCCATTACCTGGGTTTGAATCAGAATTGCAATATGCAAAACTTACAAATAAGAATTTTGGAAAACAGATTATCATTCAAATTGAAAAAATAGATAAAGATGGTTTCAAATTTGATTATTCTGTTATTATAGGCCAGTAACACTTTTATTACCTTAGTAAAATAGGTGATAAATAATAAAAGGTGAATACGCATGATTAAACAAGTAGTCTTTCTTTTTTACTTTTTGCCTATCTATATATGGTCACAAGAACCATTACTAATAAAAATAGATTCTTTGAATGAAAAGGCTGATGAGTATTATTATTACGAAAAAGATTCCGCCTATTTTTATTATGACAAGGTAAAGGAGATTGCGAAAAAAGTCGATAGCGATTCTATTTTTATAGAGTCGCTATTTAATTCTACAGGCGTCGCTAGTTATCATTATGATTTAGGCAGAATGGCCAATAATTTAAACCAACTAGATTCGCTAATTTCTAACACAAGTACTTTTAAGTCAGACAACTCAAATATTCTATTATACTATAAGGGCGATTATCATCTAAAACTTTTAGAATACTCTAAATCAAGGGAGTCTTTTGAAAATATAATTAGAAACAGCAATGATGCAACAGAAAACAATAGAAGTGAAACGCTTAAAAGTTTAGAATCGGCAGCTTATAGTTTTCTAGGTAAAATTTATATGCTTGAAGAAAAATATGATGATGCAAAAACGTTGTACAAGAAAAACATTAGAGACATTAAAAATGCAAGAAACATTGACTTAGAAGCCCTAAACGGAAATTATAATTTGCTCGCCGAAGTATTATTAAAAGAGAAAAAATACAAAGAGGCTAATTCGTATTGGCTTAAAACCTTCAAGTATAATAAAAAGGAAGGAAATACGAATTCCGCCATCACAAACGCATTTCATATTGCTGAAAATTATGGATATCAACTACAAAAAGATAGTGCTCTTTTTTTCTTAAACGAAGCAAGAAAATATTTCAACAAGAACCCTGTATTTTACCCTAAATATCACTTAAGAAAAGCTCAAATACATAAAACTAATTGGGAATACGAAGTTGCACTAATTGAGATTGACTCAGCTATAAATCTAATTAAAGAGAATTTTGAGGGACAAAGAAATGCTGACCTAATTATTGCCTACAATGAAAAGGGACAGCTTAATAATCTTTTAGGGTTTCAGGAAAAAGCGTTATTAAATTTTAATTTAGCCCTTAAGACATCTTTAGATAAAATAGATAAGGACCCTACAACCCTAAAATTGTTCCAAAACAAAGCAACCACTTTAAACTTAAACAAGAATCTCGAATCATATACAAATACTATAAGCGTAGTAAATGAAGCGACTTCTTTTTTAAATCAGATTAAACCCGGTTTTAAAAATACGGCCGATAAACTTTTTTTGATAGACAACGCCTACCCCCTCTTTGAATCGGGAATAGAAGCTGCACATGGTTTATATAAGTTATCTGAAAACGATTATTATATAGATGAAGCTTTTCTGTTTACCGAACAGAGTAAATCCGTTTTGCTATTAGAAGCATTATTATCTTCCCAGGCAACACAATTCGCTAATATTCCGAGAGATATATTAGAACGAGAAACTCAACTGAAATCAGAAATTACTCATATTGAAAAGAGACTTACTGCTTCAGAAGATATTGATATAGTACTTGAAGATGAACTTTTCAACTTGCGACAAGAGCATCGCAATTTAGTAGTAGATATAGAAACGAATTACCCTGCATACTATAACCTCAAATACAACTCGAAAGTCCTAACTCTTGCTGATGTTCAAGAAAAACTAATGGCTGATGAAATTTTCATATCCTATTTCTATGGCAATAGCGCTCTTTACGTAATTACAATAACGAAATCTGAAAAACATTTCAAAGCAATTGAGACAACCACCGAACTAGAAGATGATGTCAAAAAGTTACATGAGATGCTTTCAAATCCGGAATCAGATATCGATTCTCTTTCAAATTTAAGTTACTCCGTATATCAAAAAATAGTAGCGCCACTAGTTGAAATATATCCACAAGAAAGAATGATTATAGTACCAGATGGTCTATTGAATTATATTCCCTTTGGCAGTTTGATATCTAACTTAGATAACAAAAGATACTTGGTTCAAGATAAATCTATAGGGTATGTGAACTCTGCAACTTTATGGGCGCAATTAAACAACAAAAAACGGCTAGGAAATAAACTCATTGCATTTGCACCAAGTTTTGATTCTGAAACTCCTTCAGATGGTACACGCTCTCAAGTATTGGGAAATTTACCGCATAATAAAAAGGAAGTACAGCAAATTTTGACATCTTTCAAAGGAAAATCCTTTATCGATGAACAAGCTAGCCTTCAAAATTTCACTTTAAATATTTCTGATTATTCCATATTACATTTAGCAACACATGCTGTTTTTGATGATGAGAAGCCAGAATATTCTTATTTGGCATTTACTCCAAATACACAATCTGACGATTTGCTGTTCGTAAAAGATTTATATAATCTAACCTTAAGTGCTGGTTTAGTTACGTTAAGTGCTTGCGAAAGCGGTATAGGCGAACTAAAACGGGGAGAAGGTTTTTTAAGTTTGGCAAGAGGTTTTTTCTATAGTGGAGCTGCAAGTATTGCTAGTACACTTTGGAAAGTAAATGATAATTCTTCTTCAGATTTAATGGGTGATTTTTATTTTAACCTTGCCGAGGGAAAAACTAAAGATCAATCTTTAAGAGAAGCTAAACTTTCATTTTTAGAAAAGAATCTTGAAAACGGGCTTTCTCACCCCTATTTTTGGTCTGGTTATATCATACAAGGAAACACACAACCTTTAGTACAAGGTTCTAAATGGCAATGGTATTTATATACGGCAGTTATAGTTCTTCTTATTTTCCTTAGCAGAAAGCGATTACTTAAGTTTTTCAAGTAATTCTGTAGCCTCATCAAGTTTATATGTTTCGTTCTCTATAAGCTCTATAAGTAGGTCTTTGGCCTTATTTTTATGGTCCAATTTTAAATGAGCCAGAGCAGCATACCAAAAGGCTTCCTGTTTATATTCTCCATTTATTGAAATGGTTTTTTCAAATTCATTAATTGCTTTCAATGTCTCTCCATTGCCAAGGTATGATTGACCTAAGTAAAAATCTACATAATCTAAACCGGTTTTATCTTTTAATTCTTTAAGATATTTTATTGCTGCTTCATAATCATTGGTTTCATAGGCCTCAAAAGCTAAGCGTTCTAATGAAGTATCAGCAGTGTCACCACGTGTAATAGTATATACCGTATTGGGGTATTTTTCATAACTGGTAGCGTATAGTTCTTCTGGCCCATTGAAAATATCCGAATTGAATACAAACCAACTTGCACCTAGTAATAAAATAATACTTGCCGCGATTTGAAATGGTTTCCAAAAGGTTCGTTTTGCCAGGGTGACTTTAGTCCCCAATTCAGATTCGAAGCCCTGCAGCTTCCTCTTCAACTCTACACGTTCATTTTCACGAATAACTGCTTGAACATCTTTCTCAAGTTCAAATTGAGCTTTAAAATTTGCATCACTTTCTAAGAATTGGTTAAAAACAATCTGTTCATCCTTGGTTAGTGTTCCGTCAAAATATTTTAATACTAATTTTTCTTTATCCATCATACTTTGGGGGTATTAGCAATGGCTTCCTTTAACGTTTTTAAACATCTCGATTTTTGGCTTTTCACTACGTTCTCACTATTATAATTTCCTTCTGCCATGATTTCTTTGATGTTGTATTGTTTGTAGTAGAACAGCTTTAGTATTTGTTTGCATTTTTCGCCTAGCCTTTCAAAATATTTTTTTAATAATTTTTGTTCAGGTGATAGATCATTATAAACAATATCAAACTCTTCGATAGCAATATCCACCTCTTCTACTCTATTCAATAATATTTCGTTATTTGTTTGTTTACTGTTTTTTCTTAACCGCTCCATGATTTTATACTTTCCAATACTAATTAGATAAGTACTAATAGAGCTTTTTAATTTTACAAATTTTCCGTTCTGAATGTTTTCATATAGCGCCACATAAGCATCTTGATATACATCTAATACCTCTTCATCAGCAAGCGAATACTTCTTTGCAAAATTCAGAAACAACTCACGGTTATCCTCGTAAACCTTTTTAAATGCAGATTCAGAACCTTTTTTAAGTGCCTCAAATAAAGATTGATCCAGATGATTATTCATTTAATGTAATTATGGGAAAATAGTTAACACCTAAAAGTAAAAAATTTAATGTGAATGTTAACCTTTTGAAAAATACTACATGAATTGATATAACTGTAAACTAAATATCATGAGAGCACTACTCACACTACTTGTATTAATAATGACCTTTACATTGCACGCCCAATTGGTTATTGATGATTTTACAACAGGGGAAATAGACAAATTAACATTTGTAAATATGAATGACGATAGAAAACTACAAACAGGTAGTAACATCGTAGGCAAGCATCGTCAGATTTATACTAAGCTGAACCAGAATCCTTATCATCAAAATATGGTACTTAGTATCAAAAAAGGATTACTTGTCATGAGTTATTCCTATGACACTAGAGGAACCACTTATATAAATTATGGAATAGACAAAAGTGGAAATGCTCCCTTAAATCTTAATCTAAGTAATTACAAATCACTAAAGGTCGAATTTGATGGTAAGAGTACTATTAACGGTATCAACTTAAATTTATTCACTAATACTACTTATGCAGCATACGGCAAGCATGTACCCGCGCGTGAAGGAAAGTTTGTTTTCACGATTCCGTTTTCAGAAATAAAACCAACTGGAGATAGTTTCACCTTTTCCGATATCGATTATATCAGATTACAATTTGATTCTCGTAGTAAGACTGGTTGTAATATGGCCATATCTAAAATCTGGTTCGAATAAATATTTAATAAACTATAAAAACAAAAATTATGAGAAATTACAAGAAAACAATTTTGAAAAACATTTTAAGTTTATTGGCTTTAGCGTTATGTACTTTGAATAGCACCTATGCAACAGAAAAAATAGAAACTATTAAATTGTCTGAACCCACTAAAAGTATAGTGGATGAAAACACCATCTTAGAACGTCTAGTTTCTAAAATTAAGGAAGGGTACATCTTTAATGCACATATTAGTTCTTCCACTGTAAAAAAGAATGGAAATGTAGAAATGCCTTTTACCACTTTTGGTTCTGGCTCATTAAATCTGATTAAAGACGGATCCATTAAAATAGAAAATATTCAAACAGCTTTTAACGACCGTAATAATTTCCAGAGTAAAAAGACGGTAGAGAGCTTATGGTTTTCATCTACTGGTAACAATATCAAAGTTAAAATGCAATTTCATACGTGGAATCAAAGTGTAGAACTTTCTAATGTAAAAATTACAAAAGAGCGATTTGGATATTTCATTACGGGGTCACAATCTAACAACTCCAAAACAGTGTATTACACTATAGCCATTTCACATAACGGTCGTCTTATTTAATAATAAGCCTTAAACCATTAATCAAAAACAAGATACTATAAAGCTAAAACTTTGGGATTAATTATTAAAAAACAGAAAATATGGAAAACTCGTTTTTAATGTCAATGAACGTGATTATGGTTGTGTCTATTCTATTGGGAATGGTGAAAACTCACCATAGGGTAGCGAGGGTAGACTGAGTGCATGGTATGGACTTTATTATTTTTATATAAACCTCGGCAAAAGCCGAGGTTTATATTTTTAAAGCCATTTCAATTAATTATTTTTTTAAAGATCACTTAGAAATAAAAGTCAGTTATGTAACCTTTTATTCCCAAACCTCAACAATCATCTCTACTTCAACCGCCATATTACCAGGCAAAGAACCCATACCTACAGCAGCACGTGCATGTTTTCCATTTTCTCCAAAAACTGCCACCATTAAATCAGAATACCCATTAATTACTTTCGAATGATCCTTAAAGTCAGATACAGCGTTTACCATACCATGAACACTTACAATTCGTTTTACTTTATTCAGGTTACCTAATTCTGCCTTTAAAACTGAAAGTTGATTGACTCCGACTTCACGTGCTGCCGTATAGCCATCTTCTATGGTTAACTCTTCCCCTAATTTTCCAATAATATTTTCTCCATTAGCTTGTTTTGGACCTTTTCCTGCTAAAAATAAAAGATTACCACTTCTTACCGCATGTACATAGTTTGCAACTGGTGTACCTTGATTTCGTAACACAATACCTAAACTATCCAATGTTGCTTCGGGATTATAATTCGAATCTGCACTTACCTTCGTAGTTTGTTCCTCTCCGTCCAGTCCCTTACTAACATCAGCACAACTAAAAAATAAAAAGGTTCCTAGTACACAAATAATGGTTTTCATAAAAATTTGATTAAAAATGGAAATTTAAGACTACAAGTTAGTTAATACTTCATAATCAATAGAATATGATTTATTTATGAAGCTTTTACCCTTGCACAAAATCTATAAAAATCTTCATAAATAGTATATTTTGTGCTTAATGTCGCACTTTAGATATCATTTTACTAAAAAAGGACTGTTATTATTTCATTTTTATTAGTTTAGCACATTAACCAAAACAACTAAATCAACACAAATATGGAAAGTTCTAATACAACTTCTAATGTTAATGCGAATAGGCTTTTTTATGCTAGTTGTTTCGCATTAATTACTACAGCATTTTCTTTTGCTATCGCGGCAGGTATTCTAGACCAACTTAAAACGGAATTAGAATTAAGTGCCAGCCAAGCCGGACTAATAACTTCAATGTGGTTTGCTGGATTCCCTATTGCAATGGTAATAGGAGGATTTATTTATCATAAAGTAGGCGGTAAAGTTATTATGCAATTTGC
Organism: uncultured Maribacter sp.; assembly: GCF_963977385.1. Lineage (GTDB taxonomy): Bacteria > Bacteroidota > Bacteroidia > Flavobacteriales > Flavobacteriaceae > Maribacter. The sequence goes on along the minus strand of NZ_CAXBOU010000011.1, from coordinate 152,112 downwards.
CTTTTTCGCTCATGCCATTGGTATTTTACTGCTGATTTTTTCAGAAAGTTATATGGGCCTATTAGTAGCTAATCTTCTTATTGGTTTAGGAAACGGTTGTACTGAAGCTGCTTGTAACCCAATGATTGCTGATGCATACAAAGGCAATAGAATGAGTACTATGCTTAACCGCTTTCACATGTGGTTTCCTGGTGGTATTGCCGTAGGAAGCTTGTTATCGGGCTTTATGACAAATTATGGCATTATTGGACAAAGCCAAGTATGGTTACTTTTAATTCCTGCAGTTATTTATGCTTATTTGTTTTTTGGACAAACCTGGCCAAAGGCAAAAATAGAAGAGGCTGCAACATTAAGCGGAAACTTAAAAGGAATGCTTACCCCATTATTTGCTTTTATTGCGATATGTATGGCACTTACCGCCATCTCTGAATTTGGGCCAAACCAGTGGGTTAGCCTTATTCTTGCAAAAAGCGGGGCCGAACCAACTTTAATATTAGCATTAACAGCAGGTCTAATGGCCGTAGCCAGATTTTTTGGAGGTGACATGGTCAAGAGATTTGACCAAACTGGAGTTCTTTTAGGCTCTGCAATTCTTGCCACTTTAGGTATCTATTTATTTAGTACCCAAACGGGTGCAATGGCTTATGTAGCAGCTGTTATTTTTGCCCTTGGTGTTGCTTATTTTTGGCCAAACATGATTGGCTTAGCAGCAACAAAAACGCCGAAAACAGGTGCATTAGGTATGTCTATTATAGGTGCCATTGGAATGTTTTCAACCTCGATTTTTCAACCCATTATTGGTGGTTGGATTGATTCTGATAGAGCGTCTGCTGAAGCTCAAGGGTTTACTGGTGATGAATTAGAATTGGTATCTGGACAAGAAACTTTAGGAACCATGGTGTTATTCCCAGCAATTTTAATAGTACTTTTTACTATTCTTTATTTCTGGTTGAAGAATAAAAAGAGTGAAGTAGAAGTTGCTACAGCGTAGCTAAAAAAATATTTATAAAAAAGGCCGAGTAATTGATTTGCTCGGCCTTTTTATATTTTATATACTCTACATTTATTTTTCCAAAAGCAATTCTAATATCTGTATTGCTGCATCACTGATTTTAGTTCCTGGTCCGAAAACCGCAGTCGCACCAGCCTCTTTCAAAAATGCATAATCTTGTTTTGGTACTACGCCGCCTACGATGACCATTATATCTTCGCGACCATAGTTTTTTAATTCTTTTATAACTTCAGGCACCAAAGTTTTATGTCCGCCGGCAAGAGAGGAAATCCCCAATATATGAACATCGTTTTCTACAGCTTGCTTAGCTGTTTCTTTGGGCATTTGAAAAAGCGGACCTATATCAACGTCAAAACCTAAATCGGCATATCCACTAGCCACTACCTTTGCTCCACGGTCATGACCGTCTTGCCCCATTTTGGCTACCATTATACGAGGTCTGCGCCCATCTTGCTCTGCAAATCGGTCTGCCAACTCTTGTGCTTTTTTAAAGCTTTTATCTTCCTTTATTTCTTTTGAATACACGCCTGTGAATGAATTAATGACTGCCTTATGCCTTCCAAAAGCTTTTTCCAAAGCGCTACTTATTTCTCCCAAAGTAGCTCGCTCTCTAGCAGCAGCTACTGCTAAAGCTAATAAATTTTCTTCCGAATTACTTCCTTCCATTTTATTCTTGGCAGCTTTTGAAAGTTTATTCAAGCATTGTGTAACGTTTTCAATATTTCGTTCGGCTTTTATTTTCTCTAATCGTTCTAATTGCTGCCGTCGTACTTCTTGATTATCAACCTCTAAGATCTGAAGCTCATCTTCTTCTGTCAATTGGTATTTATTAACTCCGACAGTTACATCTTGAAGGCTATCTATACGGGCCTGTTTTCTAGCAGCGGCTTCCTCTATTCTTGTTTTCGGAATTCCGGTTTCAATCGCTTTGGTCATGCCACCGAGGTTCTCAATCTCTTCCATGAGTTCCCATGCTTTATGTGCCAAATCATGTGTCAGTTTTTCTACATAAAAACTCCCTGCCCAAGGATCAACGGTCTTGGTAATATTGGTTTCATGCTGCAGGTACAATTGCGTTTCCCTAGCTATACGCGCAGAGAAATCTGTGGGCAGCGCTATTGCCTCATCTAAAGCATTGGTGTGCAAGCTTTGTGTTCCTCCAAATACTGCAGCAGAAGCCTCTATAGTGGTTCTTGCTACATTATTAAACGGATCTTGCTCGGTAAGACTCCACCCGCTAGTTTGACAGTGAGTTCTAAGCATTAAAGATTTTTCGTTCTTAGGATTAAATTCCTTCACTACTTTTGCCCACAGCATTCTTGCCGCTCTCATTTTGGCAATTTCCATAAAATGGTTCATACCAATACCCCAAAAGAAGGATAGTCGTGGTGCAAAATCATCAATTTTCAATCCGGCATTTAAGCCTGTTCTAATATACTCCAAACCATCGGCCAAGGTATATGCCAACTCTAAATGAGCTGGGGCACCAGCTTCATGCATATGATACCCAGATATACTTATGCTATTGAATTTTGGCATAAGCTTGCTTGTATATTTGAATATATCGGCCACCAATTGCATCGAAGGTTTTGGAGGATAGATATAAGTATTTCGAACCATAAACTCTTTTAGAATATCATTCTGTATAGTGCCTGACAATTGACTTAATGATACCCCAAGCTCTTCAGCAGCCACAATATAGAAAGCCATTATGGGCAGAACAGCCCCGTTCATAGTCATAGAAACTGATATCTCATCCAACGGAATACCATCGAACAAAATTTTCATATCCTCTACCGTATCAATTGCTACACCTGCCTTACCCACATCACCAACTACACGTTCATGATCACTATCATACCCTCTGTGGGTCGGTAAATCAAAGGCAACTGACAAACCTTTTTGACCTGCTTTTAAATTTTTTCTGTAAAACGCATTACTTTCTGCTGCGGTAGAAAAGCCAGCATACTGCCGTATGGTCCAAGGTCGTTGAACATACATTGTAGAATAAGGTCCTCGTAGAAATGGTGGGATTCCTGCTGAAAAATTTAGATGTTCCACAGTTTCTAAATCTTTGGCGGTATACTTATTCTTCAGTTCAATACCTTCTGCTGTCGTGAATAATTCTTCACTTGAAGCTACTTTCCCTTTTTTAGAGCTATTGTTTTTTAAACTAATATGTTGCAAATTCTTTCTACTCATGTTCCAATCGATTTTGCTCCAATTCTTCTGCTAACCTTTTTTCGATAATGGGCGTAATCAATGTTTTTCTGGGATTCTTTTTAACAAACGGATATAGTTCTAATTCACCACCCATTTTATCCTCTTTATTTTGAAAAGCATTTGTTCCTACCAAAACTGTCTTTTTTATGCTAAAACTATCCTGTTGCTTTTTTGCGCTATCCGCTATTTTGTTTTGTATGGAATGATTCTTTAGTTGATTTAAAAACCCGCCCTCTTTTTCAATCGATTTAAAAAGAATTAATGCTTTTTCTGCTAACTGATTCGTAAGTGTTTCAATATAATAGCTACCCTCGGCAGGGTTGTCGACTTTATCGAAATAGCTTTCTTCTTTCAATAACACTAATTGATTAAGCGCAATACGCTCTGCAAAATCATTGTCTTTTTTATAAACGGCATCATAAGGCAAATTAAACACCGTATCTGCATCACCTAAAACCGCAGACATACATTCTGTTGTCGTTCTAATCATATTCACGTTATAATCGTAAATAGTCTTATTTCGTTTTGATGGGATAACGGTAATGTGACAATTTGAAGATACCTCATATTCCTCAGATAGTATTTTATAAAGCTTTCTTAGAGTCCTAATTTTTGCAATCTCGAAGAAATAGTTTCCCCCGACCGACACTTTAAATTCAATCTCGTTTAGTGATTGAAGACCTCCATTTTCGTAAAATTGATTTAGGTATTCATTGGCATGAGATAATGCGTACCCTAATTGTTGTACAATATCTGCCCCAGCATTGTCATAAAGAGAAAGATCAACACTTACTAAATTATTAACCTTCATTTGTGCCAAATCATTAAAAATGGCTAAATCGGAAGACATAGATTCATACCAATTTCCAGTTCTAGAAAGATGCCCAATTGGGTCTACTTGAAATCGAATAGTATTAGCATTAGCAACTCCTTCCAAAATATTGACTATATAACTTTTAGACAAAAATTGCATCTCTAGATACACTTGAACATTATTTAAATCAATATTGTTCAAAAGAGAGTTTGCATTTATAGTATCTGATGGAATTACGAATTGAATAGCTTCAGCTCCTTTTTTCAATAATCTATGAGCCGCTTCATTGGCCATAATTGCATTACCAGCATAAACATTATGGCCTATTTTCCATTTTATTAAATCTGAAGTTACTATACTGTTTGATTCTATTAAATCATCAGCATGATAAAATGGTTTTACCTTTATTCCGTCTGGAGAACCCCATACGACTTCCTCATTATAATCCTTGCCCTTTAAATCATATTGTATTTTCTGTTTCCACTCTTTAGCAGAAACCTCTCTGAAATTTTCAAATAGAGTTTTATCCATCATACACAGCAGCTTTAATAATAAAACAGGCCAAATTGTTAAGAATTTGAATTATAATCAAATGCTAAAACAGCACCTATCAAAGATACAATAAGAAAATTGTTGGATAATTTTACACCTCTTGGAAAGATGTATATACCCTAAGCTATTCCTCGAAATCAGTATGATCTAAATTCTTCACTTCTTCGGTCTCAATTCTAGACAATTCTTTTAACTGTCCTTTTTCGAACATCGCAGGCAATTGAGATAATGCTGTACCAACGGGGGCTTCCCAATTGATATAATCTTGAAAGCGAATGCCATCAATTGTTCTAGGGTTATAAGCACTTCTAAAACGTACTCCGCCCTCATTCACACTATAACTATACGCCAAGTAATTTATATAGTGCGACTTTTTATTAATCCAATACATGAAGATATCATCATGGTCTGTACCACCTCCTTGTTTAACAAAAGTGACTTTTATAACATCATAATCCTCATCTTTAATTACCGTTTCGCCAACACCTTTTTTAAGTACTGCTGTATCATTTAATTTATGAGGTAAGGTTGCAAAATAAATAACGGAGTTTAACGCATTACTATACTTGGCAACATCTTTATCTGTTAATTCTACAAATTCATCATTAACTTTTCTATTAAATTTACCATTGTAAAGATTATCTTCTATTTTATTTCCTAAGCTATCTTCTGAACTAACTGTGTAGGCAAATCCATTCTGATTATTGAACTTATAAAGTTTATCACGAAATATAAATTGATAATTTGCTGAATCATAAAAAGTTCCACCATGGGCCTTAATCGCCTCATTTACTATAGCTTGAGTATTCTCCTCATTAAGTTCTACATCAGATTTATCAACAGATGATGAGTTCTTATTATTCTTTTGAATGTCTTTACACCCTACGATTAAAAAAAGAAGGATAACAGATACTATTTTAAAATATTGATTCATCATTTGAAAATTATAATTGGAATTACTCATTTGAAATCACTTCTCAAAGAATTACTTAGAGAGTTGTATTTGTCGAACTGAAAATTAACTCCTAACCGTTCAAAGATATTATTTAAAATTACCGGTTACATTAAGCCAATTAAAAAATGAAGTTATTGAAATTTCTTTTATTATTTCATTCGACCCAGGATAGTGAAAAATGAAATTCTTTAAATAACAATTAGATGTTATAACGGCCGCTGAATAAAAAAACCGAATAAATTATCAATACTATGATTGAAACCTATTCGGTTTTAATTGTCTTTACTTAAAAATTAAATAAGCAAGACATCAAATACAATTACCTATTGATTTACTATAAAAGCATGAATTACCCCAGGCAACCAAGCAAGTAAAGTCAACAGAATACTTATTAAAAGAGTTGTACCAATACCATGCTTCATAAAAACGGCTAGTGGTGGTAATAGAATATTTAAAATTATAGTTAATAATGACATAAATTAGTTTTTCAGTTCATTCAAAAATACCGTTAAACACCTTTTTTGGTTAACTCTATTCATTTGAATACTATCTTAAAAAGGAAGCGAATAGCCTAGACTCAAAGTCAAAAAGTTTAATCGAAAGACTAAAGTCTCAATTGGGATTAAGTTTAGCAGAAAGAGAGAAATAACTTTTCATATTAATGGCGTTACACACCCTAAATTCCTTGTTAACGATGAATTTATAAAGTATAGTGTAAAAAATGCAGCGCTTGACCGAGCTCTCGCAGTATGATTTAAAATCATTTCTACAATAGAAGGGTTATAACCGATAAAGTATGTTTGAAATTTATTTCTGTTCTTTCAATAATTTTTCGATAATCTCTTTCAATCGAACCAATCCTATAGGTTTTACAATGTAATCGGATATTGCACTAATATTATGTGCTCTTTCAATATCTCTTGGGTCAAGTGAAGATGAAACCATATAAACGGTGATGCTTTTACCGACTCTTGGTTTAATTTTTACAAATTCTTCCATAAATTGAAATCCGTCCATAATCGGCATATCAATATCTAAAAAAATAACATCAGGAAATTCAGCATCATGATCAATATTATCTAACATGAAATTAATAGCTTCTTCTCCATCAGAAAACGCCATTATATCCATTGGCAACTTAGTAGATTCAAGCGTTTTGACCATAGTAAATCGATAGATCAAATCATCATCAACAATACAAGTTTTTAAAAGGTTACTCATAAAAAAAATTAATTAAAATTAATAGTAAATGTTGTACCAACATTTACTTTACTAGATGCTGAAATAGCACCACCCATTGCTTCAATTTGTGTTTTTGTCAAAAATAAGCCTACACCCTTTGCATCTGGATGCCTGTGAAAAACTTTATTTAATCCAAATAACTTATGCCCATGTTTTTCTAAATCAATACCAAGGCCGTTATCCTTGAATTTAAGAACAATTTTTCCATTCACAACTTCAGTGGTTATAAAAATTTCGGGCACTCGTGCCTCAGATTTATATTTTATAGCATTTCCAATCAAATTGAGGAAAATACTTTCCAAATATATCCTATTGTAACGAATTTTAGAAATCTCAGAAAAATCACTCTGAATTTTCGCTCCAGACTTCAGTATTGACCCACTCAATATTTCATTAGTATTTTTTAAAACATAATTGAAATCAATATCTTCTAACTCTTCATTAGAATCGCTAATTTTTGTTTTTAAGGCCTCAATTAAAGTGTTAAGCGTTAAAGTGAGGTGATCAATTACAGTGTCGAATTTGTTGAAAATATCTTTACGCTCAGTTTCATTTTCTGAAAGTTTATATATTTCCATTAAAGAATTAAGGTTGGCCACAGGTGCTCTTAAATTGTGTGACGTTATATGGGTGAAATCTGCTAGTTGTTTATTTTGACTGGATAATTTTTGCGCTACTAGTTCTAAATTCTCTTTTGCCTCAATAAGTTTTTGCTCGGCTAGTTTTTGTTTTGTAATATCCCGTATAGCTGCGGAAACCAACAACCCTTCTTCTGTGTGAAGCGGACTCAAACTTATTTGAATGGGTATTTCTTCTCCATTTTTCTTTAGTCCAAACAATTCTTTACCCTCTCCCATTTCTCTGGTATTTGGGGTACTGAAAAAGTTTTTGCGATGTGTGGTATGTTTCGGAGTATATCTTGATGGAATTAGGATTTCTACAGATTTATTAAATAATTCTTCGGGTGTATAGCCAAATAATTTTTCAGCTTGTTTATTAATCAGTTGTATTTTCCCTTTATCATTCACAATAACTATGGCATCGGGGGCAGACTCTAAAAGTCCTTTAAACTTACGTTCCGCCATTTTAATTTCTGTCACATCTTGGCACGTACCGATCATTTCTATAATCTCACCATCTTCGTTGGTTAAAACTTTGCCTAATAGTTGAATCGTTTTTAATTTACCTGAATTTGTTATAATTCGATGAGTAAAACTATCAAGATTTTTATCTTTTTCTATTTTATTAAAATATTGGGTAACAATTTCTTTGTCTTCTGGATGAACAAAACTAAAATATGTGTCAAACTTCAGGTCAACAATTTCTTTGTCAAGCTCGAAAACTTTATACAGATTTTGTGACCATTTTACTTTATCGGCAACAGTGTCCCATTGCCAATTCCCCATCATTGTAATCTGTTCAGCAAAATTTAAAAGCTGATTTTTTTTCAGTAGTTCATTCTCGACATTTTTTATTTTCGAAATATTGGTCGATACTACTACAAAACCTTCGACTATGCCAGTATTGTTTTTAATTGATGAGAGGGTAGATAAAACAGGAATTGTTGAACCATCTTTTCGGCGATGGGTCCATTCTCGGGTATCGTTTAAATCTTGTTCGGATAAATCTACATAATGATCAAAAGTGGCGGGATCTTTGTCATATAACTTCGCCATATCATGTTTAAACTTCACCATTTCTTCTTCAAGAAGATATATTGCAGGTTTTTCTATCCCAACCACATCGGCAGCAGAGTAGCCCAATAAAACCTCAGCACCATGATTAAAACGCTTAATAACACCATTCTTATCGGTCGTTATGATAGATATAGATTCTGTATTGAATATCGCTTGCAATTCAGAATGGGCTTTATTTAATTGTTGCTCCGCAAGTTTTTCTTTATTAATATCTTGAATTATCCCAAAAAGCCTAGTTCGTTTTTTGTCCACGTATTCTGCCCTCCCAACTACCCTAGTCCAACAAGCATTGCCTTTGGCAGTTATAATTTGTAATTCTAAATTAAAATGAGTGCCGTCTACCTCGGCACTTTCAATCGCACTTACCAATTTTTCTCGACTTTCGCCATCTTTGTAAAAGCCAATACCACTATCTAAATTCGGTGTAAAATCTTCAGAAACCTCGTGTATCTCACGAACTATTCTACTCCAATAAACCTCGTTGGTTATAAGATTCAGTTCCCAAGTTCCTATTCGTGCAATTTCATTTGTTTTTTCAAGTATCTCATCAATTCGGGCTTTTTCTAGCTCTTTTTCCTTTTGACGTGTAACATCACCTGTATGCATCAAAATTCCACCAATTTTGTTCTCTGATATGAACCAAGGGCGAACATCCCAATAAATCCATTGTATAGAACCATCTGCGCGTTGAAATCTCGTTTCTTCGCAAATATCAGTAGCACCATTGAGACACCTTTTGTGCATAGCTTTCCAATCATCGCCAATTTCTGGAAAGATATCGTAATGGGAACGGCCTATAATTTCTTTCCCTTCCAGGCCATAATCCTTTATCCATGATTGAGATGCTGCTATGTAACACATGTTATTATCGACCATGGCCATTGCTGTAGATGCCTGTTCAATAAAAACTTTCTGATAGCTTTCTTGTGACTTCGAATTGTATTTGGATTCGCTCAATTATTTAAGTTTTATAAGAAAATTTTCTTAAGATAGTAATAATTCACTGATAATTGGTGAGCGTATTGTATTATGAATTTTCCATTCAAAAATAAAACTGAACACTTATTAAAGACATTTTCGTAATGTCTATTGTGGTGTTCGGTTTATGAATTACTTCATCAAAATAATCTTACCAGAATTCCTGCAGATGATGTTGGTTTTCGTGTATTTTTTCTTTTCCAGCTTTTGATATTTGTAAATTTCTGATATATAACAACCATTTAGACCTTTACTAAAAGGGGAAGACTTCGAAATTATAAGAAAAGTTCTGCGTGACCTCCTTTTATTCTTTACCGATAGTATATATCAACTATAATTAGATGAGTAATTATTTTTAATAAATAATACCTTTTAATCTCAATAAACCCAAGTTATCGTAACCATTAATGAAAAAATCTCATTTTACAGTTTTTAACTTTTCCCTATCTTGTAAGTATCTAATAATCATCCATGTCATTAAAACCAAGTAATAATTGTTTTTCAACACCTCTTATTACCCATAGTTCCTTTTTAAAAAAATCTTATTGGAAAAGCATCCAATTAATTACACTATTAATCTTAGTTTCAAATGTGAATGGCCAAGAAACTGAATCTGTCTCTGGCAACTATTCAAATATGCCATTAAAACAAGTGATTTTGGACATTGAATCTCAAATCAATCATCGCTTTTATTTTTTGGAGTCTTGGATTATTAATGATGCTGTCACTACAGTATTCGATAACGAAAAATTAACAAATGCCTTAGACTTTATCTTCAACGAAACCTCTTTGAATTATTATATTCTTGAGGATAAAAAACGAATTATTCTTTTAGAAAACTCCATTATTTACGATGAACTACCTAACAATTTTTTTGGTCGTGAAGAATCCATTTCTGAAACAAATACTGTCGTAAGAAAATCAAATGCCCCACCCCCTACATTTTACACCAATTCGAGCCAAACAAAAAAAGAATACGAGGTTGCAAAAGTGGGTAAAAGTGACCCAAACAACCTACAAGAAACTTATCAATTAAGTGGCAAGGCATTCAATTCTAAAACCGGAGGTTTCATTCAAGATTTGGCTATACGTGTTAAAGGCACCAATCAAATAACGGTAACTGATGCCACAGGAAATTACAGTTTAGAATTACCCGCAGGCTATAATGTATTAAGCATAAGAGCAATGGGTATTGAATCTTCTGAACGTGACGTTATCATGTTCAATAATGGAAACTTAGATTTACTCTTAGAAGAAGGACTTCAGCAATTAGAGGAAGTTGTTGTTGAAGCAGATGCTTTTAAGAACGTAGAGGAAACCATAACAGGCAGTGAACAGATAGATTCTGAAGATTCAAAAAATATCCCATTAGTACTAGGTGAGCGAGATATTCTTCAAGTTGCTAAAGCATTACCCGGAATTTCCTCTGCCGGTGAAGGTGCAATGGGCTTAAATGTTCGTGGCGGTAAAACAGACCAAAATCTTGTTCTATTAGACGATGCCGTTATTTACAATCCTCAACACTTTTTTGGAATCTTTCAAGCTTTAAATCCGTTTACAACGAAAGGAGTTGATATTTATAAAGGCGCAATACCGATGGAGTTTGGTGGGCGACTTTCTTCTGTTTTTGATATCAGGTCAAAAAATGGAAATGTTGAAAAAGTATCCGGTGAAGGTTCTATAGGTCCTGTTACTGCAAATTTGGCATTGGAAATTCCGTTAGAAAAAGAAAAATCCTCACTTATTGTTGGTGGTAGAGGAGCGTATGCAGATTGGATTTTAAGATCTTTAGATGACGAAGCTTTAAGCAATAGTAATGCTTCCTTTTTTGATGGTATTCTAAAGTATCACAATAAAATAAATGAGAAAAATGAGGTAAAAGCCACAGCTTATTATAGTAGAGACGCCTTTAGCATTACTTCTGATTCTTTGTACAATTATGATAACCGTCTTTTCTCCGTTCGTTGGGATCACAGAATAAGCGACAAAACTAATAGTGCCTTAATAATAGATAATAGTAACTACGGCTTTGGAATTGATTTTGACGGAGAAACAAATACAGATTTCAAACTAGATTACAGTATTAATGAAACAGAATTGAAATACAAGCTTCGCACCTCATTAAACGATAAGAATACCATAGATTATGGCGGATCTGCCAAATACTATTCAGTTAACCCGGGAAGCATTGAACCTGACGGAGGAGAGTCTGATATTAATGCGTTGTTCATTGACAAAGAACAAGCGGTAGAGGGAGCTCTTTTTATTGGTGATAAAATTACCTTTAATGAAAAACTATCAGTTAATCTAGGGATACGTTATGCATTTTTTGCTGCATTGGGCAAATCTTCACAAAGAACTTATGAGGATGGTATGCCAAAAAATGAATCTACCGTACAAGATACGATATCATATTCTAGTGGCGAAAATATAAAAACCTATGGCGGACCAGAAGTCAGATTATCTACCAGGTATTTATTTACTCCAGATTTCTCGGTTAAGGCAAGTCTAAGTAATTCTTATCAGTTTTTGCATACCCTTTCAAATAATACTACAGTTTCCCCTATTGATACATGGAAACTTTCAGATTTAAATATTGAAGCACAACAAGGCTACCAAGCTTCTTTAGGATTTTATAAAAATTTTAAAGAAAACGAATACGAAGTCAGTATAGAAGGGTATTACAAGAAAATGGAAAATGTACTTGATTTTAAAACTGGGGCTAATTTATTTTTAAATGAAAATGTAGAAACACAAATATTACAAGGCGATGGTAAAGCATATGGAGTAGAATTTTTTCTGAAGAAGAAAAGCGGACAGTTAAATGGATGGTTAAGTTACACTTACTCTAGGTCCTTATATCGTTTTGATAGTGAATTCAGCGAGGAGCGTATTAATAACGGAGAATTTTTTCCTTCCAATTTTGATAAGCCACATGATGTGAGTGTTATTACAAATTACCGTTTTACAAAGCGATACAGCTTTTCGGCAAATTTCGTTTACCAAACCGGTAGACCCATCACCTACCCTGTAGGTACTTTTAGGTTCAATAATGCAGATTTTGTTGCTTTTAGTGATAGAAATGAATTTAGAATTCCAGATTTCTACAGATTAGACTTAGGTCTGAATATTGAAGGAAATCATAAGAAAAAGAAATTGGCTCACAGTTTTGTAACCATATCGGTTTATAATGTTTTAGGAAGAAACAATCCATATTCAGTATTTTTTGTCACTGATGACGGTGAGGTAAAAGCCTTACAAAGTTCCATTTTTTCAATTCCTATACCATCCATTACTTATAATTTTAAATTTTAGCAGTACCTGAAAAAATCATTATTAATGAAAAAGTTATTCTTGTTCATCATTTGTATTTCTACATTAACTTCTTGTATTGAGGAGGTCGATTTAGGTATAATAGCTGATGAACAAGTCTTAAATATTTTAATAGTGGAAGCCACTTTGACCGATGAGATGAAAAATCATAGCGTGACCTTAAGTAGAATGGATACACTGGTAGACTTAGAAATAGACTCTATATATAATCCGTTTACACCTATACGTGATATTAATAGAGACCTAGTCAGGTATGAATCTAACGCTACCGTATCTATTTCTACCGATAATGGCACAAGCTATACATTTAGTGAAGCTAGTCCCGGCATCTATGAATCCGAAATTGAATTTGCTGCCGAAATGGGAAACTCATACCAATTAAATATAGTAACATCTGACGGCAAATCATATACTTCTAAAGCTATGCAAGTTGAAGGTATAGCTAATGTTTCTAATATTTATGCCGAAAAAACAACAAGTAAATCTGGTGCAGAAGGTATTGGTATCTTCATTGATAACACTGTAGAGGCAGGTAGCGTGCAAAATTTGCGGTATACCTATGACGAGACCTATAAAATTATTGCTCCAAATTGGTCGCCACAAGACTTTAAACTAACCAACTACGAACCCTGTGCCCTACCAGTAGTAACTTATGATCTAGAGATTATAGATAGAGAAGAAGAGCAGCAAGTTTGTTATGGCAACAATTTGTCCAATACAATTATTCAGACAGAACAAGGTAATTTAGGCGACAATCTCAAACAATTTATGGTACGTTTTCTTGACAAAGAGAATTTTGTCATTAGCTATAGGTATAGTATTGAGGTTTCGCAATTAGTCTCTAACCCAGTTTCATATAGTTTTTATAATCAATTGAATAATTTTAGTCAGACCGGAAGCATCTTTTCACAAATTCAACCAGGATTTTTGGAAGGCAATCTTTCTTCGGATGATGGTAATCAAGGAACTATAATCGGTTTTTTTGATGTGGTTTCCGTTTCCAAGAACAGGTTGTTTTTTAATTATACTGATTTTTATCCAGAAGAAGAGTTACCGCCATATCCTTTTAATTGTGTTTTGCAATCTGCCCCAGAATCACACCGTTCTTTTTGTGCTACCGGTCCAGGAGGAGGTGGAGGCTGTCCTCTATCCGTTATCCAAAGTGTGAATTTAAATTTGATAAGTTATGTAGGGCGAAATGATAATGAAATTGGAAGTTGCCCAGGGCCACATGTCTTTGTAACAAGAGTTTGTGGAGATTGTACGACTTTAGGAAGTAACATAAAACCTGATTTTTGGGTAGATTAATTAAAAAGAACATGTTTAAAAATATATTTTCACATAGCGCCAAATTGATTTTATTAGTTTCCATAATTTTTAGTGCTTGTGTGGAGGAAATTGAGATTGACACCTTAAATCAAAATGATTCTTCAACTTCTTTAGTAGTTGAAGCTGTGCTTACAAATGAATCTATTACTCAAAAAGTCTATTTAAGCAGAAGTGCAAATCGTTTAGATTTAGAAACCGATACCATTTACAATCCGTTTATTCCATTAGGCAGTAGACCTTTTGATTCCGTTGATTGGGAAATTGGTGCATCCGTTATTTTACTTAGCGAAAACGGTGAAGAATATATATTCACAGAAGCTGAAGATGGCATTTATCTTTCCAACTCTCCGTTCGCTTTACAAATGGGTGTCAACTATACCTTGAACATCAGCAGAAATAATGGACAAGAGTATATATCTGATGCTATATCTATTCAAGGAACCTCTAGGGTCACCAATGTATATGCGGAAAAAGCTGAAAATGATAGCGGAGAAGAAGGTATTGCCATCTATGTAGATAGTGAGCCATTAGAAGGTAATGCCGAGTATTTCAAATATACTTATGCCGAAACGTATAAAATTGTAGCACCTTTTTGGCAGAATTTTGAGTTTGAACTAACAAATTATGACGGCATTGATGATGTTGTCGATTATGATTTAGAGGTTGTAGAAAAAGAAATAGAAGACCGTATTTGCTATAATACCGTTTCCTCTAATACTATTGATGTTTTCAGTACAGCTGGGATTTCTGAAGGGAATGTTACTAAACATAAAGTACGTTTTATTACAAAAGACAATTTCATTATCGCCCAACGCTATAGCATATTGGTACAACAACAAGTACAGTCTGCAGATGCTAATTCTTTTTATAAAATCCTTCAATCTTTTTCCCAATCTGACAATGTATTTTCTCAAATTCAACCAGGAGCTATCTATGCCAATGTACACCGCAAGGACGGAGCCTTTGAAAATGTATATGGCCAAGTAGAAGCTGTGGGTGTTGCCAATCAGCGCATCTTTTTAAATTACGAAGATTTTTTCCCAGAAGAAATACCTCCTTTTGCGTTCAATTGTGGTTTTGAAACTGCAAAATTATATAACCTTCCATTGGATCGATGCCCCCAAGGATTGCTTGAAAGAATAGACAAAGCCACCGTAAGTTATTATTCTGATTACAATGAAGGCTTAGTCCCAGACGCAAGTTGCCCCGGCCCTTATATCTTTGTTCCCAGAATATGCGGAGACTGCACCTTATTAGGAAGTAATATAGTTCCAGATTTTTGGGTGGAATAATAAAAGTATTATGAAAAAAAGACAAATACTTACCGTAATTCTAATGATCTTAACCAGTTTGGGTCATGCACAGTATGTAATTAAAGATGGTTCTGACATTTTGAATCTAAAAAAGGTACCTCAAGAGAAAGCGTACGTAGACCATAACGGCCCATTAGTGCTTTCTGGGGAGTATTTATATTATTCTATACATTGTTTTAATGCGCAGACCAACAACCCTACCAACGTTAGTAAAATTGGTTACGTGGCACTCGTTAACGAATCTAAGAAATTCATTTTTGAACATAAAGTGAAACTTGAAAAAGGACAAGGTTATGGAGATTTCTTTGTTTCTACAGAAATTCCGTCAGGCAGGTACAAGTTGTTAGGGTATACCCAATGGATGAAAAACTCGGGCTTATCTCAAGTCTTTAAAGATGACATCGTAATCATTAATCCCTATTTAGCAGATCAATCACCCCTTTTAAAACAAGGCAAAACTATTAGCTCAACCATTAAACCAACAAATCAAATAGGTTCAGATTCAGCAACAATCTCTATTCGAACGAATAAATCTTTATATCGCCCTAGAGAAAAAGTGAACTTAAATGTGAAGAATTTTAAAGGAACTTTAGGTCATGGCTCTTATACTATAAAAGTGAAAAGAAAAGAAGAAATTGATTTTCCGTCAGCTATGAATTCCGTTACGTATGGTAATGCGTATTTCAATGCCGATAAAGAAATCAAACAAACTATAGGTGATAGTATTTTTCTACCGGAACAACGAGGCGAGCTGTTTTATGGAAACGTAAAGAACAGCAAGACTGGTATTCCCACAGAAAACCTACCTATAGTAATTTCAATTCCAGGGCAAGAATTTCTTCTTAAATTCTCAAAAACTGACCAAAACGGAAATTTTTACTCATACATACGTAAAGACCGCAAAAACCCACTGGCCGTAATTCAAATTGAAAATCAAGACGATTCATACATCATAGAAAAAGGAGTTTCAAAAAATATTGATTTAGCCGATTTGACATTTTCAGATTTTATACTCTCAAAAGATCAAGAAGAATATATTAAAAACAGAAGTGTTTTAAACCAAATCGAAAATCAATTTTTTGGCTCAAAACCAGATTCAATATTACAGAGCAACCCTATTGATGTATTTAATGGTGGCATTCCAGAAGTTATCATTTTAGATGACTATACCCGTTTCCCTACCCTTGAAGAGTCTTTAGTAGAAGTGGTGAAATTTGCGGGATTTAGGAAAGGAAATACAGGTAATGCTTATATAAGAATTGGCCAAGATTTTAAATCATATAATGAGGAATACAACGACTTTCCTGCTGTAGTATTAATTGATGGTGTATTCATACCTAACCATGAAAGTATTAAAACATATGATTCACGTAATATTGAAAAAATAAGTTTGACCAGAGATCAATTTCGTTTAGGCCAAAAAGAGTATCAAGGTATTATTTCGATAGAAACATTCGATAAGGATTACTTGGATAACTACACTTCTGAAAATAGTTTAGTAGTACCGTTTGAGCAACCTGTACTTAAAAAAAATTACTTCATACAAACCTATCCAGTCGATGATAATCCTTACTCTAGAATACCAGATTACAGAAGAATGCTATATTGGAATCCGCAATTAACTATTCAAGATAGTACCTGCGATTTCGAATTTTACACTTCAGATTTAGAAGGAACCTATGAAATTATTTTAAATGGATTTACTACTTACGGTAAGCCTTTAAGGGTAACCAAAGAATTTAAAGTGGGGGTGCTAGAACTGAATTAATGAGATTTAGAAAACTCTTCTCCATAGCTTCTTCTAAGGTAGAGATACTGCGAACGATAGAAACTACATAATCCAGCTTAAATCTCTTCCATCGTTCTATAGAAATACTGACCGATTCACACAAGGCTGCTACAGGTATGTTATTTAAGATTGCTGCGGCTATACTCCATCAAAAAATTACTTTCGATACCTTTATTAATGCTATTTGCTTCTTCACATTCTAATTATCAGGACTCACAAATAAGCTAATTGAAAACGGTTTAATTTCGGAATTGAAAGTAAGTTTAAAAGGAAGAGCGCATAGTCCCCACTTGTTCATTTCAGCTTTGATAATGAAAAACGAGTAGATAATTTGTTTGGATTCAGAACTAATTGATTTTAGAATTAAAAAATTGGTATACAATTCTGATTTTAAAAGCGGGACACTTAGAAATAATTAGGTACACCTAATGGGACACCTAGAATCTTTGAAACAACTTGACAAGTTGCCTTTTACCTGAAAGTTGTGGTTTTAATCCAAATCACTGCGAAGTACTGCATCTATTGACTTAAAACAAAAAATCCAACCTAAATAAATAGATTGGATTTCGCTTTTTGCTCCCCCTCTTGGGCTCGAACCAAGGACCCTCTGATTAACAGTCAGATGCTCTAACCAACTGAGCTAAGGAGGAAAATAACCCGTTTTAGTTTCCTAAAGCGGGTGCAAATATAGTAGTTTTTTGAAACTCGCCAAATAAATAAATGCTGTTTTTTTATTTAAATAGCCATTTGTAAACATCGTTACCGTTTGCGAACAGTAAAAGGGCTATTAAAATAAAGAATCCGGTGATTTGAGCGTACTCTAAAAATTTATCACTTGGCTTTCTACCGGTAACCATTTCATATAGCAAAAACATCACATGTCCGCCATCTAAAGCAGGTATTGGCAGAATATTCATAAACGCTAGAATAATAGATATAAAGGCTGTTGTTGCCCAAAAGGCCGGCCAGTTCCATGTATCTGGAAACATACCGCCTATAGCGGCAAAACCACCTACTTCTTTATAAGCACCTGTATCGGGGTTGAAAATTTTCTTCATACCCTTGATGTAATCCGTTAGGGTTTTAACCCCTTTATTCCATCCGGCAGGTATAGACTCTACAAAGGTATAGTCAGTTGTTTTTATTTTCAAATATCCTTGTTCTTCAGCATCTGTTGTTGTTAGGCCTATCATAAGGCCCAATTTTGCTTCTTCAGATATCTTAGCTTTTAATGGTACTTCTGTTCCTTTACGATTTACAATGACATCAACAGTTGTTCCTTTTTTAGATTCAAGAATTGGAAATACTTGATCTTGGTAAGTAACTTGAGTTCCTGAAATACTAGTAAGCAAATCACCAGGCTCAAAACCAGAAGCTACATTTTGTGACTCTGCTGGTATTTGACTAATTACGAAAGGTAATCTTGGTTTAATAAATTGAGCTTGATCTCTATTTTCTGATATCGTTTCAATAAAATCTACAGGCACTTCCTTTTCAATTTTATTTCCTTCCCTTTCAATAGTGAATTTTTCGCCATATACTAGTTCATACGGTATCATTTGTATGTTTTCTACTTCCTTACCATCAATAGTGACAAACTGATCTCCGGTTTGAATGCCTAGCGCATCACCTAGATTAGTATCGGTAACCCAAACACCATCCTTTAGCCCATCATTAGAAATATATTGTTCACCATACGAATATGCCAAGCCAATAAAAATGACAACAGCCAAAATGAAATTAACGGTTACACCGCCTAGCATTATAATTAATCGCTGCCAAGTTGGTTTGCTTCTAAACTCCCATTCTTTGGGTTCTTCGGCCATAGCTTCTTTATCCATGCTCTCATCGATCATACCCGATATTTTCACATATCCGCCTAATGGTAACCAGCCGATTCCGTACTCAGTCCCCCCTATTTTCTTTTTGAAAAGAGCAAACTTTACATCAAAGAATAAATAGAATTTCTCAACCCTTGTCTTAAAAAGTTTTGCGGGTATAAAATGACCTAACTCATGTAAAACGATAAGTAGCGATAGGCTTAAAAAAAATTGAATTGTCTTTATTATTATTGGGCTCATTCTTTTTTCCTGAAAATTAAAATCGGACAAAAGTACATTTTTACAGCCGCTTAAAAAAAGAAACCATTAAAGGTCAGCGTATTTTAAGAATAATTTATCAGCTAAAGAAGCCATTTCACTTGAAATCTACCCCACCCTAACGTACCTTTACAAAAAAATAATTATGCGGTCTTTCTTCGCTAAATTCAAGTTTTTTGGTTTGGTACTCTTATTAATTTCAGGAGTTATCGTGTATCTTTTTTACAATGCCTTGGTACCTAAAAAATTACTTCCCGTTTATTCGCCCGCTATGGTAAATGCTGAATTGGTGCCTGAAGAAATTCAACATATTAGAAAGTACCATACCATTGCCGATTTTTCATTGACCAACCAAAATGGAGAAACAATAACACAAGAAGATTACAAGGATAAAATTTATATCGCCGATTTCTTTTTTACCACATGCCCCACCATTTGCCCAATTATGACAAAAAATATGGCAGGTTTACAGCTAGAAATTAGTGATGATGACGATGTGTTACTCATATCTCATTCCGTAACGCCTGAAATAGATTCCGTCGCTCAGTTGAAAAAATATGCTATTGAAAAAGGTGTTGATGATAGTAAATGGAATTTAGTTACCGGTGATAAAAAACAAATTTATGACCTTGCCCGTAAATCATATTTAGCGGTTAAGACCGATGGCGATGGTGGGCCTTTCGACATGATACACACCGAAAATTTCATTCTAGTCGATAAACATAAACGCATCCGTGGATTTTATGACGGCACCAAGAAAGAAGACATGACTCAGCTTTTGGCCGACCTAGAAATACTAAGGGCATCCTACAAGGAATAAATTAAATCCATCCTATTCTAAGGCGTAGATAGTCACTTTTTTAAGAGGATATTACTTCCTAATTAAAATATTTCCTTTACTTTTGCCTTACTTATAATGAATCTAAATAAAGATTGGAAACTACCGTTGCAGACTTAAGGAGAGGCCAAAAGGGGATTATTAAAGAATTCACTGAAGATTTTTTGCCTATAAAATTACTTGAACTAGGTTGTTTGCCTGGTAATTTAGTTGAACTGGTACAGGTAGCACCATTAAAGGATCCTATTTATATTAATGTTAATGGATCTCATATTGCCATTAGAAGAGAAATGGCCCTTCATATAGCTCTTGAAATCATTGAAGACAATGCGGTCGTATGAGTAAACAAATCAATGTCGCCCTTATAGGGAATCCTAATACCGGTAAAACATCAGTTTTCAATCAACTTACCGGGCTCAACCAAAAAGTTGGTAATTATCCTGGTATAACTGTTGAGAAAAAAGAAGGTATATGCAAACTCCCAAGAGGGGTCAAGGCACATATTTTAGATTTACCAGGCACTTATAGCCTCAACACTACTTCATTAGACGAAAGTGTTGCTGTAGAACTTCTTCTCAATAAAAATGACAAAGACCATCCAGATGTTGCCGTTGTCGTTTCTGACGTAGAAAATCTAAAGAGAAACCTTCTCCTTTTTACTCAAATTAAAGATTTAAAAATACCTGCCATATTAGTAATCAATATGGCCGACCGTATGCCTCGAAAGGGTATTACGATTGATATTGATTTATTAGAAAAGAAACTGAATTCTAAAATTGCTTTGGTAAGTACCCGAAAAGAAACAGGTATTGACAAGCTAAAAGAGTTAATTGCAGATTACAAAAATCTTTCAAAGGCCCAAAATGTAGATACTTCTGTAATCGCTCCAGAATACTTTAAGCAACTTAGAGCGGCATTTCCAAAAGAAGATGTGTACAAACTATGGTTGGTCATCACACAAGATGTCAACTTCATGCCTTTAGAAAAAAAGTTATTTAAAGATGCTTCCTCTTTTGCCACCAAATCAAAATCTGAACTTAAGCGACTACAACAAAAAGAGACTATTTTAAGGTACCAGTTTATTAATGGAATTTTAAAAGAGACCTATAAGGTTGATGTAAATGCCGCCAAAGGCTTTAGAGCAACTTTAGACAAAGTATTAACCCATAAAGTATTTGGATACGTCATATTCTTATTAATTCTATTGACCATTTTCCAAGCCATTTATGGATGGAGTGAATACCCAATGGATTTGATTGACGGTTTTTTTGCTTCTGCCACAGAATGGGTAAAAGATACACTACCGCCAGGCGTGTTTACCGATCTTATCGCTGAAGGTATTTTAGCAGGTATTGGTGGTATCGTAATATTCATTCCACAGATAGCTTTCTTATTCCTCTTTATCTCATTACTTGAAGAAACAGGATATATGAGTAGGGTGGTTTTTTTAATGGATAGAATAATGCGCCCTTTTGGTTTAAGTGGTAAAAGTGTTGTGCCTTTAATTTCTGGTACTGCCTGCGCTATACCAGCGGTAATGGCCACGAGAACTATCGAAAACTGGAAAGAAAGGCTTATTACCATACTGGTTGTCCCTTTTACTACGTGTTCTGCTAGACTACCTGTTTATTTGATTATCATAGCATTGGTCATTCCTGAAGGCAGCCTACTAGGTTTAAGTTACAAAGCGCTGACACTAATGCTATTGTATTTATTAGGTTTTGGAGCTTCAATTTTTTCCGCGCTTATTTTAAATAAGATATTAAATATCAAGAGTAAATCGTTTTTTGTAGTTGAAATGCCTAATTACAAATTACCATTACTTAAAAATGTTGGTTATACGGTTCTTGAGAAAACTAAAAGCTTTGTTTTTGGGGCCGGTAAAATAATTCTTGCCATTTCAATTATTCTTTGGTTTTTAGGCTCAAACGGATTTTCAGATGAATTTAAGAATGCAGAAACTATTGTAACCAACAGAGTAAAAGAGCAAGGGTTTAACACCTTTAGTGAAGTTTATATAGAAAACAAGCAGAACGGACTTAAGACCGACATAGAAGAAGGTGTAGAAACTGCCGAGATGCAAATTAAAGAACTGGAAGAACGGGCATTAAGTCAAGAAATTTCAAGTTATAAATTAGAACACTCCTATATGGGATATATGGGAAAAGCAATAGAACCTATTGTTCGACCACTTGGTTACGATTGGAAAATTGGTATTGCCGTTCTAACATCCTTTGCTGCCAGGGAAGTATTTGTAGGTACTTTGGCCACTATTTATAGTGTTGGAAACGATGAAGTAGAAACCATTAAATACAGAATGGCTGCAGAAGTCGACCCTAGAACAAATAAGCCTCTTTTCAATTTGGCTTCTGGCATATCCCTACTCCTATTTTACGCTTTCGCTATGCAATGCATGAGTACTTTGGCTGTAGTTAAAAGAGAGACAAATTCTTGGAAATGGCCCGCTGGGCAACTAGTTTTCATGAGTCTTTTTGCGTATATTGTTGCTTTAATCGCTTATCAATTATTAAAATAAAATGGACATTTTACAACACATATTAGTTTACATCACTTTAGCCATATCGGTAGGATATATTGCTACCAAGTTTTTTATTCCAAAATCTCTTTGGTCGGGTAAAAAGAGTAGCTCAAAAGCATGTGGGCAAAATGATTGTGGCTGCCATTAAATTTAATTATACTTTTCACACATTTATAAAAACTTCAAATTTTAGTTAAATAAGATTTAAAAGACTCATAACAGTTTCTAAAATTGTAACGTTTCTTACTTAGGTTCGTCTAGATTGCCTAAGAATAATCGAACCCCATGTATTTAAAAAAACTACTCTTCACTTTAATAACTGTTTTAGTCTTTAACATTTTTAATTCAAATGCTCAGAATTTAAGTGCATTTGTATTAGATAGTATTAGCAAGCAAGCCATACCCTACGCCACTGTTCAACTAAAGGAAAAGGGAGTTATCACCAATGAGGAAGGAAACTTTAATTTCATACTAAATGAAACCATAAAAGAATCTGATACCTTGATTATTTCTTCAATGGGATATGAGACTCTCTCTAAACCCATTTCTGAATTCACTACTAATAGAATATTTCTTATACCTAAAGCAATTGAACTTAAAGAAGTTATTGTTTCAAATAAGAATTACACTGCAGATGAAATAATGGATTTGGTAGAAGACAACTTAGAAAAGAATTATACTGATGACCTTACCAAAAAAAGACTATTTCATAGAGAATCTAGTTTTGACCGTTGGACGAAAAGTGACTTTAAGGTTAAAAAATCTTCCATTGACATATTAAACCAACAGTTCTTAGATAGCGTAATAGCTACAATACCTAAAAACAACAGCTATTACTCTGAAATAGTGGGCGACTTATATGGCAATTATACTAAAGAAACACAAAAACTTGACTTACTAAAAGCTTCAAAATTATTTGACAAAAGTAAAGATCTGGATGCCGAGAAATTAGAAGAAAAATTTAATGAAATCCTTAAGGACAACGTAAAACCAGGTTCATATTTTAAAATTAAATCAGGCCTTTTCGGAACTAAGGTAGATGCTGATGAAGTTAGCCAACTTTTTGAGGACGAGATTGACTCAACAGATGTGGCAGCGGTAAATAAAAAGCTCGAAGAAAAAAAGAAAAACAAGGAAGAGGAGCAAAAAAATTATGCCAATTGGAAAAAAGGAAATTTGAGTACTATTTTAAATGGTTTACCAACACAAGAAGATACAGACCTTAACTTTATTACCAAAACCAGAAAGTACGATTTTACATTACAAGAATTTACCTATCTAGGAAATGACGCAGTATATGTAATTTCATTTCAACCAAGCGGTTCTGCCGACTTTGAAGGCACTTTATATGTTAACTCTGATGATTTCGCCATACTTCAAGTCGATTACACAAATGTAAAGCCTGTTAAAAAATTCAATTTATTGGGCGTTTCAGCCAACCAGTATCTTTCAAAAGGAAAAATAATTTACAGCAAGGGTACTACTGGTTTTTACGGTTTACGCTACCTTGAATCTGAAAACGGCACTAGAATAGGATTAAGAAGGCCTTTAAAAATCATTGAAAAAAACAAAATTGTAAAAGGTAGAAACAAACAGAACGAGTTATCTGCCGATTTAGATTTCGTATTCATTAATGTAGTTAAAAATGAAATGATTGTTTTTGAGTCCGAAAACATCAGTCAAACTACTTTTGATACTTTTACAGAAAACAATGCCATATCTCCCACCTATATGCCGAAATATGATCCAGAATTCTGGAAAGGTTACGCAATAATGGAACCCAATTCAGCTATAAAGGAGTTTACCTCTGCTTCTTCTGAATAAACTTAAATCAAATTTTTGATAAAGTGATAAAGTAGCAATCCCCATCCTATCACCAAAAAAAGTCCGCCCAGTGGGGTTATTGGTCCAAGAATTTTTATCTTTTTTCCTTTGGATGCAGTAATACAAAGTCCGTAAATACTGAAAGAAAAAAGAAACGTTCCGATTAAAAGACAGAATATCATACTTTTCTCTAAAGAGCTTTCGAGATTGAGATTAAAGCTCAACATCAATATAAGTAAAGCATGGTACATTTGATACTTTACACCAGTTTCAAAACTACTCAATTGATCCGTGGTAAATGTCTTTTTAAGCAAATGGGCACCAAAGGCTCCAAAAACTACCGCTAACAAGCCTAATAATGCTCCAACCAACTGTGCTA
Source organism: uncultured Maribacter sp. (assembly GCF_963977385.1). Taxonomy (GTDB): domain Bacteria; phylum Bacteroidota; class Bacteroidia; order Flavobacteriales; family Flavobacteriaceae; genus Maribacter. The sequence goes on along the minus strand of NZ_CAXBOU010000011.1, from coordinate 127,196 downwards.
CTAATACCATACCGTTTTATTTCAAAGATACTATCAACGTCTTTTAAATTCATATATTGACTCATACATTATTTTAAAATATAAAAAATTCTATATCAGTTTTACTATTGGTAGTAATGGTTACTTTAGGTAGTTGTGGCACATCACAAAAATTAACTAAGAGCATAGTGCCTACATCTTTAAACGAAGAATAAAGGATATAAATAGAGCGAATGTATCTCTATGCCACGTATAACTCAAATGCGCGGCGTTGTACTTCATAACAATCTACCTGTCATCAACAAAACAGTTAATTCGTTTTCATCAGCTGGGAATCAAGAGCCATAATACGTTCTCAACAATCAAATTATTGTTAATTCTTTTCATTCTACAAACGAGGTTATTGAAAATTATAATTTTAACAGGTGCAAATGCTGTCAGCTATGGTTCTCAAGAATCGAACGGAATGATTAAAATACTAAGATACTGATGGAATTTACTGGAGATTAATTTTCATTTCCATATTAGAGTCAAATGTAAATACACACTCATCGAATTTTGGCGGACCGAACATTTTCATTTTACCTTTCGAAAATGCGATCTGCTCCTTAGGAATTCCTAGAATATTCGTATCAAGGTTTTTATTACCGTTAGCATCATGAAAAATTGCAATGGCATAGTCACCATCAGGCAAATCGGTAATATTAAAAGCAGTGTTCCCTTTTACGGCTTTCTCTGAGCCTGACTTATAAACCTTATCAAACTTTAAAAAAGAGCTTTCATTGGTATAAATAGCAAAGCATATATTACCCTTTTCAGAAGCTACGCCATCTATATTCAAACTAAGATTATGCTGAGCGCTAATTACATTTGAAACAAACACAAAAACGAAGAGTAAAAATAATTTCCTAAACACCATACCTCAAAAATTCAATTTTAAAAGTAATTCCAATTTTAATGCCATATTCTTTCTAGGTATTAAAAAAGCATTAAACTTTTTGCATGACTAATTAATTAGAAATGCTAACCGAATTTAATTTAGCCGTTAAATCATTAAAAAGTTCGACGGTTTCAACTGAATCCTTTAGATTGAAGAATAGATTCGCAGAATCTTTATACACCAATTTCACTTTTTGTTGACTAATATTATCTACAAATACATGAACTCTCTTATTGGTAAGAGAATCTTTGAACTCCCTAAAAATTCCTTTCTCCTTATCTAAAGCTGAAAAACCATTTAAGCGTACCATTGGTGGAATTCGTTCTACCAGAACTACACTATCTAATTCCGTATATGGAATTTCAACATTATAAAAACCCGATCTCAACTTTAGACTTTCGCTATCATTACCTACCCAGTTTTTAAAGTGCAGTATTAAAATTACAGCACAGAGAATTACAGTTAGTATTAACGTAACTGTCCAAACCCAATGATTCTTATTCAAGCGCATAAATTCATAAAAGTAAATGGTTATAACTCCCAATTGATTAAACGGTAAAAGTGGTATTAAATTACTGTTACCGTTAAAAACAGTTAGATGATTTATTTATCACAACCTTATTCTACATCGTCTAACCTAAACCAACATCTAAAGTCATCATAATAATAAAACCGCCTATAAAGCCCATTGTCGCAATATCGGTATACTTATCTTGTTGTGTTTCTGGTATTACTTCTTCAACTACAACAAAAATCATAGCACCAGCTGCAAAAGAAAGCGCATAAGGTAAAATAGGTTGAAAGGTCATTACCGCCCAAGCCCCTAATACAGCAGCAACCGGTTCTACTAGTGCAGAAGCTTGGCCATACATAAAACTTTTTGTTCGACTAAGTCCTTGTCGCCTCAGTGGCATGGCTACTGCAAAACCTTCTGGAAAATTTTGTAATCCAATGCCTAAAGCCAAAGCTACTGCACCACCAATTGTTGCACCATCAAAACCTGCTGCAACACCACCAAAGAGAACACCAACTGCTAAACCCTCGGGTATATTATGAAGGGTTATTGCTAAGGTCAATAATGTAGTTCTGTGCCATGGCGTTTTAACACCTTCCGCTTCACTTTCCTTGAAATTGATATGTAAATGAGGTAGTACTTTGTCCAAACCAAAAATAAAAGCGGCACCGAGCAGAAACCCTACCGCAGCAGGAATTACTTTTACAAACCCTTCTCCAGGACTCATTTCAATACCAGGTGCCAATAAGCTCCAAAAGCTGGCAGCAACCATGACGCCACCAGTAAAACCTAGCATGCCATCTAACAACGCACGGTTCATTCCTTTAAAAAGGAAAACTAATGCAGCACCAGCAGCCGTTAATCCCCAAGTAAACAATGTAGCATAAAACGCAGCCAAAACTGGATCTATAGATTCAAAATAATCAATTATTTGTTGCATAACATAAAATTGTAAATAGTTAAATTCTTATTCAGCGTCATTAATTTCTAAATATAAATTTGACGCAATCTGTTCGGAAATTCTAATGATTCCCAATCTTGTTGATATTGAAACTGAGCCATCAAACTCCTCCCTATCTAAAATTTTAAATGTATCACCCAAAGCAATTTTGTTCTTATCCAAAAACTTTAAGAATGCGGCCGATGAATCGTTTACACCCACACAAACCCCTTCACTCAAAATAGGTAACTCACTTATTAATTTTTTAACCGACTTTTTAAATGTCCCTTCTTTTGTTGGTATTGGATCACCATGCGGGTCAACTTTCGGAAACCCTAAATGTGCATCTAATCTATCAATAAGCGCATCGCTCTTTATATGCTCTAACTGCTCAGCCACCACATGAACTTCATCCCAAGAAAAATTAAGTTTATCTACTAAAAACACTTCCCAAAGACGATGTTTTCTAATTATAGAAAGCGCCACCAATCTTCCTTCTTCAGTCAATGATACGCCTTGATACTTTTTATAATGTACCAGGGACTTTTCAGACAATTTTTTCACCATGTCAGTAACTGACGAAGGTTTGGTCATCATTTGTTCGGCAATAGCATTAGTAGCCACCGATTTGTTATCGATTTGACTTAAATGATAAATCGCTTTAATGTAATCTTCTTCTGATAAGGTCATCTCAAATTAATATAAATACAAAAATACATTTTTATATGTAAAAACAATTTTTTAGTTTTGTCTAAATAATTTTTTAGATGATTAAAAATAAATTAATTCTTTTCATATCTTTAGTGTTAAATATCGGATACGCGCAAAATGTATCGGTTTCAGGAAAGGTATTAGCAGAAAAAGAGTCTGTTGCTTTTGTCAATATATATTTAAAAAATACCCAAGTTGGCACTTCTTCTAACGAAGATGGGTTGTTTGAATTAAAAAATATTCCGCCAGGGAATTACACATTAATAGCCTCAACAATTGGTTATTCGCCCTTTAGCAAGACCGTTATTATAAAAGAAGGTGAAAATCAGTTAATAAACATATCTCTAGTGCCTTCTATAGAATCTTTAGATGAAATGGTAGTAACTGGAACATTAAAACCTGTTAGCAGATTAGAAAGTCCGGTACCGGTTGAAGTGTATAAACCTACTTTTTTTAAAAAGAACCCAACAGCGAGCATTTTTGAAGCGCTACAAAACGTGAATGGTGTTAGGCCACAAGTAAATTGTAACGTTTGTAATACAGGAGATATACATATTAACGGATTAGAGGGGCCGTATACCCTAGTGTTAATTGACGGCATGCCTATTGTTAGTGGACTAGGTACAGTTTATGGGTTATCTGGCATACCTAATTCACTCATAGAACAAATTGAAATTGTTAAAGGTCCTGCTTCTACGCTCTACGGAAGTGAAGCCGTAGGTGGATTAATTAATATTATCACTAAAAACAACCTTACGGCACCAGTATTTTCAGCTGATAGTTTTGCTACGGATTGGGGGGAGTACAACCTTGATATTGGTACCAAAGTAACTATCAGAAAAAAAACCAGTTTACTTTTAGGTGTCAATTATTTCAAGTACGATAACCCAATCGATAATAATGGAGATAACTTTACAGACCTCACCTTACAAGATAGAATTTCAGTCTTTCAGAAATGGAACTTTGAAAGGAAAAAATCACGCATATTCACACTTGCTGGTCGCTTTTTTTATGAAGATCGCTGGGGAGGCGAAATGCAATGGACACCAGAATTTAGAGGTGGAGATGAAATCTATGGTGAAAGTATTTACACCCGTAGATGGGAAGTTTTAGGTAAGTACCAACTACCCTTTAAAGAACAATTGATGTTATCATTTTCATATAACGACCATAGTCAAAACTCTGTTTATGGTGACGTACCTTACCTAGCTGACCAGCGTATTGGTTTCACTCAACTAACTTGGGATAAAATTCTAAGCAAGCATAGTATATTGGCAGGTACTGCATTACGGTATAATTACTATGACGACAACACTCCGGCAACTTCAGATATTAATGGCAATAAACCTGACGAGGTAGTTATACCTAGTGTTTTTCTACAAGATGAGATAGCCTTCAACAAAAAGCATTCTTTATTATTAGGAGCTAGATATGACTATGATGACCGACATGGATCCATTTTTACACCTAGAGGTGCCTATCGATTTAAGTTTACCGATAATGACATTCTGCGATTAAATGCAGGCACTGGCTTTAGGGTCGTAAATTTATTTACGGAAGAACATGCTGCACTAACAGGTTCACGTGAAGTTGTAATTACCGAAGAACTAAAACCAGAGCGTTCTTTTAATGTGAATTTAAATTATCTCAAGAAAATATATAGTGGTAATGGCACTTTTGTAACATTAGATGCGTCGCTTTTTTACACAAATTTTCAAAATATCATAATACCAGATTATGACACTAATCCCAATCAAATTATTTATGATAACTTAAACGGAAAATCAGTTTCGAAAGGAGTTAGCGCAAATGTAGATATCGCTTTACCCAATAGCTTTAAGGTAATGTTCGGTGGCACTTTACAAGACGTCAGTAATACCGAAAATGGAATTACAAAAAGACAAATACTTACCGAAAGTTATTCAGCGAATTGGGGATTGAGCTATACGATAAGACCATGGCATTTGACCTTAGATTATACCGGTAATCTATATGGCCCCATGCGACTACCGACTTTAGGAGGTAGTGACCCCAGAAGAGATTTTTCACCCACATGGAGTATTCAAAATATTCAGTTTACCTATGGCGGAATGAAGAATTTTGAAATTTATGCAGGGATAAAGAATTTATTAAACTGGACACCCAACAATGGCAATCCATTTATAATTGCACGTGCGAACGACCCGTTCGATAAAGAAGTTACTTTTGACAATAATGGAAATGCAGTTGCCACAGCCAATAACCCAAACGCTTTAACCTTTGACCCTACTTATGTTTATGGACCCAATCAAGGTATAAGATCATTTCTTGGGTTACGATACACCTTAAATTAAGATAAAAAGACTAATGCTATTTTGTATTTTTGAGTTCTACGATTAGTCGCTTTTAATTGCATTCTTAAAAATCCATGAACAACTACGATTATATTATAATAGGTGCCGGGGCTTCTGGCTTATTACTTGCCGATGCCATGGGAAGGGATTCTTTTTTCGCACAAAAAAAGATTTTAATCTTAGATAAAAATTCTAAAAAAGCCAACGATCGTACATGGTGCTACTGGGAAAAAGGAAAAGGACAATTCGATACTATTGTTCATAAGGAATGGGATAACATCCTTTTTGAAGGTACTAAAATTTCAAAAAAAACTAAAATTGATCCCTACTCCTATAAAATGATAAGGGGAATCGATTTTTACGATCACTATTTAAATCGAATCGAAGGTTATGAGAACATTACTTTCAAACAAGAAGAGGTAGTAGATTTACTAGAAACAAGTACAGAGGTTACTGTGATGACTTTAAACAACAGCTATGTAGGCACGTTTATATTCACTAGTCTTTTTGATTATAAAATGACTACCCAGCAACAAAAATATCCTGTATTACAACAGCATTTTGTTGGCTGGGAAATAAAAACAGATAAGCCTGTATTTGATGCCTCTGAAGTCACCTACATGGATTTTTCAATTCCTCAAAAAGGGAACACTCGCTTTATGTATGTTTTACCATATTCAAATAAAACCGCACTAATAGAGTACACACTCTTTTCTGAAAAATTATTACCAAAAGAAGAGTATGAAGAGGCTATTAAAAAATATATTTGGGATAGGTATAAATGTGAATCATATGAAATTATTGATAAAGAAGCTGGTAGCATACCGATGACCGCTTATGATTTTAGAGAACATCATACAGAAAGAATTCGATATATAGGCACTGCAGGTGGATGGGCGAAACCGAGTACAGGATATACATTAATGAAAACAGCAAATAAAATACCTAAGCTGATCGATTACATTAAAAATGGAGAACCTTTAAAAAAATTAAAACTCAAGAATAAATTCTGGTATTATGACCTTCTATTTCTTGATGTATTGCATTTCGATAATGCAAATGGTTATAAAGTTTTTGAATCCTTATTTAAATCATTAAGTCCACAAATGGTGTTTAAATTTTTAGATGAGAAAACCAATTTACGAGAAGATATTATCTATATAAATGCCTGCCCAAAAACTCCTTTTATAAAAGCATTTTTTAAACGATTATTTTAAACCGTTCTATTCATTAAATTCTCTCCAAACTGCTGTAACAAATCTTTCTTATTTTTTTCTATATCCATTTCATTTAGCACCTCAAAAGCCTTCTTTGTGTAATCAGAAATTGCAACCCGTGTAGCTTCATCAGCTTTAGTTTTTTCAAAAATAGAACGAACCGCATTTACTTTTGTTTCAGATTCCTTAGGCTGTATCGAATATAAATGCTCAAGCTCTTTTGTCATCATTTCCGAACCGGAACTCAAAGCTTTTAGGTATAAGAAGGTTTTTTTATTTTCAATAATATCTCCCCCAACTTGTTTGCCAAAGGTTTCTGGATCTCCGAAAACATCTAAATAGTCATCTTGTAATTGAAAAGCTATCCCAAGATTTAATCCGAAAGCATATATATGTTCTTGAGAAGTTTCAGATGCCCCTGCTACAATAGCACCCATTTTCAAAGCTGCAGCGACTAAAACCGCAGTTTTAAATTCTATCATTTTCAGATACTCTGGTAACATCACATCATCGCGAGTCTCAAAATCGACATCATACTGTTGCCCTTCACAAACTTCTAAGGCAGTTTTACTAAATAATTTAGCTAAATCACGAAACACTATAGGGTCATAATTTTCAAAAAGCTGATAGGCCATAATTAACATAGCATCTCCTGATAGAATTCCGGTATTTATATCCCATTTTTCATGAACAGTTGTTTCCCCCCTGCGAACGGGAGCATCGTCCATAATATCATCATGTACCAATGAAAAGTTATGAAATACTTCTACTGCCAACGCAGCATCTAATGCTTTTTTATAATCAGTATTGAAAATTTCGGCTGTTAGCAGAACCAATACAGGCCTAAGTCTTTTGCCTCCTAATCCTAAAATATAGGTGATTGGCTCATATAGGTTTCTAGGTTCTTTAGTTAGCTTTTTAGAGTTTAAATAATTGATAAACTCTTCTCGATATTCATTTATAGAATGCATTCTAGCAATTTTAATCAAAAATAGAATAAATATGTTTTGTAATAAGCCCTTTTAATCATTGAAGCTTCGATTCTTAAACACATGGAGTTATAGAGGAGAAGAAAGCTATTATAAGATAATTGATTTAAAGAGAATTTCGTTTGATTAATTTTGAAGGCAAAATAACTTGAGTGATATCTTCATTTTTTAAATGCTTGGCTGCCATTTTAGCCATCTCTTTAAAATCAGTAGAAATCGTTGTAATTCCACCAAAAACAATCTCTTTGGCAATATTGTCGTTCTGAGAAAGGATTCCAATATCTTGTCCGATTTTATATTTTTTCCGAACACAATCTCTTAAAATATGCCACAAAATAGTATCTCCTAAAACAAAATAAAGAGTACCCTTATAGGCTGATCCAAATGGGTAATTGTTTTTTACCGTTCCATTAATATTATAATCTTTAAGAAATCTCTCGAATGCTATTCGAATTGCAATTGGTGAGTAATCACTTTCTTCATTAAAGTATAAAATAAGGTTTTTATACTTTTTTATTTCAGGGAGCAATTGCACAAGTGATGTATAAATGACTTCTTCAAATTCTTGAGAAATATAAGAGAATGATTCCCCTAGGTCTAAATACCTATCAACTAATAGTAATTTTTTAGGCTCAATACTTTGTAGTAATGGCACAATCTTTTGGTCTTGAATAGGAGCAATCACATACATGCCGTACTTACCCTTAATATTCGCAAGTATAGTTTCAAAAATGGTTAAATTATTATGATGGAAAAAAACATCGATTTGAAATCGTTTACCCAGCTCCTTCCTAAAAGTTTTGTGAAATTCTTCCTGATAACTTTGAAAAGCGAATAAAAGCAAGGCCATTCTTTTAGTGATATTCGTTTCTTGACTTATAACAAAATAGCCTTTTAGTTGCCTAGACTCAATTAAACCTCTGTTCTTAAGTTCTTCGTAAGCCTTAAAAATGGTTTTCCTTGCATAACCAATTTCTTCAACCATGTTATTAATTGAAGGTAATTGATCACCAATAGACAGTTCTCCATTTTCAATTGATTCTATAACTCCTTGCACCAATTGTTTGTGCTTTGAAAGGTTGTTGTTTTGAGTTAAACTTAAAATTCTTTTAACAATAGGCATAGAATACAAATTACAGACTGTTGAATATACAATTTAATCAAGGTTATCAAAATGTCGCGATATCTAGATATGCCTTACAATTAATCCTTAAAAAAAATCACCACTGCTAAAACAAATTATCAGTAAGTATTAATGTTGAAAATTATAGCTATTTCTGCACTGAAACAATTGGCGTTGGGAAGCTTTCCATATTGGTTTAATTCTACTCCTTTAGGTTAAAAAACCTAAGTTAAATTAAATAACACTTTTTAAAAATTTAATGAAAATAGTATCAAATTATTTATATTTTTATAACATTTTTGACAAATTCAAAATATTTTAAAGTTAAATTTATATAATTAACATTTTATTATATATTTGTTCACAGTAGCATAGTGTATCATAGTCTTTAAATATGAGAAGGTTTTTCAATAATATTACGATGCCTATGATTACAAAATAACTAACAACCCATAAGAACCTATTTTTATGAATCAACTAATTAATTTTCCTAAGTTTTTCATGATTCGAAATCATGCAATCTTAACAATGGTTTTCTTTTTTGGCGGTCTCCTCTTAACAAGTTTACACGCACAAGAAGTTAAAGTATCGGGTACCGTAACATCAGCTGCGGACAATATGCCATTACCTGGCGTTTCTGTCATCGATGCAAAAAATCCTACTAGAGGGGTGCAAGCAGATTTTGACGGAAATTTTACAATTACTCTAGACGATGGTAATACCAGTTTGCGCTTTAGCTATATTGGTTTTAAGTCTGCTATTGTTCAAGTTAACAATCAAAGTACTATTAATGTTTCTCTAGAAGAAGATGTTGCAAATCTAGAAGAAGTAGTTGTAGTTGGGTATGGTACTCAAAAAAAAGCTACAGTTACCGGTGCGGTTACAGCAGTTCAAGGACCTGTTCTTGAAAGCTCGCCCGCTATTAGTGTATCTAACTCCCTTGCGGGTAGATTACCCGGGGTAGTAATTGTACAGACTAGTGGAGAACCAGGAAACGATGAATCAACAATTAGTATTCGTGGTACCAACACATTAGGTAACAATCAACCATTGATTGTTATTGACGGTATTCCTGATAGAGATGGCGGTATTGGTCGTTTAAATGCCGATGATATTGCTAACATTTCTGTGCTTAAAGATGCTTCTGCTGCCATTTACGGTGCAAGAGCAGCGAACGGCGCTATTATTGTTACCACTAAAACTGGTAATGTTGGTAAAATGAAAATCAACTACAAGGCCGACTTTGGTCTTACAAGACCAACAAGAGTTCCTGAAATGGCTAGTGCTGTTGAATATCAAACTATCATGAATGAACTAGCTATTTATAATAGTAATATTCCTGCTGGTCAATGGGGCACTGCTAGTAGCGCATTTCAAAATACTGGTAGTTATACTATTCCAGGAAGTAGTCCTGTGGAAACTGTAAACGCTGCTTTTAGTCCTGAAACAATCAATAACCATAGAACTAATGCTGATCAATGGTTATATCCTGATACTGATTGGTTCGGTGCTACTTTTAAAGATTGGGCTGAGCAACAAAGACATAATTTGTCTATAACTGGTGGTAATGAAGATTTAAAATATTATGCTTCTCTTGGATATGCAGATCAAGGAGCTATTTATAAAAATTCTGCAAACAGGTATCAGCAATATAATTTTAGGCTGAATACCGATGCAAGAATCAATGAATATATCTCTACTAAATTAAGTATGGGGTACAGAAAAGAATACCGTACATTCCCAACAGAAGGTGCAGGTGCAATTTTTAGAATGTTGATGAGAGGTAGACCGAATGAACCAGCAATATGGCCAAACGGATTACCAGGACCAGATATTGAAAACGGGCAACAACCTGTTGTAGTAACCACCAACCAAACTGGGTATGACAAACAACCAACAGATTACCTTCAATTTACTGGATCTGTAGACATTACCAACCCTTGGGTAGAAGGATTAAAAATGACTTTATTAGCAGGTGTAGATCAAAGCCAACTTCGTAGAAAATTATGGCAAATACCATGGACGCTTTATTCATTAGATCGTGCTAATTACATAGCAACAGGTAACCCAGTACTTAGTGGATCTATACGATCTAACTTCACTGATGCTAGATTATTACAAGAGTCGAATAATGTAATTAACACAAACCTTACTGGTCTTCTTACCTACGACAAAACTATCGGTGAAGACCACACAATTAATCTTTTGGCCGGTGTTACCCGTGAAAATTTCCAAGGTGAGTTTTTCTCAGCCTTCAGAAGAAACTATTTATCAACTGCAGTTGACCAACTAGGTGTTGGTGGCGAAATTGCTCAAGAAACTGACGGTTATGCATACAATAGAACACGTTTGGGCTATTACGGTCGTGCGCAATACAACTTTAAAGAAAAATACTTAGCTGAATTTATTTGGAGATATGATGGTTCTTATATTTTCCCAGGTAACGATCGTTTCGGATTCTTTCCAGGTTTATTAGTAGGTTGGAATATTAACAATGAAGATTGGTTTAATGTTGATTCAATTAGTTATTTAAAACTTAGAGGATCTTACGGTGAAATGGGTAATGATCAAGTTTCTTTCGACTCTAACCAAGATGGCGAAATTACTGATGATGAACTTCAAGAATATGCCTATAAATCTATTTATGAATTTGGCCAATATCCAATAAATGGTCAAGTACAGACAATTTTAAACGAGCCATTATTAGCGAACCCAAGTTTTACATGGGAGCGTGCTAAAAACTACAATATTGGTTTAGATGGTATTATCCTTGACGGTAAATTAAGCTTTACGTTTGAATACTTTAAAAACAAAAGAGATCAAATCTTAATACAGAAAACAGGTTCTACGCCTGGTTCTTCTGGAATTTCAGACCTATTACCTCCTGTTAACGCTGGTAAGGTAAATAATGAAGGATTTGAATTTGCCTTAAATTATTTTGGCGGAAATATAGATGGTTTTAAATGGGATGTTGGCCTAAATGGTGGGTATGCACAAAATTCAGTTGAATTTTTAGATGAAATTCCTGGCGCACCAGAGTACCAGCTTCAAGAAGGTAAACCAATTGGATCTTACTTAGTATATGAATCAGATGGTGTTTTTATTGATGAAGCTGCAGTAAACGCTAATACTTTAGATTACAGTGCGGTTAAACCACAGTTAGAGCCAGGTGATATGAAATTTAAGGATGTCAATGGTGATGGTGCTATAAACGATTTAGATCAAGTTAGGTTGAAAAACAGTATTAATCCTAATTTCAACTTTGGTGTTACTTTCAACGCCTCTTACAAGAACTTTGATTTGTCTGTTTTATTACAAGGCGCAACCGGAGCAAAATTATTTATACAAACAGAATCAGGTGATATCGGTAATTTCCTAAAATATAGTTATAATAATAGATGGAGTCCAGATAACCCAAGTAGTGTACACCCAAGATTAGCTAGTCGTGGAGATACATATTACACAGGTGGAGATTTTGGAGACAATACATACAATCTATTTAGCAAGGATTATATAAGACTTAAGAACGTTCAGTTAGCATATAACTTTCCTTCGCAAATGATTGAGCAATTCGGTCTTTCTAAATTTAGGATTTACATGAGTGGTCTTAACTTGGCAACTTGGGCTGCACAAGACATATATGATCCTGAATCAACGAGTAATAGTGGGCAGTTCTATCCACAACAATCCATTATTAACACAGGTTTTAGTTTAACGTTTTAAAAAAAAATCATGAAAAAAAGAAAACTAGTACTTTTAGGCCTATTGACGGTAGCCTTAATACCGATTTCGTGTAACGAAGACTTTTTAGAAACACAACCATTAGATTCTATTTCAGCCGAAGCTACATGGGCAGATGGTTCACTTTCAGAAGCGTTTGTTTTTAATGTGTATTCTTCCCTTGGCTATGGAGGTTTTGAAGAAGAGAGTTTGGCTTCACTAACAGATGAAGCAATGTTTACGCACTCAGGAAGGGGAATTAATGTAATCAACGAAGGGTCATTATCTCCTTCAGGTACTGGTAACGTAAATATAATCCCTCAATGGAATGAATTATATTTGGCGGTTCGTAAGGCAAATATTGCCATACAAGAATTACCGAATGCTACTTTTGATGATCAAGTACTTAAAGATCGCTTACTAGGTGAAGCGCATTTTTTAAGAGCTTACTATTACCATCAATTAATGCGCTACTATGGTAGTGCTCCATTAATTGACAAACCTTATGGTTTAGATGATGATTACTCGATCGCTAGAAGCACATATGCAGAAAATGTAGACTTTGTTATTAGCGATTTAGATGCTGCAACATCGTTACTAGAAGGTAAAGCAGTAACCCCAGGTAGAGCTTCAATGTTGAGTTCAATGGGTTTAAAATCTAGAGTTCTTTTATATGCTGCAAGTGATTTACGCGATGCGACAACCGCAGGTCAAAAATCCTCAGTAATAGGAAGTTATGGAAATCAAGACCTAATAGCCTATACTTCTGGGGACAGAGAGTCTAGATGGACTTTGGCTAAAAATGCTGCCAAGGCAGTTTTAGATAGTGAAGCAAGTGGATACAAATTAGATTTAACAGAACCTGCTTCTGCTGAAGATGCTAAACAAACCTATATCTCCATTGCTATGGGAGGTGGTAGTGCTGTTGGCGATGCAGCCGCAAGAACTGAACTTTTATTCGAAAGATCACATTCACCTTTGTTTACACAAGAAAGCAATTGGCCTTTAGGTGGTATTCACCAAGGTATAAATAATGGCCCTAATGGTTACCATAACTGGGCTGGGAATACTCCTATTCAACAATTGGTAGATGATTATCAAATGATGGATGGTTCTGATTTCGACTGGAGCAATCCTGATTATGCTGCTGCTCCTTATGAAAATAGAGACCCAAGACTTGCTGCAACTATTCTATATGATGGTGCTGCATGGAAACCAAGACCAGATGACGTTTCAGGAATTGATCCTTACAATGAAATACAAACAGGTACTTACGATGATGGTAGCGGAGGTATCATTGCAGGTGTAGATATGCGTGATTCACCTATCGAAAACTGGAACGGAAGTAGAACAGGGTATTATGTACGTAAATTCATTGATTCTGATCCTGCATTAGTAGATAACCAATCTAGCGCACAAGTAGTGCCGTGGCCATTTATACGCTATACTGAAATAGTTCTTAATTACGTTGAAGCTTCTATCGCTACTGGCGATGAAGGTGAAGCTAGAAATTGGTTGAATAAAATTCGTTATAGAGCAGGTATGCCCGCAATTACTTCATCTGGTACAGACTTGCTAGAAGCTTATATAAACGAAAGAAGAGTTGAATTGGCATATGAAGAACATAGATATCATGATGCAAGAAGATGGATGATAGCCGACCAAACTTTAGGCCGTGGCATTAAAGTAATGAAAGTTACAGCTACCCTAAAAGCAGGTGCTACACCAAGAGCTCCATATCAATATGACCCAACTGTTTATAATTATACCTATACCGTTGTAGACAATAATGATAACGAGACAAGAACTTGGGATGACAAAATGTACTTCATGCCATTAAGCAGAGATGAAATTAACCGTAATGAACTATTAGTTCAGAATCCTGGTTATTAAATAAGTTTAAATTGAGTTAGTTTTAAATTGAGTTATTGAAAAAATCTATCCCTTATTGGGATAGATTTTTTACTTTTAAGCAAATGGCGAAAAATCTAGTTTCCTTACTTTTTATTTCTTTTCTACTACTTCAAAGTTGTACTAATAAGACTAAAAAAGATGATACGATTTCAAAAATAGAAACCGAAGAAAAAGCATCGATTTTTAATCTTTTACCTGAAGGCGAAACAAACATTTCTTTTCAAAACACATTAAAAGAAGGTTTGAATGCCAATGTATTAGTTTATGAATACCTGTACAACGGCGGCGGTGTAGCAACAGGTGATTTTAATAATGATGGTCTACAAGATTTATATTTTTCTTCGAATATGGGGGAGAACAAATTTTATATAAATGAAGGTGGCTTTAAGTTCAAAGACGTTACTGCACTTTCGAAAGTAGAAGGAAGACCTGGGCCATGGAAAACCGGTATTACGTCTGCCGATGTAAATGGCGACGGAAAGTTAGATTTGTATTTATGTTATTCAGGAGCCTTACCTGATGTTAAGAGAAAAAATCAACTTTTTATTAATCAAGGTAACAACCCCAACAATATTCCTATTTTTAAAGAACAAGCTGAAGAATATGGGTTAGCGAGTGCGGCTTATAGCAATCAAGGTTATTTCTTTGATTATGACAAAGATGGTGACTTAGATATGCTTCTATTGAACCATAACCCTAAATCACTACCAGTTCTTAATGAAATAAGCAGCAAAGAATTTTTAAAAAAGGATGACCCCCTACAAGGCACACGCCTTTTTGAGAACAGAGAAAACAAATTTTATGATGTTACCGAAAAATCTGGTGTAAGCGGTTCTGCCCTAACGTATGGTCTAGGTATCGCTATAAGTGACATTAATAATGATGGTTGGCAAGATTTCTATATTTCGAACGATTACACAGTTCCTGATTATTTATACATAAACAATAAAAACGGCACATTTACAGACCAGTTGGGTTCGCAAATGGGGCATACGAGTCATTTTTCAATGGGTAATAATGTCGCAGATATAAATAATGATGGTTGGCAAGATATCTTCACTTTAGACATGCTACCTAAAAATAACAAACGTCAAAAATTATTACTGTCTCCCGACAACTATGAGAAATTCAATTTAAATATTAGAAGTGGATTTCATCATCAGTATATGCGAAACATGCTACAATTAAATAATGGTGACAACACTTTCAGTGAAATTGGTCAGCTTTCTGGCATTTCAAATACAGATTGGAGTTGGGCTCCCCTATTCGCAGATTTTGACAACGACGGTTTTAAAGATTTATTTATCACCAATGGATATTATAGAGATTATACCAATCTAGACTTTATCAATTACATGGAAGATTTTGTGCAATCGAAAGGAAGGTTACAACGTCAAGATGTTTTGGAACTTATTAAAAAAATGCCTGCATCAGACTTAACAAATTTCTATTACACCAATACCGATGGCATCAATTTCACAGACAACACTAAATATGCTGGTATAGACCAACCAGCAAATAGCAATGGGGCTATATATGCCGATTTTGATAATGATGGCGATTTAGACTTAGTGGTCAACAATATCAACAAACCAGCTTTTATTTACCGAAATGATAGTTCTAAAAAGAACAATACATTTTTAAATATTGAACTTAAAGGAGAAAACAAAAACACCAATGGTATTGGAACAAAAATCAGTGCATTCTCGAACGGACACATACAGGTTGTAGAGCAGATGCCAACTCAAGGTTATTTGTCAACCGTATCCACCATATTACATTTTGGTTTTGGAGAGAATGCCAAAATTGATTCCTTATTAGTAGAATGGAATTCAGGTAAAAAAGAATTGCTAAAGGATATTTCAGCAAACAAATTATTGGTTCTAGAAGAAAGTAATGCTATCCCCTTAAAATCAGAAGTGGTTAAGTCTGACCTACTATTTAAGAAAACAGAATCTCTAATTAACTTTAAACATAAATCATCTACCATTAATGATTTTAAAAGGCAATCACTTTTATTAAAGCAGCTATCGCATGATGGTCCGCCAATGGCAAAGGCAGATCTTAACAATGATGGTCTTGAAGATATTATAGTAGGTGGTGGTGCAGGGCAAGCCGCTAGTTTGTTTATCCAAACTAAATCAAAGAAATTTATTAAAAAAGATGTTCCCGATTTTGAATTGGACAAGAATAGTTTTGACGCTGATATTGCTGTGTTCGATGCAAATGCAGACGGTAATTTAGATATCTATATTGCAAGTGGGGGCTACCACGATTTCGCTGAAACTGACCCCAAATTACAAGACCGACTTTATCTAGGTAATGGAAAAGGTGATTTTATAAAAACTGAATCGGCTTTACCGATTATGAAAGTAAGTACAGGAACAGTTTCCGTATCTGACATCAATAACGATTCATTCATCGATATTTTTATAGGTGGCTATGTTGTTCCGGGTAGATATCCAGAAATACCTAGGAGCTTTATTTTAATTAACGATGGCAAGGGTAACTATACAGATCAAACAAAAGACATTCAACCAGCTCTAGAAAACCCTGGTATGATTACAGACGCAGCTTGGGCGGATATGGATGGCGACATGATAGAAGACCTTGTACTATTAGGAGAGTGGGCTCCCATCTCAATATATATAAACAAGAATGGAAAATTGTTAAATGAAACCAATAGATTTTTCGAAGAACCCTTATCTGGACTATGGACCAGCCTTAAACTAACAGATTTAAATAAAGATGGAAAGCCAGATATAATTGCAGGAAATATAGGTTCTAACACCCAATTTAAATTAAGCACTCAGACCCCTGCAGAATTATACTATGCAGATTTCGATAATAATGGCTCTATAGACCCCATATTAAATTTTTATGTTGACGGTATAAGTTACCCCTACTTAACTCGAGATGAGCTTTTAGGTCAGTTATCTGGTTTACGCCAGCGCTTTACAAGCTATGAGAAATATTCAGACGCGGGTATCTCAGATTTCTTTAATGAAGCCGAATTACAAAAGGCCAAAAAACTATCGAGTACGCATCAAGAGACTACCGTATTACTGAGCACAGTTGGAGAAAAGTACGAAATGGCAACATTACCCCTGCAAGCTCAATTTTCACCAATTTCTGAAATATTAACTACTGACTTAAATAAAGACGGCAATATTGATATTTTATTTCTAGGCAACAATGACTTTTATAAATTAAGAATAGGAAAATTTGACGCTAACTACGGCACTGTCCTTTTCGGTGATGGAAAAGGGAATTTCAACTATGTTACTCAAACCAACTCAGGTCTTTCTATAAAAGGAAGTAACACCCACGCATTACTAATAAATGATGAATTAATATTTACTAGTTATGGGTTGTCTACCGAAACTTATAAACTCTTAAAATAGCTTTATTAATACAATGACTATTTCAAAAAATAAAATAATTCCAAAATTCTCCCTTTTTCTTATACTCATGCTATTTATAGGATGCTCTACTAAAGAACAAGTTAAACTGAGCGATAAAGATGTAGCTATGGAATGGGCAAAAATGACTTTGTTTATTACCCGATACACGCCTTCTAACTCCCCCACTTTTGCCTCAAGGGCTTTTGGCTATATAGGACTTACGATGTATGAATCTATTGTTCCTGGTTTTGAAGAATACAACTCTATGAATGGGCAGCTAGAAGGTCTTGAGTCGCTTCCTAAAATTGACCCTACAAAAGAATATAATTGGGCACTTTCCTTAAATTCAGGGCAATCAGAAATTTTAAAAAAAATATACGTTCAAACATCCGACGAAAATATTCTAAAAATTGATTCGCTTGAACAACTTGTTTTTAATCAATTTCAAGAAGGAATTGACAATGAAACTGTCTTGCGTTCTGTCGAATTCGGAAAATCAGTGGCTAATACAATCTTTGAGTGGTCAAAAACAGATGGTGGCCATAGAGGCTACCTTCATAATTTTGATAAAACCATAATACACCCAGATAGACCGGGATCTTGGAAACCTCCATTATTCGCACAATCTTTTAGTCATCACCCATTACACCCACATTGGGGCGAAAATAGAACCTTTTCTGCAATGAACGAGACATTGCCAGACCCACTAATAATTCCGTACGACACTACTCCGGGTTCACCTTACTATAAACAATTTGAAAATATTTACCATAAGGATTTAGAATTGACCCAGCTAGAAAAAGAAGCTGCCATTTGGTGGGGCGATGACCCAGATGTGAGTTTTACACCACCCGGACATTCCTATTACTTTGCAACTATAGCGCTTGATGGACATGATTCATCTATAATAGAATGTGCGCAGGTGTTCGCCCAAGTGGGCATGGCCGTAGCTGATGCCTTTATCAATTGTTGGAAATGGAAATATCAGTTCTTTACAGAACGGCCAAATACCTTTATACCTAAATATATTGATGAAGAATGGGAATCATTTTGGCCAGACCCACCTTTTCCATCCTTTCCTTCAGGGCATGCAATTCAAGCTGCCGCTACGGCCACTGTTTTAGAACATAATTTCGGAAAAGAATTCACATTTACCGACAGAGCTCATGAGGGTAGAGAGCGAGATGAACTGAAAGAGACTGATTTTGTTATTAGATCCTTTGATACTTTTTGGGAAGCTGCCAAAGAAACTGCAGATTCTAGATTTTATGGTGGCATTCACACACAGTTAGATAATGAAGTAGGACTTGAAAAAGGGATAGAAATAGCAAAAAATGTATATGCCTTAGAGTGGAAAAAAGCAGATGAAAAATAACTTAATTATACAAACGATACTCCTTAATCTCTTCTTTCTTTCTTTAGGATTAGAAGGCGTAGCGCAACAAGCATTTACCGACATTACAGAACCTTCAGGTATTGATCATGAATACCAAGTTTATGAAGGTACTTTTGGCGGAGGCGTTACAGTGTTTGATGTAAATAATGATGGTTTCGAAGACCTTTACATAACCAGCGGAATAAAATCGGATAGGCTATATCTAAATAATGGTAATGGAACTTTTAAAGATATTTTTGAAGGCTCTGGATTAGAGGTAACGAATGAATACGTAACACAAGGTGTAGTTAGTGCAGACGTAAATAAAGATGGTTTCAGAGATTTATTTATTACCACAATTACCACCACAGATGGCAAAAAAGTAATTCCAAGGGCAAAAAACTTATTATTTTTAAATCAAGGTGACTCCACTTTTAAAGATGTTACCGATGCATATGGCTTAGAAGATTTAAACTCTTTCAGCACAGGCCCTAGCTTCGGAGATTTTAATGCTGATGGGTATCCAGACCTATTTGTTGGTAATTATTTTCAAGAATTTACTGGCAAACTTGGAATTATTAAGGATGCAACTATAGTTAGCGCTAACCAAACAGCTAAAAGCTATTTGTTACAAAACAACGATGGCGAAAAATTTGAAAACGTTTATGAAGATTATGGTTTAGGCCATAAGGGGTTTGGTTTTGGTGGCGTATTTACAGATTTCGACAATGACCAAGACCAAGATTTATTGGTGAATCAAGATTTTGGATATAAGGCAGTGCCAAATTTTCTTTACAGAAATGAATATCCTAGTGAGCATTTCGAAGATGTTAGTAAAGAAACAGGTATGGACCTTAAAATTAATGCCATGGGCGCAGCAGTCGGTGATTATAATAACGACGGGTGGATGGATTATTATATTACCAACATAAAGTTCAATATGCTAATGGAGAACCAGGGTTACCGTTTACCCTTTGTTGACAAAGCAAAAGAACTGGGTACGTACAATTTAGCTATTAGTTGGGGTGCGAATTTTGCGGATTTTGACCACGATGAAGATTTAGATTTATTTGTTTCAAATGGAGATCTAAACCCGAACTGCACACCAATGGGTAACTTCTATTTTGAGAATAACGCAAATACATTTACTGAGAAAGGAAGAGAATTAGCCATCAATGATTACGGTATCGGTCGGGGCTCTGTGATTTTTGATATGGACAATGATGGGGATATGGATTTGTTGGTAGTAAATCAAAAACCCATATTAAATTATCCTATTCCGTCTACAACGAAGCTCTTTCGAAACGACATAGCCAAAGGCAATTGGCTGAAAGTAGCCCTTAAAGGTATAGACGCTGAAGCTAATGGTATTGGTTCTAGAGTAACTATTATTGCAAATGGTAAAAAAATAATTCGTGAAATAGATGGTGGCGGATCCAGCCATCTTTCTCAAAATTCAGTGATAGCACATTTTGGTTTAGGCGCCAGTTTAGTAGTAGATTCTGTAATTGTAGATTGGACAGGTGGTAAACAACAAATAGTAACCCAAGTAGACATAAATCAACAATTAGAAATAGTAGAATCAAATACACCAGCAAAAGACCAATCTTATTTTTGGTACTATTTAAGTTTCATTGTATTACTTATAATAGCTTATTTTTTATATCGCAAAAGAATGCTAGTAAAAAAATAAAAGTGCTTTATTTCATAAAAAAGCAAAAACTTTCCCCAAAAATGCAATAGCCTTCAGAATTTGCGTCTTTATAACTGAAGACCAATTGAAAAACACTTGGATGCCATCCAAAAAAGAAAATAATACTAACCTAAACAGTTTCTTTGAAGAGGAATATGAATCGCTTAGGCGCTATATTCAATCTAAAATCAAACAAACATCAGAAAGTGATGCTAAAGATATCATTCAAGAAGTTGCCTTACGAATCTTTTCAAGGCCGTTAGATGCTTTACCAATAAACAATATTGGTGGCTTTGTTTACAGTGCAGTAAAAAACAAGATTACAGACATAATGCGTACCAAAAAGAAACGCATTGATAATCAAGATCAACTAGAACAACTTTGGACAGATTTTACCAGCAATTTTCATAATGGCGCTTCACCTGAATATCCAGAACAGATTAGAGAAAAACTCAAACTTGCCATTACTAATTTAAAACCTGTCTATAGGGATATCATTATAGCAGTTGACTTTGAAAATTACAGCTACAAAGAAATCTCACAAGAAACCGGTATACCACAAGGCACATTAATGTCTAGAAGACATAGAGCATTGTCCATTTTATTAAACGATATAGAAATACAAAACATTAAAAAACATAGTTATGAAATCTAAAATTGAAAGAAACTTGGAGAAATCAGTACAATTTTATGTTTACAAAGCATTTAAAATACTCTTTTTTATCATTCTTGGTCTATGTATCGCCTTTTTGGTGGGATACATTGTAATGCGGTTATGGAATTGGTTAATGCCAGACTTATTTGGGTTACCCGAAATTGACTATTGGAAAGCGGTCGGTGTACTTCTACTATCTAAAATCATATTTGGATTTGGTGGGGGAAATAGCCATAACAAACATAAAAAAACTAAAAAGCGATTCAATGTCAACCCATGTAGCTCAATGAGAAAAGATTTTTCGCAATGGAAGTATTACGATGAATATTGGGAAAATGAAGGTGAGCAAGCATACAAGAGCTATGTAGACCGAAATCATTCTATCGACAAAATGTGATAAATATGGGTAAATATTAAATAATCGTAAAACTTTGGAAACTTTTTTAGTTTTTAAAGTTTCCTGACCTATATTTGCACCCGTTATGAAAGAAAAAATTCGCGATGCCGCATCAGATTTATTTTTAGAGCGTGGCTTTAAGAGCATTACAATGGATGATATTGCCAATGAAATTGGCATTTCTAAAAAAACCATCTATAGTGAATACAGTAATAAAACGAGCTTAGTAGAAGATTGTGTTATGAATAAATTTTGCCATTTAAGCGATGGTATTGATTTAATAATAGCAATGGATAAAAATGCTATTGAAGAGCTTTATGAGATTAAAAAATATGTAATGTCTCACTTGAACGACGAGAAAAGCTCTCCGCAATTTCAATTGATGAAGTATTATCCTAAAATACATAAGAGTCTAAAACTACTGCATTTCGAGAAAATGCATAAATGTGTATTATCTAATGTAGAACGTGGTTTAGAGCAAGAGTTATTCAGAAATAATATAGATCCTGAGTTTATTGCAAGAATATACTTTACGGGCATGAACAGCATTAAGGACCAAAACATATTTCCATTTTCACTATTTCCGGTATCAAAATTAATGGACTCGTTTTTAGAATATCACTTACGGGGAATTGTTACTCCAAAAGGAAAAAAAATATTAAACCTAATCATCAATTCAAATCAATTATAAATGCGAAATCAATTAGTGCTATTATTAACCGTACTTAGCTTAGGCTTTGGTTACTCACAAGAACAGACCTATAGCTTCACATTAGAAGAAGCCATACAATTTGCATTAGAAAATAATTATGCAGCCATTAATGCAGATAGGGACATAATTGATGCCCAAAAACAAAAATGGGAGACTATTGCTGACGGTCTGCCACAAATAAGTGGGGCGTTAAGTTATCAAAATCAATTAAAACAGCCGGTATCTTTATTACCAGCAGAATTAGCAGGTGGAGAAGCAGGAACCTTTATTCCAGTTGTATTTTCACAGCCACAATCGGCCACCGCAACCGCTACTTTAAGTCAACAAATATTCGATGGCTCATACATTGTTGGTGTTCAGGCAACCAAAGCATTTCTAAGCTATAGTAACAATAACAAAGAAAAAACTGCTCTTGAAGTTAGAAAACAAGTAGTTGAAGCTTATGGTAATGTTCTTTTGGCAGAAGAAAGTGTCGAGATTTTAGAAAAGAACAAAAGTACCCTAGAGAAAAACGTATATGAAACTTCAAAGCTTTACGAAAACGGCCTTGGAGAACAAGAGAGTGTAGATCAACTACAAATAACACTTTCATCTATCGAAAATCAATTACAAAACGCCTTAAGGTTAAAAGAGATTACCCTACAAATGTTGAATATAAGCATGGGGTTAGATTTGAGCGCACCTACTCAACTTCAAGAAAATCTTGAAGATTTAACTTTATCGAAAATTGACATAGGGTTACTTAATTATGACTTTAATATTAATGAAAATGTCGATTTTAAATTAGCCGAAAATTTAAATCAACAACGGTACTACGAATGGAAATTAGCCAAAAGTCGAGCATTACCTACACTAAACGCATTTGTTAACTATGGTAGTTCTGCTTATTCAAATACGTTCGATTTTTTCAGTAGCGACCAACAATGGTTCGATTCTTCGATATTAGGTTTTGACCTTAGTATTCCCATTTTCAGTTCTTTAAAAAGAAGTGCTAGTACACAACGTGCCAAAATTGCCTTAGAAAAAGCAAAGACTCAACTAACAGAGGCAGAACAGCAAATTAGATTGCAATTAGAGAATGCGAAAAATAATTACACACTTGCTATTGCCAATTACGAGACTGCAAAACAGAATCTCACTCTTTCTGAACGTATCGAAAATAAAAATCAAATAAAATATAAAGAAGGTCTTGCAACAAGTTTTGAACTGAGACAAGCCCAAACACAACTATATACAATACAACAAGAATTTCTACAATCAATGGTAGAAGTGATTAATAAAAAAACCGAATTGGAAATCATTTTAAATACAAAGGCCTAAATAATCAATCATTAAAAATATAATCATGAAGAAAATAATAGTTTTATTAACGGTAACCATCAGCCTACTTTCCTGTGGTGGTGGAGACCAATCTGTAAATGGAATCATTGCCAAGAATGACCTTGAAGCAATTAGAGCCAAGAAAAATGAAATTACTACGCAACAAAAGTTGATTGAGGCTCAAATAAAATCATTAGACTCTGCCATTGCAATATTAGGTAACGAAGAAAAATTACCACTCGTAAATACCTTGACTGCAAAGACCGAAGTTTTTAACCATTATCTAGAATTACAAGGTGATGTCAGTACCAAACAAAACGTATTGATCTATCCAGAAATGGCGGGTGCACTTCAAAAAGTATATGTAAAAGAAGGCGATAGAGTATCTAAAGGTCAAATATTGGCTACTATAGATGACGGTGGTATGTCTAGTCAATTAAGTCAATTGAAATCTCAAGCTGCATTAGCTAAAACTACTTTTGAACGCCAAGAACGATTATGGAATCAGAATATTGGTTCAGAAATTCAATACTTACAGGCTAAAACCAACTACGAATCATCAGAAAATATGGTTTCCCAGGCGCAAAGCCAATTAGGGAAATCTAATATTAGAGCCCCTTTTTCAGGTATCATTGATAATGTCATAAAAGATCAAGGTACCGTAGTTGCACCTGGGCAAGGCTCTGAGGTTTTTCGTCTTGTAAACCTATCTGATATGTTTATTGAGGTAGAAGTACCAGAAACATATTTAGGTAGTGTCGTAAAAGGAAAAGAAGCTATGGTATACTTTCCTGTATTGGGCGATAGTATAACCACAAAAATTAGAGAAACAGGAAATTTCATAAATCCATCGAACAGATCTTTTGAAGTAGAAATTCCAGTTCCGAATAAGGAAGGTAAAATTAAGCCTAACCTTACCGCCAAGGTTAGTTTAAATGATTATACCAATGAAAATGCCATACTTATTCCTTCTAGTATTATATCAGAAAATGCTGAAGGTGATCAATATGTTTTCGTTGCAGAAGATATAAATACGGAAGATGAAGCAGTAGTAAAAAGAATCATTATTACTACTGGTAAAACGCAAGGCGCAAATATTGAAGTACTATCAGGTTTAGAAAATGGAAACCACATCATTAGAGAAGGTGCCAGAAGTGTAAAAGACGGTCAAAAAGTAAAAATAAAAAAATAGAAATCGATGAGCAAAGTACAAAAAAACGCTGATAAGGAATTCAGTCTATCGTCTTGGGCCATTGATAACCCATCGGTTATATATGTAATGATCGGCATATTTCTATGGTTAGGATTTAGTGCCTACATGGCAATGCCTAGAGAAGATTTTCCTGAAATTATAGAAACCAAAATTTACATTAGCACGCCATACCCTGGTAACACAGCAGAGGATATTGAAAAGCTAATTACCGACCCATTAGAAGATCGGTTAAAGAACATAAGTAATGTTGTCGAAATCATTTCAACCTCACAAGAAGATTACGCTGTTTTAACGGTAGAATTCGATGAGGAAATTACAGTAGAGCAGGCAAAACAAAAAGTAAAGGATGAGGTAGATAGCGAAAAAGCAAGTGAAGACTGGCCTACTTTTAATGGTGCCAAAGTTGAACCGAACGTTTTTGACCTAAATTTTTCTGAAGAAGTTCCTATAATGAACATCAACTTTACAGGTGATTATCCGGTAGAGAAATTAAAAGAGTTTGCAGAGTACCTTCAAGATGAGGTTGAAGACCTTCCTGAAATTAAACAGGCAGATATTCGGGGAGCTCAAGATAAAGAGGTAGAAGTTGCAGTAGATATTTATAAAATGATGGCTGCTAAAATCAGCTTTCAAGATGTCATAAGTGCAATAAGTAATGGTAATATGACCATGTCTGCCGGTAATCTAAAAACTGTCGGACAAAGACGAACCATTCGAATTATAGGAGAAGTAGAAGATCCGAATGAGCTCAAGAACTTCGTAGTTAAATCTGAAAATGGAGCAGTTTACCTAAAAGACATTGCCAGCATTAATTTTAAAGCAAAAGATAAAACTACGTATGCACGTGAATTCGGAAATAACGTAGTAATGCTCGATGTTAAAAAAAGAGCCGGTAGAAATTCAATATCTGCGTCAGATAAAATAAAGGAAATTGTTAAGAACGAGAGAGCCAATTACTTTCCGCCGGATCTTAATATTTCTATTGCGAATGACTCCTCTACACGTACATTAAACCAAGTAGATGATTTGGTGAACAATATCATTTTTGGAATTATTCTAGTTGTTACCGTATTGATGTTCTTCTTAGGATTTAGAAATGCTCTTTTTGTTGGGTTCGCGATACCAATGTCAATGTTCATGTCATTTGTTATACTCTCATGGCTTGGTTATACCCTTAACACTATGATTCTCTTCGGAATGATTATGGGGCTAGGTATGTTGGTTGATAACGGTATTGTTGTGGTTGAAAATGTTTACCGACTTATGGACGAAGGCATGTCACGTACCGAAGCCGCTAAAAAAGGTATCGGTGAAATTGCTTACCCTATTATTATTTCTACCGCTACTACGGTAGCTGCGTTTGTACCATTAGGTTTATGGCCAGGAATATTCGGTCAATTCATGATTTATTTCCCTATTACACTTTCAGTTGTATTAGGATCGTCATTATTTGTGGCAATTTTCATGAATTCGATGCTAGTTTCTAAATTCATGAGTACCGATGAAAAGGAACTTACCTTAAAACAGCTAATTAGAATGAGTGTCATTTTAGGCAGTTTAGGTACGTTAATATTGGTATTCGGTGGCGCAATGCGAGGTTTGGGTTCTGTATTAATCTTAACCGGAATCATGTTCTGGGCATATAAATATGTAATTAAAGGCACAGCTATTAAGTTTCAAAAGAAAACAATGGCACGTTTTGAAAATTGGTATGAACGCCGTTTAAAACATGCACTTAGAGGGAGTAATGTGTATTGGTATTTCGGTATCACCTTTTTAATGCTAATAGGTGTTTTCATGTTATTTGGTATGTCTGTAGGAAGTGGTCGTACGAAAATCGAGTTCTTTCCTGATAATAAGCCGAATGAAATTTATGTCTATGTAGAATATCCTGAGGGGACATCTATTGAGAAAACCAACGAAATCACTAAGGAGGTCGAAAGTCAGGTTTATGCCATAATGGACGACCCTAAATACAAAAAAGACGGTAAAAACTTTATGATGGCATCGGCTGTTTCCGTAGTCGGTGAAGGAGCAGGAAACCCACTAACCGATGGTGGTTCTTCTGCAGAAATGCCGCATAAGGGAAAAGTTACCGTAAACTTCAGTGAATATAAATATCGAGAAGGATTAAATACCGAAGACATTCGTGGTCGTGTTCAAGCTGCTCTTCAAGGTATCTACCCTGGTGTGGCAATTTCAGTAGAGAAAGATGCAAATGGCCCACCAGCAGGTTTCCCAATCAACATTGAACTTGAAGGTAACGACTATGATGAGTTGATTAATACTGCGGAAGACATTAAGAATTTCATCAATACCAAAAACATTGCTGGTATTGAGGAGTTGAAAATTGATGTAAATAAAGGCAAGCCATCTATGCAAGTGATTGTGGACCGCAAGAAAGCTGGTGAACTTGGTGTTGCTGTAGGTCAGGTAGGAAGCCAATTAAGACGTTCTATTTTTGGAGAAAAAGCAGGTGTTTACAAAGAAGATGGTGATGATTATGACATTAACATACGATTTAACGAAGATATCAGATACAATAAAAGTGCCCTGTTTAATCAGAATATCATTTTCCGAGATCCAGCTAATGGTCAAATTAAAGAAATTCCCATTTCAGCAGTAGCAACTGAAAAAAATACTTCGGGGTATAGCTCTATTAAACACCGTGATGGCAAACGAGTTGTTACTATTTATTCAGGATTAAAACCTGGTTTTACAGATGCAGGTGCAATTGTGAAAGAGATTCAAAGAGAAATGGAAAGCTTTGAAGGTACACCAGCAACAGTCAAAATTGATTATACAGGTCAATTAGAGGAACAGGCGAAACAACAAGCCTTCTTGGTAGGTGCATTTTTCTCAGGATTAGGTTTGATTATGCTTATTCTAATCTTCCAATTTGGAGGTATTTCGAAACCGTTAATTATCATGATAGCCATTTTCTTAAGCTTTATTGGAGTTTTTGGAGGGATAATGATAACAGGATGGTCTTTCGTTATTATGATGACTATGATGGGTATTATCTCATTAGCAGGTATTGTAGTAAATAACGGGGTAGTACTCCTCGACTACACCCAAATTCTGGTAGACCGTAAAAAGGTGAGATTGGGGATGGACGACAGTGATTTATTAAGCATTGAAGATGCGACTGATTCTATGATTGTTGGCGGTAAAGCTAGATTGAGACCAGTAATTTTGACGGCAATAACAACCGTACTTGGTTTAATACCTTTAGCTATAGGACTTAACATTGATTTCTTTTCACTATTCTCAGAATTCAATCCCCATATTTATATGGGTGGTGATAATGTTGTTTTCTGGGGGCCATTGGCGTGGACGGTAATTTTCGGATTAATAGTTGCCACATTCCTAACCCTAATTATTGTACCAGTGTTATTCAACATTGTTTATCGTATTAAAATACGATTTGGGGGCACAAATAATCAAAACAATGAAGAAAATGAGCAACTGAGTAGTGTTGCTTAACTAAAGTTCTTTTATATAAAAAAGCCCCGTATTAAATGATACGGGGCTTTTTATATAAATCTTTATTAAATGCTATTTATTAGTAACCACTGGGTCTTTAGAACTTGCCTTAGTAACACTAGCAATTCTGTTATTATCAAAATTAACTTCACTTTTCACATCACCTTCCCAAAATAACCATTTACCAGTTTTAACACCGTTATCATAATTACCCACAGCAATTTTATCCCCCTTTTCATTGAACATTTTCCACTGACCTTCTAACTTTTCATTTAAAAAGTATCCTTCTTGAGATTTTTCACCATTTGCATGAAAGTAAGTCGCTTTTACTTTATCTCCTTCTTTTTCAAAGGTTGGGTCAACTTGAGCATATGCCCCGAAAGACAATGCCATAACGGCTAGTATTAGTATTTTTTTCATGATATATATTTTTAAGATTAATTTCTTGCTTAACGATAACGTAACAAATATAAGTTTATTTCTAAATAAATCAATGTTTACATAACTTTTAATTAACGTTAAATTTACATTAAACCCATAAACTGTTGTTTTTTAATGTTTTATCTAATTTAATAAATTTTCACCAAGATTCCTCTTAATGATACAAAACCTGCATTGTATATAGATCTATAATGAAATAGACTTCTTAAATTTGCCCTTTCATTAAAGCAAGTATTATGTATAGAAGCCATTCCTGCGGGGAGTTAAGAGAATCACACATTGGCAAAACAGTTACACTATCTGGTTGGGTAGCCAAGACTAGAGATAAAGGTTTTGTAGTTTGGGTAGATTTAAGAGATCGTTATGGCATTACACAACTTGTTTTAGATGAAGACCGTTCCTCAAAAGAATTATTGGCGCAAGCAAGAGATTTAGGCCGTGAATTTGTAGTGCAAATTACCGGGGAGGTTATTGAAAGAGCTTCAAAAAATACTAATATACCGACAGGTAATATAGAAGTTTTAGTTTCTAAACTTACCGTTTTAAATAAATCTAAGACTCCCCCATTTACCATTGAAAATGAAACTGACGGAGGTGAAGATCTTCGTATGAAATATCGATATCTTGATATCCGTAGAAATCCGGTAAAGAATAACCTCATCTTTAGAAGTAAGGTAACTATGGAAGTGAGAAAATTTCTATCGAACCAAGGTTTTATAGAAGTTGAAACTCCATATTTAATAAAATCTACACCAGAAGGCGCACGAGATTTCGTAGTACCTAGTAGAATGAACGAAGGTCAATTTTATGCCTTGCCACAATCACCACAAACCTTCAAGCAATTATTGATGGTAGGTGGTATGGACAAATACTTTCAAATTGTAAAATGCTTTAGAGATGAAGATTTACGTGCAGATAGACAGCCAGAATTTACACAGATAGATTGTGAAATGGCCTTTGTTGAGCAAGAAGATATCCTTAACGTATTCGAAGATTTAACCAAATATCTTTTAAAAGAAGTTAATGGTGTTGAAATCGATTCTTTTCCACGGATGACCTATGACGATGCTATGGCAAAATATGGGAACGACAAACCCGATATTCGCTTTGGTATGGAATTCGGGGAATTGAATACCATCGCTCAACATAAAGAATTTGGCGTTTTTAATTCCGCAGAATTAGTGGTTGGTATTGCCGTACCCGGTGCAGCAGAATACACTAGAAAAGAATTGGATAAATTAGTGGACTGGGTAAAGCGCCCGCAAGTTGGTGCCAAAGGTATGGTCTACGTTAAATGTAATGCTGATGGAAGTTTCAAATCTACCGTTGATAAATTCTACGACCAAGAAGATTTAGCAAAATGGGCAGAAACGACTGGAGCTAAACCAGGAGACCTTATTTGTGTACTATCTGGTGATGCCAATAAAACAAGAACACAATTAAGTGCACTTAGAATGGAAATGGCCACTAGACTCGGACTTAGAAAACCGAACGAATTTGCTCCGTTATGGGTCGTAGATTTCCCATTATTAGAATTAGATGAAGAAACAGGACATTACCATGCAATGCACCACCCATTTACGTCACCTAAACCCGGTCAATTAGAATTATTAGATTCTGACCCAGGTGCAGTACGAGCAAATGCATATGACCTTGTTTTAAACGGTAATGAAATTGGTGGTGGATCTATTCGTATTCACGATAAAGAAACACAAGCAACCATGTTCAAGCATTTAGGTTTCACGCCTGAAGAAGCAAAAGCACAATTCGGCTTTTTGATGGATGCTTTCCAATACGGCGCGCCACCACATGGCGGACTCGCTTTTGGTTTAGACAGACTCGTTGCAATTTTAGGCGGACAAGAAACCATCAGAGATTTCATCGCCTTCCCTAAAAACAACAGTGGTAGAGATGTAATGATTGACGCACCCGCTGCTATTGATGCTGCACAATTGAAAGAATTAAATTTGAAGTTGGATATTCAAGAATAGTTAATACTGATAAAATAATAGTTAAAAATCCTGCCTAGTGCAGGATTTTTTTGTTTTCTGTCTAAGCCACCCTTACGTTATTCTGAAATAACCACTTAAACCGTGTAAAATATTTTTCGTTAAATTCACTAAGTGAAAAAATGGGTGAAAATTTTACTTTATAGCTTACTAGGAATAGTGCTGATAATTGGTTCTGCAGCCGGCTACTTTTATTTTAAGTTCAAAAGAGATTACAATTCTACCGATAAACCTTATAAAAATTATATTGGTTATATAGGCCAAGAAAAAGCATTATTAAATGATGTATACACCTTATGTGACGGAGGTAATATTTATCATACCTACAGTAGTGCAAGTCTAAAGGCATATGCGGGTACCAAAAAACAATTCCGTACAGCTTTAACAGAAAATTATTCTGGCGACAAATTCAACGATTCTGGGTATTTGAACTTTCGATTTCTTGTAAATTGTGATGGAAATGCTGGTTGGTTTGAAATTATCCAAATGAATCTCGATTTAGAGGAAACAAAACTAAATCCACAGATGGTAGATTCTCTCTTTACATTTACTGCAATGCCCCAAAACTGGAAAGAACTTGATTTTCACGAGAAGTCTAGTAATTATTATATGTATGTCTCATACCGAATAGAAAATGGAAAAGTGGTCGAAATTGTTCCTTAGTATTTTGATTTTCACTTTATTCATCTCTTGTAATATGAATAAAGGTAAACCTGACGTTAGATCCTTGGCCGAAGAAAGGTATAAGGACGCAATATTCTATACCCAAGGTTCAACAGCTTTTCAAAATGGAATTGCTGAGGCCGTAATAATTGACCCAACTTATGAACCTGGGGTTTATGAGCTTTCTGTGGCAGACCTTAAACGCGGATTACCACATAAATGGCTGCCACAATATAATAAAGCTGTAGAACTAAACCCAGAACAGCGCATACCTTGGCGAGGTTACCTCTACCTATGGTTCTACAGAGATTACAAAAAAGCAATCGCAGATTTCAACGCATCGGACACGATAACCCCTTATTTAGATTATCCACAAGGGCACAGTGTTGATTTTTGGCGTGGCATTGCTTATTTAGGAGCAAAAGATTATGAAAATTCAATTTCGTATTGGGATAAACATATTACCAAAGAAACTGAAGACTCTGGTGAAGACTGGGTAGAATTAGAGGCGTTTCTATATAGAGGTATCGCCTATTACGAATCTGGAAATCAAAAGAAAGCAGTGGAAGATTTTGATAGGGTTATCCATTATTTCAAGCAATCTGCAGATGCTAAATATTATAAATCTTTCATCTTACTAAATAAAGGAAACAAGAAAGAGGCTTTGGCAATGATAAATAATGCCATTGTAGATTTCAAAAATGGCTACTTTATTAATAGAGGCTACGTAGAAACTTTACGCCAAATTTATCTAGAAGATTTAGAAGAGCTTAAATCAAAAATCATAGCTAGTAATTAAATACCTTTGAATGCCATTAATGATTTGGCTACAACATGCCCATTCAAAAAAATAAATTTCTAAGGCGTATTTATAAGTGGAGGTATAAACATATCTCCCAGAAGACTTTTATCTATATCTTAAGCGTTGCAGTTGGTCTTTTAGCTGGTTTAGCCTCAGTAACGTTAAAAAACATTACCTATTTTATTGAGGCATCTCTAGAAAAAGGTGTCATCTTCTCTAGTAACCAACTGTATTTTATTCTCCCAATAATCGGTCTCACCTTTGTTTATCTCTATGTAAAATTTATTCATAAAGAGAAATTGAAGCATGCAGTATCTTCCATACTATTTTCTTTATCAAAGAACAAGGGAAATATTGATGTTAAGCAAGTCTATACACAATTAATCATAGCTCCCTTAACTGTAGGTTTTGGTGGTTCTGTTGGGTTATTGGGCCCGGCAGTTGCAACGGGAGCAGCCATAAGTTCTAATCTTGGGAGGCTGTTTCATATTAATTCGAAAACGCGTTCTTTATTAATTGCCTGCGCATCAGCAGGTGCCATATCATCCATTTTTCAATCACCCATTGCAGCCATAATATTTGCGGTCGAAGTATTCAGTCTAGATTTGACCATGATATCAATGCTACCCTTATTACTAGCTTCCATCAGTGGTGTACTCACCTCTTATTTTTTTATGGGCAACGAGGTTTTATTCAATTTTTCGATAACCGAACCTTTCGAAGTTAAAGACACTTTGTTCTATATACTCTTAGGTGTAGGTACCGCAATAGCTTCTATTTACTTTACTAAAATGTACTTTGGTATTATCAACCTTTTTAAACCATTAAAGAGTCCGAAATATCGTCTCTTAGTCGGTGGTCTAGCGATAGGTATTATGTTATATATGATTCCTCCTTTGTATGGTGAAGGATTTGTGTTCATTAATAATCTTCTTGTTGGCGACCACATTCAAGCTTTAGGCAAAACGCCTTTTGATGCCTATATCGGTAATATTTGGGTCGTAATAGCGCTCCTGTTTGGCATTACTATTTTCAAGGCAGTGGCAATGACCACTACATTAGCGGCCGGTGGTGCCGGTGGTATATTCATCCCTACTATGGTAATGGGTAGTGCATTAGGAAATGTAGTCGCAAAACTCATTAACAATTCCGGATTAGGGTTTTCAGTATCTGAAAGTAATTTCACATTAATAGGTATGGCAGGTCTTATTGCTGGGGTTCAGCACGCGCCACTTACGGCGATATTCCTTATTGCTGAAATTACAGGCGGTTATGCACTTTTCGTTCCTTTAATGATAACATCATCTATTTCATATATCATTACAAAAAACACCATTGATTATACTATTTACACAAGAGAACTAGCAGAAACTGGAGATTTATTAACACACAACAAAGACCATGCGGTCCTTACCCTTATGGACCTAGATACTGTTATAGAAACTAATTTTAAAATTGTACATCCAGAGATGACCTTGGGCGAAATGTTACACGACTCCGTTGCAAAGTCAACTCGAAATATTTTCCCAGTTGTTGATACCAACCTTAAATTTCTAGGTATTATATTACTCGATGATATAAGAGAGTTTATGTTCGACACTAAATTATACACGACAACCAAGGTTGAGGCATTCACCCACAAGGCCCCTGACCATATTTATTATGGTATTGACAGCATGCAAATTGTTATGCAGAAATTTCAAGATAGTGGTGCATGGAACCTTCCAGTGGTTAAGAATGGAAAATATATGGGCTTCGTATCGAAATCTAAATTATTGACCGCCTACCGAAGAGAACTGATAAAATTCACCAAGTAATCGAACGAACAAGACTCTATGGGATTTTAAAAACTAAAGACATGAAATACCTAATTACTATAATTACACTTATTTCTATCGGATTAATTATTTACGGATTTAATTTGGAGGATGGACAAGCTGATATCGCTAACAAATATATTGGTTCTGGCACGTTAGGGTTGTTTTTACTTGCCATGCCACTATTCTTAATTAAAGAGAGTAAAGGCAAAAAGTTCAATGATTATATGTTGACAGATGAAAACGTTCGAAAAATGCAAGGAAAAAAACCTAGAAAGACTGATAATCAAGATACTCCAACAAATTTATAGTTCTATTTCCTACCAATCAATCTTAAAATATTGTAAATTAGAGTGTTAATATTAAATTTTTAATACAATGATTGGCACCGTCAAATTTTACAATGAATCTAAAGGATTTGGGTTTATTACCAATGAAGAAACCGGAAAAGATATTTTTGTTCATGCCACAGCATTACATGGAACAGAAATTAGAGAAGGAGATAAAGTGAATTATGAAGAAGAAGAAGGAAGAAAAGGTACAGTTGCCGGACAGGTGCAAGTACTATAAAAATATTCTTTTTTGCCTAAAATCAATTTAACCACGCAAAAGCGTAGTTATTTGTTTCAACATACAGAAGCTACTTTCTTTTTTTTTGAAAAAACTGTTGTAGTAAAGAAGCAGCCTCATCTTCCAAAATACCGCCCATAATCTTTGTTTTTGGGTGCAATGTTGTTCCCATTACTCCACAACCACGTTGTAAATCTGTCGCACCAAAGACTATTTTACCAATCTGGCTCCAATACAAAGCACCGGCACACATTTGGCACGGCTCTAGAGTAACATATAGTGTGCAATCTTTCAAGTACTTTCCACCTATAAAATTAGAAGCCGATGTAATCGCTTGCATTTCTGCATGTGCCGTAACATCGGTCAATTTTTCGGTAAGGTTATGTGCTCTTGCAATAATTCGGTCTTGCACTACAATTACAGCGCCTACCGGCACTTCGCCAGCTTCTAAAGCATATTCTGCTTCTTGAAGCGCCTTTTTCATAAAATAAGCATCATCATAAGGTAAAACCATAGCCTCAAAAATACGATAGTTTCATTTTTAAAAAAGTATTTTTGTTGTCCATTACCAACGTAATTTGAAAGCGATTCTAGAACATATCAATACTCCTCAAGACCTCAAAACTTTAAACATTAAAGATTTAGAGCAATTAACTATTGAACTTCGTGAATTTATCATAGACATTGTTTCAGTAAAAGAAGGTCATTTAGGCGCAAGTTTGGGCGTAGTAGAATTAACAATTGCACTTCATTATGTATTCAACACACCTATTGATAAATTAATATGGGATGTAGGCCATCAAGCTTACGGACACAAAATACTAACTGGGAGAAAATCAATATTTGACACCAATAGGCAATTTGGTGGTATTAGTGGTTTTCCAAAAATGGAAGAAAGCATTTATGACGCTTTTGGCACCGGCCACAGTTCTACCTCTATTTCAGCACTCTTGGGCATGGCACTATCAGCCCAATTACAAGGAAATATACAAAGACAACATATTGCCGTCATTGGCGATGCTTCGATAGCCAGTGGTATGGCATTTGAAGGATTAAATCATGCAGGCGTAACCAATGCTAATATTTTGGTGGTGTTAAACGATAATGCCATGGGCATTGACCCAAGTGTTGGCGCATTAAAAAAATACTTGACTAATGTAAAAACAGGTACAGCAAAAGAAGAAAATATCTTTGAATGCCTTAATTTTCATTATACAGGGCCCATCGATGGTCATGACCTACCATTATTGATTAAAGAATTACAAGGTTTACAAAAGATTGAAGGTCCCAAGTTATTACATATCATCACCACTAAAGGGAAAGGACTTAAAAGTGCTGAAGAAAATCAAGTAGTTTACCATGCACCAGGTAAATTTGACAAGCAGACTGGTGAGCTTCAAAAGAAAGAACCACAACAACAAGCTCCAAAATATCAAGATGTCTTCGGAAAGACCTTGGTAGAATTGGCATTGAAAAATGAAAAAATTGTAGGCATTACCCCTGCTATGCCAACGGGAAGCTCATTAAAATTTATGATGGATGCCATTCCAGAAAGAGCCTTTGATGTCGGTATAGCAGAACAACACGCGGTAACAATTGCTGCAGGTATGGCTGCTGATGGTCTTATACCATTTTGTAATATTTATTCCACCTTTTTACAACGAGCTTATGACCAAGTTATTCATGATGTCGCCATACAGAATCTACCTGTTATTTTCTGCTTGGACCGAGCAGGGTTGGTAGGCGAAGATGGCCCAACACATCATGGCGTTTTTGATATTGCTTACTTAAGGTGTATTCCAAACCTTATAGTTTGCTCACCCTTAAACGAAATTGAACTAAGAAACATAATGTATACTGCTCAATTAGGTCTTAACCACCCTATTGCAATACGTTATCCAAGAGGAAGAGGTACAATCATAAACTGGCAACAGTCTATGAAAAAACTGACTATAGGTAAAGCAGAACTTCTAAAAGAAGGCAGTAAAATTGCCATTCTCACCACAGGACCCATTGGTAATATAGTAACTGAAATTATTAATGAAATTGATCAAGAGTCCATTATTGCACATTATAACTTTCCGTTTATTAAACCATTAGATGCAAGTTTATTAAAAGAAATCGTTGGGAAATTTGACCATATCATTACTTTAGAAGATAGTTCTGCCATTGGCGGATTTGGTACAGCCGTATTAGAATTCACAAATAATATTGGAATCAATAAAATTATTAAGATATTTGGCATTCCTGATTTTTTTATTCCACACGGTAATACCGAAATACTATATAAAAAAGCAGGAATAGATAAGATGTCCGTAAAAAAATATGTACAACAGTTTCTATGAGAAAAATACTTTCGCAACCCATTAAGTTCATAGTCCCATTACTTCTTTTAGTATCATTTTGGTCATTTGGTCAAGACACAATTCCTGCACCCATCTTAGTAGATAGTGTGGTTGTTGATAGTGTTGTTGTCGATACCATTGTTATTCGTAGAACGGTAGATAAAATATATTCTCCTAGAAAAGATGTAAATCTAAAAATTCCTAATATCGATTTTAATAAGACCAAAACCCTACAAAAAGGTTTTCAACGATTTAGAGTACCCTCATTTTGGGAAAATGAGAATAGTTTCGGTATAAATATAAGTGAAGTGGCTTTTGTTAATTGGAATGCTGGGGGTGATAATGCTGTTAGTGGTCTGGGGTTTTTAAAATTTGCCCGAAAATATAAATTCAGCAATTTTCAGTGGGATAATAATTTAGAGCTACGCTATGGTCTTAATGCACAGGATGGAAGAAAACTTAGAAAAACAGAAGATGTAATTCGTTTAAGTTCGAATTTAGGATTTCGAAAAGACACTATTAGTAAGTGGTTTTATTCGGTACAGCTCAATTTTAATACACAATTTTCTAACGGTT
The DNA here is from genome assembly GCF_963977385.1 of uncultured Maribacter sp. Lineage (GTDB taxonomy): Bacteria > Bacteroidota > Bacteroidia > Flavobacteriales > Flavobacteriaceae > Maribacter. The sequence goes on along the minus strand of NZ_CAXBOU010000011.1, from coordinate 89,338 downwards.
ATAAGTATCCTGATAGAGAAACTCCAATTTCGAGGTTTATGGCACCAGGTTATCTATTGTTCGGTGCAGGTACCTCGTTTATTACAAAAGATGAAAAATTCAATTTGTATTTATCTCCCCTAACACAAAAATCAACCTTTGTATTAGATCAAGATTTGGCTGATAATGGTGCCTTCGGTGTAAATGAGGCAGTGTTGGATGCTGACGGAAATGTAATAACTCCTGGAGAAAATCATTTATTAGAGTTGGGTATACTTATCACTAATAATTTCAATTACAGCATTGCCGATAATATTGAGTTAACCAGTAGGCTCAATCTCTATACCGACTATATTAAAAGTTTTGGTAATATTGATGTAGACTGGGAACTCAACCTTAATATGAAAGTGAATAAATTCATTAGTACCAGCTTAGGTACTCAAATGATTTATGATGACGATATACTTTTTGATGTCATTAAGAACGACAACGGCACTATAATGGATGCCGGAACCCCCAAAATACAATTCAAGCAAATATTGGCAGTCGGTATTCTATATGGTTTCTAAAGCTGTTTTCCTTTAATTTTATTATGAATGTGTACGGCAGCACTGTCTGAAAGACTAGCAACATAACAGCATGTATTCAACAGTATATCGTAAAGTGATTTGTCAGTTTTCTGGTAAAACCCTGGTAGCGTTCGCAACATCAGTTTATGATAATTAGAGGCTTTGTTTAGCTTTTTACCAATTAAAGCATCAATATATACATCTAAAATATCGGAAATGATGGTATACCCAGCAATCTCCTTTTCAACTACTTCTTGAGATTGATATATTTTTTGAACGCTCAAGCTTATAATATCTTCAATCTGTGCTTTGTAACCACTTTTATCCATTAAAGACACTTCAAAATTACCATTTAAGATACTTTCTTCATTTTCAATAAAAATCGAGACAGCATCTTGTATTAAGGTGTTTATGGCAAGAGCACGTAGGTAACTCAACCTATCCTCCATATACTCCAAAGAATTATACTTATTGGTATTTATAGTATCTTTTACCAATTTTATCAGATATTCTAGGGCATATTCCTCAGAGATAAGACCTAAATTGATACCGTCTTCAAAATCAATAATTGTATAGCAAATATCATCGGCAGCTTCCACTAAAAATGTTAACGGATGCCTACCGTAAGAAACCGTTCCGTTATTACTTCTTGTTGGTAAACCTAAATCTTGAGCAATTTCCTCAAAACTATATTTCTCACTTTGAAAGTAACCGAATTTTTTATCACAAATGTGCTTGGTCGGTTTTTTCGGAAGCGATTCTTTTGGGTATTTCATAAAAGCACCCAGAGTAGCATAACTAAGACGTAACCCACCAGACACTCCTGCTCTATCTTGAGTCATTAATCTAAACCCATTAGCATTACCTTCAAAATCAATTATATCTTGGTATTCTACTTCAGAAAGTTGATTCTTATATTTTAAACCATTACCTGTTTTAAAATATTCTCCAATTGCTTTTTCACCACTATGTCCAAAAGGAGGATTACCAATATCATGTGCCAATGCTGCCGCAGCAACGATTGCACCAATATCATTGAAAGCATACCCATGAACTTCCTTTAAATATGGATGCTTTTCTATAATTTTCTTTCCAGCCAACCTACCTAAACTTCTACCTACCACAGATACTTCCAAGCTATGTGTTAATCTAGTATGTACAAAATCTGTTTTTGAAAGGGGAATAACTTGAGTCTTATCTTGTAGACTTCTAAATGCAGAAGAAAAGATTATTCGATCATAATCAACATCGAATCCTAATCGAGTTTCATCTTGTTCGTTTCGTAAACGTTTATTCTTATCCCCTTGCCTGCGTAAAGAAAGTAATTGCTCCCAATTCATGTAATATCTATTAAAGTCTGCAAGATACATTTTTTGACATTTCATAACAGAAAGCGAAAACCAAATTCAGAGATTAATGGTACAATATCTTAACCATTAGGATATACGTTAATAATCTACACCTAACAATTATTTAACCTTGCTACAGTTTCTTTGTAAAAGCAATTAAAAGCACACATGAAGCAAGTTTTTTTTCTTTTTACGTTAATGATTTGTTCTTTTTCTTTCGGACAGGAAACCAGTTCTATACAAGGAAATATATTAGATGGCGAACTATTTAACGAACCCTTGTTAATGGCCACTGTATCTATTAGAAACACTTCATTATCTACACACACGAATTTTCGTGGTAATTTTGAGTTTGAGAACCTTACCCCTGGAACATATAACCTTATTGTACAGTTTTTAGGTTATGAAACTATAGAATTACCAATAGTTGTTTCCATTGGCGAAACAAGAAATATACAAGCAAGTCTTAAGGCTAAAACATTTAATATAATCGGATCGACCGCTTCTAAAATAGCATCAAAATAATTTAAAATCAGCTATACATATTCCTCTAATTAATAATCTCCCTAAAAAAAATTAAAGATTACTTAATGTTAGCATTACATTAAGGTGATTAATAATCTTGATCTTCGTTATCGTCTTTAGACAACCTGATTTCTAATACTATTAGTTTTTGTCGACTAGTTTTTTGAAATCTTAAAGCTACCTTTTCTAAGGTAGCTTTTTTATGTCTAATAAGTATTGGCTCCTACAAAACGTAAGCTTTAAGAATCGCCAAATCAATAACAATTATATTTTCTCCAAGAGTTAATGTTAAGAATACGTTAACTTAACATTCGTTTAAGTAATTTGTAGCCGACAAAAACTAATACTTGATGAAAATCAACTTCCATTGGCTATGCCTATTTTTTTTAATTTCATTCGTTTCTTTAAGTCAAGAATCAAACGCTCCATCTTTTGGCAAAGGATTATTCAATTTAGTTGGGAAGGATAGTACTTGGACTATGAACGTGGGTGCCAGAATGCAAATCTTGGCAATTAGTAATTGGGATGCGGTTGATGGTGGTCTTATAAATCCTGAGCAAAATTTCCTTGTCCGTAGAGCGCGACTTAAGTTTGGTGGATTTGCATACTCCACTAAATTAGAATACAAACTAGAACTCGGCCTTTCTAATCGAGATATTTCAGGAGCCTCACAGTTTACAAGTAACGCACCAAGATATATTTTTGATGCAGTGATTAAGTGGAATTTTTACAAAAACTTTGTATTATGGTTCGGCCAAACAAAATTGCCCGGTAATATAGAACGTGTAATTTCATCTGGTAATTTACAGCAGGTTGATCGCTCCTTATTAAACAGCAGATTTAATATTGACCGTGACATGGGTTTTCAGTTAAGACATAAATTCAACATATCTGAAAAATTCTTAGTTCGCGAAATATTTGCAGTTTCTCAAGGGGAAGGGAGAAATATAACTACAGGTAATCTCGGGGGTCATCAATATACTACCCGTTTAGAATTACTTCCTTTTGGAGAATTTTTAAGTAAAGGTGAGTATAAAGGTAGTGATCAAAAGAGAGAACAAACGCCTAAATTAATGGTGGCAGCAACCTTCGACAGCAATCAAAACGCAGTAAAAACTAGAAGTAATCAAGGTAGCTATATGTTCAATGATACAGGTTTTTTTGAAACTGATATCAACACACTTTTTATAGATGCAATGTTTAAATACAACGGATTTTCTTTCATGGGAGAATATGCCCATAGAACAGCTGATAATCCTATAGCTATAAATTCAGATGGCTCGCTTACTGGACAGGAAGTACAAGTGGGCAATGGAATAAACCTACAAACTGGATATTTATTCAAAAACAATTTGGAATTATCTGGCCGATTTACGAACATAAAACTAGATAAAGAAATTACAGGTAGAAACCCACAGGCACAATATACCTTAGGACTTTCTAAATACATTGTAGGACATAAATTGAAAGTTCAGACAGACCTAAGCTACCTTTCTGAAATAGATGGTCAAGATGGCTTAATGTACAGACTGCAGTTAGATATACATTTTTAGTAAATAATAACCTTTACGTAACATTACAGCGGATAGCGATAATGATATTTGCAAATTAATAGAGTACTAGATTATGGACAATATTTATTTTTTAATGCTTATCGCACTAGCCGTTTTGGCTGTGGCGGATCTTGTTGTTGGAGTTAGTAACGATGCCGTAAATTTTTTGAATTCGGCAATTGGTTCTAAAGCCATTTCATTTAAAACTATAATGATTGTTGCCAGTTTTGGTATCGCTGCAGGAGCACTTTTTTCAAGCGGCATGATGGAAGTTGCAAGAAAAGGAATTTTTAATCCAGGTGAGTTTTATTTCGATGAAATAATGTTCATTTTCATGGCGGTAATGATTACCGACATTTTGTTGTTAGATTTCTTTAACACTCTAGGAATGCCGACATCAACTACGGTCTCGATTGTATTTGAACTATTAGGCGCAGCTGTTGCCATGTCATTAATTAAAATTGGAGCAGATAATGGAAGTTTTACCGACGTAGTTAATTATATCAACAACGATAAGGCTATACAAATTATATTTGGAATATTACTTTCAGTAGTCGTCGCCTTTTCTATTGGCGCCTTGGTACAATGGGTATCAAGATTGCTTTTATCTTATAATTTTGAGAAAAAACCAACTTGGGTAGGTGCCTTGTTCGGAGGTTTTGCCTTATCATCAATTACGTACTTCATTCTTATGAAAGGTATCGGAGGAACTGCTTTTGCAGGTGAAAGCTATGATATCATTGGTGGTATTACCATAAAAGAGTTTTTGGAAACTCAGTTAGTTGTATTAGTACTTCTGAATTTTTTGGTTTGGTCGCTTCTCTCTTTTATATTAATGAAATTTGCTAAAACAAATATTTATAAATTAATTATTGGAGTCGGTACATTCGCTTTGGCTTTGGCTTTTGCAGGTAATGATTTAGTGAACTTTATTGGTGTACCAATTGCTGCTTGGCAATCTTATGAAGCATGGGTAGCTTCAGGTGTTGCAGCGTCAGAATTTAGTATGGGTATATTGGCAAAGAAAGTTCCAACTCCAACCTTGCTTTTGTTCATTGCAGGTATGATTATGGTACTTACTTTATGGTTTTCCAGCAAAGCAAAAAGTGTCGTTAAAACCTCAATCGATCTTTCAAGTCAAGAAGATACTAAAGAACGGTTTCAACCAAATTTTCTTTCAAGAGGTTTGGTACGTATTGCTATATCCATTTCAGAAATACTGACTCAGATATTGCCAAAATCCCTACAAGCTAAAATTGACAAACAATTTGATAAACCTGTAATTTCCTTATCTAAAAAGAAAGTTCATGAACTACCTGCATTTGATATGGTTCGTGCTGCTGTAAATCTGATGGTAGCAGGTATTTTGATATCAATAGCTACATCCTATAAATTACCATTATCTACAACGTATGTGACTTTTATGGTTGCAATGGGTACATCTCTTGCCGATAGAGCTTGGGGCGCTGAAAGTGCTGTATATAGAGTAGCAGGTGTGCTTAACGTTATCGGTGGATGGTTCGGTACAGCAATTATCGCTTTTGTAGCATCTGGCATCATTTTAGCACTAATAAGTTTTGGCAAAGGTGCTGCGCTAGCTGTGCTATTGTTTGCAGCTGTGTTATTATTAGCCAGAAACTATATTTCTCACAACAAAAAAGCCAAAGAACTTCGTGCAGAAGATACCCTTAACAGGGCCGAGAGTAGTTCTATTCAAGGCGTAATTATAGAAAGTGCCGAGAACATTTCAAATGTTCTAAAAAGAACAAATAAAATTTATACGAACTCCATCAACGGACTTGCAAAACAAGATGTTAGTCTATTGAAAAAGAATAAAAAACAGGGAGAGAAACTCTCAAATGAAATTGATGACCTAAGAGACCATATCTTCTACTTCATCAAAAATCTTGATGAAAATAGTGTTGGGGCAAGTAACTTCTATATCAATGCACTTGGCTATTTGACAGATATAGCTCAATCTTTGGAGTACATAGGAAAAGTTAGTCACAAGCACGTCAATAACAATCATAAAAAATTAAAATACAACCAAATAAAGGAGTTGAAACAAATCGATTTAAAGCTTGAAGAAATTTTGAATCAAACCCAAGCAGCTTTTGCTAATCAATCCTTTGAGCAAATTGGACTTGTTTTAAATCAGAAAGAAGAGTTATTCGATATGGTTTCTGATAAAATTCAAACTCAGATAGCCAGAACACGTACAGAAGAGTCTAGCCCAAAAAATACGACACTATACTTCTCATTGCTTCTAGAAACAAAAGATTTAATAACTTCTACAATGAACTTATTACAACAATACCATAATGAACACGATAGTTCTATAGAACCTGCTACTATAGAGCAACAAAAAAAGTAGTAGCAATTTTTAAAATCTGAAAATATAAGTACCTTGTCATTATAAAACAGAATAATGATAAGGTACTTTTTTTTATTTATAGCACTTCTAGTAAATATCAATGCGTTTGGACAAGAGCTTACTGGCGCTGAGTTGCTAGAAAAAGCCATAGAATTTCATGATCCAAATGACAATTGGAAATCTTTCCATGGTAAAATGCTCATAACAATGGAAAGCCCTAAGAGCAGTTCTCGTAGTACCGTAATTGAATTAAATTTACCTACCAATTACTTTATGTCTACAGTTAAGAAAGATAATTACACTATAGAATCAGAATTAAACAAAGATGAGTGCACCTTAAAATTGAACGGTAGCACATCTATATTTCCAAGGATAAAGGACAGTTTAAATATATCGTGCGAGAGAGCAAAAATGATGAAGAACTATTACACCTACTTGTATGGTCTTCCAATGAAACTGAAAGATCCAGGAACTATAATTGATTCAAAAGTTCAGAAAAAAACTTTTAAAGGAAAGGAATATCTTGTGTTAAAAGCAGGTTATGAAAAAGAAGTGGGCACCGATACTTGGTATTTTTATTTCGACCCAAAAACCTACGCTATGGAAGTATACCAATTCTTCCATGACGAAAGCAAAAACGATGGGGAGTATATCTTGTTATCTGAGATGGTTACTGTTAACGGCATTAAAATTCCAAAGGTTCGAGCTTGGTACTATAACAAGGCTGATAAATTTTTGGCTACTGACATTCTACAAAAGGCAAATTTATTAAACTAACGATAGAAATTCATTACATCCATATACGACCAAACTTCGGGTGGTAACATGGGTTTTATATTTTTACCGTTTTTATGTTCTTTTCTTATAAAAGTGGAAGATATTTCCATAATCGGAGCATTAACACGATGAATTCTGTCGTGTTGCATAAATTGAGATTCAACAGTCCCGTTTGAAATTCTTGGATACACATAAATATTATAACTCTCTAAAATGGTCTCATAGTTTTTCCATTTATGTAGGCTTTTTAAATTATCCTCGCCCATAATCAATGAAAAACTATAACCAGAAGGATACTTCTCGTCTAGATGGACTAATGTGTTCACCGTGTAATTTGGCTGGGGAAGATCAAACTCAATTTTACTTGGTCTTAATTTTGAATACTCTTTGGTAGCTTCATAAACCATTTCATATCGATGATGATTATCTAAAAGTGTTTTCTTAGTTTTAAAAGGACTTTGAGGGGTTACAACGAACCAAACCTCATCTAAATTAGAAAACTCCACCATGTGGTTCGCAATGACCAAATGACCAATATGAATAGGGTTAAAGGTGCCAAAATAAAGTCCAACCTTTTTCATCTTTCTTATTCCTTATCATCTTCAATGAATGCAGCCACCAAATCAACAGCTTCCTTTAATGCAACATCTAAATCATAATTTTTGATGATTTTGTCAAATTGAGGTGCAGTAGCTAACTCAACGGAAGCCTTTGCAATCCGCATATTTATTTTGTCTTCACTTTCAGTACTTCGTTTCTTAAGTCTGATCTTTAATTCATCAACACTTGGCGGCTTAACAAAAACAGCCAAGGTTTGTTCAGGAAACTTCTTTTTAATTCGAAGTCCACCCACAACATCAATATCAAAAATCACATTCTTACCTTCTGCCCAAAGACGTTCTACTTCACTTTTTAATGTACCATAAAAATTATCGCGATAGACTTCTTCCCATTCCAAAAAATCATCGCTCTTAATATGATTTTTAAATTCAGAAACAGACATAAAATAGTAATGCTCTTTATTTTTCTCTTTGCCCCTTCTTGGTCTTGACGTAGCAGAAACCGAAAAAGCTAAATTTAATTCTGGCTGCGCCAAGAGATGTCGTACAATTGTTGTTTTCCCACTTCCAGAGGGTGCAGAAAAGATTATTAGTTTTCCACCTTTCATCTATAGCACGTTTAACATTTGTTCTTTAATCTTTTCAAGCTCATCTTTCATCTGAACTACTATTTGCTGCATTGGCGCAAAATTTGCTTTTGAACCTATAGTATTGATTTCACGACCGATTTCCTGTGAAATAAAACCAAGCTTTTTACCATTGCTATCATCTGAATGTAACGTTTTTGCGAAATAATCTAAATGATTGGCTAATCTTACTTTCTCTTCTGTGATATCATATTTTTCCAAATAATAAATAAGCTCCTGCTCAAATCTATTAGCATCTACATCTGCCTTTAAATCTTGAACAGCTTTTTCTAAACGCTCACGAATAGTACCTTGACGCTCCGGGTCAATTTTTATTACCTCTTCGAGTAATTGATTCAATGAAGCTATCCTATCTAAAAAATCCTTCTCTAATACACTACCTTCTTCTGACCTGAATTCATTTATCTCAACCAATGCACCTTTCAATGCTTGCTTTATTGCTTCGTATTCTGCTTCATCAATATCTTCTTTTGCTGTTTTCATAGCATCGGGAAAACGCAGCGCCATTTCTAACAACCTAAGATCATCACCTGTAGCTATTTTTTTCAACTGCTCCATATATTGTTTAACAGCAACTTCATTTACCTGAGAAGTAGTTTCATCACCCGTAAGTTCAACATACAAGCTAAAATCTACCTTACCACGCTGAAGAGAATTCGCAACCAGTTTTCTTAATTCCAATTCCTTTTCACGATAACTAGAAGGCATACGAGCATTTAAATCGATACTCTTACTGTTGAGTGATTTTATCTCTACCGTTATTTTTTTATTTGGCAATTGAACTACATGCTTTCCGAAGCCGGTCATCGATTGAATCATGAATACATTTTAGATTTAGACAAAGGTAAGGTAATTGTGAAATTTAATTTTAATCATATCCCTATCCTTAATAAATAAAGGAGTAAACAAAATTAAGTTCTTGTTTACTCCTTAAAACTTTACTAATTATTAAATTATAACTCTCTAACCCAAATATTTCGAAAGCTAACACGACTATCATCACCATGGTCTTGTAGTAATAATGGGCCTTTGCCATGTGCCGGATTTTTTGGCCAACCAACGTATGGTGTAGTACCCTTAAGTTCAATATGATCTTGAACCAAAACACCGTTATGTATTACAGTGATATCTCCTGATTTTATCTTACCACCATCAACATTAAATTCTGGCGCATGATAAATGATATCATACGTATTCCATTCACCTGTAGGTACTGAAGCCATAGCCAAAGGCACATGTTGTTTGTAGATAGAACCAACCTGCCCATTTACATAAGTAGGATTATCATTCTGATCTAGAACTTGAACTTCATAAATTCCATTTAAAAAAACACCACTATTAGCCCTATGTTGTCCTTCTAACTGAATAGGCAAAGGAGATTTCCACTCTATATGCAATTGCACATCACCAAAATTTTGCTTGGTCTGTATATTCCCAGTTTTATCATTAACCGTCATACTAGCATCTTTGTTTACATGCCACTTAGCCGCTGTGCTATCATTAGAACTAATCCAATTATCTAAATTAGTTCCATTAAAAAGCACAATTGCATCACTTGGGGGGGCACCAATTGAACCAGGTTTTACTACTGCCACTTTTGGTTCATAGAATTCTGTTCCTTCAGGCGTTGTAGGTTCTTCACCCATATATTCCTCATAAACGATAACACTATCTTTTGCTACCGTTTCCATTTTCTCAATTGACCCTACCTTTTCTTGACATGAAAATATACTGAAAGATGCAACGAACAGTAGTAATGAATATTTGTTTTTCATAAATATTTGAGCTATTAAAGTTGTTTGATTTTTATATTTCTGAATGCTACTACATTTCCGTGATCTTGTAGACCGATTTTACCAGTTGTAAATTTCCCGAAACCATCCCAGCCTGCAAATTTAGAGTCCGCTACCATAGCATCCCATTCATCGCCTTGTACAGGAAAAGTGACCATTTCAATACCATTCAAAACAACGTTTCCTTTATTTTCTTTATGGTCTACGGTAATTACCATAGTATTCCATTCCCCTATAGGTTTTGTCGCATCTTTTGCTGGAGAAACCATGTCATATAATGCACCTGCTTGATGCGTAGTACCGGCTTTTGCATCTGGATGCTTATCATTATCAAGTATTTGAATCTCTGGTCCTGTATGATAGCTCTTATCAAACTTTTCATCCTCACTTATACCCCAAAAGACTCCACTATTACCAGCTTCAGATATTTTCCAATCCAAGGAAAGAACAAAATTTGCATACTCTTTTTTGGTAACAAGGTCATGATTTTTCTTCTCCTCCCCTTCAGTGGGCGGAGTATAAACCAAGGCTTCGCCTTCAATCTTCCAAGCATCACTTACGCCATTGGTTTTAAATTCTTTCCATTGCTCCAACGAAGTACCATCGAATAAAATTTCCCAATCATTTTCTAAAACCTTAGTTTCTTCTACCGTAGTTACTTCAGACATTTCTTTCTTCTCTTGCTTACATGAGATGAAAACTATTAAAAACACAACACTAACAATTACTTTTTTCATTTCTATTCAGATTAAAGTCCTAACATTTTTTTCAACATTTCCTTATCGATTTCAGCACCAGCAAAATCATCGAACGTTTTTTCAGTTGCTTCAATTATATGGTCTTGAATAAACTTTGCACCTTCACGAGCACCTTGTTCAGGACTCTTTATACAACATTCCCATTCCATTACCGCCCAAACATCACAACCATATTGGGTAAGTTTAGAAAAAATCGTTTTAAAATCTATTTGACCATCTCCCAAAGAACGATATCTGCCAGCTCTGTTGCCCCAATCATTATATCCACCGAAAGCACCTTTTTTCCCTGTGGGATTAAACTCTGAGTCCTTCACATGAAAAGATTTTATAAACTCATGGTAATGGTCTATATAGGTGATATAATCTAATTGTTGTAAAACAAAATGGCTAGGATCATAAAGAATATTCACTCTTTTATGATTACCCGTAGCCTCTAAGAAACGCTCAAAGGTATCGCCATCATGCAAATCTTCACCAGGGTGAATTTCATAACACACATCAACGCCTTCTTTATCAAAATGATTTAATATAGGTGTCCATCTTTTTGCCAATTCTTCAAAACCCATTTCCACCAAACCTGCAGGTCTTTGTGGCCATGGGTGCATTGTATGCCATAATAATGAACCAGAGAATGTAGCGTGCACATTTAAACCCAATCTTCTACTAGCGGTTGCCGCTTTTTTAACTGTTTCAATTGCCCATTCTGTTCTTGCCTTCGGATTACCATGAACATTTTTTGGCGCAAAAGAATCGAACATTAAATCATATGCCGGATTCACTGCCACCAATTGACCCTGCAAGTGCGTAGAAAGTTCTGTTATTTCCAAACCATAAGAATTCACCTTGGCTTTTAACTCATCACAATACGTTTGACTTTCTGCTGCTTTATCTAAATCTATTAAGAAGCTTTCCCATGTAGGAATTTGAATTCCCTTGTATCCAAGGTCAGAAGCCCATTTACACATACCGTCCAAGGTATTAAAAGGTGCTTTATTATCTACAAACTGTGCTAAAAATACGGCTGGCCCTTTGATTGTTTTCATAAAATTATACTATCTGTTGTTTGAATTAGTTATTCAATTAGACACTTTAAATATGTCAAATTATATTATATTTAAAAAATGTATTGCGTTACTCACAATACCACGGAGATTTGCTATAAATATAGGGATTACCAATAGAAAAATATAAAAATTCAAGCATGAATCAAAATGAAATATTTGATGCAATTGTAGTCGGAACTGGAATAAGTGGTGGATGGGCAGCTAAAGAATTAACTGAGAAGGGTTTAAAAACACTTGTTTTGGAACGCGGCCCTATGGTGAAACATATTGAGGACTACCCTACCATGAATGATGATCCTTGGGATTATCCTTTGAAGGGAGAACTTTCTAAAGAGGACAAGAAAAAATACCATGTACAGAGTCGTGTTAATTGGGCGCCTAAAGAAGACGTAAAACACTTTTTTGTCAATGATCTAGAACACCCCTATGTAGAAACTAAACGATTCGATTGGATAAGAGGGTATCAAGTCGGCGGAAGATCACTTACTTGGGGACGTCAGAGTTACAGGTGGAGTGATATTGATTTTGGCGCCAACAAAAAAGAAGGTGTTGGGGTTGATTGGCCAGTTAGATATGAGGATATATCGCCATGGTATGATAAAGTTGAGGAATATATTGGTGTTAGTGGCGAAAAATTAGGATTGGATGTATTACCTGATGGTAAATTTCAACCAGCCATGAAATTAAATTGCGTTGAAGAAGATTTCAAAAAAAATACAGCAGAGAAGTTCGACGATGGTCGTTTAATTACCATTGGGCGTACCGCACATATTACTGACCCTAATGCTTCTTTTGAAGGTAGGGGGACTTGTCAAAATAGAGATCGTTGTTGGCGAGGATGCCCTTTTGGCGGTTATTTCAGTAGTAATTCATCAACACTGCCGGCAGCCGAACGTACAGGTAATATGACCTTGAGACCAAATTCAATAGTTCATGAAATTATTTATGACGATGTTTCTAAAAAAGCAACTGGTGTTAGGGTTATAGATGCCGAAACCAATGAGAAAATTGAATTCAAAGCGAAAGTAATTTTCCTTTGCGCATCAGCTATGGCCTCGGTAGGCATTTTACTTCAATCAAAATCTGAACGCTTCCCTAATGGGTTAGGCAACGATTCTGATGCTTTAGGTAGAGGAATTATGGATCATCACTATAAATTGGGAGCAACTGCAAAAGTGGACGGCTATTTAGATAAGTATTATAAAGGTAGACGAGCTAACGGTTTTTACATACCACGTTTTGTGAATCTAAATAAGAAGACAAAGCGAGAAGGTTATTTACGAGGTTTTGGGTACCAAGGAACAGCAAGCAGAGGCGATTGGTCTAAGGAGATTGGTGAAATGGGTTATGGCAAGGACCTTAAGGATTCTATATTAAAACCAGGCCGTTGGACTATTGGGGTAACCGGTTTTGGTGAATTCTTACCTTATGATGATAATAGAGTAACCTTAAGTCCTACTGAAAAGGATAAATGGGGACTTCCTCAATTAGCTTTTGATGTAGAATTTAAAGAGAATGAATACAAAATGCGTGAAGACATTAAAAAGGAGATTGTAAGCATGTTTGAAGCGGCAGGTTTTAAAGATGTAGCATCGTATGAAGAATCTAGCGGACCGGGATTAGGTATTCATGAAATGGGAGGTGCAAGAATGGGCCATAGCGCAAAAACCTCTATAATAAACAAAAACAATCAAGTTCACTTAGTTCTTAATGTATATGTAACTGATGGTGCTTTTATGTCTTCTTCTAGTTGTGTAAACCCGTCACTAACCTATATGGCATTTACCGCAAGAGCGGCAGAACATGCAGCGAAACAATTAAAAGCCGGAAAATTTTCTTAATTATTAAATCAAATTTTAAACTATAACGGTAAATAAATACGTTAGTGCAAAGTAAATAATAGCTTATGGAAAATGCTTCGGCCAGAAATATGTGGGGTAATTATTTAAATGCTCATTTAGAACATGCATTTGAACATGCACCGTCAACAACTTACTTTGGCGATAATGAAATGGATGCCAATAGATTGGCAGACTTAACAAAACAAGGAGTAAAAAAAGCAATATCACACTCTTTATTAGGGATACAAAACCGCAATGAAAAACTACCCAAAATAGGAGACTTTATCGTAGTTACGAATTGGAGTGGTGAAGCGCAATGTATTGTTCGCACCACAGCGGTGAAACTAAAACCTTATTTTAGTATTGATGTATTGTATGCACAACTAGCTGGTGAAGGTGACAAATCACTAGACCATTGGAAAAAGGTACATTGGGATCAGTATACTACTGAATTGCAGAAATTCGGAAGAGAACCTAGAGAAAGTATGATTATCGTTTGTCAAGAATTTGAGAAGGTATATTAATCGATACACCTTATTAACTAAATTAAAAGAGCCGCAAAATGCGGCTCTTTTTGTAATAATTTCAGTTGATTATTTTTCTAAAGCAACCCATGTATTTCCATTTTTATGAGAATCTACTGTGGCTTCTATAAAATTCATACCACGAACACCATCTATCATTGTAGGGAATTCACCATCATTGTATTTTTCACCTCTAATAGCTCTTGCAACTCCTTTATAGATATTTGCCATAGAGTCAAAAATTCCTTCTGGGTGACCAGCAGGTAGTTTTGTTCCATCTAACGACAATTCAGAGTTGTAGGCATGACCTGGCTTATACACTTGAGTAGGTTCTGTATCACTCAATTTATATAAAAAGTTTGGACGCTCCTGTTCCCATCGAAAAGCACCTTTCTCACCATAAATAGCAATAGCCAAACCGTTCTCTTCTCCAGTAGCTACTTGACTTCCTCTAATAACACCTTTAACGTGGTCACTCATTCGTATAAGAACAGTACCATCAACATCCATTTTATTATCCTCATAAAGGTAATTGAAGTCACAAAGCAATTCATTCACTTTAAGACCAGTAGTATATTCTACAAGGTTAAAAGCGTGAACACCTATATCACCCATACACGAGCTTATACCTGCTTTTTTTGGATCTAACCTCCAAACAGAAGATCGTTTCTCTTTATCATGAATAATCGTATTGATCCACCCTTGATAATAAACTGCATCTACTTTATGAATTTTACCTAACGCGCCAGCTTTAATCATTTCACGCATTTGACGCACCATTGGGTAACCAGTATAGGTATGTGTCAAGGCAAAAACAGTTCCTGCCTTTTCATGTGCTTTTTGTAAGTCTTTAGCTTCAGCCAAAGAGGTTGTCATTGGTTTTTCACAAATAACGTGAAACCCATTATCCAATAATTTTTTTGCCATTGGATAATGCAAGAAGTTTGGCGTAAGTATAGAACATACCTGAATACGCTCATCTACAGGTAATTTTAATTCTTCTTCTATTAAAGTATCAAAATCTTTATAGATTCTATTTAAAGGCACATCTATTTCCTTGGCAAAAGCCATGCTGGCATCAAAATCTGGATTAAATACTGCTCCAGTAATTTGATAATTATCATTAATATGTGAAGCTACTCTATGTAGTACTCCTATTAGGGAATCGCCTCCCCCTCCTAATATTCCTAATCGAATTTTCTTTGGCATTATTATAGTTGTTTAAATTGAAAATTTTATTCTCTAAAATCCGCAAGGATTTAACTCATTATTAAATAGTTGAAAATTGCATAGTGCATTCATCCATTAAAACGTGTAAAACACTGTTTTTATGAAACAATTCTCAAGCATGTAAATTAAAGAAATTATCTAAGATTGATATTCTATTTTCTCTGTTTTAAAGAAAATCGCAAATAAAATAAAGACAGCTAGTGCAAAACCAGCCGGATATATCCAAATGGTTTCCCAAACATGTTTTCCGTCCTCTAAAAGGTATGCGGTAGAAATCTTACCAGCCACCCAAAATCCGATTAACATACCAACCCCGTACGTAGCTAATGTAATTAAGCCTTGTGCGGAACTCTTGAATTTCTCACCTGCCTTACTGTCTGTATAAATCTGCCCAGAGACAAAGAAAAAATCATAACAAATTCCATGTAACGCTATACCCAAAAGCAACGAAACACCCAAACCATCAGCATCACCAAATGCGAATAATACGTAACGTACCACCCAAGCTGCCATAGCTACTAGAATCGTTTTCTTAAAGCCGAATTTGGTGAAAAAATATGGTAGTAACAGCATAAATACTATTTCAGAACCTTGCCCTATCGTCATCTTACCTGTAGGGTTATTCATACCAACCTCTACAAGAAACGGATTCGCATTTTGATAGTAAAAAGCTAATGGAATACATATGAGCACCGATGAAATAAAGAAAATTAAAAAGTTTTTATCCTTAAATAAGCTCAATGAATCCAACCCTAAGATTTCCCTTAAACTTAGCTTGTCAGAAGTAACAGCTCTAGGTGGCGTTTTTGGCAATGTGAAACTAAATATCCCTAAAATAAACGAGGCAATGGCAGTCATTAGAAATGTATTTCTAAGTAGGCCGTCACCAATATTTTCACCTTGGTCCCAGCTAAAAACATAGCTAATTGAAAGCCCAGCTATAATCCATCCTAAGGTTCCAAATACACGTACCATTGAAAACTCTTTAGCAGGGTTTTTCATTTGATTAAAGGAGACTGAATTAACTAAAGCTAAAGTTGGCATATATAATATCATATACCCTAAGACTAAAAGATAAAACACATCAAACTCTGTGCTTTCATACATGAAATACATGAGAATAGCACCAAAAAGATGTAAGACTCCTAAGATGCGTTCTGCATTAAAATATCGATCAGCAATAATTCCAATAACAAAGGGAGCAATAATAGCTCCCCATGATTGTGTTGAAAATGCCAAGGCTATTTCACCGTCCGTTGCTTTTAGATTGTTTCCTAAAAATGTACCTAGAGTTACAAACCATGCACCCCAAATAAAAAATTCTAAAAACATCATGAAGCAAAGCTGTGCTCTGACTTTATTTTTCATTTATCTTTTGTAATAAACATAATCCAAACCAATAGGGTTTTCCCCATTATCTCTAAAATCAACCGCAATTTGCCCTCGGTGATTTGTCGAATGGTTTATGATATGAAACAGAATATCCTTTATGGTATTTGTAAATAGACGGCCTTCAGAATTTTCAAAATCTATACGCTTATCAAAATTATCGGCATTGGAAACAATTTCAAAAGAGCTACGTTGATTCTCGTAATGAATGTCGGCCCAATCATTTATATCATGCTCTTGCCAAATCACATATTCACTCGGTCTACTTATAATTCTTGCATTCCACAAATGATGAGCATTTAACACATGGCTGAATAAACTCATAGTTCTTGGAGGCAACTCAGACATCTTTGAGCATTCATCGATAAGTCTTTTGTTACATTGAAAATTGTAATCGAATATTTCGTTAAAGAATGCTTCCATAAATCATATTCTAGATTACTGAATTTCTTTTGCGGCTTTTAATAAAAGATCTCTAGTAGCGATTATTCCAGCTTCCTCGCTAATTTCAGAACCTTCAAACTCAACACCAATATAACCCGTATAACCAGCTTCTTTTACAATTTTTAGCATTTCTACATAGTCTATACCAGTATCATAACCTTCAGCATTAAAATTGTTAGATTTTGCACTTACAGCTTTAGCGTATGGCATTAATTCTCTAACACCTTTGTATTTATCATACTCCTTTAAACAATCCCAACTTTCTGGTTTACGTTCTATACAAAAATTACCAAAATCAGGTAAGCTTCCACAGTTATCCATATTAACCTTTTTCATCACCTCTGCATGTAGTTCACCATTAGATGATAAGCCACCATGATTCTCTACCAATACATTTATATTTTTTGTTTTTGCGTAAGTAGCTAATTTGGTTAGTCCGTCTACAGAATTCTTAATCCACTCTTCTGGTACATTACTACCATTTAGATTAACTCTAATTGCATGGCACCCCATGGCTGCAGCAGCATCAACCCATTTTTTGTGTTTCTCAACAGTTTCATTTCTTTCGGCTTCGTCGTTAACTGCTAAGTTGCCTTGACCATCAATCATAATCAAAACATTTTTCATTCCATGCTTTTCTGCCTCTGCATTAGATTTAGCAACAAAATTTGCCATTGCCTCTTCAGAATAATCTGCATTGGCCAATTCAGGATTATATAATTGACTCACATATTCCAGACCGGTGAATCCCCAATTCTTTGCTTTTTCAGCAAAAGTATATGGATCTACGCCATCATCCTTAATCATTTTATGCATGGACCATTGTGCTAAGGATAATTTAAAAAATGGCTCTGCGTCACTATTACTTGCAACGATTTCAGAATTTTCTACTTTTTCTTTTTTCGTTTCCTTACAAGCGTAAGTTCCTAATAACGAGATTCCAATACCTACAATTGAGGCAACTCTGATAAAATTTTTTCTTTTCATGTTTGGTAGTTTGTTTTTGTTTGAAAAATAATCTTAACGGTTGGCGTTAAAATTACTAATAGGTTCATTAATCTAACTTGATGCTAGTTTTAGCGAATTTCGTAAGAAGTATGGACATTAAATGTATAGAATTAATTTATTATTTAATAAATTTAGAGAATAAACAACTTTTATGAGCAAATTTTATTACAATGAAGAGCAAGAGTCCTATGACGCCATAGTCGTAGGAACAGGAATTAGTGGCGGATGGGCTGCGAAAGAATTATGCGAAGCTGGCTTAAAAACACTAGTTCTAGAACGTGGTCGAATGGTAAAGCACATAGATGATTATGTTACCGCAAATAAAGATCCCTGGGATTTTCCAAATGCTGGTGAGCCTACTAAGGAAATAGTAGAGCAACAACCAAAACAAAATAGAACCGGTTATACTACGAATCAAGCAAGTAATATGTGGTTCGTGAATGACTTGAAACACCCTTACAACGAAACCAAAAGATTCGATTGGATGAGGGGTTACCACTTAGGCGGTCGCTCTTTACAATGGGGTCGTCAAAGTTATCGCTTAAGTGATATTGATTTTGGTGCTAATAAGAAAGAGAATATTGCTGTCGATTGGCCAGTTCGCTATAAGGAAATAGCTCCTTGGTATGATAAGGTAGAAACGTTCATCGGTGTAAGTGGTGAAAACTTAGGCTTGGAACAATTACCTGACGGTCAATTTTTACCTATGATGGATCTAAATTGTGTTGAACAGGAATTTAGAGAAAAAGTAGCAGATAATTTTGATGGTCGTGTAGTAACGGCAGGAAGAACAGCTCATCTAACCGGTACAAAACAGTTTGATGGCAGAAGCAAATGTCAATTTAGAAATAGATGTATTAGAGGGTGTCCTTTCGGAGCTTACTTTAGTAGTCTTTCTTCTACATTACCTGCTGCAGAAGCGACAGGAAATATGACGCTTAGACCTGATTCGATTGTACATGAGGTAATGTATGACCCAAAGACAAAAAAAGCAATAGGTGTAAAAGTAATAGATGCGAATACTAAAGAAACATATGAGTTTAAGGCTAAAGTAATTTTCCTTTGCGCTTCATCAATTGCTTCAACTTCAATTTTGATGCAATCAAAATCTGATACGTTCCCTAATGGTATGGGTAATGAGTCTGATCAGTTAGGCCGTAATATTATGGACCACCAACTTCAAGTGGGTGCTTCTGGTAAATTCGATGGATTTGAGGATAAATACTATAAAGGAAGAAAGCCAAGTGGTATCTACATCCCTAGATTTAGAAACCTAGGCGGAGACTCTGATAGAAAAGATTACAAAAGAGGATTTGGATATCAAGGTAGTGCCTCTAGAGGGAATTGGGAAGAATCTATTGCTGAACTTTCACATGGAAAAGATTTAAAAGAAGCTGTATTAAAACCAGGGGGATGGACTTTTGGTATGATGGGCTTCGGAGAAGTACTTCCTTATGAAAATAACAGATTCACATTAGACTATGACAAATTAGATGATTGGGGTCTACCTACAGTTACGTTTGATGCTGAGCTTCAAGAAAATGAACTAAAAATGCGTAAAGACATTCTAGAATCAGCTGTTGAAATGCTTGAAAAAGCCGGACTTAGAGATGTACAAGGGTACGACAATGAGAGTGCGTTAGGCCTAGGAATTCATGAAATGGGAACCGCTCGTATGGGTAGAGACAGAAAAACATCTGTTTTAAATGGAAACAACCAATTACATGATGTAGCTAATGTTTATGTAACAGATGGGTCTTTCATGACTTCTGCAAGTTGCGTAAATCCGTCATTAACATATATGGCCTTTACGGCTAGAGCTGCAGCGCATGCAGTTGAAGAACTTAAAAAAGGAAATATATAATGGATAGAAGACGTGTATTGAAAAATATGGGGCTGTCACTTGGATATATGGTGGCCACCCCAACCTTATTAGGAATTGTACAAAGCTGTAAAAGCGAACCAGCTATTACTTGGACACCGGAATTCTTAACTCAAGATGAAGGAAATGTTCTTACGAAACTGGTAGATATCATTTTACCTAAAACAGACACACCGGCCGCATCAGAAGTTCAAGTCAATATTTTCATTGATAAGTTCGCAAACGACATTATGGAAAAAGAACAACAAGATTTTTTCAAAATGTCTATGAGCAAATTTATAGATAAGACCTTAGCTGATTCTGGAAAGGAAAAATCAGCAGATTTAACCGTAAAAGATTTAGAACCGGTATTAGCAAGCTCACTAAAGTATTCTAAAGACCAGCAAACTGAATTGTTCGAATCAATATCAAGTTATACTGAAGCTATTGCAGAAGGTACGGCCGCTACTTTAGATGATGAGACCACTAGATTTGCATTCGCAAATAACCTTAGAGGTATGACTATTTGGGGGTACAAGGTCTCTGAGTATGTAGGCGAGGAAGTTTTAGCTTATTTGCCTGTACCAGGCGAATATGTTCCCTGTGGTGACATGCAAGAGCTAACAGGCGGTAAGGCATGGTCCCTATAAACCAGTAAATTATTTATCCCAAAAGCCAAGAATCCTATATCATGTGACTCTTGGCTTTTTTAAATCCATTAGTAATGAAAAGAAGAAATTTTATTCAAAAAACCGCTTTAAGTACTGGAGCACTTTCATTAGCGGGCACATTATCTTACGCTAATTCCTTTAATAATAATGAGAATGCACATCAATTTAACCTGAAATACGCACCTCATATAGGTATGTTCAAACATCTTGCCGGCGATGACCCCATTGATCAAATCAATTTTATGGCAGACCAAGGTTTTACGGCTTTTGAAGATAACAACATGATGAAACGTGATGTAGCACTTCAAAAAAAGATGGGTGAAACTTTAGCAAAACGAGGTATGACGATGGGAGTATTTGTTGTCGATAAGGGTGGTAATATGGCAAACACTTTAGCAGCGGGAAAACAAGAATATATAGACATCTTTTTAGATGGATGCAGGAAAGCTGTAGATGTGGCAAAAAGAGTGAATGCCAAATGGATGACTGTCGTACCTGGCGCCTATGAAAGAAGTTTACCAATCGGTATTCAAAATGCCAATGTTATTGAAGCGTTACGCCGTGGTGCAGAAATTTTAGAACCACACGGACTAACTATGGTGTTAGAACCGTTATCAGATTCTCCTGATCTTCATTTGCAGACCTCTGAACAAACTTATTTGATTTGTAAAGGTGTTGATAGCCCTTCGTGTAAAATATTGTATGACATCTACCATATGCAGAAAAACGAAGGTCATCTAATACACAACATGGACCTTACCTGGAATGAAATTGCATACATTCAAGTAGGAGATAATCCAGGAAGAAATGAACCTACCACTGGTGAAATTAATTACCGAAATGTCTTTAAATGGATACATGAAAAAGGTTTTGATGGAGTTCTTGGAATGGAACATGGTAATTCTAAAGAAGGTAAAGAAGGTGAACGTGCAGTTATAGAAGCCTATAAGCATGAAGATAATTTTCTGTAACTATCTAAAACCTCAACCCTTAAAACTAACTCTCAAAGCATTTTGAGAAGATAAGAAACTGTATTTCATCGAATTATTATAGTTTTTCGATGAAATACATTATTTAAAAGTAAGAATTGCCTTACTTATTCGTTCTTTTGTATATGTCTCAATACTTATACACATTACTCATCTACGCCGGTTTATTTTTGGCCTCAAAATTATCCTATTATATATACAAGAAGATAGAATCTGGTTCTTTCGATTTATTTCGATTGAAACTAACCTCTAAATGGATGAATTTTAAAAACGAACTAAGATTAGTATTTGGCAGTCTATTCAATGACACTATCAAATTTCCATAATCCTCCATAATCCAAAAAGCAAGTTTATTCGTATATAGAGAATAAGCTAATATTTGAGCTATGGAAAAATACATCACACTTTTAATAATCTATGCAGCTGCTTTATTATTCACAACTGTGTTGAAGCCCTATATCAATAGTGATAAATAAGAATCCCCTGACTTAACCTCGGCTTTAGCCGTATATAAAAAAAGACCCCTTTAAAAGGGGTCTTTTTTTATTAATTAAAAGTAACTCTATTTAAGAACCACACATTAAGCAATCATCATCAGCTTCACCTTCCTTAGCTCTTGCTATCATTTCTTTCATCTCTTGCGGAGACATTGGTTTAATATCCAATTCTACCTGTGGAACAACCTTAGAAATAGTTCCTTCAGCGCCAATAACCTTTTCGTTTACGACAGACGTTATTACTTCTGCCTCAACAGCTTCAGCTACCGGAGTTTCTTTCTTCTTCGAGTTATCTAAAGTAAACTTAATTGCATCTACCGCCGCTTTTGTACGCAAGTAGTACATTCCTGTTTTAAGACCACTCTTCCAAGCGTAAAAATGCATAGAAGTCAATTTAGAATAGTTTGCATTCTCCATGAACAAGTTCAAAGATTGACTCTGATCAATGAAATAACCTCTATGTCTAGACATATCGATTATATCTTTCATGCTAAGTTCCCAAACTGTCTTATATAAATCTCTAATATCTTGAGGTATCGTTTCAATATGTTGAATAGAACCATTAGCTCTCATCAAATCCTGTTTCATATTCTCATTCCACATTCCAAGTCCTACCAAATCCTCTAAAAGGTGTTTGTTTACCACAATAAACTCACCAGAAAGCACGCGTCTAGTATAAATATTAGAAGTATAAGGCTCAAAACATTCATTATTACCTAAAATCTGAGAGGTAGAAGCAGTTGGCATTGGTGCAACTAAAAGTGAATTACGCACACCATTTTTTACTACTTCTTTTCTTAGCTTATCCCAGTCCCATCTTCCAGAAAGCTCCGCATCTTCAATTCCCCACATGTTGTGTTGAAATTCTCCTTGTGACATTGGCGAACCTTCAAAAGTAGAATAAGGACCTTCTTCTTTTGCCATTTCCATAGAAGCCGTTACTGCAGCGAAATACAATGTTTCAAAGATTTCTTGATTTAACTTTTTAGCTTCATCACTTGTAAACGGTAAACGCAACATTATGAAAGCATCAGCCAAACCTTGTACCCCAAGACCTATTGGGCGATGACGCATGTTTGAGTTTTCTGCTTCTTTAACTGGGTAATAGTTTCTATCAATTACCTTATTTAAATTTCTAGTTACACGTTTAGTAACCCTGAACAATTCTTTATGATCAAATGCGCCATTTTTAATAAACATTGGCAAGGCAATCGAAGCCAAGTTACACACCGCTACCTCATCAGGAGAAGTGTATTCCATAATCTCAGTACATAAGTTAGAAGAACGTATTGTACCTAAATTTTTCTGATTACTCTTACGATTTGCGGCATCTTTATACAACATATATGGTGTACCAGTCTCAATCTGTGATTCTAAGATTTTCTCCCACAATTCACGCGCTTTAACCTTTTTACGACCCTTACCTTCTTCTTCGTATTTTATATATAGTTTTTCAAACTCTTCACTATGTCTATTGTACAAGTCCGGGCATTCATTAGGGCACATTAACGTCCACTCTTCGTTTGCTTCAACCCTTCTCATGAATAAATCAGAAATCCACATAGCATAGAATAAATCTCTTGCTCGCATTTCTTCTTTACCATGATTCTTTTTTAAGTCAAGAAACTCATAAATATCAGCATGCCATGGCTCCATATAGATAGCAAAACTTCCTTTACGTTTACCACCACCTTGATCCACATATCTCGCTGTATCGTTAAATACCTGAAGCATTGGCACTATACCGTTAGATGTACCGTTTGTGCCAGCAATATATGAACCAGTAGCCCTTACATTGTGTATTGACAAACCAATACCACCAGCAGATTGAGAAATCTTAGCCGTTTGTTTTAATGTATCATAAATACCATCAATACTATCATCTTTCATGGCCAAAAGAAAGCATGATGACATTTGAGGTTTTGGTGTACCAGAATTGAATAAAGTTGGTGTTGCGTGAGTGAAAAACTTTTTAGACATCAACTCATACGTTTCTATTGCAGAATCCAAGTCATCCAAATGAATACCAACAGAAACACGCATTAACATATGTTGTGGACGCTCAGCAATTTTACCATTAAGCTTTAAAAGATAAGAGCGTTCTAAAGTTTTAAACCCGAAATAGTCGTAGCCAAAATCTCGGTTATAAATAATTGTAGAATCTAATCTCTCGGCATTATCCATAATAACTTTATGAACCTCATCTGATAAAAGTGGTGCCTTCTTACCAGTTCTAGGGTTTACATAGGTATATAAATCAACCATCGTTTCTGAGAACGATTTCTTAGTATTCTTATGTAAGTTGGAAACAGAAATACGCGCAGCCAATTTTGCATAATCAGGATGCGTCGTAGTCATAGTTGCAGCTATTTCTGCCGCTAAATTATCTAACTCTGAAGTTGTAACCCCGTCATAAAGTCCTTCAATAACCCGCATCGCAACCTTCAATGGATCAACAAGTCCATTAAGACCATAACATAATTTTCGTACTCTTGCGGTGATTTTGTCGAACATGATAAGTTCTTTTCTCCCATCTCTTTTAACTACATACATATGGCTACACTTGTTTTACGATTAATTATTTTTATAAAATTTATATGTTAATATTTTAACATATAATAATTTGAGCATAAAAACCTCCTTACTGTTGAGCAAGGAGGCGTGCTCTAATTTTATTTAAAAATCAGCGTCGAAACTGATTTTTTGCGAGTCTTCATCCTTATCCTTGTTCAAGACCCCTGCCTTCTGATACTCAGACACTCGTTTCTCAAAGAAATTTGTTTTACCCTGTAATGAAATCATATCCATAAAATCAAACGGATTCGAAACATTATAAACCCTATCACACTCTAATTCAACCAACAATCTATCGGTTACAAACTCTAGATACTGTGTCATCAACTTAGAATTCATTCCAATTAAACTTACCGGTAGTGATTCAGTTATGAATTCGCGTTCAATTTCTAAGGCATCGGTTAAAATCTCTTTAATTCGCTCTTTTGGCACCTTATTCATTAAATGTTTATTATGCAAGTGAACTGCATAATCGCAATGCATACCTTCATCTCTTGAAATCAATTCATTTGAAAATGTTAACCCTGGCATCAAACCTCTCTTTTTCAACCAAAATATTGAACAGAAAGCTCCTGAAAAGAAAATACCTTCAACGGCTGCAAAAGCTATTAAACGTTCTGCAAAACTTGGAGAATCAATCCAATTTAGGGCCCAGTCAGCCTTTTTCTTAATAGCTGGGAAATTTTCTAAAGCTTTGAAAAGTAAATTCTTTTCTTTCTCATCTTTAACATAGGTATCTATTAACAACGAATAGGTTTCAGAATGAATATTTTCCATCATTATTTGAAAACCATAGAAAAATTTTGCTTCAGCATACTGTACTTCGCTTACGAAATTCTCTGCTAAATTCTCATTTACGATTCCATCAGAAGCCGCAAAAAATGCCAATATATGTTTTATGAAATATCGCTCATCATCATTCAACTTATTATTCCAATCTGTTAAATCTTCATGTAGGTCAATTTCTTCTGCAGTCCAAAAACATGCCTCACATTTTTTGTACCATTCCCAAAGATCATCGTGTTTAATAGGGAAAATAACAAAGCGGTCATCATTTGCTTCCAAAATAGGCTCAAGTGCTGTGGACATATAATTATATTTTAAAAAATTAGTTGCAAAGAAGATGACTATTACCTTCTTGTAGGGACTAACAAAGATTCAAAATTGCATTCAATATTTAAAGGCTGTTTTAGCTTTTAAGCAACAAAGTTTTTAACACAAAATGTTGAAATCTAGGTTCACAAGTGATGTTCATTGCCCTACGACTGAAAGTTGTTTTGGAGTAACTTTTATAAAAATTGAACAAAACAATTATAAACCAAAAAGTATAAAAAATCATACTAGGTGGTTTATTAATCTTAACGGAAAGAAACTTAGGAATTTGGAAAAATTGACAAAAATTGTACGGTCCCTCTGATGCTCATATTATGAAAAATGCCCACCAAGACTAATAAAGGTAGTTCCCCCGAAACCTTATTTTAGACTGTAATTATACGGATAAGCCGTAACCTTACTTATATTGGCGCTCAAAACATCAGAAATAAAATAACATACACTATTTCATAAAGAACCGTACTTCTATTTTTGCAATTAAATTTTTATATCAGCATTAAAAGACCCTTTGATATTTAAAGACTCTACTTTTGCATTTTTAATTTGTATTTCAAGACTACCTTCAATTTGTTTGTATCATCATTAAGAATAGCCATGTCACCAGTTTTAAAAAGGTAGCTCATTCGACCAACCTAAATCTGCAAAACCAAAAACACCTTTAAATCCATTAATCAAACCATTCAAAGCTTTTATCTTATGAATCTTGGTTTACAAATTATTTTCATTAAAATTATCAGCATCAACAATGAATTTAATTACGCTACCTTCTAAATGATTATTCGGTACAAAATTCAATTCAAGCTTACAAGTTCTATTACTCAACAAATCTTCCTCTACATTATTTTGAAAAGAAGTTTGTCCTTCAACATTTAGATCATATTCACCAGTAATACTAAACTGATAAGACCCACTCTTAAGAATGGGGCATATGACACTTGATTTTGAACTACTAGAGCACAGAAACAATGATATAAAACCGAAAAAAAACATTTTAAAGACTTACCAATTAATTGAATCATAAATTACACGTTGATGTAAAAAAATATTCATGGTATAGTAATCGGTTGCTCTTTAATTTCAAGTTCAACTACCAAATTTTCATTTAATTCATTATCTGCATTCATAACTTTAGAAGCAATAACCAAGAACAATATAAATAACACAAACATTATGCTGCATTTTCTCATGTCTATTAGGTTTAAACTAATTCTAACTTGTTCCATAAAGATAATTTAAGATGAAAAAACGCAGGATAGTTTTGTATAACCTGTGCCCTTTTTTGTGTAATCGGATGTTGTGATTTTAGAACATAGTCCTATATTGATATAATTGTAATTTTTTTCTTACAAATTTATTAATTTTATAAATTCAAACAGTATTAATACATTTTCAACCGATTATACCATAAACACATCCATTGATACAAATTTGTTCATTAGAGCGAATCAAGCCCTTAATTTTTCCTAACTTTCTAACTTGATATCTAATCGTATATGCTACAAGCCGTAATTGTTGATGATGAAATAAAGGCATTACAAAGTTTAACTTGGGAACTAACCAATTTCAGTGATGAAATCAATGTTATCGCCTCGTTCACCAACCCACATGATGCTTTAGACTATTTAGAAAAAAACACTCCTGACTGTCTTTTTCTAGATATTGAAATGCCAACAATGGATGGATTTCAATTTATACAAAAGCTTACCAATAAAAATTTTCCGGTAGTAATTACGACAGCATATAATCAATATGCACTAAAAGCCATTAAGAATGAAGCGTTAGATTATTTATTGAAACCTATTGACACAGATGATCTCGAAGATACTATCGTCAAAATAAAAAAATTTAACAATAAAAATTTCTCAGTTGAAAAGCTAGAAATGGCTATGCTTAATTTTAACTCAAGATCAATACATAAAAGAATTACTCTCAATACAGATGGTAAGTTACTTTTTCTTGAGAGTGACGAAATTTTATACGCCGAATCTGATGGAAACTATAGTACTATATTTTTGACCGATGGTCAAAAGATTGTACTCACCAAAAAACTGAAAGAAGTAAACGAATTATTACCTACAGATTCTTTTTTTAGAATTCATAATTCCTATATTATCAATCTAAACAAAATAAAAGAATTCTTGAAAACAGATGGTTATGTGGTGCTAAAATCGAACCACAAAATACCGGTTTCAAGACAAAAGAAATCAGATTTTTTAGATATGTTGTAAACCAATTTATGCCAAAACTACTACGGTTACATAAGCTATTTACTGATATTTCAGTAAATAATAACAAGTTCTACTATCTATTTTGTCTTTTTATCACGCTACTTTATTCAAGCTATAATTATTCTCAAAACATACCTTCAACTTTTAAAAATAAGGTAGATAGCTTAATATCGGCAGCACCAAAAACGTATGAAGAGATTGATAAAGTTCTACATAATTATAGAAAAGACAGCACTTTAATACGATATGTCGACCTCGAGTCTAAGGATAAAGACTATTTATATGGACAGGCTTATGCGCTTAACCATCTAGGCCGTATTTATAGAGATATTTCCTTATATCCTGCAGCATTAGATATGTTTCAAGATGCACTAGACGTTTCAATAAATGCCGGCAGTATAGAGTTCAGGGTTTACAGTCTAAACATGATTAGTGTTGTCTACAGAAGAACCGAAGCTATTAAATCCGCACTCGATTATAGTCAAGAAGCTTTAGAACTGGCCGAAACAGTATCTGAACCTACTACTGGTCTAAAGCGAAGTATTAATGTTTCACTTAATAGTATTGGTAATATTTATCAAATGCTAGAACAATATGATCTGGCAATTGAAAAATTCGAAAAATCAATGGTTCTTGAAAAAAAACTTGACAATAAACTAGGTCTTGCAATTAACCATCAAAATTTAGGAGAGTGCTATGAAGCTCAAGGAAAGTTAGAGCCTGCACTTCAAAACTTCAGAAAATCCCTTGTTTATAATGAAATTATCAATTCTGAAAAAGGAAAGATTATTTGTAATTACAGTATAGCACATGTTTATGTTCACAATGGTAAAATACATGAAGCGGTAAACCTTTTACAGACAAACCTCAATAAGGCTATAGCCTTAGGAGACCAAAAAATAGTTACTATTATTTACATTAATCTTGGCTGGGCCTTAATACGCCTGGGTGATTATGATACTGCAGAAATAAACTTAGAATCTGGTCTTGCCTTGGCCACAACCTACAGTCTCAATTCTGAAATCGCCGAAGCAAATAAGTTTCTATCAGAACTTTGGATTAAGCGTAATGATTATGAAAAAGGTATGGTCTACTTTAAAGAGTCTAGAAAATACGAAGAACGTATTACCAATTCTTTAAATCTGAGATACGTAAATGATATGATTTTACGGTATGAGTCTCAAATGAGAGCCAATCAGGTTCAAAGACTGTCTGAAGAAAATGAATCTGTACGCTTAAGGCTTAGAAAAAACAAGACTATCTTAATTGTTGTTGGTGTTTTTTTGGTACTACTTATTGGTATTCTGTATATACTCTATAGACAGAGCCAATTAAATGCCGAGAAAAAACTGTTGACCTTAGAACAGAGCATGCTTCGGAGTCAAATGAATCCTCATTTTTTATTTAATTCATTAAACTCAATTAAGTTATACATCATAAATAATGAGAAAAAGAATGCCGTTCACTATCTGAATAAATTTTCAAAACTAGTTCGCAAAATACTTGAAGCTTCTTCGCAAAGAGAAATTTCGTTAGCTGAGGAATTAGAAACTGTGTCTTTATACATGAATATTGAAAATATCAGATTCTCAGATGAAATAAACTTTAATATTCATGTAAAAGATGATATTGATACTCACAATATTAAAATACCATCACTTATTCTTCAACCCTTTTTAGAAAATGCCTTATGGCACGGTCTTTCATCAAAAGAAGGAGAAAAGAATATTGATTTAGAGATTAAAAAAGGTAAAAATGGATTTATAGAAATTATAATAACCGACAATGGGGTAGGCCGAGATGCGGCTCAAAAGATTAAAGACAGTAAAGTATTGAAACGAAAATCGGTAGGAATCGATATAACTAAAGAGCGATTGGCAAATTTTTCACGTGACTACGAGAACTATTTTCATGTAGAAATTATTGACAAATTCGACGATGATACCACCTCTATTGGCACACAAATAGTAATTTATATACCGACTATTTAAGATGGTCTTTTGCCACCTCTTCTAGCTCATTGTACCAAGGTTCCCCGAATTTTCGAATTAAAGCCTCTTTTACAAACTTATAAATTGGAACTTTTAATTCTTCACCCAACGCACAAGCCGGGTCACAAATTTGCCATTTATGATAATTTACAGCAGTTAATTCGGTATATTCTCGCACCCTGATTGGATATAGGTGACAAGAAACAGGTTTTTTCCATTTGATCTTACCTTGATTATAAGCCTCTTCAATACCGCACTTAGCAATTTTACGATCATCAAAAATAACATAAGCACATTCACTACCGTTAACCAATGGAGTCTCCCACTCACCATCATCTCCTTTTACAAATGCACCATTTTCCTCGATAACCTTTACACCTTCTGGACGTAAAAATGGCTTTACCTTAGCGTAGATATCAACCATAATTTCTGTTTCAGAATCCTCAACTGGTGCACCAGCTTCACCATCTACACAGCAACCACCCTTACAGGCGCTAAGATTACAAACAAAATCTTTCTCGATAATCTCTTCAGATACAATAGTTTTTCCTAATTGAAACATGGCCTAATTTAAAGGCCGCAAGATACATTTTTTAAAAAGTAATGGTCTTAGAATATTTCAAGAATAAACATCCAAGTCAATATTTATAAACGTAAATTTGCAAAAAATTTCATCATGGAGTTTCATTTTAATTTAAGAGAGATTGTTACAGCAAGCATGGTTCTCTTTGCTGTTATAGATATTTTAGGGAGCATTCCGATTATTATAGGACTTAGAAGTAAGGTCGGTCATATTCAATCTGAAAAAGCTTCTATTGTTGCAGCTATTATAATGGTAGCCTTTTTATTTCTTGGAGAGGAGATTTTAAACCTTATAGGTATTGACGTAAACTCATTTGCAGTAGCTGGTGCTTTCATTATATTTTTCTTAGCTATTGAAATGATTTTAGGTATAACCTTATATAAAGATGATGAACCCGAGAGTGCATCTATTGTTCCAATAGCTTTCCCTTTAATTGCCGGCGCAGGTACCTTAACCTCTTTACTTTCTTTAAGAGCAGAGTACTTCGTTGAAAATATTATAGTCGCCATTATTGTAAATATCATTTTTGTTTTTATAGTTCTTAAATCATCTGTTAAAATCGAAAGAATGTTGGGGTCGGGTGGCGTGAATGTTATTCGAAAAGTATTTGGAGTTATTCTAATGGCAATTGCAGTGAAATTGTTTGCAGCCAATATTAACCAACTTTTTTAGAAGAGAAGAAGGTTGTACTTTTATAAAAACTAGTTTATGAGCAAGACAATATCAATTATCTTCATCGCTATTGCAGTAGCTTTAATTGCCTATAATGTGACTATGGTCAATTTTGCTAATCCGTTCGAAAAGGATAGCACTATTGCGCTTATCGGCATTATGGCCTCTTTATGCGCTATAATATTACTTTTAGTTTTTGTAACCAGTAAAAGGATTCAGGATAAGATGAATAAGGATTAATTATTAGCCTTATTTAAGCTAGGTTCTTGTTGTTTTATTACCTTACTATCCAATTCTAATACTTTTTGAAGCATAGGGTCTTCATCGGCCTTAATCTTCGCATGAATATTAGTATTAAATAATTGCTCAGCAATACTTGCCTTTAAAAATCTTTTAATGCTTTGTTCGTGGTCATAGAAATTCATTCTCAAATTTCTATTTACAGAATATTCCACAAATCTTTCGAATAGTATATCATCAACCTTAAAGTCGTTCACATATTCTTCTTGAGAATACTGAGCATATCTTTCACGGTCTTCTTCTAAGTGTTCAAAAACAAAAAAGGATAGAAAGCCCAAGTTGTCCATACTCTCAACAGCCTCTTCCTCGTTACTACCTATCGGTACAAATACATCAGGAATAATACCACCACCACCATAGACAACCTTACCTTTCGGAGTTTTAAATTTTAAAGAATCTGCTACTTTGATGCTATCTACCGAAACCATCTCACCACTATGAAATCTATCTGTAAAGCGCTGATAATAATCTTTAGTTCCGTTCGCATACGTTTTTTGAATACTACGACCGGTAGGTGTATAATATCTAGATACGGTTAAGCGAACAGCAGAACCATCACCTAACGACATTTCACGTTGTACCAATCCTTTCCCAAATGAACGACGACCTACAATGGTTCCTATATCATTGTCTTGCAATGCACCTGCCACAATTTCACTCGCAGAAGCAGACCTTTCATTAATAAGCACATAGATAGGTTTATCTTCAAAACTACCTTCATCAGTGGCAAAGCTCTTATTAATCTTACCTTTCTTGTTCTTGGTAAATAAGATAAGCTTACCATCTTCTAGAAACTCATCGGCCATTTCTTCTGCCATACCTAAGTAACCACCTGGGTTATCGCGTAAATCAAGAACTAATTTTTTAGCACCTCTTTTTTGCAAATCAATCAATGAATTTTTAAATTCCTTATATGTCGATTCGGCAAAACGATTTACCTTGATATAACCAATGTCCTTAGTAAGCATATAAAAAGCTTCAACGCTTTTTAATGGTACTACACCTCGTTTTACCTTAACATTAAACGTTTTGTTTTCGGCCTTTCTAAACACTTTAAGGTTTACTGTTGTACCTTCTTTACCTTTCAACTTTTCAACAATAACCTCACTCGGAAAATCTTTACCGAACAACGTATCATTATCTGCCATTAAAATACGATCGCCGGGTAAAATTCCTTTTAAGAAACTTGGCCCATCTTTCACCGTTTTAATGACAGTGATCGTATCTTTATAAGCATAGAAATTTACTCCGATACCCACAAAATCGCCTTTCATATTTTCTGAAACACGGTCCATTTCCTTTTCTGAAATATAGACTGAATGTGGGTCTAGTTTTTCAAGAATACTATTTACAGTAACATCAACAATACTGTCTGTGTTTACATCATCAACATATTCATAATCTATGTAATCAATAAGTCTGTTGAGTTTATCTTTTTTAGAATTGGTTGAAAAAAGTCTTTCTGGTGAATCATTAAAATTAAGTTTTCCACCTATAAAAAACCCTATAGCGATAGCTGAGGCGATTATTAACGGTAATAGAAAACTATTTTTTTTATTCATCATTAGTTCAAACGTTAGATAGTAACATTTATTTCTGGCATATGTTCTAATTCAACTCCAGCTTTCTCCAAAAATTTTAATCCTGAGTCATCCTTATATCCCACCTGGTACACTACACGTTTAATGCCAGACTGATGAATTAACTTACTACATTCTCTACATGGAGATAATGTTATGTAAAGCGTAGCACCTTGACAAGATTGTGTAGAGCTCGCTACTTTAAGAATAGCATTGGCTTCAGCATGTAAAACATACCATTTGGTATAACCCTCATCATCTTCACAAAAATTCTCAAAACCGGAGGGTGTACCATTATACCCATCAGAAATAATCATCCTATTTTTTACAATAATAGCGCCAACCTGTTTTCTCTTACAAGAAGATAGCTTTCCCCACTCCTTTGCCATTCTTAAATAAGCCCTATCGTATTTTAATTGCTTCTCTTTCTTCATTCTAGTAGCTTTTCACAAGCTTATTTCACTAAGGTACCCGCTTTGTTATGCAAGGGCAATATCTTAGGCTATAATTTAACAACCTTAAAATGGAAAAGTTTGATATAATAATGGCAGTGTTATTAACATAATTAATATGCTACCTACGATAACAAATAAACTTTGTTTTACTTTAAACATTGTCTGAACCAAGTAGGCAAACATTAGAACCAACAAAACAATGACTACTTGTGAAATTTCTATACCAACGGCAAAACCAAATAGCGGCCCTATCTTATCATCTGAACCCATTATCATCATTTTAAAATAATTAGAGAACCCGAAGCCGTGTATTAACCCGAAAAATCCTGTTGCCAATGCATGAAACCAAATAGTTTTAGTTCCTTTTTGTACTTCCTTGTCTATTAAATTATAAATGGCTGTACATAAAATGGTAACCGGAATCAAAAACTCTATCCAACTTGCTTCAATAACCACTGTTTCATAAACTGATAAAACTAAGGCCAAACAATGCGTGAATGTGAATACCGTTGCCAAAAGCAACACATTCTTCCAACTTTTAAATGTAAATGGTAATACTAATGCAGATAAAAATAAAATATGATCATATGCATTTATATCCAACACATGCTGTAAACCCAATTGTATATAAAACCAAAATTCTTGCATTATATGAATTGTTAAATATTTCTAATTAATTTATACCACGTTCTTTTTGAATAGTCTCATATGCTGCCTGAACCTGTTTAAATTTCTCTTCCGCCCCTCTTTTTATAGCTTCATCTTTAGTATTCACACGATCTGGATGATATTTCTTAGCCATTTCCCTATAGGCCTTTTTAACTTCCATATCTGTAGCTGATTTTTCAACATCCAATATTTTATAAGAGTTATTGGCTGATTTAACGAACATTGCTTTAATGCTATCAAACTCATTTAACGACACTCTTAAGTAGCCAGCAATTTCTCTGATTTTTTGAATTTCTGGATTACTAATACTACCATCTGCTTGAGCGATACCAAATAAAAAGTGCAGTAATTGTAATCTCACTTCATATCGAGTTCGTTGTGCTAAAAAAGTACCAACGCGTTGCGCTGATATTTCCCCTTTTTTATTGATTTCATTGAAACTTCTAAAAATAGCATTCGCCTTGTCTTTACCATATGTACTTACAAAATACTGGCGCACATAATCCATTTCAGACTGACTTACTTGTCCGTCTGCTTTTATAACTATAGAGCATAGTGAAAGTAAATTCAGTTCAAAATCTGCAGGTGATACATTAGGTCTTGTATAATCTTGAAACACTGAACGTGCATTACCTTTATTATTGCCAAAAAATCCATCTATGATACTCCCTGCGAAAAATCCTAACACTGCTCCAGACAATCCTCTCAAAAAAAAACCTACTAAGGCTCCCAACCATTTTATCATTTCGTATTCTCAATTTCGCCAAAGATAAAATATTACAAATAGAAAGTAAGGTCAATGAAAAGTTAAGGTGTGAAGTACCTCTACGACTAATTGGTTATCTTTGTAAAAGATTAATTTAAATATAAGAATATGTACCCTGCAGAATTAGTAAAACCAATGAGAGATGATCTGGCTTCTGCCGGATTTGAAGAATTATATACAGCAGATGCAGTAGCAAATGCCATCAAAAAAGAAGGAACTACTTTGGTAGTAGTAAATTCTGTTTGTGGTTGTGCAGCAGCAAACGCAAGACCTGCGGCCAAAATGAGCTTGCAAAATGAGAAGAAGCCAGATTATGCAGTTACTGTATTTGCCGGCGTAGATAAAGAGGCTGTAGATGCGGCAAGAAACCTTATGGTTCCTTTTCCTCCATCATCTCCGTCCATGGCATTATTCAAAGATGGTGAGTTAGTTCATATGATAGAGCGTCACCATATTGAAGGTAGACCAGCTGAAATGATAGCTCAAAACTTGGCACAAGCTTACGACGAGTTTTGCTAAAGTTTATTTAGTATAAAATAATAGTCTTAAAAAAACCGCTCTAAACAGAGCGGTTTTTTATTTTTGTACCATGCAGAAGTTGATTTCCTATATTATAACACCTATATTTTTCTTGGCATTTGGCCTCTGCCTACTCATATTTCACCCTCTTCAATGGCTGGGTTTCAATTTATTTGGATATTCTGGACTAAAGCCAGTGGTTAGCAAGCTCAACTTTTGCTTAATGCGGTGTACTAACATTTTAGGAACCACCTACAGGTTTACCAACAATTATGATTTACCTACGAATAGACCTTTGATTATCGTAACCAATCATCAAAGCATGTACGACATATCTCCTTTAATTTGGTATATGCGAAAACACCACCCTAAATTTGTAAGTAAAAAAGAATTGGGAAAAGGTATACCAAGTGTCTCCTTTAATCTTGTGCATGGTGGTTCTGTATTAATTGATAGAAATGATGGTAAATCTGCCTTGATGGAAATTGGTAAACTAGGTAGTTATATAGAAAAACATAAAAGAAGTGCTGTTATTTTTCCTGAAGGAACAAGAAGTAGGGATGGCCATCCAAAACCCTTTAAACCTATGGGTCTAAAAATGCTCCTTAAAAAAGCCCCATCGGCACTAATAGTTCCTATAAGTATAAATAATTCTTGGAAATTGGTGCGATTCGGGCAATTTCCCATGGGTTTAGGTGCCAAAGTCAGTTTCGATGTACAGAAACCCATAGAGAACAAGGGAGATTTAGACCAACTAATCGCTCAAATAGAGTCTGAAGTAACTAAGGGTATAAATAGCTTTAAATGACCAATTCTGAGATTGTAGAAGAAACTATCACCTTTGTTAAAGAAACCTTGCAAAATGCAGAAGGGGGCCATGACTGGTTTCATATACAAAGGGTCTTCAATAACACCATCCTTATTTCTAAAGAAGAGGATGTCAATATCTTAGTGGTTAGTCTTGGTGCACTTCTTCATGACATTGCAGACGCAAAATTTAATGATGGTGATGAAGCACTTGGTCCTAAAATGGCTGAAAATTTTCTACTCTCTTTAGGTGTGCCTAAAACGACTATAAACCATGTCGTAAAAATTATAAAGTTCAGTTCTTTTAAAGCAGGATTGTCTGATGGTATAATTAAAAAGAAACCATTTACCTCTAAAGAATTGCAAGTGGTACAAGATGCAGACCGACTAGATGCTATTGGCGCCATAGGAATTGCACGTGCTTTTAATTATGGCGGATTCAAAAACCGAATGCTTTATGATCCAAACACCCCTCCAAATCTGGAAATGACAAAAGAGGAGTATAAAAAATCTACAGCACCTACGATAAATCATTTCTATGAAAAGTTACTGTTATTAAAAGATAAAATGAATACCGAAACCGGTAAGCGTCTGGCAGAAGAAAGACATCAATATATGATTGACTATTTAGAGCAGTTTTATCAAGAGTGGAACCCCTTAACATTTAAAAAAAGTAAGTAAAACTTTACTTTTCACGCTCAAGTAATTCTATTTAAATTCATAAAAAAGGGTATCAATAATAAAATATTGATACCCTTTTTAAACTTTTTTTCAACACTTATTCCTTCTGAGATAAGTCTCTCGTTAACCAACCTCTTCTACTTGCTGTAGCAATTGCATAAGGCGTAATCCAGAATAAACCGAAGGTATATAGTACACTGTATGAATATGCCCAGAAAGATTCTATAAGCGTATAACGTTTAGCGTAAAACAATACAGGAAAAGTTGATAAGACTAGTATACTTACAAATGTTGAACTTAAAAATAACAACGGATGAGTAAGAACAAATACTAGCATGAATAATACGAATGGGTAACATAGTACAATTCTAGAAAATTGACTAAAGAATAATAATCTTGTTCCTGCTTTTGGTCCTTTTCTAAAGTTTGTGAAAACGTATTTAGACATTTGTATATTCTCCCGAACATTACTTCTACCCCATCTAATAAACATCTTATATAATCCTTGATACTTCTCTGGCACATTTGTATAAGCATATGCATTTCTTTGGAACAAAACATGAAATCCTTGTTTCAAGATCATATTGGTCATCGCTCTATCTTCGCCTATATCTGAAGGTTGACCCATAAAGGTTTGATTAATCCACTGATCAAGACAAGCAAATACCGCTGTAGCTCTATATGCTGCTAATGCCCCAGGTGTGCACAAAACTGAATTCAAAGTACTTTCCGAAGAACGTACAAATTCAAAACTAAGAGCAAAACTTACATCTAACATCTTAGGTAAAAGGGCATCCTTATTATTTAGAACACGAATATTCCCTGCAACGGCACCACAATTCTCATCTACGATAAACGGACTTACCAAATTTCTCAACGTATCTTTATCAACTATTGAATCACTATCAACGGTAACAAAAATTTCACCTGTACCTTCATTAAATCCTCTGTATAGCGCATGACGTTTACCCATGTTCTTTGGTTGCTGACAAATAGAAACTCGATCACCTAATTCTTCCTTAGCCTCTAACATCCATTTCCAGGTGTCGTCTTTACTACCATCATCAATAGCCAATAATTGTACTTTATGTTCTGGATAATCACTTTCAGCTAAACTCTTCAAAGTAGCCCATACTTGCTTACCTTCATTATAAGCCGGTACAATTACGGTAACTGTTGGTAATTCTTCGTTCGACACTGATGGTATTGCTTTGTATTTTAAAAATCTTACAAAAGTGTAAATGAAAAAGCTCAATTTAAACACGAAAAAAGCGGCGGCCACAATCATAAAAATCAAGCCAATTAAAGTACTACGTCTCTCTAGATGTAGCTGGGTAAAATCATTTTGTAAAATATATGCCAAATAGGCTGAACCGAACATTAGCACAAATGTGCTCCCCATTACAAAAATACCCCATGCGTTGGCGTTTTCTATAAGGTGTTTGATTCTAGAGAAAAAAGATTTCTTCTCATTCTTGGTAGTATCCTTTTTTAAATTATTCATTTCGTTTTTGGTAGTGTTCTTGGTTTTCATAAATGGTTCTAATATTTATTACATTCCCTACAGATACGTTCATATATCTTCTTTGGATTTAATTTTAACAAAAGTTTTTAAAACTAATTTATACGTAGCTTCTTCTACCCCGGTAAAGTACAGGAAATAACATTCCAGCTTAGCCTTAGTACACTGGGTTATATTAAGATACAGTAATGGTTTTACCTTTAGATTTACTTATTTTTAGTTGAAACTGCATATAAACATTAACAGTTATGAAACACTTTTAATTTCGTAGTTGTACTTATTTTTATGATAGATGAAAAAACAATCGGATAATTTTGAAATAGAGTTTTTAGACCATGTGGCGATACGGGTAAAATCTATAGAAGTATCTGCAGATTGGTATGAAAGAGTATTAGGCCTTAAGAAGTACCAACTCCCTAAATGGGGAAAATACCCTATTTTCATGATGTCAAATACCTCGGGTGTAGCCCTTTTCCCTGCTGAATTAGCTGATGAAAAATTAGATAAAAACTCTAAAAACATAGGTATTGATCACTTTGCATTTAATGTAACCAATGAGAATTTCGAAATTGCAAAAAATCGATATCTAAGTTTAGGTCTCAATTTCACCATAAAAGATCATTATTACTATCATTCTATGTACACGAAAGATCCTGATGGTCACAATGTTGAGTTGACAACACTCATGGTCAATTCAAAAGACTTTTATAAATAATCTTAAACTACTTTCAGTATGAAATTCACACTTCTCTTTCTAGTATTTAGTATTTCCGTAGGTTATAGTCAAACCGACGAAGAATTAATCATATCGCTTCTCGAAAAAGAATCTGCTACTTGGCGTTCTGGTGATGTAAAAGGCCATGCAAACTGCTGGGCGATAAAACCATATAGTAGAATATTTGTATCTACTTCGGATGGAAATAGCATTGACGTACCACCAGCCATGATGATTAATCCTCCTGAAAACATGATGGGTAATGGCGGCACTTCAAAAAATTCAAATTACAAGATGAATATTAGTGAAAACAATGCTTGGGTAAGCCATGATGAAGAATCTACATCAAAAGAAGGCAGTACCAATTATACATACGAAATTCGTATACTAGAAAAAATTAAAGGTGAATGGAAGTTGGTAGGCCAGTCTATTCACCCTCGTAAAAGCGAATAGTTTAAAACAATCTCATTTGGCCATCTTTAAATGGTTCGTGTAATTGAGTATTAAGTTTAGGGAATTTTTTGTCTTTAAAATACAGATGTTTAGCTAAAGATACCATATCATGAATCTGGGTGGCAATTACACCCTCTCCTTTACTGCGAATACCAAATCGACTATCATTTAGATTACCGCCATGGCATTCTTGAATTTGATGTAAAACTTTATCAGCCTTATCTGGCAAGGTCTTTTTAATCCAATCGGTAAAAATTTCTCCTATTGCCCCATTTAAACGTACCATGGTAAAAGCCATTGATACTGCTCCATTCTCAGACACTGCCTTTGCTAAATTTAAAATTTCATGACTATTGATGCCGGGTATGATGGGAGCTAACATCGCATTTACAGGAATACCAGCTTCAGATAAAACACGTATAGCCTCTAATCGTTTTTTAATCGTGGTGGTTCGTGGTTCTAATATTCTTCTTGTTTTTTCTGATAGGGAAGTAACTGAAATATTCACTCCGATTAACCCGTGTTCATTCAATTTTTTAAGAATATCCAAATCCCTTAAAATTAAAGCGTTTTTGGTAATAATACCCACCGGATGTCTGTATTTTAAAAATACCTGCAAGCATTTTCTTGTTAATTGAAATTCTTGTTCTGCAGGTTGGTAACAATCTGTATTTCCTGATAAAACAATGGTACACGCCTTCCAACTTTTATTCTTTAACTTGGCTTCAAGGAGTTTTGGCGCATCATGCTTTATCAAAATTTTACGCTCAAAATCGAGACCTGCACTATAGCCCCAAAATTCATGGGCATTTCTGGCATAACAATAAATACAACCATGCTCACAACCTTGGTACATGTTCATGGAGTAGCTCATGCCTACATCTGGACTTGTAACCTTATTAACTATCGTTTTAGGAAATATAGGAATGTATTGAGTCTTGTTGCCGTCTGCAGATTCGCCTTCCAATCTACAAAACTCCAAAAAATCATCACGAGTTTCGTAACTATAGGTAGAGAACTTGTTAGTGTTATTCTGTTGGGCACCTCTACCTTTCAGAAAAGAATTAGAATTCATTTTTAGGATTTATTCCAAAATTATGGAAATAATCCTAATATTAGTCTTGTAATAAATTATTATCTAAATTCGATAAATGAAAATTTTACCTGTTTTAGTCCTTTTTTTCCTGAACTATTATTGCTTTAGCCAATTAGCCTCTCCAAGTCTATATGGGGAATACAGTGTATTTATTGATCCGGAATTTAACGGCAATATTTTTCATAAAATAACTTTTGGTTCAGAATTAACTTCTTTTAAATTTATTGCTCCTGAAGTTGATGTCTCTTACTATTATGGTATAAATTCACAAGAAAAACACTTCGCCGAACAAACTGGACCTTCTACATATGATGCCTATTTAAACGAACATTTTGAAGGATTCATTTGGGGGTTTTCACCAAAGCTTTTTTATGAAGAAGAAGGCACTCGTGTTGTTTTAATACCAAAGTATCACTTTGGAAAAATACATGCAAAAGGTAATTTTTTAGATTCTGACAATCTTGCACTAGAAAAAGAAGTTAAAACGAAAATGTATTATTGGTCTTTTGCTTTAGGCATTGAAGAATCTAAGTGGTCAGCTAATGCCACCTATGGTTTTTATCTTATTTATAATGGTCTGAATGCGGGTAAGTCTCTCAATCAACTAAATTTTAATGCACAGCAATTTTCAAAAGATAATTACAATACTAGAACAATAGGTCTTGGTATAAGAATCTCTTATGATTTCAAAACACGAAACCAGATTATTTAACAGTCACCTGAACTAATTGTTTTTTAGTCCCTCTTTTTGCGTAGAAAATTAATTCATTATTCACACGATCTATGCAAGGTTCAGAAACCATGAGCGGTAAACGCGCTTCGGTATCATCTATAACCTTACTATATTTCATGTGCCCTTGTTCATCTAAACGAATAAGAAACACATTTCTATTTCTACTCAAGCCTTGCTTGAACATGATACGATCATCACCTAATTGCTGAGGATTCTCTGAAGATGTACTTATAAAAAAATAGGTAATATCATCTTTTGTGTAAGCACTATATGAAGCATAGGCTCCATCACCTTGGGTAACTTCCGTTTTATTGATATTACGGGCCCATATCAAATCTCCAGTGGTACTTAATTTTGCGCTAATAATATCATTATGATGATATCTAGTGACCATAACACGACCACCGCTTGTATTAGACTGTACACTTGAACTTGTAAAATATTCTTCTGCATTAAAAAGAATGTTTCCATCGATGGTAACATCCATCCCTTTAAAAACTAAATCTTTTATGGCTTTATCATCTTCCCTTCCAAATTTATCTAACATAAATTGTTCTGAAAAAGGATTGAATTTATTGGTTTCCATTTCTAAAGTAATCGGATTCAATTTAAAGTACGAAATACCGTTGTAACGATTATCTTTTCTATCCGCATAAAAACCAATACAAAGCAATTCATTACCTTTAAATATTGGCTTCAAGGCTTCCGGAAACTTGTTTGGAGTATAGAAAGATTGAATGTTACGGCTGTCTTTCGATATACGAACCATTTCATATTGAAATTTACGTTCTGTTGCATTAAAACGTTTCTTTTTAAAGTACGCCTTGCCAACTAAATAAACGTTCTGTAAATCTTTCGAGAATACGATATTTTCAAAGGCATAGTTCTTTTCCTCAACCTCATCAGAGAAATCGTGCTCCATCAATTTTGTCAAGTTCGAATTAAACACATGAATGGTGTGCTGGTCTACCTTTCTTTTTTTGTAATGTGTAGTTATGGCGAACGCCGATTTTTCATCATTAAATAATACCGAGGTAGTAAACCCTGAAGAGAAATTTCTGTTATAAAAATTTCTATCCAAAGGCTGTTCCACAGGATCGGACTCAATAGACAGGATTGTTTCTTTTGTAAATTGAAATTGAGCAAACGGACTTCTGTGTACTTCGTATTGGTAACTCTTATTTCTATAGCTATACTCTAAAAACAAAAGATACACTTGCCCGTTACGCACGTAGGCATCTATAAAATTGGAGTCCTTTAGTTTATAATTATATTCAGAAACAAGCTCTAAATCTTTATTGTAATGTTCAATGAAATATCCTTTAGGCCGTAATATAATTCCCGTAAAATATGCTCTAACGACTACAGTACCTTCATTACCATCATCTGCAATGGCCAGCATATTCGAATATCTGTATTTATCGTTGAATTTTTCACCAATGGTATACGCAACAGGTTCTTCTTGCGCGAAAGCACTTAATGCACCAATAAAAAATAGAATTAAAAATATACCACGTTTCAACATAACCAGTTTGGTTTATGTCATGAACCCGGAAAATCTGCTTTTCTTTTCTCTAAAAAAGCGGTAGTACCTTCGGTAAAATCATCAGTTCCGAAACAGGCACCAAAAGCCTCAATTTCCTGTTCATAACCATTTACAGTATTCTTAAAACCAGCATTTACTGCTTTTATTGCATGAGATATAGCTACAGATGAGTTATTGGTAATCTTTGATATAATTTTATGGCACAATGGTAATAATTCTTCTTGAGTAGTTACATGATTCACTAACCCGTATGAATGCGCTTGTTCAGCAGTAATCATACCTGCGGTCATAATCATTTCCATCGCCCTACCCTTGCCGACTAATTGAGGCAAACGTTGCGTACCCCCATACCCTGGTATTAAACCAAGTGACACTTCTGGAAGTCCCATTTTGGCATTATCACTTGCCACTCTAAAATGACATGCCATTGCCAACTCTAAGCCACCGCCAAGAGCAAAACCATTTATTGCAGCAATTACAGGGGTAGATAAACTTTCAATAAAATCGAACAATTTCTTTTGCCCTTTTTCTGCCAATTTTTTTCCTTCCTTCACAGAGTAATCCGAA
This sequence comes from uncultured Maribacter sp., assembly GCF_963977385.1. Lineage (GTDB taxonomy): Bacteria > Bacteroidota > Bacteroidia > Flavobacteriales > Flavobacteriaceae > Maribacter. The sequence goes on along the minus strand of NZ_CAXBOU010000011.1, from coordinate 45,366 downwards.
AATTCTGAAATATCTGCTCCAGCAACAAATGCTTTTTCACCACTACCGGTTAAGATTATGGCTTTTACCTTTTTATCCTTTTGTAATTCCTTAAAAGCATCTTGAAGTTCACCGATGGTTTCTTTGTTCAATGCATTTAACTTATTAGGACGGTTAATAGTTACTATCGCCGTTGATGTTTCTCTTTGAATAAGTATTGTTTTGAAAGACATATTCTTTGTTTTTAATCAATTAATTTTCTAATTCAATTTTCCTTTGGAAACTTTACACAGAACACCGTTCCCTTGCCCAATTGTGAGGTAAATTTAATAGTCCCTTTATAGGTTTCCACAATATTTTTAACCATACCTAAACCTAATCCCATACCACTAGATTTAGTGGTGAATTTAGGTTCAAATATCTTTTCTTCATTTTCTTTTTCGATACCAAAGCCATTATCCGCTACTGAAATTTTGACCATATCACCTTCAGAAGCTACTGAAACTAGAACTCTTGGCGATTTTACATCTGGCACAGCCTGTATTGCATTTTTAACCAAATTGGTAACAACCCGTATTAATTGTGTGCGATCTAATTTCGCAATAATTTCCTCTTCGTCCGCTATGAAGTGAATATAATCCTCATTGAAAATATCAATGGCCAACTTAACGATTTTTACCACATTTAGGGTCTCGTTCTGTTGGGCTGGCATTTCCGCAAAATTAGAAAACGCTGATGCGATACTACTCATCGTATCTATTTGTTGTATTAAGGTGTTAGAGTACTCTTTTACCTTCTCGTGAATATTAGGGTCGTTTGGATCAAACTTACGCTCAAAGCTCTGCACACTCAAACGCATAGGTGTTAATGGATTTTTAATCTCATGGGCAACTTGTTTTGCCATTTCGCGCCAAGCCTGTTCTCGTTCGCTTTTAGCCAATTTTACAGCACTATGGCCTAGCTCATCGATCATGCCGTTATAAGCGGAAATTAGCTTTTCTATTTCCTCTCCCGGACTTTCAATAAATATCTTTTCGTTCTGTTTGCTAAGCTCCGTTCGTTCCATCATATTAGAAATAGTTTCTAAAGAACGAGTGATATATTTAGAAATGAAAAATGCGAATAAAATAGCCATCAGAAGCATAAGTAAATACACCCCAGACAATCGCAATAAAAACTCTTTCAACTCATAATCATTAAAAGAATTATCTTCAAAATAAGGCAAGTTGAGAATGCCTATTGGTTTAAATTTTTGGTCAGCTATATAGGTGAACGATGCTTGGTATTTATCACCTGCTAAAGCATTTTCGCGTACATATCTTTTATCGGGGCTTATCTCTAATTTGTTTAATACCTCAGCATCTAAACACATAGAAATAGAATCGTTGGCGAACTTGGGTCTTGAACTTTTTATAAGTTGCCCGTCTAAACTATAAATATTAAAATTCATATTTTGAACAACGGCAATCTCATAAATCTCGTTTTTAAAAATAAGATCTAAATTTTCGGTCGTAACCGGATATGTAGTTTTTTGAATGGCGAGGTCGATACTTTGGCGTATTTGCTCCTCTTTGCGTTCCATTCTATCTTCATGGTAGTCTTTCGCTTGCTCACCGTACTGATATACCGTAACCCCTGCAATCAATACCGATGCAATCAGCACCAAAAATATCATGGATAAAAAAATACGGGACCGTAAAGATACTCTCGTTAACAAGATTCTATTATTTCCTCTAAAGTTAGCAAATATCGAACCAAAAAAAGTTCAAATATCAAGTTCAAACAAAAATTCAGAATTGGAGGTATCAATTTTAAAAAGAATAGAAAATTATGGTCGCTTAAAACATGTATTCTATGGAAGTTTGTAAAAAATAAGATTTTACCCGCTTTAATAAACTTCTTTTGTTTATACTCAGTTTACGACTATCATAAGCATCGACATAATTTCAGAAAGTGCTATTTACCTAGTTAACATTTTCACTTTAATCTTAGGAAATCATTACGTCATTATACTTCTCACCTTCCATGTACTATTGCGCTTTATCGGTGCTAATTATCCAAAATAACCGAAATTCAAGTAAGGTGTTTACTTGATATTCTATCTTGAAAATTTGGTTTGTCATTTGCTCTATAATTAAAGTCTTAAATAATCTGATATCTGTGTTTATATTTAAGCTGTTATATATAATTGAGATTTCTGAACCCCGCCATTTATTTGGGTACAACCAGTTTCAACAATTAAAATTGGTTGCGTTAGAACATTAGCTCTCTACCTGGAAGTAATAATCAAACATTATCTACCAGTCAGGTTAGTATGCGAAGGTTAGGTATATGCAGAGATTTTGCTCATTTGGGTATTAACTTATGTCGATATTAAAACATTCCAGTTCGTATTGTTGTTGGTTATCTTTATCGTTTAGAGCCACAATGGACATGCATGCTTAGTTCGAAGCTTATTTTGGGGTTCGATGGTACACATTTGATGCAACTCAAATATATTCAACAAGAGGATAAGTTGTTCTTGGTTTCGACCGTGATACTAAGGATGCTACCATTTTCAATCAATATGGTCCGCTAGTATACCCGACAGAACAACTTGTTAGAGCTGAACAGATTTTTTTTGATACGTAATAGTGATGAGAATAAAAACGCGATGTTCCTGAACTGAAGGTGAGTTTTAGTACTAAAAGTTCCAATAAATGGAAATTGGTTAAATTAAATCATATACTTCTTAAGAATGATTTTTAAACACAGTTCTTACCAAACTAAATTTTAATTTAAAAAAACAACTCTTCATACATATACTCAATAAGTAACATTGGTATATTTTTAAAATGTTTTTTTGGGTTTATGATGTAAATCTTTTTTAATAAATTATACCTGCAGGCTGAAAAAATTAATTTAACGATTTGTTTTTATGGACAATACTTTTCGAAAAAAATGTGAAATTTCAAATTAAATTATATTTATAAGTAATTTCTTACTTTCAATTACGTTTAAACTAAGTATATCCAAAAAGTCTGGCATGATGTCAAATTATTTTTTTAAGATTTTAACCTTTTTCATTCTTTTTCTTTCCCTTAGCACTTTACAATCACAACATAAAAAGCCTCTTACTTTTCATCAGATTAAAAATGGAATGTCACAGAGTACGAGTACTATTCTTTTTGAGGACAGTTTTGGTTTTATATGGATTGGAACCCGAAATGGTCTGAATAGATACGATGGAAAAGACTTTGAAATATTTAATAAAAGTTTAGATGGCAAAACAGGCCTTACTCATGACTATATAGTCTCGTTCTATGAGGATAATGAAAACTTATTAATTGGTACGAACCATGGCTTAAGTGTATATGACCGTAGTTTAAATCTTGTAATACCTTATACGTTCAAGAATGAGGCTAAGAAGATTGAATCCATAAGGTTTGAATCGATATGTAAAATAGATGGAATGCTATGGCTGGGTACGGAATCGCAAGGCCTGTATAGATACCAAGCAGAAACTGGAGATTTAAAACACTTCTTACCTCCTAGTGACCATATAAAAATTGAAAACCGGAGAATCAACAAAATTATTAAAATACTGCCTTTAGATGATGAACGTATTCTAGTTATTTCCACTTATAACATTTTTGTTATGACTAAGGATATGGAAATCCTGAGTGAGTTTAAGGAAACTGAGGAAATTAATACTGCAATACTATTAAATCAAAATAACTTTTTATTGGGCACCATTAACGGAGCATTAATTGAATTGAACGTAAGTGCTGCTTCAGACCTACTTTCCAAAAAAACAGTTGTAAGCCCTAACTATAGCATACGTTCTTTAGCAAAGAACAACAATAATGAATTGTGGATAGGCACGGAAAATAACGGGTTATATATCTATACCGAAACTTTAGACCGTATACGACACATAGAATATAGTGTAACTCGGCCAAATTCCATTTCGGGAAACTCTATTTGGGCACTTTTAAGTACCCGGAATGGAGTTATGTGGGTAGCTCCCTATAAAAGCGGACTTAATTTTTATGATCCGGAATTCTATAAATTCAAACACATTAATTCGGACCCATTTAATGCTCAATCCTTGAGCAATAAATTAGTAAATAGTTTTAGTGAAGATACTGAAGGGAATCTATGGATCGGAACCGATGGCGGCGGTTTAAATTATTGGAACAGGGCTTTAGATACGTTTGAACATTATACATTAAATGATAAAACTTTTAATAGTAACGTGGTACTTACATTACTGCGAACAAAAAAAGATGAGCTTTGGGCTGGTACATGGACGAATGGCATTACCATTTTCAATACAAAAAGTAAGAAATTTAAAGAATTGAACACTGAAAATTCGTTTTTAAAATCGAATATTATAATTGACCTCTTAAAGGATAAAAAAGGCAATATTTGGGTTGTTAATTATTTTGCAGGGGTACAAGTATTTAATCCACAAACAAATAGTCATGAAAATATTAGTCTTACATCCGAATTGGATGGTACAGAGGTTAATTTGTTACATAGAATATTTGAAGATAATAAAGGGCGTATTTGGATTGGTAGTCTAAATTCAGGATTATTTAAGTTGACGAAAAGTGATGGTATTTGGAAAAGTGTTCATTACCATAGTAAAAACTCATTAAGCAATGATTTTATCAATACGATTGCCCAGGATAGCGAGAATACTATTTGGGTAGGCACTCAAGGAGGTCTTAACAAATATATACCTGAAAGTGATTCCTTTCAAGCTATCACAAAATTAGATGGCCTTAAAAATGATGCCATTAAAGGAATTATAGATGATACGAACAAGCACTTATGGTTAAGTACAGAAGATGGTATTAGCAGGTATAATACTAGTACTGGAAAAACAATTGATTATGATGTAGGTGATGGTCTACAGTCTAAGGAATATATTGCAAATTCATTTTTGACCACCCGTAAAGGCGAGTATATATTTGGTGGTATAAACGGTTTTAACCTATTTACTGCCAGTGCAGTAGAAAAACAAAAAGATAAACTTACTTTGTTTATTTCAGGTCTTAAAATATTCAATAAACCGGTTTTACCCAATGACGATTTTGGGGTATTAGAAAAAGATATTAGTCAAGTAGATTCACTGACCTTTAACTATGATCAATCTGTAATCAACATTGATTTTAAGGCCCTTACCTTTCGACATCCAGAAAGTGTGAATTATGCTTTTTTTCTAGATGGTTTTGAAAAGGACTGGAATTATGTAGGGAACAATCCTAGTGGAACATATACGAATCTACATCCTGGAGAATATACGCTAAGGATTAAATCTACCAACTCTGACGGTGTTTGGGTCGATAACGAATTGGACCTTCATATTACCATTTCTCCTCCATATTGGCAAACTTGGTGGTTCCGTTCATTAATGTTAGCACTAATTTTCCTTGTCCTCTATATTGCCCATTATATTAAGGTAAGAACTATTAAAAAAAACCAACGAAGACTAGAGCTAAAAGTAGCGGAACGAACAAAAGAATTACAGTATCAAAAAAACAAACTTCTAGACGCTGCAAACAATTTAGAATCAAAAAATGAGGAAATTCAGCGATTTACATTTGCAGTTTCCCATGATTTAAAAGGCCCCTTAAACAATATTAGAGGAATTTCAAGTCTTATACCAATGGAAATGAAGTTGAAAGATTTTCCGAATATAGAGGAGTATTTGAGTTTGATAGATGTTTCATGTAATAATATGGACGAATTAATTGCGGACATCATCGAAATTGCACGATTAGGTAAAATCGAGAATAAAAATGAGTTATTGAAAACCAATGAAATATTGAATTTATCGAGAGACCTTATCAAGGGGAAACTTAGTATGGACAATATTGAACTTAATATAGCCGAACACCTACCCTATATATTTGGAGACCGTAAAAGAATAATCCAAATTTTTGGCAACTTCTTAGATAATGCTATCAAATATATGGGAGACCAACCAAACCCTATAATATCTGTGGAGTGCGAGGTTAATGGCGATACAAATAGTTTTTTAATCCGCGATAATGGATTAGGAATGGATGAGCGAGCCTTAAAAAAACTATTTACACCCTTTGAACGTTTTCACGCCAATGTAAAGGGAACCGGCTTGGGGCTTTATATGGTAAAACAAATCGCTGTTTCACATGGTGGGACCATAACTGCAGAATCAGAAGGCGAGGGAAAAGGAACAACTTTTAAACTTATTCTACCAAGGGCTGAAATTGCAGCACAAAAAGCTAAAATGACAATGAATTTTCAATTGTAACTATTTAAGCAAAAAATACTAACTTCATTTGGTAGTCAACATCGAATTCACCAATTCAATCACTATAGATTCAATTAAGTTCTAAAAACTAATAGGTTGAAGAAGAATTAATTCCTTATTTGAACCTATAACTCTTCTTTATTTCAATTCAATTCAATTCTTTGTTATCCTTTTTCATATCAAGTTTTATTGAAATCTCCAAAGCTTCACTAATCACTTCTTCAGGGTATTGGTTGATTTGTAATATTTTAATAGCGTTCCTGTTCTTTAGCTTCCCTGTCTTAAGTTTAAAATCGAAATCGACACTTTTCGAATCTATCAATTCACTAAAATGATATAATTCGTATGAATCTATTAACATATCCGTTAGTTCAGTATCATGCGTAGATACAAAGACTACATTATTATTTTGTGCTAAATAAGATAGTGTCGCTTTACCTCCGGCAATTCTCTCTATCGTATTTGTACCTTTAAAAATCTCATCGAGTAGAAAAAGGCTTGGTTTGCCATCCCTGCTTTTTTCAAGCATCTCTTTAATAGTTAGTACTTCTTCGAAATAATAACTTTTATCGTTCATTAAATCGTCACTTATCCGAATTGCAGAGTATATTCTAATAATTGGTAAATTAATTGCTTTTGCGAAGCAGGTATTAATTGTTAATCCCGTTATCAGATTTAAACCAATAGATCGAATAAAAGTTGTTTTTCCAGACATATTAGAACCTGTCAGAAGTACTGATTTATTTAAAACCGAAATATTATTGGTTACACAATTTTGAATTAAAGGATGGTATAGTTCCTCCGCAATAATCGTATTATCTTCTTCACTGATCTTGGGCATGCAAAACAATTCACTCCCTTTTCTTAAAGAAGCAATAGAAATTAACGAATCGACTTCTCCAATAAATGTGAATACGGCTTCAATTTCATTACGTTTTGTGTTAAGTCGTTTTAAGACTGCAAATAGCAGAATTGGTTCTAAAAGAAAGAGTGTTTTAATTAATTCAAAAGTACTCCAGAATATAACTGCTAAATCCCCTTGCAGTTTTCCTTCAAGTTGAAAGAACAACATCCTATTTCTTAGCTGATTTATTATCTTGATTGATCTATTTAAGTTGGGGTTAATTTTTTTGAATAACCCCTCTTTATGTAGGGAAGAAGCAATACGATTCAAACGCAACAACTGCGGAATTGATTGCAAGTATTTGAATAAATTTTTCTTATTCCAAAAATGAATTCCAAGATTAATTACAAAAACCCCTATTAGGGCGAAAATGATTTGAGGATTAAACGGTAATAATGCCAAAAGCAATATGCTAGTAAATGATAATAATCTGAAAATGAAAAAATATTTAGGCGGGCTTATATGTTCCTCTTGAAAAAGAGAGGACACATAGTAGGCTTTGAAGTCATTTAACTGTGTCAACTCTTTTTGGATTTTAACTCTAAAATCTTCATCCTGTGCAAGTCGCGAAATAATTTCTTCATTTCGTTCAATATTTATTCTATTTGAAGAAATAGTTCTAAGCCTATTATACAGAAATTGTTGGCCAATTCTTGAGTTTGTTCTATCAAGAAAACAGAACATTTCGTCAAAATCTAAATCATCACAGGTCTTATCTGATAAAATTTGAAATACTTCAAAATTATCCTTATCCCGGAAGTATTTCTCAATCATTTCAAAATCAAAAGGACCATCTTTAATTTCTCCAAATGCTATTTTTAATTTTTCCCTTTCTTTTTTACCTAGGTTGAACATCATTTTTATAAAAACTGAATAGGTTGCTAACTATAAGTATTATAACAAGTAGTTATGTTACAAAATTGGGTTTTATAGCTATTAAGTTATTGAGAATCACCTTCTTTATAGGGCTCCTAGGTTTGAAACCTGATTCCATTAAGCCTCCGGATTCCTATTCCGGATTCTTTTGTAAAGTTTAATGCCTAGCATTAATAGAATACCTACGACTATTATACCAACTACCCCAAAAATCCAATTAAAAGTTCCCTTTAAAATAACAAGAAATACTACTGAAAAGAGAATAAGCGTAGCACCTTCGTTCCAAATACGCATATAATTAGAGGTGTAGTTAATCTCATCCCGTTGAAATTTCTTGAAAATTTGATGGTTTTTTAAATGATAGAGAATTAATAATAATACGAAACCTAGTTTAACGTGCATCCAAGGCTGTGTAAGCCATGCTGGATACATAAATAGCAACCAGGCTGCAAAGAAAGTTGCAAGTACAGCAGAGGGCCATGTGATGATAAACCAAAGTCGTTTGGCCATCACTTTTAATTGTTTGGAAAGTATTTCTCGCTCCGGAGATGGTTTTTGATTGGCTTCAATATGATAAATAAATAACCTCGGGATATAAAAAAGCCCTGCAAACCACGTAATTACGAAGATGAGATGCAGGGACTTTATATAATTGTAATATTCGCTCATAATATGCTAAGTTCAAGCTCAAAGTTAGCAAAAGCGTAAAGATTCTATGTTATAATCTTAAAGCGCCAATACCAGCTTCCCACAATACTTTATTATATGCAGGAATAGCGGTATTGATAAATTGATTACCTCTTGATTTTAAGCCTGCCCATTCCGCATCTAATTCTAACTTGCGGTCTTTGCTCGACTTGTTCAATCTTGGTATTGTACTACTCGTTTGATTAATCATGAATATGTATTCTGCTGAAAATTTATTTGGAAAATTTTCCACATCATCATACGCCTGAGATTTACGTTGAATCATTTCTTCATCCCACGCTTTCATATCGGCAAGTAATTTTTCGCCTTCTTTTTTAACAGCAGGATCTGAAACCTCTTTCAACATCTCCTTCAAATTATCTTGAACTGCATGCAATTGATTAATCATGTTATGCATTTTAGTTAACTCTTGCTCCGCAACTGTCATAAAAGCATCATATTCATCATATTGACCAGGCTTCGTTTCATATGTAGGTACTTCTTTAATTGTACCTGTAGTTGATACTGATTGCCCATCTACCATTAATTTAAACGTGTAGGTATCTGGTGAAACCTTGTGCCCCCCAAATCCTGCTTCAATATAAACCCCAGGTATCCCTGGCATAATAGGGTATTTCATATCCCAAACAAATCTGTTTAGACCTTCTTCTTTACTCAGAACTGGTGCTGGTGGTGCACCACCACCATTATGGGGGGTATAGGTCGGGTCCTTTTCTGAAGTGATGGTCCGAATCAATTTTCCTTTAGCATCTAAAATCTCTAAGGTAATTGCCGTACTATCTTTTAGCTTCGGAAGTTCATAATATAACACTACTCCGTTTGCAGGGTTTATTCCTTCAAAAGCATCACTGCCGGTAAACTTATCTGAATTACCATTTAATGGGCTGCCCCAAGAACCATTATAGGCATCTTTAGGTTTCAATAGCTGAAGTCCTTTTTTCGAGGGTTGATATTGCCCTAAAGCAGCAACATCATCTAAAATCCAAAATGAACGACCAGAAGTCGCTACAACTAAATCACCTTTGTGAACCTTTAAATCTGTTATTGGAGTCTTTGGCAAATTCAATTGAAACGGTTCCCAAGATTTACCTCCATTCCAAGAAGCATAAATTCCCTTTTCAGTACCTGCATACAATAGGTCCTTTTTGAATTCATCTTCACGTACTACACGTGTAAAAGCCCCATAAGGTATTCCAGAATTTATCGCAGTCCAAGTTTTTCCATAGTCCGTTGTTTTATACAGTCCTGGTGTGTAGTCATTGAACTTATATCTTGTTGTAGCAACATAAGCCGTTGCTGGGTCGTGTGGAGATACCTCAATAGCATTAATCAAACATTCTTTTAATCCTTTCGGAGTAACGTTTTCCCATGATTCACCACCATTTTTAGTAAGATGAACTAAACCATCATCACTACCTGTCCAGATATGCCCTTTTTCATGTGGAGATTCTAAGATGTACGCAAGTGTTCCATAATTTTCAGCACCTACCGCTTCATTGGTATATGGCCCACCACCATTACCTTGTTTTGCATCTATATCACGAGTTAAATCTGGAGATATCTTATCCCAAGTTACTCCCATGTCTCTTGTTCTAAATACATATTGCGCACCGTGATAAAAAATCCCCAATTCATGTATAGAAGCTATAATTGGAGCATTCCAATTAAATAAGTATTTCATATTTCTAGCCTCTCTACCTAAATATTGAATAGGCGCTTGCATAATTTGGGTTGAAGCTTTAGATTCCATATCCATAATCTCAACAGTACCCAAATATTGACCTCCCATTACATATCTAGGATTATCAGGATCAAAAGCCAAAAACGCACTTTCACCACCTGCAGAATCTGTCCAATCTCTAGTAGTTATACTACTGCTACCTGTAGACATACTTGCAATTTTTACGGATGTATTATCCTGTTGGCCGCCATAAATATTATAAGGAAACAAATTATCTACGTTAATACGATAAAACTGAGCAGTTGGCATATTACTTTGGGTAGACCATGTTTTACCATAATCAAAAGATACAGATGCACCGCCGTCATCTGCTAAGACCATATTATTTGAATTGTTAGGGTTTATCCATAAATCATGCGTATCGCCATGAGCAACTTCTACATTTTCCCAAGTTTTACCTCCATCTTCAGAACGAAGTGCCGGTGCGCTTAACACGTACACAGTATCTTCATCGTTAGGGTCAACAAAAACTTCAATATAGTACCAGGCACGTTGCACCAAACGATTATCACCACTTATCATAGACCAAGATTCACCAGCATCATTCGAGACGAATAAACCTCCTTTATCGGCATCAGAATCACTTTCAATCAAAGCATATACTTTATTGGAGTTAGATGCACTTACGGCAATTGCCATTTTTCCTTTTTCCTCTGGAAGGCCTTTGTGTATTTTCTTCCAAGTATCTCCGCTATCGGTAGATTTATACAGTCCGCTGCCGACACCACCACTAACAACCATATTTGGCTTTCGTTGATGCTCCCACATAGCCGCATACATAATTTCAGGATAATTTGCATCCATAGAAAGCTCAGAGGCACCCGTTAAATTATTTACAAAAAGGGTATTCGTCCAAGTGTTACCTCCATCGATTGATTTGTAAACACCACGTTCAGGGTTACCTTCAAAAAGAGCTCCTTGTGCAGCGACATACACAATATCTGGATTTGTTGGATGAATGATTATTCGGGAAATATGTTGGGTTTTTTCAAGGCCCATTTTTTTCCATGTATGTCCAGCATCTGTAGATTTATAAACTCCGTCACCATACGAGGTCATAACACCCCTGGGTGCATGCTCACCCATACCCACATAGACTATATTCGGATTAGAAGCGGAAACAGAAACTGCCCCTACCGAACCTAATTCAAAAAAACCATCGGAAACATTTTCCCAACGTTGACCGGCAGATTCTGTTTTCCATAGTCCGCCACCCGTAGTCCCCATATAATACGTCATTGGATCTCCAATAACACCCATTGCAGTTACCGAACGCCCTCCTCTAAACGGACCAATATTTCGAAATTTTAAAGGTTGAAAATAATCATTTGCATTCTGGGCAAAAGTTATGGTGGTTACGAGTACCGCCATAAGAAAGAGTAGTTGTTTTTTCATTAATGGATTATTAGGTAGTTAGAGTGGTTATTCTTGTTGTAAAACGTAAAGAAAAATTGTATCGAGAACCATTTGGAACATAAAAAGTTTCTCGATACAAATTTTTTCATACTTAAAAAATTCAATCGAAATAACTATTTCAAGAAGTCACTTGATCAACATAAATTTTAAGTTCCTCAAGCTGCCTTTTTAAATCAGAAACTTCACCTTCCAACCAAACTATTTTTTCAATTGCCTCACCTAAATTATTCATACTTTACCTTTTAAAATTTATAAATCATTTATTTAAAATAAATACTAAATTCTTCTATTATTTACTGTCGTCGATAAATAAGTAATTCAATTCTAATGTATTGAAAGCCGCGTTAAATTCCAGTAGCTCTGAGGAAACTACATCATCGAAAATTTTAAGCTCCTTATTTATTTTAGCAGTCAACTCATTCTTTACGGCAATATCTTGCTCAGTAGGTGGGAAATCGTCAATAGACACTAGGCTATTTAAATGACCTAATTTGTTGGTCAATTTAATTGGGAAGTTCAATGGATCTTGACCACTTCTATTCTGAGTCTGATACAACGCCTTTTCTACCTCACCCAACTTATCTTTCATTGTCTTAGCCTTTTCTACTAGATCCTTAGTTCGTTCATCATCTTTATACTGTTCAGTAAACGCATTAAGTTGTTCGGTTACATTTCTAATCTTCTTTATAGATTGATGTGCTTTTTCAATGGTAGCATTTATATCGGTAATAAAATCGAATTGCTTTTGCATTTCGGCTACCGAGCTTTCTGCCCTTGGGTCTGGCAAAATGGTAAAAGTTTCAGAACTAGTACTGCCATTAACATTTAGATGAACTTTGTAATTACCCGGTACTGCTTTAGCACCGTCGAAATTGGCCCACCAAAAAATCATGCCTTCTAACTTCTCAGCTCCTTTACCACGGGTATCCCATACAAAAGTGTTACCGCCCTTTTTTACTTTTAACTTTTTATCTTTTTTCTTAGCAGACGAATTGTAGTTAGCCAAAGTATCGCCAGCCATGCTAGTGTACGTCAACTGAACCGTATCTTTTTCGGTATAATTCTTAAGTAGAAAATGTGTGATTACACCATTTTCTAAATTCTGTCCCGATGTTTTAGAAGGCTTTTTAGACGCTCTTCCTTTTGTACGGTATGAATCTCTTGGCTTAAAAAGAATTGTGCTTTGATTCTTCTTACTTTCATCTAATTGATGTAGCACTGTTAAATCATCAATAATCCATAAGCTACGCCCTTGTGTTGCAACGATCAAATTATCATCTTTAATAGCCAAATCAGTAATAGGGACTATTGGTAAATTCATCTGAAAAAGACTCCAACTTGTACCGTCATTAAAAGAAACATACATACCTGTTTCGGTACCTGCATATAATAATCCTTTCTTTTTAGGGTCTTCACGAACCACTCTGGTAAAATGTTCAGATGGTATACCATCGGTGATTTTCGTCCAGCTTTTACCGTAATCGGTTGTTTTGTACAAGTACGGCTGAAAATCGCCCAACTTATATCTTGTAGCAGCTACGTAGCAAGTACCTTCATCAAAATAAGAAGGCTCTATACTATTAATCATATTCCATTCAGGCATATTTGGTGGGGTCACATTATCCCATGTTGCGCCAGAATCTTTAGAGACATGAATTAATCCGTCATCACTTCCTACCCAAAGAAGACCTTCTTTCAACGGACTTTCATTCGCTGCGAAAATAGTACAGTAGTATTCTACACTGGTATTATCTTGAGTTATCGGACCTCCACTAGAACCTAATTTTGTAGGATCATTTCGAGTTAAATCGCCACTTAACACTTCCCAACTCTGACCTTCATTTTCAGTCACATGAACATAGTTAGAAAACGTATACAATTTCTTTGGATTATGTCTACTGAATAGGATAGGAAAATTCCACTGGAAACGATATTTCATGGATTCTGCACCAGCACCCATAGGGTTATCTGGCCATACATTTATACCTCTAACCGTACCTGTTTTATGATTTACTCGAGTTAAGAATCCGTCATAACTACCGCCATAAACGATGTCGTCGTTTTTAGGATCAACAGCTATCCAAGCTGATTCACCGCCTGCAGTTTCTTCCCAATTACCATTACCTATAGAATTTTCATCACTTCTATGATCTATACGCAATGTAGAGTTATCCTGTTGGGCAACATAAATTCTATACGGAAAAGAATTATCCGTAGTTACACGGTAAAACTGTGCCGTAGGCTGATTATTATAGGTACTCCATGTTTCACCACCATCATAAGAAATTTGAGCACCACCATCATCACCAATAATCATACGTTGCGAATCTTCTGGCGAAACCCATAAATCATGATGATCCCCGTGTGGAGCATTAAACGTATTGAATGTTTTACCACCATCGGTAGACTTGTGATAATTTACGTTCAGCACATAAACCACATCTTCATCTTGTGTATCGGCATATACTCTGGTATAATACCAAGCACGTTGTCTAATTTTACGTTCTTCATTAACAACAGACCAAGTTTTACCACCATCTTCTGAACGATATAAACCTCCCTTATCTTTATTTTCAACAATTGCCCAAACACGTTCAGAATTTTTAGGAGAAACAGCTACACCAATAATTCCCAGAGTATCTTTTGGAAATCCTTCGTTCTTAGAAATTTCTGTCCAAGTTTCACCGCTATCCATACTTTTCCATAATGCTGAACCGTCTCCACCACTAATTAAACTATAAGGTGTACGTTGTGCATGCCATGTAGAAGCATATAAAATTCTTGGGTTATTAGGATCGAAAGTTAAATCAACAGCACCCGCTTGCTCATTTACAAATAAAACCTGTTTCCAGTTTTTACCGCCATCGGTACTTTTATATACACCACGTTCTTTTGTTGGTTTATAGATATCTCCTAAAACAGCTGCATATACAGTATTATAATCTGTAGGGTGTACACGTAGTCGTGGCACATGTCTACTTTTTTCTAAACCTGCCGAAGCCCAGGTTTTACCTCCATCTTCAGTTTTCCAAACGCCATATCCTGAAGAAACATTTCCTCTTAAGGTTTTTTCACCACCGCCAACATAAATTACATTAGGATCACTTTTGGCAACCTCAACAGCACCGATACTTCCTCCGAAATATCCATCGGAAATATTATCCCATGTACGGCCACCATCAAGCGTTTTCCAGACACCACCACCCGCAGCACCAAAATAAAACAAATTTGGTTCGCCAGGCACACCGGTAACTGCGGCAGAACGACCACCCCGATACGGACCTATTGAACGATACTCTAAACTAGAGTATAATTCTTCGGGATATGTTGGTGAAATATTTTGTGATTTATTCCTTCTTTGAGATAGTAAGGATAATGGTAATAAAAATAATGCCAGCATAAAGATGCTAGCCTTGGTAAAAAGCGTTTTCATTCTTTTGAGTTTGGATTAGTCTTCCCTAAAATTAAACAAATTGTTGTTAAAATGTTGATTTTAAGATTTTATTGGCATTCATGTAGAAGCACATTTATCAAATTATGATTTACAAGGCTATTTCAATAATTATTTAATAATGAACATCACGGTATACCTTCCGCGCTTAATTCATGTTTATATAAATAATCTTATTAATTATTTGCCTCTAAAAGAGAGTTCATAATAATGTTAAAACGAACGGAATATTTAAAGTATTCCTATATTTAAGCGAACAAATTAACAATTATGAAATTTAGATCGCTATTATTTTCTTTATCCTTATTTCTCATTCTTTTAAACGGATTACTCATTCCATCTGTTCATGCTCAATCAGGTGCCTTTTTATACGGTGATCCATTGCCAGATGCACCAGAATTAAGTGCAAGAGGAGAATACAACGTAGGCGTACAAACCATTAACTTGGTAAATAATAATCAGGTAGATATTATAAATTCAAAAGATGGTAAAGACCCATTATATGACCGCCCCTTAACAATTGAAGTTTGGTACCCAGCATCTATTAGTGATAATACTAAAACCGTTGTTTATGACGAAGTAATGGGCACCGCAAATGACACCCTTAGACCATTAACACCTTTTACATTTAAGGGTAGAGCCTATAGAGATGCAACGCCCTCTACAGGTAGTAAATTCCCTTTAATAGTTGTATCGCATGGCTATGTGGGTTCTCGTTATTTAATGACCTATTTAACTGAAAATTTAGCATCAAAAGGTTATATCGTGGTAGCCATAGACCATACCGATTCTACTTTTAAAGATGCCAATGCATTTCAAAGCACTCTTTTAAACAGACCAAAAGATATTCGCTTTATCATAAACGAAATGGAAAAATTAGGAGCTCAAGGTTCAAAAAACAAATTAGAAGGTTTAGTCGATGCCAATAACACAGGCATAATCGGATATTCTATGGGAGGTTATGGAGTACTTAATGTTGGTGGAGCAGGTTATAGTGAAGCACTAGCCGAGTTCTTTACAGGAATGACCGGTGGTAGCACATCAATAGCAGTCAATACAGCTAATAACGAAGAGTACAAGAAACTAGCTGATGACAGAATAAAAGCTATTGTTGCTTTTGCCCCATGGGGAATGGAACGTGGAGTTTGGGATGGTGAAGGGTTAAAGGGATTAAAAACCCCGACATTCTTTGTTGCAGGTAACCAAGATGATATTTCCGGTTATGAAAAAGGAATAAAAGCTATATATGATGGAGCCGTTAATGCCGACAGATTTTTATTAACCTATATTAATGCACGTCACAACGTGGCACCAAATCCTCCACCAGCAGAAGCATTGGCTCCAGGATTACATATAGATGAATATTACAGGTACGCAGAACCATCTTGGGACCAGAGAAAATTAAATAATGTAAATCAACATTTTATAACTGCATTTCTTGGCCTACATCTTAAAAAACAGGAAAATGCTAAGTATTTAGAATTACAAGAAAATTCAAACGAAAAAGATTGGATAGGGTTTAAGCCAAGATCTTCCACCGGAATGGAATTACTGCACGCTAACCCAGCCAACTAATTTCTTTGTCTGAAATCTGAAGGCTGAATAGCTTTATCTTTTAGTAATTCAAAAGCTACTTACAGAAATAGTTTTGTGAGATTCGGTTTTGTTAGATTTTTTCAAGCAACCAACGTTCTATTAATCTCCTTACGCAAATAGTATCCAGTTACGATGGTTGCTAAAACATCGGCAATGGGAAATGAAATCCAAACCCCTAATTCACCTAGATAATTTGGCAAAATAAGAATTAAGGGGATAAAGAAAAATCCTTGCCTACATAACGTTAATAACAACGCAGGCACTGCCTTGCCAATTGCTTGAAAATAAGCTGCTCCTATAAGTTGTAAAGCAATAATCGGAGTTGCTGCGAATACCCAGCGCATGGCCGAAGGGGTGTTTTCAAGAACGAATTTATTCGTAGCAAGTTCTACAGCACTCATGCCTGGTTTGTTGCTAAGGAAAAATCCGGCGATTTCTTCTGGGAAAATCATCAATCCGGTAAAAACAATAGTGGCCAATAGTGCGGCATATTTTATTGCGGTGTAAATAGACTCTTTTACCCTATCATATTTTCCAGCTCCGTAATTGAATCCGGCAATAGGTAAAAATCCTTGAGTTACGCCAAAAACAGGAAATAAGGCAAACATCAGTATTCTACCAATAATAGCATAAACTGCCACCATTGCCTCTCCTCCAAGGTTAAAAAGAATGTTATTCATCAGAAGATAAATGACGCTTACAACCGCTTGTCTAGAAAGGGTTACAAAGCCTAAAGAGCTAATTTCTTTTAATATATTAAACCTAATTTTCAAATACTGCAGGTTCAGTTTAAGTTCAGAATGTTTGGAAAGAAAGAAATACAGAATATAACTGAAACATAAAAAATAGCTGATGGTGGTAGCCCATGCAGCACCCTCCATACCATAATCCAATACATTAATAAAAAGGTAATCCATCACTAAATTTCCTATGGATGGGATAATCATCGCAATCATGGCGAACTTGGGTTTCCCTTCTGCACGTATAACAGCGTTACCCATCATATTCAAAGCCAAAAGTGGTACACCATACAAAACGATTACGTAGTAGATTTTCGCCATTTCAAAAATGGAACCTTTACCGCCAAAAGCAGGAATAAGACTATCTACATAGGTGAGGCCCAAGACCACCATTATTATGGTGACTAAAAGTGTAAAGCTTATTTGGTTGCCAAACGTTTGTAAGGCCTTTTCTTTATTATTAGCCCCTAATGCACGTGATATAATGCTTGCGCCGCCAATACCAATCGACATACCCAAAGCACCTATGAAAAAAGAAATTGGTAATACTACGTTTATTGCCGCAATAGCAATGGAGCCAATCCAATTACCTACGAAAATTGAATCTACCAAAACATTAAGAGACATTACCAAAATGCCAACACTGGCAGGTAAAGCCTGTTTAACAAGCAAACTCGATATAGATTCTGAACCTAATTGCTCAGCGGATACATTTGCCATTAAAGTTTATTGTTTGGCATTTATATTCCTTGACAGGATATTATCTATACTCCAAAAACTTTGAAGTATTTTATATTTCTAGTGAATTAAGTACTTGGCGTGACAGCCAAAACCCCTGTAGTTTCCCATTCGTTCACCCATTTAGCCATCACCTTCACCCATGCTTCATTATCATTCATACAAGGTATGTGCTTATAGTTTTCACCGCCAGCTTCCATAAATTGATCTTTACCTTCCATAGCAATTTCTTCTAAAGTCTCTAGACAATCACTAACAAAAGCGGGAGTAATAACAGCTAAGCGTTTTTTACCTTCTTTGGCCAAACGTTCGAATTCAAAATCAGTATACGGTTTTAACCATGGGTCACCAGCTAAACGAGATTGAAAAGAAGAACTAACTTGTTCTTCAGGTAATCCTAAATACGCCTTAACCATTTCTGTAGTATCATAAACTTGATGTCTGTAACACGTATTATGTGCTACTGAGTTAATCTTACAACAACTACCATCTATTTTACAATGAAAACTTGTTGGGTCGCTTTTACGAATATGACGTTCAGGAATACCGTGATATGAAAACAATATGTGGTCATAATCGAAATCTTTTAATCCGTCTTTAATGCTTTCTGAAAGGGCTTGAATATAATCTGCATTTTTATAAAAAGCGGGTAATGTCGTTACTTCCATTTCAGGAAAATATTGTTGCTGTTCCTCTAAAACCTTTACCACCACTGTTTCAAAACTAGACATGGCATAATGTGGATATAAGGGAACTAATAGAACCTCATCAACTCCTTTATCCTTTAGTTCCTGCAACGCATTTTTAATAGTCATAGTGCCATAGCGCATACCTAGCGCAACCGGCATTTTTGTATGTTGTTGTACTTTATTAGCAAAACGTTCAGAAAGCACTATTAGCGGCGAACCTTCTTCCCACCAAATTTTAGCGTAGGCCTTAGCAGATTTTTTTGGTCTGGTTTGCAAAATAATCCCTTTTACAAGAAAAGCGCGTAACCATTTAGGGGCATCGATTACCCTTTCATCCATTAAAAATTCATCTAAATAAGGCTTTACATCTTTTGCGGTAGGACTTTCCGGTGAACCCAAATTGACCAATAATACTCCTTTCATAGCGTTTGATTTTCCAATTGCAAAAATAACACTTGTAATACTAGCTACATTTGCGAACTAAAAAAACTTTCAAATTAATGTATAAGTAAAGTTGATAGTGTTTAACCTTTCTCTTTTGGATATTTAATTGTCTAGATTTGTTACTAATTCACGAAAGCGAATTCCAAATGCAGAAACTAACACAAAACCCTATACTGCTAGCCTACATTGTTGGAGCAATATTAATTTTACTATTACTTCAATTAGTTACTGTTCAATTATTAAAACGATTAGGTAAGAATCCTAAATATTTACTTGATAAGGAGGATATTAAAAATATAGCAAAGCCCATATTTATAATTTTTATGGCCATTGCCATACGCATTAAACCATTTCATAGCCTTCTAGGATTTGAAGAAATCACCTACTTATTAAGTAAAATCAGCACCATCTCAATAATTTTTGCCTTTACTTGGCTGTTAATTATAGGGTTAAAAATTGCGAAACGAAAAATCATTAATAATTACGATGTAAATGCAATCGATAATTATAGGGCACGTAAGGTTTATACCCAATTCAATATTTTAGAGCGAATTATTATCGTTGTCATTATTATTATAGGGCTAAGTATTGCTCTTATGAGTTTTGAAAGTATACGAGAAATTGGAGTAAGTATATTTGCTTCTGCAGGTGTTGCGGGTATCATTGTAGGTCTATCGGCTCAAAAAATGATTGCCAGTATTTTGGCAGGTATACAAATTGCTATTGCTCAACCCATAAAAATTGACGATGTAGTCATTGTTGAAAGTGAATGGGGCAGAATCGAGGAAATCACACTGACTTACGTGGTTGTTAATATTTGGGATAAACGAAGATTGATTGTACCTACCCCTTATTTTATTGAAAAACCCTTTCAAAACTGGACGAAGAAAT
This sequence comes from uncultured Maribacter sp., assembly GCF_963977385.1. GTDB lineage: Bacteria > Bacteroidota > Bacteroidia > Flavobacteriales > Flavobacteriaceae > Maribacter. Next base: position 24,910 of record NZ_CAXBOU010000011.1, on the reverse strand, counting down.
CGGCCGATCTTTTAGGAACCATATATTTATATACCGATTATAGGGTTTCTTTTGATGCTCTTAGAAAAGAACTAGAACGAATTTTAAAAACTACCGATCTATGGGATGGTTTAACCCAAAATATTCAAGTAACAGATTCCAAGCCCACATGTGTTGAAATAAGAGCAATGGTAAGCGCCAAAGATGCTTCTACTCTTTGGGATTTACGCGTTTTTGTTCGCGAAAAACTCATAACTTTTTTACAGGAAAATTATCCGGAGAGTATAGTGCGAACGAGAATATTATTAGAAAACAAGATAGAAGAAAGTGATAATTCATAATTTTATACAATGCGACAGTTTTTACTACTTCTAATATTACTTACAAACTCACAGTTGGGTTTCACACAACAAATCACCTGCTCCCCAAAAGACAAGGCAGCAGTTGAAGAAAAAATTAATACCATTGAAAGAATGCTACAGTCCAATTATGGAAATACATTGGTATCTGTTGGTAAAACCTTTGTGACAACTCCCTACGTAGCCAAAACTTTGGAAATTGGGGATACTGAAACTTTAGTGGTAAATCTGCAAGGATTAGATTGCACCACCTTTGTAGAAAACGTACTGGCATTCTCTATGCTTCTTAGGCAACAAGAATATTCTTTTGATGCCTTCATCAATAATCTTGAAATTATACGCTATAAAGATGGGGTTCTTGATGGGTATGCTTCACGCTTGCACTACTTCTCAGAATGGATTGCCAATAATGCAGAGAAAACACTTGTAAAAGATATAACTGGTGAAATCGGTGGTATAGAAATTACCAAGGATATTGACTTTATGAGCACCCATAGAAATTTATATCCATATTTAGCAGATGACCTGAATTTCGCGAAAATAAAAGATTCAGAAGACTATTTGAAAAATCAAATTATTTGTGTCTTGGCACAAAATAAAATTGCCGAAAACGAACACCTTATTCAATCGGGTGATATTATTGCATTAGCCACATCGATTAATGGTTTAGATGTTACCCATACCGGTATTGCCACTAGAGAAATAGATGGCAGAATTCATTTACTGCATGCTTCAACAGGTTCTATGGAAGTCGAAGTATCCAAATTACCCTTAGCCGATTACCTGAAAAATATTAAAAGCAATATAGGTATCATGGTGGCTAGACCTCTCTAACTTTTCTATTAACTCCCTGCCAACGCCATTAAATATTTTTTCGGAGTGGTATTGTATTTTTTCTTGAAAGCTGCTATAAAATGACTTGCAGTACTGTAACCAACCTTTAAACCTATTTCATTGACATTATACTGTCCTGTTTCCAATAAACTTTTTGCATAATCCATTTTATGGTCGAATAAAAAGCTGTAAACAGAATCTCCATAAATTTGCTTAAATCCTTCTTTTAAACGCTTTAGGCTTAGTCCGATTTCGCTCGCAAGCTCTGTCAACGTAGGGGGCTCAGCCATATTGGCAAGAATGATTTCTTTTGCCCTTTTTATTTTCTTCACATTCTCCTCGTCTGCTAAATAAGGACACTGCTCTATATCTGCATTCGGGCTCTTATTAAAATACAAGGCAATTAATTCGTAAATCTTGCCTTTTACATATAACGCCTTTATAGAAGGGTGTAAGTTGTAGTTTATAATCTGACTCAAAATAACCGCAATGGAAGGTGAAAATGGTTCCTGAGCATAATATTTTTTCTCTTTATTATCAGTACTCAAAAACGGAATATAATCAGCTTCTGCAGTAAAAAGGGAATGAAATTTTCGCAAGGTCATCACCACCGAAACCATAGAAGATTTTGGTTCCAATTTTAAATTAAGCGGAAGGTCTAATTGTGTATTATACAGCAGTAAAGAGTTCTCTTCTGTAACATTCAAACTATAACTACCTTGATTAAAAGAAAATGTACCACTACCCTTTAAACAAAAATAAAACTGGATAAATCGTTTATTAATCTCGCGAGAATAATTTACACTTCCATCTTCTTCATTCTGAAATTTAAGAACGTAAAATCCGTCTTCTATTAGAACTTCATCATATGACCTTTGAGCGTTATTTTTAACTTCCATCTTCTTAAGAATTATTTTATCTATTTAGAAAGCATCTAAATAGATAATTCATATTTAGCCGATAACCCTATAAAATTATGGCTATTTAACTGATAAATATCATTTTTCATCCAAAAATTCTGCAGACGACACTTATTGTACCGCAAGCGTTATTTTTATAAGATTGATGCCCATACTTTTGTATCCGCTTTATGAAAGACTACCATATTTCTAAACACAACTCTTTTTATACTATCGGCCTTAATTATAAAAAGGCTGATGCAGAAGCGCGTGGCAAATTCAGTTTAGACGAAGTAGCTGTAAAATCACTTCTGGCAGAAGCTAAGAATCAGGGGATTGACGGTCTCTTAGTTACATCGACCTGTAACCGTACCGAACTTCATGGTTTTGCCCAACACCCATTTCAACTTATCAAATTATTATGTGATCATTCTAATGGTACTGTTGAAGCTTTTCAAGAAGTAGCCTATGTTTATAAAAACAAGGAGGCTATCAATCACCTATTTCGTGTAGGTACTGGACTTGACAGTCAAATTCTTGGAGATTTTGAAATCATAAGTCAACTTAGACAAAGCTTCAAACGTTCTAAAGAACTCGGTCTTGCAAATCATTTTATAGAACGATTGTGTAATTGTATTATACAAGCCAGTAAGCGAATAAAAAATGAAACGGAAATTTCATCAGGAGCAACTTCTGTTGCTTTCGCTTCTGTTCAATACATCATGCGAAATGTTGAAAATGTTTCCGAGAAAAATATTTTATTATTCGGTACAGGGAAAATAGGTCGTAATACATGCGAGAATTTAATTAAGCATACTAAAAATCCGCATATTACCCTAATCAATAGAACTAAAGGAAAAGCTGAGCAAATAGCTGGGAAGTTTAACCTAATGGTAAAAGATTACGGTGACCTACAATCAGAAATTAGAAAATCTGATATATTGGTTGTAGCAACAGGAGCACAGAAACCTACTATAACAAAAGAATTAATATATACAAACAAGCCACTATTAATTTTAGACCTTTCGGTTCCTAAAAATGTGGACGCTTCTATTTCAGACCTAGAAAATGTTACTGTCATTCATTTAGATCATTTATCACAAATGACCGATGAAACATTAGAGCGTAGAAAACAATTTATTCCAGAAGCAGAAGCTATTAACCAGGAGGTAATGCACGATTTTAACCAGTGGTTAGAGACTAGAAAATTTGCCCCTGTTATTAAAGCATTGAAGAAGAAGTTAAAGACAATGAAAGACGAGGAACTTGACTATCAATCTAAGAAAACAGTCAATTTCAATGCCGATCAGGCCGATGTAATTACAAATCGCATCATTCAAAAAATAACTACACAATTTGCAAACCATCTTAAAGATGACACGGTAGATTCAAATTCAAGTTTAGAATTTATCCAAAAAGTATTTCAATTAGAATTGGACGAAAAATGAGTAAAGTAATACGATTAGGCACACGCGATAGCGAATTAGCGCTATGGCAGGCGAATACCGTTAAAAAACAACTTCAAGCTTTAGGACACACTGTTAAATTAGTTCCTGTAAAATCTACTGGAGACTTAATTCTAGACAAACCACTATATGAACTAGGCATTACAGGCGTATTTACAAAAACATTGGATGTTGCCATGATCAATGGCGATATAGATATTGCGGTACACTCCATGAAGGATGTACCTACTGCCTTACCACAAGGTATTGTAAAAGCCGCTGTATTAAAGCGAGGTAACTATATGGACATCATGGCGTTTAATGATAACGAGGAGTTTTTGGGCTCCCGTGACGCTGTTATTGCAACCGGTAGTTTACGAAGACAAGCACAATGGCTTAACAGATACCCAACACATACTATTGTTGATCTAAGGGGGAATATAAATAGCCGTTTAGAAAAATTATACAACAACGACTGGAACGGTGCTATTTTCGCTGCTGTCGGTTTAGAACGTATTGGATTAGAGCCTGAAAATACTATTGGTTTAACTTGGATGTTACCTGCTCCTGCTCAAGGTGCCATTATGGTAGTTGCAATGGAGGATGACGAAGAAGTTCGTGAGGCATGTGCCCAACTAAACCATGAAGAAACAGATACCTGTGTTACCTTAGAAAGAGAATTTCTTAGAGAATTGGAAGGTGGATGTAGCGCACCGATCGGAGCGTTATCATATATCAATAAAGAAAACATTGTAACCCTTAAAGGTGTCTTACTTAATGTTGATGGAACCAAAAAGCTAGAGGCTGAATTAACAGCACCTTTAGGCAAACATCAAAACTTAGGAATTGATTGTGCTAAAAGTATTTTAGCAAGAGGCGGCAAAAGACTTATGACCGAGTTGGCGAACGCTAACCTAGTAATAAATATCTTTTCTACTAAAAAGCTGACTCCGCCACAACAACTGCTTCTTAATATTTCAGTGAATGCCGATTCAGATGATTTTATAAAAATTAATCCGAACCGTATTTCGCCTATAATTCTTAAAAAGGCACATAAAAATGTTGTTTTTACTAGTAAAAATGCAGTAGAAGCGGTGTTAGCAAGTAGAAGTGCTGCTGAATTAGACTTTGAAAATATCTACTGTGTTGGTAGAAAAACACGTCGATTTATTAAAAACAAGTTTGGTAAAATTACGCACTTTGAAAACAACGCCAAAGATTTAGCGAACCACTTGGTAGAATTTATTGATGGTTCTGAGATCACCTATTTTCATGGCAATTTAAGTTTAGATGAATTACCAAGCATTTTAGAGGAAAACAATATTACGGTCAATGCAATTGAGGCGTATAGAACAAAACTATCTGGTAAATCTATTCCAGAAACAGTAAAAGGTATTATGTTTTATAGTCCGTCTAACGTTGAAAGTTACCTTAAAGAGAATTCAGCAGACAAAGTAGCTTACTGCATTGGTGAAACCACCGCAAAAGCAGCCAGAGAATACTTCAAAGTAGTTAAGGTTGCTAAAATACCCACAGTAGAAAGTGTTATTGAACTAGTGAACAAAGATTTTAAAGATTAGCCTTTGGCTGTGATATAATATAAAATTACCGACTTTACGAGTTTAGCTAATTAAAAAAGCTTCTCGCAAAGACAACAAAGAGAACCTATGAGTTTAAAAAACGATTTATTCTTAAAAGCCTTAAAAGGTGAAACGGTAGAAAGACCACCAGTATGGATGATGCGCCAGGCAGGTAGATATTTGCCAGAATTTATGGCAATCAAAGAGAAATATGATTTCTTTACCCGCTGTCAGACTCCAGAATTGGCATCAGAAATTACGGTACAACCAATTCGTAGATATGGTATGGATGCCGCTATTTTGTTCAGCGATATTTTGGTTATTCCACAAGCAATGAATATTCATGTGGAAATGAAACCGAATTTTGGTCCGTATTTACCAAACCCTATCCGTTCTCAAAAAGATTTAGATAGTGTTATAGTACCAGATGTTCATGAAACATTAGGTTATGTGATGGAGGCTATAAAAGCTACAAAGGAAAAATTGAATGATGAAGTTCCTTTAATTGGTTTTGCCGGTTCCCCTTGGACAATCTTATGTTACTGCGTACAAGGTCAAGGAAGCAAAACTTTTGATAAAGCCAAAGAATTATGCTTTACACAACCTTTGGTAGCACATGAGCTTTTACAGAAAATTACCGATACTACTATAGCGTATTTAAAAGCAAAAGTAGCTGCAGGTGTCAATGCTGTCCAAGTATTTGATTCTTGGGGTGGCATGTTATCACCTACCGATTATCAAGAGTTTTCATGGAAATATATACAACAAATCATCGATGCATTAAAAGACGAAACCCCGGTTATTGTTTTCGGTAAAGGATGTTGGTTTGCGCTAGGCGATATGGCAAAATCAGGTGCTGCTGCATTAGGTGTAGATTGGACTTGTTCTGCTAAAAATGCACGTTATTTAAGTGGTGGCAAAATAACCCTACAAGGTAACTTTGATCCTGCACGATTATTATCTCCTCCATCCGAAATTAAAAAGATGGTACACCAAATGATAAACGAATTTGGTAAGGATAGCTATATTGTTAATTTAGGTCATGGTATCTTACCTAACATTCCTGTAGAGAATGCTAAGGCATTTATTGATGCTGTTAAGGAATACAAGCAGGCTTAATAGTTTTGTTTTAAATTAAGGGAATATTTAAGGAGTAGACTAACTTATAGTATACGTATGAATTCTTTCCATTTGCCCCATTTCGAGATAAATCCTATTTCTGAAAGAGATGGTTGGCGCTTATGCGATTTTATATCATCAAATGCCGATTATATAAAAAGGTACTTTCCAAAGACCGTTGCTGCAAATCTAAATCCGACCTTATCTAACATTTTTGTTTTAGATAAGGTATCAGAATTTCTGTCTGGAAAAGAGTATTTATTCACGCTTAAAGAACCTGAGCACAGAAAAATTATAGGTTTGGTTTACCTTAAAGAATTAAAAAGGGCGACCAAAGAAGCAGAACTTGCTTACTGCATATCATATCCATATAAAAGCAAAGGTTTCGCGTCACTAGCTGTTAAAGCCATTTCTGAATGGGGACTTACAGATCAGCATTTAAAGCAACTTAGAATTATAGTTCACAAATCTAATATTGGTAGTATTAAGGTAGCAGAAAATTGTGGTTATATTTGGAAAGAAACCTTATTAAAAGAACATACTCCGCCTAATGAAGACCCGTTAGATATGGAACTTTACGTCTTAAAAAATGAAAGATAAATTTTACGCATATATAGAACAACTTCAAGATACTATAACCGCTAAATTAGAAGAGGTAGATGGTAAAGCCATTTTTAAAGAAGACATTTGGGTTCGCCCAGAAGGCGGTGGCGGCCGTACCCGTGTAATTGAAAATGGTGCTGTTTTTGAAAAAGGAGGCGTAAATATTTCTGGTGTACATGGAGAACTTCCAGATAGCATGAAAGCTTATTTTAAAGTTGAAGATGCTAATTTTTTCGCCTGCGGACTTAGTTTAGTGCTACATCCAAAAAACCCAATGGTTCCAACAGTTCATGCGAACTGGCGTTATTTTGAACTGTACGGAAAAAATGGTGAAATCGTAGATCAATGGTTTGGAGGTGGTCAAGATTTAACTCCGTATTACCTTTTTGATGAAGATGCCAAACATTTTCATGAGGTTTGTAAATCTGCTTGCGATAAACACAACGATACTTTTTACAACTCCTATAAAAAACGTTGCGATGAGTATTTTTGGAATACGCATAGAAATGAAGCACGTGGTATTGGAGGTTTATTTTTCGATTATTGCAAGGCTACAGAAACTACAGGTATACCAGACTGGTATAATTTTGTAACCGAAGTCGGCAATAGCTTTTTAAACAGTTATGTACCGATTGTTATAAAAAGAAAAGACCTTGAATACACTAAAGAACAAAGGGATTGGCAAGAAATTAGAAGAGGTAGATACGTAGAATTTAATTTAGTTCATGACAAAGGGACCTTATTCGGATTAAAGACAAACGGAAGAATAGAAAGTATTCTAATGAGCCTACCTCCACATGTACAATGGGTATATGACCATCAACCAGAAAAAGGAAGTGAAGAAGAAAAATTGTTAGATGTATTAATGCAACCTAAAGAATGGGTATAAAAATAGTACTATTTTTCAGCATGCTATGTATTTCCCAACTAGCCAATGCACAAGATTCAGCTTATAAAGAGGCCTTTCCTGATAAAATCACCTTTAGATTGTCCTTACAGTCCACTTCTAATAATTTCACGCTTAGAGATAAGATTACACGTGCTAAAACTGAGTTCATTCCTAATGATAAAAGTTATTTAGGACTATCTGTACTCTTTCGGTTTTTAGAGGTCGATTTTGGTTATGCACCTAATTTTTTGTCGGAGAATAAAGACAATGAAGATTCGAAATTGATTACGTTCAATATTAGAACCTTTTTTGGCCAATTTATGCAAACCGTAGATTTCTATAAGCAAAAGGGATTCTTCATCCGCACACAAGATTTAACATTGCCTATAGATGATTTAAAAACAATAAAGATTGGCGGCACATCAAGCTATATATTTAACCGAGACTTTTCTTTTCGGGCGATTGGATTTCAAAATGAATGGCAGAAAGAAAGTGCCGGTAGTTTTATTCCCGGTATTTCTTATTACTATACCAAGTTTAAACTAGAAGATCCTGTATTAGAAAACCAGCTAGAACATTCCTTCAAACTAGCAGTTGGCCCTGGGTACTATTACAATTGGGTTTTCGACGAAAATTTTCTCATTTCTGCAGGTGGTACTGGAGGTTTAGGTTTTAATTTATCAAAATCACATGGCGAAACTTCCTTGACAGGACTAGCACAATTAATTTTTAGAATGACCGGGGGATACAACTCAGAATCCTTCTTCAGTGGCGTTAATATCAATACACAATTATTAACTCATACTTCAGCAGACAATCTTATACTAGATGACTCCATTAGTTTTCTTGAATTCTATATAGGGTATCGCTTTGACGCACCCAAGAAATGGATTAATAAGGCCGATGAGATAAGTCGTAAATTCGGGATAGAATAATATCATCTATCCATGAAACAGAAAATATATCAAATAGACGCCTTTACTACCAAATTATACGGCGGAAATCCGGCAGCAGTTTGCATACTTGACAACTGGTTAGATACTGAATTGATGCAAACAATAGCGGCAGAAAATAACTTAGCTGAAACCGCTTTTGCAGTACATAAAAATGACCATTATGAACTTCGTTGGTTTACGCCAGAAATTGAAGTTGACCTATGTGGTCATGCTACCCTAGCAACAGCCTTTGTTATCTTTAACTATTACGGTTTTACAGAAAATACACTTCGGTTTTTTTCTCCTAGAAGTGGAGAGTTATTAGTTCAAAAGAATCACGCAGGACTTTTAACATTGGACTTCCCTACGGATGATTTAATTCCCGTATCAGAACAAATCAATATTTCAAAAGCGATAGGAAAACAACCAACAGAAACTTTTAAAGGTAAAACCGATTATCTACTCATTTATAATTCTCAAGAAGAAATTGAAGCTATACAACCAGATTTCTACCTATTAAACAAATTGGATTGTAGAGGAGTTATTGTTACGGCAAAAGGTAACGATGTAGATTTTGTATCTCGTTTTTTTGCACCACAATGTGGCATTCCAGAAGATCCAGTAACCGGATCAGCACATACTACACTTACACCATATTGGTCAGCGAAATTGAACAAGAAAATATTATCGGCAAAACAACTTTCTGAACGTGGTGGCGAATTAGAATGTGAATTTCACGGAGATAGAGTAAAAATATCTGGATATGGTGTTTGTTATTTGGTTGGCGAAATAGAGATATAAATTTTCTAATTAGTGTTATATCCAAGTAATCGCCTTTTTTGATACTTATATTGAACATGAAAACCTGTCCGTTACATGACAAATGCCATTTACGAACAGGTTTTTATTAACTAAATAGAAATCAATTACTCCTCTACTGACTCTAGATTATCATCAGAATTACGATCAATTAATTTATTGTAAGGGTCTATACCGGCTTTTAATGGTTTTTCATCTGTAACTATAGTAAAAGTATTGTCACCTGCAGAAAGCCACTTTATTTCAAAGTAAAACGGGTTCTTGATAGTAACACCATCGTCACCTGTAATGTCTTCTCCAAATAAACCGATATCAACAAGATTTTTTTTCTCGTCTACCAATTTTTCCTTACCAGTATCATCATAATAAATCTTCTTAGAGTTGACTGTGAATGTGGTTTCCCATTTGCTATTATCTAGCTTTTTGGTTTTAGCATCCATCACACGATTCTCATAAAGAACAATCTCTTTAAAACCATCATCAACCTTATATTTTAAAGAATCTGGAGTAACATTATAAATAGCTTTATACAAATCTTCGGAAGTAGCATATACTCCTTTTTCAAAATATTTGTATTCATTCAAGAATGTTTTAAGTCCCGCATTTATAACATCTTCACCAATGACATCTTGCAAATCATACATAATCATTGATCCTTTTTGGTACCAAATATGCTGAGCGGTCTCTACATCTATTAATGGTCTTTCAGGCTTAAAGCTGAATGATCTTCTAGATAGATAAGCATCTAATGAAGGTTTTAAAAACCCTTTAATACCGTTTTCACCATATTCTTGCTTTAATGTCATTAACGAAACATACTCTGCTAAGGTTTCTGAAATGATATTAGCTCCAGAAGTATTACTAGGTGTTACAATATGCCCCCACCATTGGTGTGCAATTTCATGGGATGTAGTACTAAAAGCATAGTTAAAATCTTCTTCATTAGAAAAATCAGCTACAAACCCGAAATCTTCTGAGTAAGGTATTGTTGTTGCAAAAGACTGTGCGTACACGGTATGAGCTGGAAACTCGATAATTCTAATTACAGAATAAGGATATTCATGAAAATTCTTAGAATTGTACGCTAAAGAAATTTTAACTCCTTTGACAAAAGATTCTAAATTCTTATCATGCTTAGGAGAGTGGTATATCTCAATAGTCACTTTCTTTCCACTAGGCGCCATCCAAACATCTTTTTTAACTTCATATTCCGCAGATACAAAATTGAAGAATTGAATAGATTTATTTTCCATTTTATAATTAAAATAGCTTCTGTCGTCATGATCCCACTTTTCAATCAAAACACCTGGAGCTACTGCTATTTGACCTTTAGATGTACTAATTGTAGTTTCAAAATCAACATAATTGCTATCCCCATTAATACCATTTGTTTTCAACCCCAAGCTATCGGTTCTAGGAGGATAAATAAAATCTAATTCTTCTAAACCGTATTTCTTTCGAACTCCGTTTTCTGTTAATTTTCTTTCGAAGTGAAAAGTTGGAAAAATACTACTATTAAAAAATGTGCCATTGTTTAAAATTGCAACTTCTCTATCCATTCCAAATCCGTGTGTACGAACTTGTGTTTCAATTACCAAATTGGCAGAATCTTTTGGCTGTAAAGAATTAGGTAATTTATAAATGAACAATTTATATAAAGAGTCACTCAAAAAAGGTTGAATCTCTTGATCATTATAAAGCACCTTTGTAATCTTACTATCATTAATTGGAAATTCCATTTCCATTAAAATAGTATCAATAGGCTGATTTGATGGGTTTACAACTTTAAAAACTCCTTTAGCATTAGCACCACGTGTTTTAGGAAAAATATCTATATCTGCCTTAATACTCAACACTTGTATATGAGGCTTATCTATATACTTTCCATAAGCTTTTTCTGCATCTGCCATCAGTTTCTCACTGTAATCTTCATCTTCTAAATGATTCAGAACTTTTAAATTATAAAAGCTATAAGCACCCACAGAAATAAATGCAAAGAAGAAAAACAAGGTATATGCAACTGTTTTACCTTTAAACCTACTCTTAGCTAACTTTAAACGTTCTTTTGCCGAAGAATAGAAACCTCTACTCCAGAATACACTACCAATAGCCGCCAATGTGCACGTAAAAAGAATCCAATATAAGTTCAACCAAAACTTACCAGTTAAGTAATGTCCGAATCCATTTAAGTCACTTATAAAATCAGGCGTTGTTTCTCCAAAACCTAAAAGTGGATTATTTGTTTTCAACACTAAACTTACCAACATTGGTATACCCGCATAAATTATAATTACAATAAAATGGCCTAAAAATTTATTGTTTACCAGCACATGAATAAAGAATGCCAATAACAATATAGCAACATACGACGGAAAAAGAGATGTGAAATTATAAGTCAGGTACATACCCAATTCATAATCAAAATACCCATTACCTGTTTGATACAAAATACCAACTAGTATATTGATTAAGGTTAGCAACACGGCAACACCAATAAGCGAAATGATCTTTGAAAGATATAGTGTAGTATTACTTACCGGTAGCGCATCATAAAATTCAAAAGTCTTATTACTTCGTGTACGATGCACTGCTTCACCAGAATAAATAATCAAAATAACTGTTGAAAGCATCGCTATACCACCAGTTATATAAGAAACCATAAATCTAGTAAGCGGCAAGGATGGTGTACCATTATACTGATTATTTTGATAGGTTATAAAACCTGCTACTATTATGCCAATAATAATCAATACAAGAAATACAGGTTCTTTAACTATAGATAAAAATTCTATTTTACTTAAAGACCATAAGCTTTGTCGCTCTGCCTTTTTACTGAATTCTTGAACAACACTAATTGTTTCTGAAGATGCTATTATATCATTATCTTCTTTTACATTCTTCTTTTTCTTGGAGGATAAAAACCCTTTATATGAAAATTTAAATAGTGTAAAGACAAATATTAATATACCTAAAGACAACCATAATAAACGATTTAGCATAAACTTACCTGTTAAAGCCAATTGGTTGGTATTTAACTCGTCTACAGACCAATATTTAGTTAAAAAGCTATAAGCAGATTGCCCAAAAGGATCAACAAAAATACTAAGCCATTGGGTATCTAAACTAGATAATAATTGCCTCGATAATATGGTTGCAATAAGTATTAAAATACCACCTAAATACAAAATTGACATTCTTTTAAAAAATGTCATCAGGCAGAAGAAAAGACTACCGATGAAAAAAGAATTAAAAACCAATAAGTATAAAAATGGAAAAAAGTAAGACCAAAAATTAAAATCAGTATAGGTACCATAGTCTGGCCTATCTAATAAAGCACCAAGTACAAAGCCAAACATAGCACCAAACATAGCTGCAATGTTCATTATTGTTACAATAGTAAAACTACCCCAAAAACGACCTAGTATATAGCTTTTCTCAGAAACAGGAAAAGTAAAATAGGTCTGTGCAGTTTTATGCTCTTCATCTCTATACACAGGTACACCCATAATAGCAGCATAAAAGAACAACGCTATAGTACTTAATCCACCAAGAACACTTACAATAGCACTAGGGCTATTGGTGAATTCTGCAGTAGCAGATTCTGCAAATACCCCAAGTAAGAAAGGTATTAGAAACATGATAATTATGTAGATATAAGTGACCGGTCGTCGAAGCCTATACTTTAGCTCAAATAAGAATATTTCTTTCATATTAAACAGTTTGAGGTTGGTTAATACTATAGAAATAGAAGTCTTCTAAATTATTGGCAACTTCTTCAAACCCTTCACCTGGCACGCCTTCTGCGTACACATTTACATATAGGTTGCCACTACGTAAATAAGTGGATAATACATTATATTCTGACTGGTATTTTTCAACTTCTTCCTTAGCAATGTTTTTACGGAATACTTTGTTATTTAATGTATTTGAGAGTTCTAACGGATGACCCTGCACCACTACACTACCCTCATTAAATACTGCCATATTTGTACAAAGATTAATAACATCGTCGACAATATGTGTTGATAATATTACTACGGCATCTTCACCAAGTTCACTTAATAAATTATGAAAACGGTTACGTTCTAATGGATCCAGACCTGCAGTTGGTTCATCTACAATTATTAATTTAGGATTACCGATCAAGGCCTGAGCTATACCAAATCGCTGTCTCATACCACCAGAATAATCACCAAGATTACGCTTACGGAATTTGTAGAGGTTTACCTTATTCAATAAATCTGCGACATATCCTTTTCGGTCAGTTTTACTTTGTATACCCTTAATTTTTGCAATATGGTTTAACATCATTTCTGCTGATACTTTTGGATAGACTCCAAAATCTTGAGGTAAGTAACCCAATAATTTTCTAACCTCATCTGGTTCTTCAAAAACATCAATGTCGTTGAATTTTATATGTCCGCTATCTGCTAATTGTAATGTAGCAATAGTTCTCATTAAGGTAGATTTACCTGCCCCATTTGGACCTAAAAGTCCAAACATGCCTTTACCTATTTCTAGATTAACATTGTTTAAGGCTTGTGTTCCGTTCGGATACGTTTTGTTTAAATTGGTTATTGAAAGCATAGTTTAATTGGTTTTCAAGGTTAGTATTGAGATGTCTAATACGTGTTTAAAATTATCAAAAAGTTACACCAGCGAATAAGAATTTTAATTATTTCATATAACTTCACTTACAAAATAGCGGTAATTATTCTTATTCAAATCGTCTAAGTCATTTAAATTTGAATTAGACAAATTTCACAGGCTTGTCTTTATTTATTGTAAAACAGATTAACGCATATACCAACTCATAAGAAATTAAATCGAAATTTCTATTTGGGGTAAACAACTCCAACGACCTATTTCTCCATTGATTTCTAATGGTTAAGGTTGTTGAAAGTACTAATGTTGGCTTTCCTTTACGTATTAATATTTCAAGTCCGAGTATAGTTTTCCACAAACCAGGTGGCGCTATAACATGTAAGTGCTCATATTTTATATGTTCTTGAAAACCTTCTAAAAACTTTTGTTGTTAGTTACGCCAGGTATATTTGAATTGTAAAATTTCACTGAATTTCTGCATCAAGAATCATTTAGCCGCTACCCCCATAAAAATAAGTAATAACGACTGTAGCTATTATTCAAATTCACCTATTTTTGTAGAAACTTCAAGATACATATGCTTTGATTAAGTAAAGTCTAGACTTTGCAGAGAAAAAGCAAGAAAGAGTTTGCATATAAATATTCGGATATGGCAAAAAAAGGCAAGGCTAAAAATACATTGAACAAAGCAAAGCATGCCAAGCTAATGGATAGAAAGAAGAACAAATTGAAAAAAGAAGCTGAGCTAAGAAAAGCACGGTTAAAAAACATTATCAGAAAAAGTAAAGAATCTGAATAAATATTGAAAAAAATAGAATTATGTACCCACTAATTAGAAATAGAAGACTTAGAAATTCAGAAGCTATTCGTAGTTTGGTAAGAGAAACTATCATTACCCCGAATGATTTTTTAGTCCCGCTTTTCGTAGTTGAAGGCAAAGGTATTAAAGAGGAAATCGCTTCAATGCCTAACTATTACCGTCTCAGTTTGGACAATTTAACTAAAGAAGTGAAAGAACTTTGGAAAATGGGTTTACGTTCTGTTTTACTTTTTGTAAAAGTGCCCGATAACCTAAAGGATAATCAAGGTTCAGAAGCTTTAAATGAAAACGGATTAATGCAGTTAGCTATTAAAACGGTTAAAAATGCTTGTCCAGAAATGTTAGTAATGACCGATGTTGCCCTAGACCCATATTCTTCTTACGGCCATGATGGTATAGTTTCAGACGGTCTTATTCTAAATGATGAAAGTGTTGAAGTTTTGACAGAGATGAGTGTTTCTCATGCCAAAGCTGGTGCCGATTTTGTTGCTCCTAGTGATATGATGGACGGTCGCATACTTAGTATTCGAGAAGCTTTAGAAGATGAAGGTTATTTAAATACCGGTATTATGGCGTACAGCGCCAAATATGCCAGTGCATTTTACGGTCCGTTTAGGGATGCTTTAGATTCTGCACCAGTAGATATAAAAAATGTGCCTAAGGATAAAAAAACATATCAAATGGATTTCGCGAACAGGTTTGAAGCTATTCGTGAAACACAACTGGATATTGAAGAAGGAGCAGATATTGTCATGGTAAAACCTGGACTTTGTTATTTAGATATTGTACGTGAAATTAAAAACGAAGTGGATGTTCCTGTTGCCGTTTATCAGGTTTCTGGTGAATACGCCATGGTAAAAGCAGCAGCAGAAAAGGGTTGGCTAGACCATGATGCTGTAGTAATGGAACAACTAACCGCCATTAAACGTGCGGGTGCAAATATAATTGCTAGTTACTTTGCTAAGGATGCTGTAAGGATTCTAGGATAATTTTTTACACCCTATAATGAATAAATTATTTTTTATACTATTTGGTTTATTAAGCTGGGTTCTTGTTGCGCAAGAAGAGAACACTGGTCAGTTATTACTTCCGGTTGGTTCTAGTTTACAAACATCATCATTAGCTGCTTTTGAGTTAGACTCCGTCCTCATTTATCAAAATGTAGATAGCATAATAACAAACGGTATAAAAAATAATGCATTTCCTGGAGTACAGGTTTTGATTGCCAAAAAGGGGAACATTATTTTTCATAATGCTTACGGTTTTCACACCTATGATAGTATACAGCCAGTTGCTCTAAATGATATTTACGACTTAGCATCGGTAACCAAAATATTAGGTCCGTTACCTGCAATAATGAAATTGGTAGATGAAGGTAGATTAGATGTAGACAAACCTTTTAGCTCTTATTGGAAACCTTGGAAAAGGCAAAAAGACAAGAGAAATATAACGCTTAGAGAAATTTTAGCACATCAGGCTGGCTTACAACCCTATATTGTTTTTCTTGGAGAAACTTTGAAAAATAACGGTCGGTTTAAAAAAAGATTTTTTCGTAAGAGGGCTAATAATAAATTTAGCAATGTAGCATTTGAAGGTATTTATGTTAAAAATAGATTCAACAGAAAAATGTACAGAATAATTAATCGTTCTGAAGTTTCAGAAGATAAAAAATACAAGTATTCAGGTTTAACATTTCTCATTTTTCCCGAATTGATTTCTCAGATTACAGGAATGCCCTATGCTGAATATATGGACCAAGAATTTTATAAACCACTTGGTATGAAAACTTTTGGATTTTTACCAAGTACTAAAGATTTCTCGAATAAGATTGTCCCAACTGAAGAGGATACTATATTTAGACATACCCTAACACAAGGTTGGGTACATGATGAAAATGCATCGTTATTAGGAGGCATTTCAGGCAATGCAGGTTTATTTGGTACTGCCGATGATTTAGCCATTATTATGCAAATGTTTATGCAAAACGGACTTTATGCCGGAAAACGATATATTTCAGAAAAGACGTTAAAAGAGTTTACCCATGTACAGTTTCCGGATAATGAAAATAGAAGAGGTTTAGGTTTCGATAAGCCATATTTGAATAATGATCAATTTACTTTGGCAGATGCTTACCCTGCACCAGAGGTAAGTGCAACTAGTTTTGGACACAGTGGTTTCACAGGAACATTTGTATGGGCAGATCCAGAAAATCAATTGGTTTTTATATTCCTCTCGAATAGAGTCTATCCTACTCGTGAAAATCGCAATATTTACGAACTTAATATTCGTTCATCCATCCAACAAATATTATATCAGGCATTTGATACGTCAAAACAGCACAAACCTTAGTTATTTTATTAATATCTTCGATTTATAAATCAACCCTATGGGCTTATTACTTTTTTACGCGTTTATTTCTATTTTCTTCTCATTTCTGTGTTCTATATTAGAAGCGGTATTATTGAGTATAACTCCAACTTTCATAAATGTAAAAAAGAAAGAAGGTCATGCTTATGCTAAAACCTTAGAGGCACTTAAAAAAGATGTAGATCAACCTTTAATTGCTATTTTAACCATAAATACTATTGCCCACACTGTTGGTGCAATTTTGGTAGGTGTACAAGCGAAGGTAGCTTACGCCGAACTATACGGTAGCGAAACTAAAACAATACTTGGTATAACGTTTTCTGAAGATTTAATGGTTGGGGTAGTTTCTACCATCATGACCATTCTTATACTTGTAGCTTCTGAAATAATACCAAAAACTATTGGAGCTACATACTGGAAACAACTAGCCAACTTTTCAACCAAAACCTTAAAAATTATGGTTTTAGGTTTGAAGTATACCGGTTTGTTGTGGTTATTACGCCTTTTTACCAAAATGGTCGGTGGCGGCAAACACCATGGTAGTGTTTTAAGCAGAGAAGATTTTCATGCTATGACCGATATGGCGCATGAAGAAGGTGTATTTGAAAAATCTGAATCTACCATCATTAAAAACTTATTAAAGTTCGATGAAGTTTTGGTAAAAGATATTATGACTCCTAGAGCTGTAATGAAAGTAGCTTCTGACGAAAAAACGATTGCAGATTTCTTCGCCGATAATCCCAAATTGCGATTTTCTAGAATTCCCGTTTATACTGAGAACATCGATAATATTACTGGTTTTGTTTTGAAGGATAATGTTCTTGAAGAAATGATCGATCAGAACGGAGAAATTCCGTTGAAAGATATTAAGCGCGAAATTCTAGTAACCCGTAGAAGTACTCCTATACCTACCCTATTCGAAATATTCATTGAAAAACGTGAAGCAATTGCATTGGTTGTAGATGAATATGGTTCTGTTAGTGGAATAGTAACTATGGAAGATGTCATAGAAACGCTACTAGGACTCGAAATAATGGACGAGAGCGACAATATTGCCGATTTGCAGAGTCTTGCTCGTAAAAATTGGGAAAAACGCGCTCAGGCAACCGGAGTGATCGAAAAGCCTACTTCGCCAGACGAATAAACTTCAAGAATACCATGGAAGAGGATATTGCTTTTATAAATACTCCCCTAGGCGTTGCCAAAATTATTGGTGATGCTGATGGTCTGTCCTCTATAACCGTTCTTAATTCTGATGAACCCCTTACCGATGTTATACCTGAATCTTTAGAAGATGCCGTTTATCAATTAAACGAATATTTTGAAGGGATAAGGACCAACTTCGTTCTAAAGCTGAACCCTGAAGGAACAAAATTTCAAAAGAAGGTTTGGGTAGCGTTGCAAAACATACCATACGGGAAATCTACATCTTATTTAGAACTTGCAAAATCTTTAGGAGATCCAAAGGCAATTAGAGCTGCCGCCTCGGCAAATGCTCGTAATCCGTTATGGATTGTTATACCTTGCCATAGGGTTATTGGTCTTGATGGTTCTTTAACAGGCTATGCAGGAGGCTTACACAGAAAACAGTGGTTATTGAACCATGAGAGTCCGTTTAAACAGCAAAGTTTGTTCTAAAACAGCTCGGTTTAACCGATCAAAAAACAAACCACCTAGTTTGTTTATTATCAAAAACACCTTCTAAACTTATTACTCTTTGCATTTTATCGATACAATTGCGATTGCCGTCGTTACTATCAACAATTAAAAACGCATTCTACAAGTAAAAAACCGACTACTTGGTCGGTTCTCTATTTTTAAGGAAATTTTCTTCTGAGTTCTATGAATAACCAAATACCTCCATAGATTTTATAGCGATTATGGTTTTCCGTAATGGAATGTGAGATGTTAATTGTAGGTTTATTCTTTAGTACAATATTAGTGAGCAGACAAAATAGATAATTACATATATTCCTAGATATTGGGGTATATATGTAATTGTACATATATACAATCGTTGGCAACAATTAAGACAAAAATGACGAAAATATACATTGATGATTCCGTTCACGAAAGAGGTAATTTTGTTGTTAGTGGAATAGTTGTAACCAAAGAAAATATTGAAAACCGAATTTCTGAAAGTCTAAAAAATAACGGATTCGACCCTGAAAATTATGAATTCAAAAGCGGGTTAAACTACAGAAAGCATCCTAAAATGTTGAATGTAAGAAATGATTTAAAAAATATCATTTCTTCAGTATGTAAAATTGGACTTGTTGTTTTACCAATTGAGGAAAGACCAAATATTGGAATAGAGACTTTTAAAGGTCTTAAGAAAATAATCAACTCAAACGAATTTGGAAAGAATATTGAAATTTATGTTGACCAAAATTATTTTAGAAACGTAAATGCAGGAAAAGAATATGCAAGGGAAATTGGGTTGAAAACCTATGAATTAAATTTAGAATTAGATTCAAAAAAATTTAAAGGAATTCAACTCGCTGATTTAGTTGCTCATTCTTGTTCTACAATGTTACTTGAGCAATTAAAAATTATTGACAAAAAAGTAAAAGCAGGCGATAATTCTGGTTACGAACCTGATTTAGATATAGAATTAGGTTTTGAATTATGGGCTGGAATTAGATATAATCTTCTTGGAGAAATTGATATGGAACGTTTTGAAACAGGAGATGGTTTTCCTATGAAAATGACAGAACCTTATGGACTTTATATTTCTGAATTTTGCGACAATGAACTAAAGGAAAATGTAAAAGAAAGATTTGGAGAAATTTATATGGGATGTATACATTAAATAACTGTTGCCAATAACTAAGCATTCGTGCGGTCGGTACGACCCAGCATGAATGTGGTGTTGAACTACACCGGTTGCTTGGTCTCATAGATTCCTATGGTGATTGATATGAATTAGGTGTGTAATCTAAAGTCGCTTCTGCTTTGGCAGCGGTGCAATTTTCGCATCCTTTTACACATTATAGGTAATTTTTGCGCTCCAGAGTCTTTAGTTGCTAGCAATAACCTTCTTTTTTGATAAAAACGTTCACTTTAGTCACTAGGTGTCCTGTACAGCCATTACGCTGTTTTAATTTTTGGTGTTCTATGTTGTTGTTTCAGTTTCTTGATCCAATGTTTGGGCGGTCCTCTGCTGTCGAACATAAACACCGTGACCAAAGTACCTACTTTGCACCTAGGGCATCTGCGGTGTAAAATAGGTCGTGATTCTTGTTTTTTGGGTGGCGCACCCATTTCTGCCAAAAGTAGCGGTAGTACTATTTTCTTTTTTGTACTGCTCAAAATACCATAGTGGCGTATGCGCACAAAACCCTTGGGCAGTATGTGCAAGGCAAAACGCCGTATAAATTCTGCATCGCTTAGACTAAGAGTTGTTTTAGCGCCCCCTTTTCTATAGTCCTTACCCGTAAAACCAACCCGACCATTAGCAAGGGATTGTATTCTGTGATTGCTAATGGCAATCTTATGGGTATACCTACCTAAGTATTCCAAAACATAGTTTGGACTTGCAAAAGGACGTTTGGCATACACTACCCAATCCTTGGCGAAGAGGGTATCGTAATAGGACTGCGGCTCATCAAGTTCAGTTCTCAGGTTGGCTATAAAACGAGCTCTAAACACCTTACTCATTGCCTTTACCGGGAACAGGTATTTCCCCTTGTTCTTGGCATATTTCCATTTTCCATTGGCACTAACACCACCTCCTGGTACAATACAATGCAAATGCGGATGGAGACTTAGGTTCTGACCCCAAGTATGTAGTATGGATACCATGCCCATAGTGGCCCCAAGGAACTTCGAGTTGCCTCCGAAATCTTGAACAACACCCCATGCGGTCTTGAACAAAATTGTATATACCGCTTTTGGTGCATATAGGCATAACCGGTTCAGCGTATCGGGCAAGGTAAACACTATATGAAAATAAGGCACGTTGAGCAGTTCCGCTTCTCTTGCCTGTATCCATTGTTCCCGTTGGTGGCCTTGACACTTAGGGCAATGCCGATTGCGACAACTATTATAGCTTAGATGCAGCTGCTTGCATTGAGTATTATTGCAACGGTCTATATGACCGCCAAGTGCTGCCGTTCTACATTTACGCAAGGCATGCAAGGTTCGTAATTGCCACGTATTGCTTGTATACTGTGCTAACAGTTCTTCATTACGCTCCAATACATCGGCCACTTGATATAAGGGCCGCTGCATTACTGCGAACTGTATAACTTCTCCAAGGGACTAAAAACAGCGCACTTGGCCTGTTGTGACACGTGCAGGTACACCATGGTGGTCTGGATGTCTACATGACCTAAAAGGTCTTTTAGACTCATAATATCCATTCCCATTTCCAATAAATGCGTAGCATAGGTATGGCGCAGGCTATGGGTAGTCACTTCTTTTAAGATGCCGCTATGTTGCCTAGCTTGTTTTACCACCCATTGTACGCCGTTGGGAGACAGGCCTACAGGCTTGCCGGATGTATCATTCCCATTGAAAAGCCATTGCTTGGGACGCTCTGCAGCAAGATAAATCCGTATGCCCCGAACCAGTAAACTACATAAGGGTACATAGCGGTCTTTACGACCTTTACCCTGGCGTATATGGAGTTGTAACCTATCCGTATCTACATCTTTAATATGTAGTCCGCGAAGCTCTGCATTGCGAAGACCGCAACCATAGAGCAGCGCCAATAGCAAGCGGTGCTTGTGTAACTTGGGGGTCTTTAACAGTAACTTTACTTCTTCCCTGCTCAGTACTACGGGGAGTTTCTTTGGCTGTTCTATGGAGGGCAATGCTACCCGATGCTCGGGCAGATCATAAACTCGATACAAATACCGAAGGCCATAAACGGTATGCTTAAAGAAGCTATCTGAGGGGGTTTTGTGCTGCTTTTTTTGGTAATGTAAATAGTCTAGAACCTGCTCACGGTCCAATTCCAAAGGACTACAGCCAAAATACAAAACCATATGTGAAAGACAACGAGCGTAATTGGTAAGTGTACTTTTACTCTTCCCCGACAATTCAACAGAGCGCTCCAACTTTTGATAATTGATAGAGAACCCAGGAACCATTTTACAGGCCCGTTCAATCAGAGTACTACTTTTTTTTCATAATTTAGACTTTAAGGATTGAATAATACTTAAAGGTAGTGAAGGGTATTTTCTTGAAGCTACCTTTAGGTTTAGTTCAATAACTAAGCATTCGTGCGGTCGGTACGACCCAGCATGAATGTGGTGTTGAACTACACCGGTTGCTTGGTCTCATAGATTCCTATGGTGATTGATATGAATTAGGTGTGTAATCTAAAGTCGCTTCTGCTTTGGCAGCGGTGCAATTTTCGCATCCTTTTACACATTATAGGTAATTTTTGCGCTCCAGAGTCTTTAGTTGCTAGCAATAACCTTCTTTTTTGATAAAAACGTTCACTTTAGTCACTAGGTGTCCTGTACAGCCATTACGCTGTTTTAATTTTTGGTGTTCTATGTTGTTGTTTCAGTTTCTTGATCCAATGTTTGGGCGGTCCTCTGCTGTCGAACATAAACACCGTGACCAAAGTACCTACTTTGCACCTAGGGCATCTGCGGTGTAAAATAGGTCGTGATTCTTGTTTTTTGGGTGGCGCACCCATTTCTGCCAAAAGTAGCGGTAGTACTATTTTCTTTTTTGTACTGCTCAAAATACCATAGTGGCGTATGCGCACAAAACCCTTGGGCAGTATGTGCAAGGCAAAACGCCGTATAAATTCTGCATCGCTTAGACTAAGAGTTGTTTTAGCGCCCCCTTTTCTATAGTCCTTACCCGTAAAACCAACCCGACCATTAGCAAGGGATTGTATTCTGTGATTGCTAATGGCAATCTTATGGGTATACCTACCTAAGTATTCCAAAACATAGTTTGGACTTGCAAAAGGACGTTTGGCATACACTACCCAATCCTTGGCGAAGAGGGTATCGTAATAGGACTGCGGCTCATCAAGTTCAGTTCTCAGGTTGGCTATAAAACGAGCTCTAAACACCTTACTCATTGCCTTTACCGGGAACAGGTATTTCCCCTTGTTCTTGGCATATTTCCATTTTCCATTGGCACTAACACCACCTCCTGGTACAATACAATGCAAATGCGGATGGAGACTTAGGTTCTGACCCCAAGTATGTAGTATGGATACCATGCCCATAGTGGCCCCAAGGAACTTCGAGTTGCCTCCGAAATCTTGAACAACACCCCATGCGGTCTTGAACAAAATTGTATATACCGCTTTTGGTGCATATAGGCATAACCGGTTCAGCGTATCGGGCAAGGTAAACACTATATGAAAATAAGGCACGTTGAGCAGTTCCGCTTCTCTTGCCTGTATCCATTGTTCCCGTTGGTGGCCTTGACACTTAGGGCAATGCCGATTGCGACAACTATTATAGCTTAGATGCAGCTGCTTGCATTGAGTATTATTGCAACGGTCTATATGACCGCCAAGTGCTGCCGTTCTACATTTACGCAAGGCATGCAAGGTTCGTAATTGCCACGTATTGCTTGTATACTGTGCTAACAGTTCTTCATTACGCTCCAATACATCGGCCACTTGATATAAGGGCCGCTGCATTACTGCGAACTGTATAACTTCTCCAAGGGACTAAAAACAGCGCACTTGGCCTGTTGTGACACGTGCAGGTACACCATGGTGGTCTGGATGTCTACATGACCTAAAAGGTCTTTTAGACTCATAATATCCATTCCCATTTCCAATAAATGCGTAGCATAGGTATGGCGCAGGCTATGGGTAGTCACTTCTTTTAAGATGCCGCTATGTTGCCTAGCTTGTTTTACCACCCATTGTACGCCGTTGGGAGACAGGCCTACAGGCTTGCCGGATGTATCATTCCCATTGAAAAGCCATTGCTTGGGACGCTCTGCAGCAAGATAAATCCGTATGCCCCGAACCAGTAAACTACATAAGGGTACATAGCGGTCTTTACGACCTTTACCCTGGCGTATATGGAGTTGTAACCTATCCGTATCTACATCTTTAATATGTAGTCCGCGAAGCTCTGCATTGCGAAGACCGCAACCATAGAGCAGCGCCAATAGCAAGCGGTGCTTGTGTAACTTGGGGGTCTTTAACAGTAACTTTACTTCTTCCCTGCTCAGTACTACGGGGAGTTTCTTTGGCTGTTCTATGGAGGGCAATGCTACCCGATGCTCGGGCAGATCATAAACTCGATACAAATACCGAAGGCCATAAACGGTATGCTTAAAGAAGCTATCTGAGGGGGTTTTGTGCTGCTTTTTTTGGTAATGTAAATAGTCTAGAACCTGCTCACGGTCCAATTCCAAAGGACTACAGCCAAAATACAAAACCATATGTGAAAGACAACGAGCGTAATTGGTAAGTGTACTTTTACTCTTCCCCGACAATTCAACAGAGCGCTCCAACTTTTGATAATTGATAGAGAACCCAGGAACCATTTTACAGGCCCGTTCAATCAGAGTACTACTTTTTTTTCATAATTTAGACTTTAAGGATTGAATAATACTTAAAGGTAGTGAAGGGTATTTTCTTGAAGCTACCTTTAGGTTTAGTTCAACAAAGAACTGAGGTAAAAAACAAACAAATTCTTCTTTAATCTGAGGCAATATT
>NZ_CAXBOU010000010.1:0-175154 GCF_963977385.1 uncultured Maribacter sp. | reverse complement strand
CTCTCTTTTGTTCTTTCTTGTTATATCAACAATTTACTGAGAATCAAACTTAAGACGGGTATAACTCATAGCTAGGTCGTGGTTTAATCGAAGGTTTCAGGCGTTTTTGGGAATCCGCCAAATTTTTAAATTTGGCTTTTGTACGGAAAATTAAAAACAAAATGTAAAAATTTCTGCTCGTGCTAATTCTAAAAGTCCGTACCTTCTAACACGCTACAAGCCATACCCAAACCGATAACGAAACTTCTATTATGTTCATTACATATATACATTAGTTCATAAACCAAGTTATGGTTGTTTTTTGTTTTTTTATTCAAGCTCCTAATAACAAAATTCGTTATTATCCTCCTAAAAGGAATTCCTATAGCTCTTGTACAAGTATTAAATCATCTTTTAGCTGATAGTTGTGTTTAAATTGTAAGAAGCCAATTATCAATTATTATATTCTTTTAAAAGGGTATTGGTAGTTTTTCTATTTTCGTTATAAAATCTTAATTTTAAAAGATTAGATGATTGCATTAAACAAAACCATTGCGTATACCAAAAGCTGGAAACATACTTTGTGGATTGCATTAATAGTAGGTGCGGTTCTTCCATTATTATTAATTACGTTACAACCGTTTGATAATAGTAATAGCTTTTCTTACAAATACATTATACTGTTAGGGTATACGCTGTGTATTATAATTCCTATCCTTGGTATTCATCCACTTGAAAATTACAGCTATAAACATCAAGTAAACCGGTGGTTCATCATAAATGAATCTATTTATATAGTAGTAACAGGTTTCATAATATTTGTTTTCACTTTTTTCTATCACTTCTACGTAGTTAGCGGACTATCTAGTTTTAGCTTCACATCAATCTGGAACTTCATACGGTCATACGGACTTCCGTTTACCCCAATTATAATTCCATTATGGCTTTACCTTCGTTCAAAATATGGTGTTATTGAAGTGCCTCTTAAGAGTACCGGTAATGCCGTAAATAATAAAAGTGTGACTATTCACGGAGAAAGTAAATCTGAAATACTCACTATTTTTGAGTCAGATTTCATTTATGCACAATCTCAACAAAATTATGTTGACGTATATTATGACATTGAAAATGTGATACACCAGAAAATATTTAGAAGTACACTTTCAAATATTATGAAGCAACTGCCCAATGCGTGGCAAGTACATCGTTCTTACCTGATAAACTTAGATAATCTTACTACGGTTGAAGGAAATGCTCGCAAGCGTTTTATACGCATTTCTAAAATTGAAGAAACAATTCCTATTTCACAAAAGTACTATGTAGCCTTGAAGAAGCGGCTTTCAAATTCATCCCAAGAGCTTCAAGATTAGCCCAAAGTTTTCAGTTTCGGCACAAAAACTTCATGCTCGTCACTCTCTTTTTTTCTATCCGTTTTTATAAACTCTATTTGTAGGGAACAATAAAAACAAATAAATGAAAGTCCTCAAATTAATTAGTATTATAGCCAGTATCATATTTCTTTTTGGTTGTTCTTCAAGTAAATATGTAAACTATTTAGAAGAGCATACAGAAGTTATTCAAATAACCGATTCTCTTCAATTTAATTCATTAACTGATGGTTTCTATAAGAACAAGCTCTTTTTAGTAGGCGAGGTTCACGAGGTTGAAACATCGCCAAGAATTGATTTTGCCATGTTTACACAACTCAACGAAAAAATAAACATTGATGTTTATTTAGCGGAAATGGATTTGGCGCAAGGCTACTATCTACAAAAATACTTAGAAGGCTCTGATGAACTAGAATTAAAAGATATACTTAAAGAGTGGGAAGTTTATATAGGTAGTATCTCTGAGCAGTACAGAAATAAATGGATAAAAATGAGAGCGTATTATTCTCAACTTCCTGATTCCTCAAAATTCAAAATTGTTGGAGTTGATAAAATTGCAGATTTTGGACTTTTAAAGAAATTATTAAAAGAAAAGCTTCCCACTACATATCATACAAATATCCCCACAGACGATGATACATTAATTTCCTGGTCAAACAACCAATTGAAGGTGATTTTAGAATTAAAGCATTTGCAACTTAAAACCAAGGATATAAGTTTGCTTAAAAACATTCAATTCAATCTGTCAAATTATCCAAAAATTAGGTCCAGAGATACGTTCATGTATGAAAATTTTAAAAGATACTACGCTCAAAAGAAATGGGATGATGAAAATATTTATGGAGGATTTGGATTTTCACATACCCTTCAAGCATATGAAAATACCATAGCAGGAAAAATAAAAAAGGATACCACTATGCCCTATTTTAATAAAATGGTTAGCATAAATACACTATATATTGATTCTCGATTAACTGTTGATAGCAGTGCTCTGCCAAAATTCATGCAAGACAAAGGAAAAAAATTCACGAGATTTAAGTATTCCCAAGACAATAGGTTATTTATGTATATCAAGGGAATTGCAGATTATAAAAAAGTAACAAGGCCAAATACCATAAGTCTTCTAAAATTAGATGCTGAGGAATCACCCTATTTACAATCGACAAGAGGAACCAAAGTAAAGAAACTAATAACTATTTGGGACGCCTATGATATTATTGAAGGAACTTCAACAACTGATTATGCCCAATATTTATTTTTTGTAAGAAATGCCGATTGAATAAAACCCGATAAAAATTAACAGTAAATAACAGGGTATAAACTTGATAGGCTGAACCAATAATATATAAACCAAATAGCAATTACCGTTTCAGATATTGTTCATCGTAAACAGGAAATAATACGTGTAATTCAAGTTAATAAATTCTTATAAAACACCGTAGTAAGTACTTGACTCCAAATTTTGAAACAACGAACTTCGTTATCATCTGCTAAAAGGAATTGAAACTACTCTTAGCTCTTCGTTGTCAGTAACTTAAAAACGCTCGAATTCAAAAACATGACGCCTTGCATACATCTATAGAACAATTGTTTTTAATATACCTTAGTGGCTTTAACATTGTAAAATTAAATATAATGTTTAGCTTTGTAACTCGTTAATTTTTAATACAAATGGCAGCAGTTTACTTTATATATACTGAAAAAAATCCTTTAGGGTTAGCGCTGTCATTATCTTACTTACATGACGATATTTTTTTAAAAAATTCTAAAGAGTTTATTGATTAATCCCTGTTACGACTCAAAACAGGGCAACTCTTTATTATTCTCAAATTTTAATCTTATTTTCTTCTTAACACTATTATTAGCACTCAAAAATAGGAGCTCAATATACTGCGCACTATTTTGAATGATTGAGTCACCACTACATAATATTAAGAAGGAAATTTAAAAAAAATATTATGTCAAAAAATGTAATTTTAACAACTGGAATATACGATATGATTAAAGATCATGTTCGAAGAAAAAAAGTAACCAAACAAGAAGAAGAACTATTACTTTTAGAATTAAAAAACGCCAAACAAGTACTTAGGCGAGACTTACCAGATGATATTGTAACGGTAAACCGACGAGTAAAAATTAAAGATCATACGGAAAACAAAGAAAAAGAATATATGTTTGTGGCAACCACTAGAACAAACAATAAAAAAGGAAAATTATCTATTTTATGCGATGTTGCCGTTGCCACAATTGGTAGACAGGTCGGCGATATAATAAATTGGCCTTTTAAGGATGGGGAAAGAAAACTAGAAATTTTAATGGTTGAAAATATTTAACCTTCAAAAACAAGAAAAAGAGTCTTTGCTTTAATAACGCAAAGGCTCATTTTTAATTTTTTAAGTGCAATTAATAAACTTGAAGGCTATGAAAAAAGTAATCTCACTTTCATCTGAAGCCAACATTTAATTAAACATATTGTTTTTTATCTCAATTATTTTTCGCCAATAATTCATAAAATTTACATTTGATAAATGGTTATTGAGTTTTATATATTGGATTCTGTTCTAAATCGGAATTATATTAACTTAATCCGGAATAAAAAAACTACGGGCAACACCTTGTATAATTATTTGCTTGGTTCTAGCCTGCTTACGAAAATCTTAGCGGATTTTTTTTTTGGTTTTTATTTTAGTTACTTAAACACGTAACAAATCATATACAATCACGATAACGAAACTTCTAACATATTCTTTTTACCAATCCATTTCCATATACCTAGTTTCAGCTATTATTTTTTATTATGCTCAATTACTTCGTAAAATGTTAAGTATTATTCCCGTTAATAACTTCTTATAAAACACAGTAACAAGTACTTGACTTCAAATTTTGAAACAACGAACTTCGTTTTCATCCGTTAAAAGGAATTGAAATTCCTCTTAGCTCGCCGTTTGCAACAAGCTAATCACTCAAAGACTAGAAATGAATCAAATAAAAGAATATTTAGAAAAAATTGTTGAGCTAAGTGATAGTGACTGGGAAATATTTTCATCTAAGCTAATAAGAACTGAATACAAGAAAAAAACTACCCTTTTAAAAATAGGAAAAATAGAAAACCATCTTAGCTTTATTGAAAAGGGCTCCATTAGATTATATATTCCTAAAGTAGAAAACGATATAACTTTTGGGTTTTGTTTTAAAGGACAGTTTATGAGTGCTTATGATTCATTTTTAACTCAGTCACCTAGTACTTACCAAACAGAAACATTAACAGCAACTACATTATGGAGATTAAAATTCATTGATTTGCAAGACATTTATAAGCGAACAAAAATTGGAAATATAATTGGTAGGGTAACCGCAGAAAATCTTTTTTTAATGAAATCACAAAGAGAGCAATCTCTACTTAATGAGACTGCTGAAAAGAGATATTTAAACTTGTTTACAGAAAGACCTCAATTGATTAAAGAAATACCATTAAAATATCTCGCCTCTTACATTGGTGTAACTCCACAGGCATTAAGCCGAATCCGCAAACGAATTTCTTAACTTAAGTTCATATTTCTAGTGTGTTAATCTTCTGACATTTGTCAAAAAAAAAGATGAAGCCACTAATCGTACTACTTGTACTATTTACAATTACATTATTTACATTAAAATTTATACAAGGCACATATAACTTTGCCTTTTCTGCGCGCATGGGAATGTCCGCAATGCTATTATTTACAGCATTGGGGCATTTTATGTTTACAGATGGTATGTCTATGATGGTTCCAGAATTTATTCCCTTCAAAAAAGAAATGGTCTACTTCACTGCAATCATTGAAATTCTGGGTGCTTTTGCTCTTCATATACCACAAGTTAGAGTTGTTACAGCGTGGTTATTAATTCTATTCTTTATACTCATATTACCTGCTAATATTAAGGCATCTATTGCATCCCTCGACTATCAAAAAAGTACGTATGAAGGAAATGGACCCTTTTATTTATGGTTTAGAATTCCGTTACAAATTCTTTTTATTTTTTGGATATATAAGAGCGCAATAAAAACCACTTAATACATTAAAACAAAACCCTTATGAAACATTTAATTTTATTAATAATGACTTTATCGTTTACATCCTTTACTTTTTCTCAAGAGAAAACCATTTTATTTGTCATGAGTGCAGAAGATACTTTGACTCTAAATAATAATACGAAATTACGACAAACAGGAGTTTTTCTAAACGAGTTTTATCTTGCCTATAAATCGGTAACTGAAGCCGGATATGATGTGAAATTTGCGACCCCATCAGGAATTAAAGCTACCATAGATAATGAAAGTACAAACGATAAGTATTGGAAAAATAAACTTGAAATAAAAAAAGAAGCTTTAGAGTTTATCGAAACAAATAGTGAATTTTCAACACCAATGACATTAGAAGAAGCTATTGTTACTAGCGAACAATATCTAGGTCTAATAATTCCGGGTGGACAAGGACTCATGATAGACTTGATTCATGATGAAAATATTCCACTATTATTAACTCACTTTGCAAACAATCAAAAACCGACAGGGCTTATTTGTCATGCTCCTATTCTAATTTCAACAATCCCGAAAGCAGAAAACCCTTATATAGGCTTTAAAGTAAACTCAGTTTCTCCATTAGAGGAGTTTGTTATAGAAAGGTTTATTATGAAAGGGAAACCAAAAAACAGGAAAATAGCCAAAACATTAAAAAGATTAGGATTAAAATACAGAAGCGGATTTCCAAAAGCCAACTTTTCAATAAAAGACCGAAACCTAGTTACAAGTCAAAACCCATATTCAAGTGATGCGTTTAATGAGTTGTTTATAAAGGCATTATCAGAATACAATCAACTGAAAGAAATTAAACAATAAAGAGAATCATTACATCGTAGCTATAAAATTGCCAATAAGAACATGTACTAACAGTTTAGTTATAAATGTCTTAGACATCGTTTTATTCATATTTCGAAAAATGATTTTACATATCTACTTTTAAAATTGAACAAATAATTAATAGTAAGCTGTCGTTGATGATATATTGTATTTTAGCAAAATACAGGCAACTACTATCGTTTAAATTAGTGTATCAAAAAAAATAAATGCCAATTTTATTGAAATGGTAATACAAATATTACCGACCATTTTACACATTAAAGGTAACGGTGAAGAAGCTTAATTCCAATTCAAAACATACCTATGAAAAACCTCTTGAAGTATATTGAATCACGATTTTCTATGACGAAAGAGGATATTACTTTACTTGAAAAGTACACAACGACAGAAGACATTTCGGCACAAACAAAACTTTTAGAAGCAGGACAGATTGAGCGCTATGTATATTTTTTAAGTAGTGGAATCATTAAAGGGTATCAAAATGTAGATGGAAAATTCGTTATACAGCATTTAGTCGCCGAACATGATTTCTTTACGTCATTAGAGAGTTTTATGAGCGAGTCACCCTCAGCAGATTACTACGAAGCGATTACCGATTGTAAATTGATTAAAATATCAAAGCCGGACTTTGAACTTCTGCAAGAAAGTACCACTTTCTGGAACGATGTTGTAAAAACGGTGACCAATGAACACTTAAATTGCAAATTAGAACGTGTTACAGATTTTCAAACTTTAACCGCTAAAGAGCGCTATGTTAAGTTTCTAAGTCAACATCCGAAATTAGCCTTACATGTTTCTATAGATAATATTGCTTCTTTCTTAGGTATTGAGCCACAATCTTTAAGTCGAATACGTAAGCAAATCGCTTTCTAACAAATGTTATTTCTAATGTCTTAACGATTCTTGAAATTTGCTCAAACAAAATATAAAATATGAACGGAGAAATTTCATTAGTAACAGGTGGTAGCGGACATTTAGGTAATAACTTGATAAGACTCTTACTTTCTAAAAATATAAACGTAAGAACAACCGTTAGAAATATTCATAACAAAGCACCTTTTAAAGGTTTGGATTGTGATATTGTACAAGCCGATATTACCGATAGAGACTCCCTTAAAAAAGCATTTAAAGGCATTACTAACTTATATGCCGTAGCGGCAAATTTTAGTATGTGGGCTAAAAACCCTAAAGTAGAAATCTATGATAATAATTTACACGGTACTCAAAACGTATTTGATATCGCCAAAGAATGTGGCATAAAAAACATCGTATATGTTAGCTCTGTTGCCTCATTAGATTATACGAAGTTACCTGCACATGTAGACAATGGATATAATAAAGACAGAAGAAACACCTATTACAACTCTAAAAACGATTCAGATAAACTGGCGATTGAATTAGGGAAGAAATATGGTATTAGAACCGTTTTAATTTTACCTTCTGCAATAATCAGCAGAGAAGCTTTTAAATTAAGTTATTCCAATAATCTTGTCTATAAAATTTTAAACGGTGAAATTCCTGTAGACACCAATGTTACCTTAAATTGGATAGACGTTAAAGATGTTGCTTTTGGTGCCTATAATGCTATGATAAAAGGTAATAATAGTCAACGTTATATTCTAGCTAATGAACAGCACACGACGATTCAAGAGAGTGTAAAAATAGCATCTGAACGTTATCCTGAATTGAAATTGAAAACACCAAAGAAGATTCCCAAATGGTTATTGTATTCGATAGCAGGGTTAATGGAGAATGTTAGCAAGCTTACGGGAACAGAACCTTTAATGCAACGCCATTATGTAACTATGTTTTATGGCCTGAAACAAGATTTTGATATCACCAATTCTAAGAAAGATTTAGGTTTCAGCCCTAAACCTTCTAAAGAAGTACTTATAGCCGCTTTAGACTATCTAAAAAATGATTGGGGAAATATAAAAATAGAATAGCATTGTATAGCGCTATTTGTAAAACACGGTTATCAATCCACAACTAAAATTAAAAGATTTAATACCTCTTTACGTCGATTCCTCTATATTGATTATTTTTCCAAAACGGAACATAGCTATTCTCAAAAAACTAACGATGCACAAAGAAATAAATATAGAGACTTGGTACAGGAAAGACCATTTTGAATTCTTTTCAAAATTTGATGAGCCATTTCATGGTATTACAACAAAGATTGATTGTACAGAAACCTATAATGCTGCAAAAGAAAATGGCCATTCGTTCTTCTTATCTTATTTGCACAAAGCTCTAGTTGCCGTAAACAGAACGGTTGAGTTCAGGTATAGAATTATTGATGGCAAGTTGTATGAATTTGAAACCATTGATGCCTCACCAACAATTGATAGAGAAAATGGTTCTTTTGGTTTTTCATATTTAAGTTATCGTGAAAATTTTCAAGATTTTATTGCCTTGGCCATACCTGCCATTGAAAAAGTACGGAATTCAGACCGACTTATGCCTTCTGAATCTGGTGAGAACGTCATACATTGCTCCGCTATACCTTGGGTTGATTTTACTTCCATTTCACACGCAAGACATTTTGCATTTCCTGATAGCTGTCCAAAAATTACTTTCGGAAAAATGACTTCCGACGGCGATAAACTATCTATGCCGGTTTCAGTTCATGTTCATCATGCCTTAGTAGATGGCTATCATGTAGCGCAGTTTCTAGAGAAGTTTCAAAATCTCATGCAAGAACCGTGTTCGGCATAACAAGAAATTAATATGCCTCTATTTCAGAAATAACTTTACGGAGCTGTGCTTATTTTAACAATAAAAAGTACAAATGGTATTATTTAGATATCTAAACGTATCTAAAAAAATATGTTCGCAAAAAAGAAGTATTATCATATGTTTTCACGTTAATAACTTATTACAAATCAAGATAAAATCTCTTGTCTTCATTTGAAGAAACACCGAACTTCGTTTTCATCCGCTGAAAGGTCCTTTTACTAAGCTTGCCGAAGTATTGAAACTCCACTTAGCGTATCATTACCAATCAAATTAGAGTACTAGAAATATCAAATTTTATTGAACCAATACACCATTACCATAATCAGGAATAAATGAACAGGTATGCCTGAATTAGAAATCAATTATAACAATAAACTATGACTGATATACAAGAAAAATCAAGTGGGCGGCTTTTATCACTCGATTTTTATAGGGGATTAACCATGTTTTTACTGATAGCGGAGTTTTCTCATCTGTTTACTTTTTTGGTATCGCCGCAATTAGAGGGAACTTTTATTCATGCTGTAGGAGCTCAATTTCATCATGTCAGCTGGGAAGGAATGCATTTTTGGGATTTAATTCAGCCCTTTTTTATGTTCATTGTAGGGGTTGCAATGCCCTTATCTTTTTCAAAGAGGATTGCGAAAGGAGATTCCTATAAAGATTTAAGCATACATGCCATTAAAAGGGCATTTTTAATGTTACTCTTAGGTTGGGGGTTATATTGTATAGATCCAGGAGAAATTGTTTTCAGGTTCCAAAATGTACTGGCACAATTAGGAGTTGCTTATATCTTGGCTTTTTTAATAATTCGTAAATCCGTAATAATTCAAATTGGTTTTTCTATACTTTTAATTTTAATAAGCGAAGGCCTTTATCGATTCTTTCCTATTGAAGGGTTTACTAATGCTTTTGTTGACGGGGAGAATTTTGGAGCTTGGTTTAATATCCTTGTTTCAGGAGAAGAACCAGGGAGTGGTTGGGCAATGTTTAATGCCATCCCAACTGCGGCACATACCATTTGGGGTGTTCTGGCGGGCCAATTACTTATAAGTAAATATTCTGCCAAGAAAAAACTGATATATCTATTTGGAGCAGGGATTATTGGATTAATTATAGGCTATGGCTTAAGTCCATTTACGCCAATAATAAAAAAAATATCAACAAGCACATTTGTTTTTGCTAGTGGTGGGTGGGCATTGATTGCGCTTGCTTTATGTTATTGGGTAATAGATATTAAAAAATATCAAAAAGGTGTGTTGTTTTTTGCTATTGTAGGAATGAATCCATTATTTATATACCTATTCGCTCATGTAGGAGGCGCCGACCTTCTTACCAAAATATTTCTACCGTTCTCGAATGCACTTTTCGGTTGGACTGGTGAATTAGGTGCCCATATTATATTAAGTTGTATTGTGCTCTTTATGCTTTGGTACATTTGTTACTGGTTATACAAAAAGAAAATATTTATTAGAATTTAAAATGGTTGCACGAACCATGGTCATGAATTGGGTAACTTAATATGTTAAACTTAAAGACCTGTTTGTATCATGCAATGAATGTTTTCAGTTAATAACTTATTGAAAATCAAATCGTAATAACTTGACTAGCAATTTCGGAAAAACGAACTTCGTTATCATCCGGTAAAAGGAATTGAAACTCCTCTAAAATCGCCGTTGTAGCCAATCAAAGAAGAATAAAAATAATCTTATATGCGTAAATATATTTTTGTGATTTTTGTTGCATTATTGATTTCTTGTCAACAAGAAAAAACACCGACTTCTGAAGATATTAAGGAAACTCTAAAAGCAATTGTGGTCGGAGAAACTTATGCTTACATGGAGAAAGATTATCAGAAATGGGCATCGTATTGGGACCATAGCAACGATGTATTGCGATTAGATGTATCAAAAGCAGGTTTCGCTCAAAAAAGGGGTTGGGATAAAAATGGTGGAAATTTAGAATCATTTTTTAAGGAGAATCCTGAGCCCATAACTTCTACCTTCGTAAACTCCAATTATCTTATTTTTTATGATGTTAATTTGGCCTGGGTCGCATTTGACCAAACTTGGACAAACCAGTCAGAAGAAAAAACTGTGGCAAAAGCAACCATTACCTTAGTTAAAAAAGCAAACGCCTGGAAAATTATATCATATACTGCAATTCAATATGAAGCAGAAAATCAAAATGTTGATACTTTGGAAAGGGAGTAATGAACCAAAATAAAACTGGCTACAACATGTAAAATTATTTGATTGAAAGTGGGTAAAGAGTATCTTAGAAATTCTGCCGAATTTCCTAATCGCAGTACATTTTAGTTATCATAGACACTTACACAATAAACCATATACAAACCGATATCGAAACCTCAACTATCTACTATTTTTCTCATCATCCATTTAATTATAAACTTGTTGACTGTTATAGTTTAGTGACATAAAAAGGTCACGGTTTTACCTAAGTTTATATACTTTAATTTTCTCCATTTTGTTAGGCTATTAGCTATTTTTCGTTAATAACATCTTGCAAAACGAGTCGTAAGCAATTGACTAGCTATTTCGAAAAACCGAACTTCATCATCCGGTAAAAGGAATTAAAACTCCTCTTAGCTAGCCGTTGTGCTTTATTATGCCTCGTCCTTCATATTTAAAAAGGCTAATTTTCTAACAAAAGTTAAAGTAAATATAACAATCAATTATCCAGACCAGCGCTTAAAAAACTCTTCCAAAATTCAATAGTCTTATCATTCAATTCAATTCTAAGTGCAATAATAATTGTTGCTATTATTAATTCTATTTGTCACCATGACCATTTAGGAATAAGAATCTTAAAAAAATGTTTTATGATTTATATCATTTTTTAAATAGCTGATATATAGTAGATTCAGTGTTCAAGTCAAGAACTTAACACTAGTAAAACAATAACTTTTTCACTTATTTCACGCTGTACAACTGTCTTTTTCAGCCAAGAATAGAATGAAGGCAATTCATTCTAAAAAGCACATAATTAAAAATTAATATTATGAATAAAGAACATCCAAATATCAGTATTTTAAAGAGGTTCAACCCAGAAAACCCCAATACTTTGGCTGAGGTGTTAGCCGAAGATTTCGTTTGGCACTATATTAATCCAAAGCTGTCCGAGTTAGAAGGAGACTATTTCGGCCTCTCTGGCTTAACAGATTTCTTCCAAAAAATAGCAGGTCGTACTAGCGGTTCTTTTAAGGAAAATCCTATATCCATAACCCCTATGGGAGATGAACTAATCATCACGCATGTTAAAGACAGGTTGTCACTGGAAGGCAAACCTATGGAGATTGACGCTATTGTGGTATGGTGTATTATTGATGGTCAGATTAAAGAAGCTTGGGACATACCTATTGTTCATACAGCAAAAATAACAGACACCTAAATTTCAATAATAAACTACCCTCATTACACAAAACACAAAAAAATGAAATATAATACAGTCGTTATCGGAGGAGGTTTAGGCGGATTGGTTGCTGGAGCCATGCTTACAAAATTTGGCAAGAAAGTTCTATTATTAGAACAACACCACAAACCCGGAGGCTGTGCAACCACTTTTAAAAGAGGTGATTTCATTATTGAAGTCGGTCTTCATGAGATGTGTGGCTTAGAAAAAGAAGGGGCAATAAAGCAAATATTCAACATGTTGGAAATCAATCAACAGGTTGAATTACTTCAAGTACCTGAACTATATGCTGTGCTTTCAGACAAAGAGAAGTTTGTGTTTCCTCACAGCTATGAAGCTGCAAGCAAGGCATTAATCGACAAATATCCTGAAGATGAAAAAGGAATCAAGCGGCTTATGAAATTGCTTGCCGGTATACGAAGAGAAGGAATCAAATTACCGCATACACCATTGAAACGCAAGCTGATGTATCCGTTTATGCCCTTGCTTTATCCCACTCTTGTAGAAGCTTCTCGTCATACGGTTGGGTCTTGGTTCGATAAGTATATTACCAATGAAAATGCAAAACTTGACCTGTTAGCACATATTGTTTATTGGGGCGATGACCCTTACACCTTATCTATGTTTTATTATGGTTTGCCATTTTCCAGCTTTATTGGGACGGGTGGATACTTTATAAAAGGTGGCTCACAACAGCTTTCCAATCAATTAGCATCATACATTGAGAAACAAGGAGGTTGCGTTTTGTTAGGTAAAAAGGCAGAAAAGATTGTAACGAAAAATGACCGAGTAACCGGAGTCACCTTCCGTGATAGTTTTAATAAGAGCTCAGAAGCCGTAACCATTGCCTGCGATAATGTCGTGGCCAATTGTGCC
This sequence comes from uncultured Maribacter sp., assembly GCF_963977385.1. Taxonomy (GTDB): domain Bacteria; phylum Bacteroidota; class Bacteroidia; order Flavobacteriales; family Flavobacteriaceae; genus Maribacter. The sequence continues at coordinate 161,843 of NZ_CAXBOU010000010.1, read as the reverse complement.
ATTCCCATAGTGCCAGATATGTTGGATGAGCCCCATGCAACTTCGCTCAGAAAACAAATCGCTGATAAAACCAATGCGTGTTCCTTATTAAATATTTATCTAGGCTTTAAATCTGATTTAGAAACCTATGGTGTAAAACACTACTCTAATTCTATTAAGGGAGATGATGTAAAGACTTTGAAGGACATACACCCTAACAATACAGGCGATTGGTCAAAACGCAGCTTCGTTTTTGTAGATTACAACAAGGTAGATGCCCAATTGGCACCATCCGGTAAATCTGTAGGTGTAATCTGTTGCGCTGATTATCTGAAAGACTGGGATGAACTGAGTAAGGAAGATTACAAAGCAAAAAAGGAAGAAGTAGCACAAATTTTATTAGGCCGATTAGAAAAGCAATTTCCAGGAATACGAGAAAGCATTGAATATTACGAAGTCGCCACTTCGAAAACTATTGAGCGGTTTACCTCAAATACTGCTGGATCGGTTTATGGCTTCGCTCAATCCAAACAGCAATCCGGCTTAAAGCGTTTTAGAAATAACTTCCTTATCTCCAACTTATATTTTGCATCAGCATGGGCATTTCCCGGAGGTGGCTTTGAAGGTAGCATGATGGCCGGATTTTTAGCCGCATTGCAAATGAATCGAGACAAAATATGGTCAGAATGTGATGACGCAAAGTATGTTGACCAGAGAATTGTTCCTCTCTCGGGGCGTAAAAAAATAGATGAAAAAACGCTGGAATTGAGTTTTGAAAAACCAGCCGGATTTCAGCATCAAAAAGGGCAGTATGCCATTCTAAACATAAAGAAGCCAAAAATAACCGAGTTGGATCTACCCTATCGCTGGCTTCCCGTTGTTTCTTCTCCCGAAGATGCAATTTTACGGTTCAATATTCCTCAAGACAATAGCAGTTTTCAAAAAAGCTGTGACTTGCTAAAAGTCGGTGAAAAGGCACTGATTTTTGGGCCTATGGGCTAATGCACTTTTGATAAATCAACAATAAAACAACTTATTATGAACGGAGCAATTTTTTTTTCAGGGAATTACGGTAGTACAGAACAATATGCCAATTGGATTGGAGAAGCCACAGGATTACCCGTATTTGACATTAAGGATTCCAATGCCAATCCGTCAAATTACGAATATCTAATATTGGGCAGTTCCATTATTTTTTTTAAGCTGACTATTCGAAAATGGGCAAGCGCAAATTTATCAATGCTTAAAGGCAGATCAAAAATCTTATTCTCGGTCTCTGGTGCCGGTCCAAGCAATAAACTCAACACATGGGTTGCTAATTCCCTTCCTTCCGGACTATTTTCACAATTGGATCATGTGGCCCTTCGTGGCAGGTTAGACCATTCTAAACTCAGTTGGTGGCTTCGGCCTATTATGTGGTTTGGCTCCCTGATTAATCCTGATTCTGAAGCTAGCAAAGATGAGCGCTTTGGGTTTGACTATGTCGACAAAGAAAGTATTGAACCAATTTTAAAATTGATTAGGCAATTTAAACCTAATGAATTGCCTGAAAAGTAATACTCTAAGAACGAAATTCTAAAAGAAAATTGAAATTTCCGTAAGAGTGTTCTTATTGTCGACCAAATTTCAGCATTAGTATGGGCAGTTTGCCATTCTAAACATCATGAAACTGAAAATAACCGAATTGGATCTACCCCATCATTGGCTTCCCGTTGTTTCTTCTCCAGAGGAAAATAGCATACGGTTTCATATTGAATTTGATGGTAGCAGCTTTTCTAAAAGTTGTGAGCTTATCGATATTAGTGATGAGGCTATTATATTTGGACCTATGACTTAGCTCAGAACTAATAAAAAAACACAACAATATATATTAGTTCGTAGCCTCCTTTCGTCGGCAACGTCGCATATACCAGAGCGATAACGAAACTCTAACTACCCCCTATTTTTCTCCTCAATCCATTTGCCCATATACTTGGTACTTTGAAGTGTTTGGTGCTGAAGTAAAGCTCCAATAAAGTTTTGTGAACGGTGTTGTATCAACTCATTTTGAAGCTGTTCTATTTTTTGAACCAATATATGTTCTAAACTCGTTTTAGCATACAAAGTGTTGATAAGAGATTTACCTTGTTCTTGAGCATTTTCCCATGTTTGCTGTACGGTGTACAATCTTATGGCTGCTTCTACAAATGCAGTATGGTCGTTTTCAATATAACCGTTCCAATCTAAAATACCGTGCATACCTTCTGCGCCAATAGTTGTGGTCACACTTGGTGTACCGTTTTGCATGGCAGATAACAACTTCCCTTTAATTCCTGCACCGAAACGTAATGGTGCCAAACATACTTTTGAAGCCTGCATAACATCGTTTGCATCTTCTACCCTACCCTTTACCAAAAAGCCTTCTTTAGTGTTGTTCATTTCTACCACCTGTTGTGGTAAGTAGGCTCCGTAAATTTTCAGGTTAGCTTCTGGTAATCGCTTATGTAGTAATGGCCAGATTATAGTCTTTAAGCACTTAATCGCATCTATATTAGGCACATGTTTTCCACCACCAATGAATAAGAAATCTTTTCTGTCTTCAAAAGTTTTCCAATTCGTTTCTTCGGTGATTTCATTTGCCATAAAGGGAAGTAACAAAAGTAGACTTATATCTATTTTTATCACATCGGTAAGTAAATCAAATTCAAAACTAGAGATAATTAAAGACAGGTCACATCGATAAATACTAGCAATTTCTCGTTTAGTTTTATCATCTGCTAACCAAGCATCCGTAGTAAAAGGAATCCCCATTTTAAAGCATTGTTCACGCACATGACGAAGGGAATGTAAATCTTCGGTATCCAAAATTCGTAATGCATCGGGACAGTTCTCTGCAACGCGCCATCCGAATTGTTCTTCGGTTAAAAACCTATCGAACAACACTACATCAGGATTCAATTTTTTCACAAAAACATCAAAAGAACTGTCATTCATTTTAATGTCTTTGATTTCAAATCCTAAAGAAGTAAAATCAAAAGAATACTCCGACTTTGAAGCTGCTGAAGCAATGGTAATCGAATACCCTTGTTTCTGAAAAACATCTAATAATTGCATCATTCGTACACCTGCAGCCGTAGAAGCAGGTTCTGGCCAAACAAGGGCAATTACGAGGAGGGATTTATTGTTGGACAATTAGTATTGAGTAGTTAGCAGTTAGTAATGAGTACAAAGTACGGGAATTGGTAGACAGTTAGCAAATTCTGAGTATTCAGTGTTCAGTCGGCAGTATCAGTTTTCAGTAGTTGTTCTCGACTGCGCTCGAACGGACATAATCTCTATTTTACGAACAACGAACAACTATTCAGCCGAAACCCCAATTTCATCAACCACCACTACCCCATATTCTGTTTGGTCAAAAATGAATTTGATACTTTTTAATTGTTCCGAATTAAATTCGGGATTCTTGGTTGTAAAAGTATTCAAAGGAAAATGATAGGTTTGTAATTGAATTTCCCAATCATCACCAATCATCTCTTTATCTAAAAATTTAAACTTAGTGAAGCGTGTTTTTAACGGTTTAGGAATCCCTTTTATAGCACTCACTATAATAGCGGTGGTTTGACCAAGTTCGTCGGTCAATTGTATAGTAAAATCTAATTGTGGAACTTCCCGTTCGTCATCATCCTCTTTATCTTCCTTTTCTTCATCCGTTAGGTTTACATCTAACCATTCATGATTTCCTGCTCCTAAAGTAATCTGTAAGCTTGATTCTGGATCAAAAAGTGATTTGTCGGTATCAGATAAGGTAATTTCATAAACACCTTTTGTAGCCGAGCTTTTAGGGTTTTCATAATCCCACCCCAATATAACACCACTATTTTCTTGACTGTTCTCGTCACGGGTCGGTAAAATCTGTTCTTTCCATAACATCATGTCGATCGCTTGTAATGTAGTACTATCCTTAGCGGTAGTGATATCTAAATCTTCTTCAAAGTCGGCAATAGTTTGTAAATCTGAAGACTCAAAATGAGTTAAGTAATGTTCAATAGGTAACCATTGCTTGGCAACAGCAACATTCTTGAAAATTGCTCTATATTCTTGCTTATCTTTAAGTGTTGCCTCAGCAAAAGCGCTTATAAATACTTTAGCTGTCTCTTGCTGCTGCTCTTCTTTAAGTAACGGGTCTAGGTTCAACAACCATTTAGATGGAGCACCAAAATCTGAATTACCCCAAGTAGAATTAAACTGCCCATGGTTCGCGTGATGCACATAAACACCAGATTTAAATCTAGAAATAGAATCGGTATATTGTAACCTACGGTAGGGTCGCATTCCCCAAAAGCTCACTTCATCAGAATCATAAGAACCTTGTATGCTTAAAAAATTGATATTGTCTAAAATGATTTTACGATTATACCTATAATCTGTTGGGGCTAGAGCAACCACGCCCTTAATATTATACTTAAAATCGAATTTTTCTTTTGCTTCATCGGGAAAATAAGGCAACTTATTATAAGCAGCTGCAATAGAAACAGCTTCTCCACCTCTAGAATGCCCCACTAACATGATGTTTTCCATATCAACTTTTTCAGATAAATCATGTCCGTCTTCTGTATTCCATTTATCCCATTGTTCAAGATGTTTTAAAAGCAGCCAAGCTCTAGCTGGCATTTCCTTACCCATAAAGTCTCCGGACCAATGTCCGTTCAAGAAATTCTCATCGACAGAAACAGCAATAATTCCCCTACTCGCTAAAAGTTTACCCAAATAGCCATATCCATCATCAGAATAATCAATCATACTATGGTTACCATGTACAATGAGGGTTAGGGGAAAAGGACCGTCACCTTCTGGCATGTATACCCTACCATTGAGCGGGAAATTTTCTACTCCGAATCCCCAATACCGCTCACGCCATTTTTTCTTTTTATCCTTCCAATCCGGTATTAACCATTTACCATTAACCGTATTCGTTCGATACGTAACACCCGATGAAAACTCCTCCCGTTGCTCATCGGTACCACTACCATAGGTGAATGTTTTAACATTAAAAGGCCCAAAAGAAGCAGGGTTTTCAAATAATACTTCAGGGGGAGGAAAATTGCTATCTTCGGCAAACGCCAAAGGAACTTCTACATCATAGGGATCTGCACCAGGGCTAGCCAATACAAATACGATGTACCCAACAGAACATAGTACTATACCAACTACCAGTTTAGATAACAAAGTCTTCTTTTTTTGGAACCAATAAAGTGCAATGCAAAATAAAATTCCAAGCCCAACTACAACACTATAGAATAAGGTTGGCCACCCAAAACCAAATAGTTTTAATATGATGAAACCTACAATACCACTACATATGGCCGTGATAGATTTTAGCGGAATAGTTCGAGATCTTTTAACGATTACATTTAAGAGTCCGTATATAACAAGATTGATTAGTAAACCGAAAAGAATACCAATAAACATCATAATAATAGGATGCCACCCAGTCAAAAAATGATAACCGGCTATACCATAAAAAATAAGAGATAGTAAAATGATGAATGAGAGAAGTCGGTTTTTCATTTACGATGGTTATTCTAGTGGTTTAAGCACATGAATTTAACCATCTTACATGAATTTTAATGGCTCTCAGCACATTTTTAAGTATCCTGCAATAGAAAGCACATTTGAATATAGAATAAACGTAGTAGATATTGTAATTCTAGAATACTTTAAGGGAGACCATAAAAAATTAGGAATTAAATTCGAACTACACCGTAAACTGCTATCCTTAATAAAATTTACATTTTAGCTGCAAACTTCTTAGAAATCTTAGAACGTAGTTTACGCTCGTAATCTTCCTCTAACCACTCTTTATAGTTCTTAGTATTGTTCATTATACAATAAGAATATTGACGAACTCTATATTTTATTTCCTCTTTTAGTTTTTTAGCTAAAATTCGGGCATCAAATACATCTTCAGAATTTTCAACACATATTTTAGCGTGTTGTTCTATACTTTTTTCTAATACCAATTTAGATTTTTCACCGTTAGCGAAACTCTTTTTGTATTCCGCTTTAATATCAAAATCAATTTCGGTAGACTTCGCAAATTCAGCTCTTAAAGCCGGCGGCATTTCATAAACGAATTCCCGTTCAATTTCCTCATCGTTCTTAATATTTTCTAGATAGAAATCTGGAAAATGAAATATTTCTTGCCAGTCAATTCCAGCATTCCATAGGCCAAAACGGGCAACATTGTTTCCCATGTCAATCACATGAAATTCCTCTTTGTGCGGCAGGTATCTAGACCCACGTCCGATCATTTGAAAGTACAGCGTAAGTGAACGTGTGGCGCGGTTAAGAATAATAGTTTCTACACTAGGTTCATCAAAACCTGTAGTTAAAATACTTACCGAGGTAAGAATAGCATCGGGCGTTTCTTTAAACCATTTCAGAATCTCTTTACGCTCAGAGGCGTTGTTCTTATTGTCAAGGTGGCGAATATTGTAACCTGCCTTTTTGAACGTTTCACAAACGTATCTTGACGTATTAATTCCGTTATTGAATATAAGCGTCTTAGTGCCCTTTGCAATTTCATTATACGCCGCAACCAATTTATTAAGCATGCTATGGTTACCATATAGCTCATCAGATGATTTAACCGTATAATCACCACTTATCCCTAATTTTAAGGTTTGAAGGCTTACATCATAATTGTACATATTGGCTTTTGCCAAGAACTTTTTCTGTATCAGCGATTCAATAGACTCACCCACAATCAACTTCTTATAGTTGTCTTTCATGGGAAGCTTAATATTCGAACTTAGCGGGGTTGCGGTAACTCCAAGAATTACAGAGTTCTCAAAAAACTTGAATAACTTTCTAAAGGAGTTGTAATGCGCCTCATCAATAATAACTAAACCGATATTGTTGATTTCTATTTTTTCTTCTTGAAGTCGATTATTTAGTGTTTCTACCATAGCCACAAAGCACATGTACTCATCTTGGTCTTGCCACTCCTTAACTTCACTATTAATAATTTTATTCTTTACCCCAAACCCCTTCAACATTTTTGAGGTCTGTTGACTTAATTCTATTCGGTGGGTAAGTACGACAACCTTTTTATTGGTTCGTGCGATATAACGCTTTGCTATTTCAGAGAATACAACTGTTTTACCACCACCTGTTGGTAGTTGATATAGTAAGTTCGAATTATCACCGTTCTCATCTAGATACTTAAAAATAGTATTTAGATCTTCCTCTTGATAATCATATAAGGTCTTCTCCGTAATATCTTCGTGTATCTTCAAAAGGTGTGTAGGCGTTAATTAAATTAATAATGCAAAAACCTTATAAAATTATGGGATTTTTATCGGTAAAAGAAATAAAAAAAATTAAATACACAATATTAATACCCCTTGTTCATATCCACTTTATTTTGAAGTTCATTACCAGATTGCAATCTTCTATAATTCTCGATTAATTGGGGAATAACTGAATTGGTATCTGAAACGCTGGCATAATGGGGAGTCATGTGTATTTTATCATGGTTCCAAAATGGATGCGAAGTTGGTAATGGTTCTGAATGATAAACATCTAAACAAGCTCCTGAAAGATGATCACTATTTATAAGTTCTAGTAAATCTTCATCTACTAAATGGCCGCCTCTAGCAACATTGATTACGAATGCATTTTTAGGTAGTTGAGATAAAAGTTCTTTATTTAGGATACCCTCGGTAGCAGGCGTTAAAGGTAATAAGCAGATTAAAATATCTGTTGATTTAAGAAATTCTGATAATGATTCGGGACCATTATAAGTCTTCATATTATCGATATTCTTTTTACTACGACTCCATCCTTGAACTGTAAATCCGTGTTTAATAAGGTCCGTACCAGTAAGAGAACCCAACTCCCCTAGACCTAAAATACCAACAGTAACATCTTTTATTCTCAAATAATCCATCGGTTCCCAAACATTCGCTATTTGTTTTGATTTATAAGTATTCAGATTTTTAAGATGAGCTAAAATCACCGCCAAAACATGTTCAGACATATCGCTAGCCAAATATGGGTCAACAATACGGGTAATAGGGATTTCTTTAGGTCGAGTTACATCTTCGAATATATAATCGACACCGGCCCCTGCCGAGGCAATACATTTTAAGTTGGGATACTCGGTAAGCGAACCATTAGGATGCTTCCAGATGACAGCCATGTTTATTTCATCTTTTGGATGTTCCTCTAAATAACTGTAAACTTCTAAAGAACTATCTGCTTTCAAAAGTGCATTTTTCCAAAGTTCAATTTTATTGTCTTGTCTAATAATTACTATCGCCATATTCTAATCTATTATATCCAAAGCCTTTGAAAATTCATCTTCAAAAAGCCATTTTTGGTTTTGGGTTTCTGTATAAATTTTTAAAATCCGTTCTTTAAATTCCGGTAGAATACCTTGAACTGTGGTAAACTGAATAACTTCTTTGAACGAGTTAAGCATACTTCTAAAGAAAGAATCAGGTACATTTTTCTCCATAGAGAATGTCTGTGCAATTTCAAGATTATAGCACATTACATCTGCTATTAAATGTGGATCTACACCTAATTTAATAAAATGCTTCAAGAATTTTTGAGCAACAGAACGTCGTGCTTTTGGTCGTCTTCTTTTTAGCGGGAAGTATTCATTAGATATTTTTGCTTTAGCATCCTGTACCAGTTTATCTTCTTTCGGGTTAAAAGCAAAGTCATAGTAGGTTTTTACAGTAGGAAATTTTTCATAAAGTTCTACTATCTGTTCTTCCAATGCCTTTTTTGGTAGTTTGGATAAATACGTTTTTAAGGCTCTTTTACTCATATAAAATATCTGTGTAGGTTCAAAAATAAGCCTTACTGTTTAAATGTCCTAAATGCATAATTCTTTGTTAAACCTCATAAATAGTGTAGAAGTATAACTCACTTTCTTTGGTAAAGACGATAATTTGTGGTATACTGTAAACTTGTAGAACTTCTAAATTCCATACATACATATGAGGCAACTAAAGATTATTAAGCAGGTAACGAATCGTGAATCTAAATCACTCGATAAATACTTGCAAGATATCAGTAAAATTGATTTGATTACTGCAAATGAAGAGGTAGAGTTAGCACAAAAGATAAGGGAAGGTAGTCAAGCAGCTTTAGAAAAATTGACGACTGCAAATTTAAGGTTTGTGGTTTCGGTGGCAAAACAATATCAAAATCAAGGTTTAAAATTACCTGATTTAATTAATGAAGGAAATTTAGGTTTAGTAAAGGCAGCAAAAAGATTTGATGAAACTAGAGGGTTTAAATTTATATCCTATGCAGTATGGTGGATCAGACAATCTATTTTACAAGCTTTAGCAGAACAGTCTAGAGTAGTTCGTTTACCATTGAACAAAATTGGTTCAATAAATAAAATTAAAAAGACATTTTCATATTTAGAACAAGCACACGAGCGACCACCATCTCCAGAGGAAATTGCAAAGGAATTGGAAATGACCGTTTCTGAAGTAAAGCAATCACTTAAGAATTCAGGTAGACACGTATCTATGGATGCACCACTACGTGAAGGTGAGGATTCTAACCTTTATGATGTATTACGTTCTAGTGAATCACCTAGACCTGATAATCAATTATTGCAACAATCATTGAATACAGAAATTAATAGAGCCTTAGATACATTATCTCCTAGAGAAGCTGATGTTGTTAAGTTATATTATGGTATTGGTGATCAGCAATCAATGACTTTGGCTGAAATTGGACAAACATTCGACTTAACTAGAGAGCGTGTAAGACAAATTCGTGAAAAGGCAATACGTAAATTGCGTCATGCTTCAAGAAGTAAGTTGTTAAAAACGTATTTAGGATAAATAGAATTACTTTTATAAAAAGAGAAAGCGCCCGTTTATACGGGCGCTTTCTCTTTTCTTAATGTTACACATTAAGAATAGGTCAATTTGTTAATGTTGAAATTAACTAGGATAGAATTTAAATCCTGAATGAAATTTTGATAAGATGAAAAATCTTGATTTTGATGTGCCATGTGAATTTAATTTTTAGTGGTTTGGTTACCGTTTACATATAATCTAACTCAGCTAATTCGTTGATACTTAAAATTTCGTTTAAATCTTGAAGAAATACTAGGTACTCTTCACCGTAAGTGTCGTAAAGCATTTTGTAGGTTTAAAATTAAAATTGATTTGGGTAAATAAATCTTGAAGTAAATATATATTGAAGAACTAGGCGCGACAATAAAATGTGGTGAACCTTTTTGTTTTTGTTGTAAAACCTATATAAAAGTGTTGTTTACATTAAATAATGCTGCAACACTGGTGTTTACTGGCCTTTAGTAAAGTGTAGTTTATCCTGTTTTTTGGTGTTTTGTCGATTACCTCAGTAATACTGGATTATTTTTTAAATAAATCTCAACATTCAATTTTATAAGAAATTTTATTATAACTGATATTGATTAATAATAGTCCTTACATTTTTATCAATTTAAAAACATCTTTCACTCCCTTAAAATCATAAAAATTATGCTACAATATGACTCGTAAAATTTCGTTTTCATTCTACAGTCATATTTAACCTTTTAGAGTACTAAATGATTGTCATAGTAAAGATGAAATTAAATGAATGCATATCCCCTTCGTAACTATAATTCCTTAATTAAGCTATTTATATTTTTTGTATTTATTACAAGTACAACTACCAGTTTTGCAATTGAACCTTTAGCTGTGGTTTCTAAAAAAACGACACCGGGAGAATTAATATTGAACAGTCAAAGTTTTAATACCCATCAACAAAGTTCGTTTACGTATTTATCACAAACGGAATCTATTGAGCGAGGAATAACGATTATTCATTTTCTTGATTCTAAAAATATTGAATATAAAACCTATGATACATACGGTAGTAAGAATGAAGCACAAGAATTTTTAACTGTGTTAACTCAAATGATAGAGATTAAATCAAACTTCGCTCTTTTAGCCCATGATTCTGCAGCTGCCAGTTTAGTAGATTTTATAAAACCTTTAGAATCTCAAGGTTTAGTTCAATTGAGTAACTTACAAGGAAGACAGGCATACATAATGCACAATTTAAATGGGAGTATTGTTGAAGAAATACATGACAATTCCATTGTTAAAACTATTTCAGTACCTGCTGAAATCAATGACAAACATATTTACTTTCCAAAAATTACATATGATTTCGAGCCTAACATCAATAGATATATTGCTGAAGCTGGCGGTGAAGTAAACGGAATTAAATCAACCAATTCAAAAGATGCTCTTGATCAGAATTATAAAAAGGGATTCAGAATTTTTGAATTGGATATTATAGAGACTTCAGACGGTCATTTGGTTGCAGCTCATGATTGGGGTATGTGGGCCCGTTTTACTGATTATACAGGTACCCTACCTCCTACTCATGCTCAATTTGTTACACAAAAAATATATGGCGATTATTCTACATTAGATATGAAAGGTATCAATACCTGGTTCGAGCAGCACCCAGATGCTTCTTTAGTAACTGATAAGGTAAACGACCCCATTTCTTTCGCTGATGCCTTTATTGATAAAGACCGTCTTATTATGGAGCTATATAGTGTTATGGCAATAGAAAAAGCATCAGAACATAGTATACATACCATGATTACGCAAGAAGCATTACTTGAACTAAAAGACGATAAAATAAACTTCTTAAAAGTCAATAATGTAATGTATGTTGGTCTTTCTAGAAAAATAATTAAGAGCCAAAAAAAGCTTATACTACAGTTAAAAGATGAAGGCATAAAAGTGTATGTCTACAATGTTAATTATGATGTAGGTAAAGATGAAGCTTATGTGCAAGAAAATGAAATAGGCCTAGTATATGGCATGTTTGCAGATAAATGGATATCAGACATGCAACCTGAGTTACCATTAAAATAGCGCATTAACTTACTTGTAAAGAAACTGGGGTTAGAATTTAATAATAACAATTATTAATACTATTTTTTTTGTTTATTATATTATTGAATACATTAAAAGGAATACTGTTCTATTTGACAGTATAGTTCAGTTGCCCTTAAAATTCCTAGAATTTAACCGAATAGGTAAGACCCGCTGATAAAGACCAGAAAAAACTACCTGGGGAAAAGGAAAGTTCCTCTCTCGTTATTCCAATAGAGGTACTATATGTACTCATGTCATTTTTACTTGGAAATTGATATTCTAAACTAAGTCGTTGTGATTCCAAATAAAGCAAGGTTTCTGCCAAAATTTGACTTTGAGAAGTTAATTGTCTAAGTTCTGGTGAATAACCAACTCCAACGTTTACTCCAAAATAATTTTTAGCACCTTTCAAATATTTACGTACCAATATATTTCCTGATAGACTTGTCAGATTATCTTTACTAGGGGTAATATATGAACGCAGTGAAAAATAATAGTTACCGGTATAATAGCCAATAGAATTTGTTATCAACGAAACGTCAGTATTTGTAAAACTAATAAACCTACCTCCTGCAGAAAACTCGAGTCCTCCTTTTATATTTAAATACAAATCTCCACCTACTCTATGATTAGGGTAAATTTCTGAATTTGAATATCCGTAATTTACATAGGCATATAATCCCTTAGTAATTTTAGGATACAAATCAAGATCGTACTGTACTCCATTTATTCCAAATCGATTACTATAATTTATTCTTGGAATTATGCTCCCTAAAGCTGTTTCCTGTTTGTATGAAATACTTGCATAACTCATAGGATCAAATACTTCATTAAAAACGGACAAAGAACTATTGAACGTAACACTTTTTTTGAATTCTTCAGTTGATTCAATTGATTTGTCTACAATATTCGTTTTACTAGAATCAATAGCCAATTCTTCCGCTATATTGTTTTTAACATCTTCCTTGTTCTCAAGTTTATTTAAATTATCATTTGAATCTGACCAATTATAATCATCATATTCAACGGTATTAACACCGTTTAAAGCTAGAGTTCTTAATCTTTCAATTTCGATATCTTTTTTTATATGGATTAATGCTTTATTTGACAGCCCTAATGCGATATAATAGTTTTTAGCATATAGTTCGTTTTTAATAGCGGACAACCATGCACTTCGATTACTTTTATCATTAGATAATAGGTCATTGAATTGTACGCGTGCTTTTTCGTAATTGCCTTCCCAACTATTGGTACTGGCCCATAATAATTTAGAATTGGTATCATCTGGACTTTTAGTAGCCAAAGTGCTTAACATTCTATTAGCAGTTGACGTTTTACCATCATAAGCTAATTCATAGGCTTTTTCAAAACTTGGAGCTTTGTTTTCAATAGTGTTTATATCTTGCCCACTGACACTGTATACACAGATCAGCAGTAAGAATAAGACACATTGTATAATCTTGTTTTTCATTATTTTGAGGATGTCAAGGGTGCTTTTGTTGTATTTTCCACAACATTATGGACATCTATATTCGCTTGTCTAGCTTGATTTCGGGCTCGTGAAATTTTAGCAGATAATTCATTGGCACTAGCACTATTCTCTTCTACAGCTGTAATTAGCTCTAAAGCTTCCCGAGGTTTATCTGACCAAAAGAATACATCGAATAAAGCAGCATAAGAATCGATATAATTCGGATTCATACTAATGCATTCTTTCAAAATTTCAATAGCTATATCATGATTTCCTTTCCATGAATTTACTCTTCCCATTAATATCTTAGTATCTATATGGCTAGGAGCTTCAGATAAATTATATCGACTTAACAATAATGCTTTGTCCCATTTTTTATTCCATGCTAATTCCCGTGCTTTAAAATATCCTTTATCAGAATCTTTACCATCATAAACACTATTTAGCCATACGGTTTCAGTATCAGTGAATTTTTCTTTCTGAATCGAGAAAATGGCAAGACTATCAGGTATTATTTTGTTTTCAGTAGTTACATAATGGTTTATAGATTTGAACCTTTCAAGTGTCGCTTCGACCGAGCCACCACCAAAAGCAGAACTTATATCCATATTTTCATCTAACTCCATAATATCTCCATCCGTATACAGCTTTTCTCCGCTTATATATTCTTTCAATTCATTCTTATTTCTCATTAAAGGGATATTCTTGGTAGATCTAAAAGCAGTTTGCATATCTAACGCACCACCCATCCAAGCTACTTTTTTTGGCATCTTCAATTCGTACGAATCTTCTAATAATGCTAAAATGGAAGGTGTTACGTCGAAATGAGAAGAAACCGAGCTTATTTTGCGAGTAGTCTTTAGCATAGGGCTATACATAATCAAAGGCACATGAAAACGGCTTATGTTATTACGTTGCGGTATTGGAATAAGCCTGTGATCTCCAGTTATAATAAATATGGTATTCTCATAATTAGGTTGTGATTTATACGCATCCATAAACCATTTTATAGCCTCATCGGTATATAATAACGTGGCAAATACATTATCATTTTTCTCAATAACATTTTCCACTCTTGAATTGAAATCACCTTTTGAAAGAATTGTCTCTACCTCACGCTCATAGTATTCTTGATTAGGTGGAATAAAAGGTTCGTGTGTACTAATGGTCATATAAACTTCTAGTCTAGGCTGATTTTCTTCTCGAGGTAGGCTAATACTTTTTTTGAATAGTTCTTTATCGGGATAACCCCAAGAAGAACCGGCCGCATCTTCTGCCTGCTGTTCGTAATTAACACCAAAACCAGATTTATCTAAAACAAAATCAACATTCTCACTTTTAAGAAACCTATCAACTTTATCAAAAGAGCTATTAGTACCTTGATAGAATGAAGTATGGTAACCGTTATTTTTAAGTACGCTAAATAAGGTCAGTTTATTGGGGTACTCTTCCAATTCCATAAATCCGCTTTTCCCAAAAGGAAGTGAGCCTAATAAAGAAGGTAATACTCCGAATGTTCTCCCTGTGTTGCTTAAAAAATTCTCCCAATATAACGACTTGGTACTTAAAGAATCAAGAAACGGTGTAAAACCACCATATTCAGCACCTTCCCCTACAAAATCTCTACCAAGACCTTCAACCATTATAAAAACGATATTCGGTTTTTTTTCTTTTAGATCGAAATACTCACCTAATACGTTTACAATATTTGGTTTTTTAACCAATGGATATTCTTCTGTAGACGTATACGAGTTGTCTTCAGTACTACTATTGTATAAGTTTACAGCCAAGTATTGAGTTTTATTCTGATTTATTGGTTTACCATCAGTAAATAAGGATGCAACAAATAAGCTGAAGAGTACAATGGTAAAAGGGTACATTTTACTGATTCTGTGATAGAACCTAGAGGTAACTCTATAAAAGCCTAGAAATAGAGTTATTAAGAAAATAACACCTATAAATAAATAAACGGAAATCATGAATCCGCCAGAATTGGCCAAGGTTATTTTCATATCCGAATAGCTATACCCTAAAAGGTCAGAACCTAAAGGAACCAATGTGGTACAATAATAACTAGTAAGCATAGCTTCAATAATTAAAATGAAGCTGAGCAGAACAAAGACAAGATTAAATCCGTACTTAGATCTTAGATTCTCCCAGAAATTGAAAGGAAATACCATGATTATTCCTGTAATCGCCGTGAACCCTATTTGATGTATTATGGCCTTTAACAAGCTAACAGTGAAAATACTATCTAGAACACCTTTATAATATAGAACACCATATTGAAAAAGCGTCAATATGAGCAAACATCCAAAAAAGGATATCATAAGCCGCGTATACTGTTTTAAAGAATATCTATCTATTGTACTTGTATTCATTTTATAATTTAAGTTGCTTTAGCAAAACCTTTTCTTACCTGGGATCCCCAACCAGACTTTATATTAAATAATTTTTTATAGTTACCTCTAACTGCAGCATAAACCACAATTGGATGGAAAACAAAAGGCTCTAGCAAGGCTAGTCCCATTAATATTAAAATATCTTTTGTGCGCCTATATTGATTATATGAGTAGACATCCCATAGAATGGCATAAAATGAAATCATAACAGAAAACAGATATATAGCCAATGTTATAAGTAAAAAAAATTCCCAATTAAGAATACCTAAATATGCAAACAATATAATGGTGAAAAAGCCAAAAAACTCTAACAATGGAGATAGCCATTCATAGAAAAACCAATAGGGATAGCTTAATAAACCTAGTCTACCGAACTTAGAATTGAACAACATGTCTTTATGCTTGAACAAGGTTTCTAGATTACCACGCGCCCAACGATCTCTTTGATTTACAAGAATATTTAAGTCCTCAGGTACTTCCGTCCAACATAAAGGATCGGGTATATATTCAATGGTATACGGCTCTTTTCGTTCATGCATGTACCGTCGCATTTTAAATACGATCTCCATATCCTCACCAACAGTATTAGTATCATAACCCCCTACGGCAAGTGCAATTTCACGCTCAAAAAATCCGAATGCACCAGAAATAATTAATAAGCTATCAATTCTACCCCAAGCCATTCTACCTAAGATAAAGGAGCGGGTATATTCTAATAATTGAAATCGGGCTAACCAATTTGTCGGTAATCTTATTTCTTCTAACTGTCCGCCATCAATTACACAAGAGTTGGCAACTCGTATAACACCGCCAACAGCAATAACTCGTTTTTTAGATCTTTGAAAAAATGACTTTACTACGTGCAATAGGGCATCAGGTTGCAGCAAACAGTCTACGTCAATGCAACCAACATATTTACTAGTAGACAAGGAAACACCAGCGTTTAGGGCATCCGATTTACCTCCATTCAATTTATCGACAACTGTCAATTTAGCGAATGCCATATTTTGAGACTTATAAATAGCATTTACTGGTTTTGATTTCCAATCAGGATCCATTTCTGTATCCATTTTCACCAAGTCAAAGGCAATCTTCAATTTTTGTAAGGTGTCATCTTTACTCCCGTCATTGACAACCATAACATCATAATTCACATATTGTAATGACAACAATGACCTTATATTTTCTACGATAGTAAGTCCTTCGTTATAGGCAGGAGCAATTATCGTAATTGTTGGCGCCAAAGGAGAAGCCATAATTTTTGTAATATCGGTAAAACTGTTTTTATTTCTATAGTGAATAGAGTTTCTGGTTGAAAAATAAGCCATAGCAGAAAACATGATAAATAATATCATGGTAAACAGGAAGAATACAAAATTGATATATTCTAGTACTATGCCGAATAGTTCACTATCCATTTATCTTATTGTATAAGGTATTAGACATGGAGCATAAATGGTCAAATAAAGTTGAACCATTTTCGTTCGAGTTCATCATTCTTCTAGACGCCTCACTAAATCCTAATTCAAAATCAACATCGAATAATGGATCTTCATTTTCATCAGTTGTCTTTAATTCTACATTAGTTAATGCAATCTGGGATTTAATATGTTTTAATACAGATTTAGCGGATTTAGCTAATGCTTTCGACTCTGTTTCAATTACAGTTTCTAATAATTGAATTTCCTTTTCATCTCCTATTCTTTTGATCTCTTCTAACAATATAAATTTGGTTTCATTATCTGAAAGATTATAAATTTCAGTAAAGACACTTTCTGCTAGGTCATTTTTTGATGAGAACAATGCATTAGGACGAGGTGATTGATATGAAAACTTCTGTATCAATTCAGTAATTCGTTCTAATATTAGTGGTGATGTGGTATCAGCTAATAGTTCATGAAGTATAGGGAGTTCTCGACAATCACCCATTTCGGCTATATTTTCTAACAGCACCATAGTATCAAGTTCATCTTGTTCTATGAAATTGGCAGAAAAAGTTACAGTATCATTTTCAAATGAAACTAAAGGTTCTTTACTAGTTTCAACATCTTCATTTGCGTCTATAGAACTTTTAATTGAAATACTAGACCAATCAATTTCTTTAATTTCATCTTCAGGCGCAATATCATTTTCATGCTCTATATCATTACACTCTATATCAATATCATCATCTAACGAAAACAACGGTACAAAATCTTCCTGCTCATCATTAGTTATTCTTTCCTCAACAATTACATTAGATATAATTAATGGTAAAAATTCAAAAGTCAATTCTTTTTCCTCTTCTTGAGTATTCTCTATATGTGATTGAATATTTACATCTTCTTCAATAACATTATTGTTGATTTTGGGTAAAAAAGTTAAATCAATTTCAGAAATTAAATCATCATCAGGTTCTTGTTCTACGATGTTATTTTCCTCGATAACATCGTTATCTGTAATACTATTTATCTCGTTTAACTCCGGTTTAATAGGCACTGAATTTTCATCAGAGTTAATAATGACAATTTCTTCTTCAATTATTGGTTCACTTGTTTCTTCTACTGGTACATTATCTTTAACTTCAATGATATTTTTAGATATGGTTACTGGTAATTCAACCGCAATCTCATTGTCTATACTTGCTGGCACTTCGCTATCTGTAATACTAATTATCTCGTTTAACTCTGGTTTAATATGTACTGAATTTTCATCAGAGTTAATAATGACAATTTCTTCTTCAATTATTGGTTCACTTGTTTCTTCTACTGGTACATCATCTTTAACTTCAATGATATTATTAGATATGGTTACTGGTAATTCAACCGCAATCTCATTGTCTATACTTGCTGGTACTTCGCTATCATCCTCATTATTCTCCAATTCACTTGAGAAATAATCAGAACCAGCTATATTCTTTGTAGGTAAAATACTTTCTGGATCAAGTTTATTTAACGTGCCGACAATTTTATTCTTAACATTAAAATTCTTCTCCTTATTCTTTAAGCCCTCTAAAAACGTTAAATCTGATTTAGAGCCGATTTCCCCTATAGCATCTAAAATTGCAATCTTTATGTCATTACTAGCTTTGCCATACACCATTTTCAGTGTTGGTAAAGCACTAATAAAAAAGAACTCTTTTATACAATCTATTGCCTCTGACTGTACGTCCCTCTTTTTATGTTTTAAAAGTGTAACGATAGACTGCTCTGTATTACTCTGTTTATAGTATTTAATTAATCGCAAAGAAAAAAGTACTACATGGCTATTGGTAGATGTCAACCATAAACCAAACAATGGCGGCTCAAAATTTGGCTTATGCCTAAGTACATCCAAAAGTTTTAATTGCTGCCATTCAGAAATTTTATATTTTGTATTGTCTAGGAAATACCCAATACCTTCTTCCTTAAGGTTTACTACAGCTATTTCAGCTTGTTTACGAATGGTACCTTGTCTATGATTTATGAATTTTATAATCAGTCCATAAGACTCCTTGACATCCATAGAGGTTAACTCTAGAATTCCACTAGAAACGATTTGCCATCTTCTGCTCGATAATTTTTCATAAGCATCGTTATGTAATCCTAAATCTTTATAAAGATCAATTAGAACTGTTTGTGATTGGCCAGACAAATCTTTTCGTAAATCAAGTAGAACCTCGGTCAATACATTTCTATCAAAGTCTTCTTTGATTAATTCCCTAATCTGAATTTTAAGGTTTAAATAATTCATTTTTTCCTCCTTACTATTTGAGTCTTCATAGAATAAAAACTCATTAATCATTGGGGAGAACTCTACTTTTTTATCTCTTGTGCGACCATTAATAGCATTTATCCTATTTCTGATAAAGAATATTCCAACAAAATACAATACAGCCAGTACCATAAATAAAATGGACAACCACCAGAGATAATCCAAATTGAATTCTGGTGCCGTAATCAGCGTTATTTTTATTTGTCTTGGGGGAATCAACAAATTATTTTTTATTTATTTCTCTTGCTACACGTACTAATAGTTCGGTTGGACTTACAGGTTTTGTAATAAAATCGTTGGCACCTAATTCAAATGCGCTAAGTACATTTTGCTCATTACCAGCAGATGAAATTATAATTATAGGTACATTCGATTTTAATTCGTTTCTCACAAAATCAATTAGCTCAATACCAGAAAAATATGGCATCATAATATCACTAACAATGATATCTGGTATTTCGGTTTTAAGATATTCTTTTACCTCTTTACCGTTTGATGAATGGTGCACTTCATAACCACCCTTTTTTAACCTGAAGTTTAACAACGAAGCTAAAAGTTGGTCGTCATCTGCTAATAGTACACGTTTACCCATATTACTGTTTATTCAATCTTTCTAAATCAATATTTAAATTATTCTCTAATAAAGGATAATCGTTTAAAAACAATTCATATAACTCTTTGACTTTGCTAGGTTCATTTGCTTTACAATTAGCCTCTAACTCTACAATTAAGTTTCGCATACCATTAGCTTTTAACATCGCAAAACTTGCCTTGAGTTTATGTGCAGAAAATGCAATTTCGACAAGGTTATCTGTTTTTATATGAATTGTAACATTGCCGATAAACTCAAGAACATTCGTCTTAAAAAGTTTAATCAATTCATTTAACATCTCTAATTCACCAAAACAATCATCTAAAAGACTATTTAGGTCAACAACAGTAGTTTCTTTAGGTTCTATCATTTGTTTTTGAAGTATTGGTCCAAACTCTTCAGTTAGTTTATTCTTTCTTTTATTTTTTAAAATAATGGACATTAAGTCATTTAATGTATAAGGCTTTAATAGAAAATCATTGATTCCTATTGACTCACAATCTTTACCATCTTGTTCTGTAAAATCAGCACTGAAAGCTACAATTGGTGTATTTCTGATAAACGCATTCTCATTTGACCTAATGGCTTTAGATACTTCAAATCCGTTTAAATTTGGCATCTTTAAATCCATCAAAATCAGGTCTATATTTTTTGCAGCTAATATGGTCAACCCTTTTTCTAAGGTTACATTAGTATGCACATTACAGCCCCATTTGGTCAACTGTTCTAATATTAAATGTTGATTCATTAAATTATCTTCAAATACCATTATTTCGGCACCCTTTAATAATTTTTTTGCTTCTTCAACATCAAGATTTTTTTCTTGTTCAATCGGTAGACTATTTAAATCTCCTTTAGAAAATGGTAGTGTAAAAGAGACGGTAGTTCCCTTACCTACAACACTACTTATATTTATTTCTCCGTTTTGTTTTTCGATGATTTCTTTGGTAATAGATAATCCTAGTCCAGTACCACCATATTTAATGTATGTGTCTTTTTCTGCTTGCGAATAACGTTCGAAAATGGAATTTATCTTTTCCTTTGAAATACCAATTCCTGTATCAATTATAGAAAATTCTAATACGTAATCATTTTCATTAAGTTCCTTAACAAAAACGCCCAATTTTATAAAACCATGGTTTACAAATTTGATAGAATTACCGACTAGGTTTAAAAGAACTTGTGAAAGTTTTGAAGGATCCCCTTTTATTATTTTTGGCACATTCTCATCTATATCAATAATTAGATCTACTTGACTATCAACAAGCAATGTTTCGCATAAGAACATAACATCATTAAGTAAACCATGTAGTTTAAAATCTATAGATTCAAAACTTGTATTGCCAGAAGATATTTTTGAATAATCCAATACCTCATTAATAAGCTTTAATAATGTATTTGAAGCAAATTGAATAGCTTCTACTTTTCTATGCTGATTAGATGTTAATTCTTCTTCTTTCAGAAGGTTAGCATAACCGATTATGCTGTTCAAAGGAGTTCGAATCTCATGACTTACATGAGTCATAAATTGTTTTTGCGATACTTCTTGTTTATCTACAACCACAGATTCCGCTTTTTCTGAAATGGTATTATTTTGGCTAGGAGAATAAATTTTACTTTCCAAACTAGATTTAAAGGTGTTAAATGATTTTTTTAACGCCTTAGCTTCATCGGCACTTAACTCCTCAAAAGAGAACTCACCTACCGAGCGTTCTAACTGAGATAATTGACCAAGTAAATCTGTAGTTTTTGAAATGGACATAAAATGCTATTCTTTTATTATTTACCTATTCTTACTTAAGAGTTTTTAAAAATGCGCCATTATACACGTGTCAGCAATAAAATGTTTGCAAGGGTTGGTTATTTGTTGTGAATACACTTAAATTGTAGGTCTAAAACGATTTTATGAAGCAGTTTATCTATGTTATGTGTTTTTTAATGGCTTTCTCATGTTCAGAAAAGAAAGAAAATTCAACAGAAACAACGATTGAAAAAGCACAACGAATTCATGAAGATGTAATTACAATTGATACACATAACGATATCAATATCAAGAACTTTACCGATAGCGTTAATTACACTCAAAACCTAGAAACTCAGGTTAACTTACCAAAAATGAAAGATGGAGGTTTAGACGTTACATGGCTAATCGTTTATACCGGTCAAGATACACTCACTGATGAAGGTTATGCAAAAGCAAAAGAAAATGCTTTGCAGAAATTTGATGCCATACACAAGCTTTGTGAAGAAATTGCCCCTGACCAAATTGGTTTGGCTTTATCATCTTCTGATGTTAGGGAAATTATTGGTTCTGGAAAAAAAGCAGCAATGATTGGAGTAGAGAATGCATACCCCATTGGCAAAGATATGAGTCAATTTAAGACATACTATGATTTAGGTGCACGCTATATTTCTTTAGCACATAATGGTCATAGCCAATTTTCAGATTCAAATACAGGAGAAGCTGATGATAAATGGTTACATAATGGATTAAGTGATTTAGGTAAAGAAGCTGTAATTGAAATGAATAAGCTCGGTATTATGATAGATGTTTCACATCCGTCAAAAGAGGCAATGAAACAAATGATAGCCCTTTCAAAAGCACCAATAATTGCTTCCCATTCATCTGCTAGAGCATTATGTGATCATAGTAGAAATTTAGATGATGAGCAATTAATGTTGATGAAAGAAAATGGCGGAGTTGTTCAAACAGTCGCTTTTAGCTCTTATTTAAATACAAAGAAACACGATGCTAGAGCTGCATACATGAAATCGATTTATCAGAAAGTAGCAGATTCATTAGGTATTGATTGGTATGAGCGCTCTCAATTCTCTAGCCTAACTGAGGCAGAAAAAGAAGCATTTATGGAGAATTACCCAAAGGTGCTTAAACTTGGTAAAGAGTTGGTAAAAGATAAAACAGATGCACCTGCAGCAGTTAACGTAGCAGATTTTGTAGATCATATAGATTACATGGTCAAATTAATTGGTATTGACCATGTTGGTATAAGTTCAGATTTTGATGGCGGAGGTGGAATTGAAGGTTGGAATGATGCTTCAGAAACATTCAATGTAACACTAGAACTTGTAGAACGTGGTTATACCCACGAAGAAATTGCCAAATTATGGGGTGGTAACTTGTTAAGAGTACTCGATGAAGTCCAAGCCATAGCTAAGAAAATAGGGGATAGTTAATATTCTTCTCCTAAAGCGGCCAAACGGTCTTTTACAAACTCAATCTTTGTTTTACCGTGTGGTGCTGGTTTTTCGTTTTCACCTAAGTTTACCATAATGATATTGTCTACAGTGACAATAGTTTCATGGTTCATTTTATTACGTACTTCACAGTTTAATGTCAGTGACGTTTTACCGAATTTAACAACTTCAATACCAATCTCAATAACATCACCTTTCTTGGCAGCGCTCATAAAATTTATTTCTGACATATATTTTGTCACTACTTTTCCATTCTCTAATTGAATGATACTATACAAAGCCGCTTCTTCATCTATCCATGCCAATAAACGACCTCCAAATAAAGTGCCATTTGAATTTAAATCGCCAGGCTTAACTAATTTTCTAGTATGAAATCTCATAGTCTTAAATTTGAAAATTTATGTCGCAAAGTTATACCGAAAAATAAGAATTATACTACTTTTTAGAAGAAGCCAAATGGATTTATCAATAGTAATGATTGTATAATCTTTTACTTACATTTTGATAATATGACCCTGACGTAATTACTATTTTCTTAATTACAATAGAGATTTTTAGAAACGGTACTACCTTTGTTCATAACAGGTTAAAAACTTATTATTAGCTTTTCATATGGGTTTTGTCTAATATGTATCTTTAAATAAAATCATAGAAAAAATGGACAGATCTCAGAAATTACTATCGATACGCCCTTTAATTTCTTCCGCTAAAATAGTTCCGAATATGACCGAAGAGGAACGTTTTCAAAACCAGACCTTACGTCCTATTTTAAAATTACAGAACGATTTATTATTAGCCTCTTTTCAAAATTATATCAAAAAAATGAAGAATACGTATTATGAGCATAAGCTTGAAAAACGTATGAATTATATTACGAAATCCATTCAAAAAGATATTAAATTCCGTAATTCCTTAAAAGGTTTTATCATTGGTCAATTCACTATTGAAGAGTATGAACTGTATATTAAAAATTCATCTGCTTTAAATAAACGCATGATGAATATGGTTATTAAACGATTACAAGATCAAATTCAATATTTTGATAAATTTGAACTAGTCTAATAACGATTCTCCATTTAAATTAGTGGTTAGTATACTACTCATTAAATTAAAATAGGGTTTAATCATTTTAAAACTTTCATCTATTTGGTCAATAAAATCATTTGACAAAACCTCTTTATCTGAAAATTTTCTAATAAAAATAAATTGCTTTTTTCTAATAAACTCAATGTTTGGGTCCTCTTTATCGAACCCTTTCGGAGCGGTTTTTAACTCCTCACCTACTAACTGACCCCACACTTTTTTGAATTTTGGGTTTTCAATGATAGCAACCAATTCTGCTGTGTCTAACTCCCACTCTTTTCTAATTCGTAACAAATCCTCTTTTTCAGGATTCCAAAAACCCGTAGCTATAAAACTATTACCGGGTTCTACTTGTAAATAATAACCTCCACGACGATGTTGACCAGCTCTAGCGTACGAAGCTGAAAAATTACTTTTGTAAGGCGTTTTATTTTTAGAGAAACGAACATCTCTATAGATTCTAAAAACCTTTAGGCGTTCAATTTCATCATGAATTTTCAGTTTTTCAAGTACATTATTAAAGAAGCTTTTGACCTTATCTGACTCAGTTGTAAAATCTGTTTTATGTTCGGCAAACCACTCTCGATTATTATTTTTTTTAAGTGAATTTAAAAATTGGAAGGTACTCTTTGTAATATTCGTTTCTAACATACGACCTAGCTCTTGTGATTTTAAGCTAAAGTTAACCAATAGATAAGAAGTACTTTTAGTTATTTGGTTAATTTTGACTAACTAATGTAGAACCATGGACCATCGATCAATAATCGAAAAAATTAATGCTCACAAAAAACAACCTAATCTAAGATTTCGTTTAAAAAGGAATGTAGAGAAATTTACAGATCTTCTTTTTTACACGCTCTTTGATATAGAAACGCCTGTAGCAGACAATCTAGGCAAACTTCAAGAACAGTTTGACGAACTTGTAGATTTAGCTTGCTGGGAGAGTGAGAAGCCCTGTAAGAAGGTATGGGAGAATTATGTAGAAAAGCTACCGCAAATTTTAGAAAGCCTAAACCTTGATGCTGAAGCAACCGTAAATTGTGACCCGGCATCATTGTCTATTGAGGAAGTATATATGGCTTATCCTGGCTTTTATGCAATATCGGTATATCGTTTAGCACATGAATTATATAAATCTGGTTTCCCACTTGTACCAAGGTTAATGACCGAGTATGCACATAGGCAAACTGGGGTTGACATTAATCCTGGCGCAAAAATTGGCAATTCTTTTCACATAGACCATGGTACTGGTGTTGTTATCGGTGAAACTGCTGTAATAAAGAATGATGTAAAAATTTATCAAGGGGTA
Source organism: uncultured Maribacter sp. (assembly GCF_963977385.1). Classification (GTDB taxonomy): domain Bacteria; phylum Bacteroidota; class Bacteroidia; order Flavobacteriales; family Flavobacteriaceae; genus Maribacter. The sequence goes on along the minus strand of NZ_CAXBOU010000010.1, from coordinate 136,138 downwards.
ACCTTAGGTGGCCTTTTTGTTGCCAAAAACCTCCAAAAAACTAAGCGTCATCCTACCATAGAAAACAATGTTACAATTTATGCAAATGCAACTATTTTAGGTGGTAACACAATTATAGGAGCAAATAGTGTAATTGGTGGAAATGCTTGGATTACGACTTCTGTTCCTCCTAATTCTACTGTTTTTCACACTCCAGAAATTAAAATTAAAACTTTACCCCATGTCTAATTCTATACTTTCACTTATTGGTAATACCCCTTTGGTAAAATCGAGAGTACTTAATACGAACCCTAATGTTTCCCTGTATTTTAAAATGGAAGGTCATAACCCTGGCGGTAGCGTTAAAGACCGTGCTGCTTATAATATGATTAAAACCGGCTTAGAGCGCGGAGATTTCAGTGCAACTGATAAACTAATTGAAGCTACTAGTGGCAATACTGGCATTGCTTTGGCCATGATAGCTGGTATTTACGGATTGGATATTGAATTAGTAATGCCTGAAAATGCAACGATAGAACGAGTACAAACAATGCGCGCCTATGGTGCAAAAGTGACGTTGACTTCTAAGGATGTAGGTATAGAAGGTGCCAGAGATTATGCAGAAAGTAAAGTTGCTAGCGAAGGCTACATTATGATGAACCAATTTGGAAACCCCAATAATTGGAAAGCACATTACAAAACTACAGGTCCTGAAATATGGAACGATACAGATGGCAAAGTAACTCATTTTGTTTCATCTATGGGTACTACCGGAACCATTATGGGCACTTCAACTTTCTTAAAGGAAAAGAACAATGATATACAAATTGTAGGCGTACAACCTAGCGACAACGCTAGTATACCTGGTATACGTAAATGGCCTAAAGAATATTTACCTAAAATTTTCGATGCCAGAAAAGTAGATAGAATAATGGAAGTCAACGAAGGGGAAGCAACGGCTATGGCCAAAAGACTTGCCAAAGAGGAAGGTATTTTTTCGGGAATGAGTAGTGGCGGTGCTGCGACCGTGGCTTTACGCTTAGCTGAAGAATTAGACCATGGTGTAATTGTCTCAATAGTTTGTGATCGAGGCGATAGATATTTGTCTTCTAAGCTATTCGACTAATACTTAATTATTACTACAAAATATAAAAAGAGCCAAAATTGGCTCTTTTTATATTCATAGTTATATTAAACAAGATGTTTTATTTAATGAGTATTGCAAAGCTAAATTTTACAACCACTTTTTCTTTTTAAAATAAAACATCATACCTATAAAAAGAGCAATCATAACTGCCCATACGTAGTAATATCCGTTTTTAGTATGTAATTCTGGCATGTGATCAAAGTTCATTCCATAAATACCTGCAATAAAAGTTAGCGGAATAAAAATAGAAGCCATAATGGTCAAAACCTTCATGACCTCATTCATTTTATTACTCATATTACTCATATACATCTCCATCAAACTCATAGACATTTCACGGTATATCTGTAAACTCTCATTAATTTCCATGGTGTGATCGTGAACATCCCTTAAAAAAAGTTTAGTGTCTTTAGTTATTAAAGGGTTTTCAGAATCAATTAATCTACTGATCAATTCTTTTACAGGATAAATCCAACGCCTTATCTTAAGTACTTCTTTTTTTAATTGTTGAATATTCTTAGCAACGATAGGTTCAGGATTGTTGTAAACCTCTTCTTCTAAACTTTCAATTCTATTGTTTAAATTCTCGATAGCTAAAAAGTAGTTATCCACTATAGCATCTAGTAACGCGAAAAACAAGTAATCAGCGCCTCTTGCTCTAATACGACCAAGTTTACCTGTTATACGATCTCTTAGCCCGTTAAATACATCTGCTCTTACTTCTTGAAATACTAAAACTGTATTTTCTAATAGCACAATGGCAATATGCTCCCCTATTATCTCATCTTCTTCAGATATATATAACATTCTGAAAACTGCGAAAATATAATCATCATATTCATCAATTTTTGGGCGTTGTTCTGTATTTACTATATCCTCCAGTACTAAAGGATTTAAATTAAAATGTTTACCAAGACGTTCTATAAAAGGTTCATCAGAAATACCAACAACATTAACCCATGATATTACTCCCTCTTTTTTTTCTTTAATAAACTCATCTAACTTAGCAAACTCCTTCGTTTCAAAATTATCTACATCATAGGTAGTACTGAAAATAATACTATCACTACGCTCTTTATCGCCCATATAACTAATAGTACCAGGCGCTTTCCCCATTTTGTTCTGCTGGCGAGACTTTTTTTTCTTTCTTTTAGGGAAGTTTAGCTTTTTGTTTGTAGCCATAAACTATTTTATTTAAATATAATGAAACTCCTATTTAATCATTGAATTTCAGCTCATTTAAGAGTAATCCTGATCCAGGAGCAATTGTTTTCAACTTTAAATCGGAGCCTGTTTTCAAAGATAATTTTATATCGTCTAACGTAAGTTCATTTTTGCCTAATTGAACCAAGACACCCATGATCATACGTATTTGATATCGCATAAAACCTTTTCCTTTTATTTTTAATATAAAACTACTTTCTGGAAAAAAATTTGCAGTCAAAACATCATTCTTTTCTATACAACAAGAGTCTATTGTACGAACTGTTTTAGTGTTAGGTTTTAGTCCTGCTGTGTAAATTGAAAAATCATGATTTCCTACAAATAATTCAGCACCTTGCTTCATGGTATCCAAATTAAGTTCTTCCATATAGTTAGTGATAAAAGGAGCACTAAAAGGATGATTTTTACATCCGAAAGAAAAGAAATAATAATACTCTTTAGTTTTACCATCCTTAATTATATTAAAATCTTGACTAACCGGTTCTATGGCGAGTAAACGAATATCTGATGGTAGATTTTTATTGAAATTAAGTACGAAGCCTTCTAAATCTTGTAACTCGTCTTCTAAAAATAATTCAAAAGCCCCATCTAAAGAAGATACTTTAGCATCTGTTCTACCCGCACCCAATATTTTATAGTTTCGCTCGGGGTATATAAATTCGAAGGTTTTGTTCAGCATACTAACGATTGTGCGTTGTTTTGGTTGAATCTGCCACCCACTAAATCTAAATCCCAAATATTGTAAACGCACTAAATAGCAAAATCGCTGAATCTTCATGATTGTAAAAATAAATACAATCCACGTAAACTCATGTATTTTGTTAAGATACTCTTGACATTGCTTTTTTATGCAAATTTTTATACCTATCCATTATCTGTGGTATTAATTACTTGAAATTATGTCGAAGATCCTCCAAAATGGTTTTAAGTCATTTACGTTTTTACTTTAGTATGCAGCAATACAACTCTTTTGCCGTTTTACTATAAATTATTTATGGCAAATGAAATATTCGATAACCTTAATGAACATTAGAGATGCTTACATAAAAATAGCCCTAGTTGGGTTATTATAGTTTTTGGTATACATGTTGCTTCAGGGGTAACGGCTACTATTCTATGGATGATTAGAAATAAAAGAGTGTATACATTTGGACATAAACCATTGCTAGCCATAGTTATACAAATGTCATATCTTTATTTTATTAAAAATGCAATATTACTTTTGGGTATGAAGAATTTGTTAATGCCGATGCCATTATTCATAATTACATTAACGACCATATTATTACTATTTGTAAAGTACTCAATAACAAAACGATGAATAGTTTACATTTAAGGTATTGAACAACAAAGTATACCGTTCGTCGAATTGTTTAAAATAAAGAGTATACATACCCGTTCTTGAAAGAAAACAAATGGTTATCAAAGACCATGAAATCTAATTATATGAATTTTATTAAAGGAATACTAACATGGAAACGCACATTAATTCTGTCCGTTGGTATATTGGCTCTTTTAAATATTTTTAGTTTTTACGGACTTTACACTAATAAGTTTTACTTTTTTAAAATTGACAATTACATATTTCCTATTCTGTCAATTGTACATATTGTATTTCTTTACGTTTTATGGTTTAAGATAAAAGAAGATGAATTGAGCGACCCGCCTATGCGTACTCTCGAATATGTGTTATACATTATATCTTTAGTTTATATATACAAACTTGTAGAAACATTTATCATTTTATTGAGCTATAACGACTTCGATAATCACCTAATACCAAGTACCTTTTTACCAATAGGATATTTTATATTTCTATTATACACCTTGTTACTTTTGCTTACATATTTAGCAATAGCTTACAGAAAACAGATTGTAGGCACATATCTTTTCGATGATATGAATCAACATGTAGATCACTGGAAATAAATAAAAAAACAGAAAACAAAAAGCCTCGGTAAATACTACCGAGGCTTTTTTTTTGGTTTATAATTTTGTCTGTTAAAAGTATCAGGCCATATTTTTATATTCCGCTATCCATATATGCTAGCTTTAGTCTAATATTTAGACCACTCAGTTATATTTTTTTATGATTTAAGAAATGTAAAAGGTCTTGTAATAATTTATTAAAACGACGACTTAAACAAAGTGAGTATTTTTTAGACTATAGCATTTTAAATATTGATGTGATTTTTCTGTGATACTTTTTACTTTAATTCGTACTTGACTATGAAACGTATCCTAATTATTGAAGATGATCCAGAAATTATAAAGCTCTTAGAGCTTCATTTAACCGATATTAACTATCAGACAACAAAGGCGATGGAAGGTGCTTTAGGTCTTCGCTTAGCATTAGAGAATGATTATGATCTTATACTCCTAGATCTTACCTTACCTGTTTTAGATGGTATTGATGTTTGCAAAAAATTACGTGCAAATAAAAATACACCTGTAATAATGCTTACTGCAAAGTCAGAAGAGATAGATAGAGTATTGGGTTTAGAAATCGGCGCTGATGATTATATGATCAAACCATTTAGCATAAGGGAGCTATTAGCGAGAATTAAAGCTGTTCTTAGAAGAACGAACGAGATACAACCAAAACCACAAGATATTTCTATGATATCTGCAGAAGGTTTATCTATCGATATCGATAAGCGTAAAGTGGTTATAGGAGATTATAAAATAGAGCTTTCCCCAAAAGAGTTTGAGTTGTTGGTATTAATGGCTTCGAACCCAGGTAGAAATTACACAAGAACAGAACTACTAAATATTATCTGGGGTTATAATTTTGAGGGTTATGAACATACCGTTAATTCACATATTAATAGGTTAAGAGCCAAAATTGAATCTGATATGGCCAATCCTAATTATATTTTAACTACATGGGGTGTTGGCTATAAGTTTAATGAAGAGATTATTGCATGATACAAAAGCATAAGACCCTTACACCAAGGTTAATAAAAAAATTATGGATAGCATTTATATTCATAATCATATTGATGGCTGCTTCTTATATCTTCATAACTGGGTATTTAACCTTAAACTATAATCAAGCCATTACACAACAAATTAATGCTAATGTAGCGGAACATGTAATTCAAGAAAAGTTCAAAAATGCAGCACCATTTTTAGAAGATGGAAGCGTCAATAAAGAACTTTTTGGAGATTTAATGCATGATATGATGGCGGTTAACCGTGGTATTGAAGTGTACTTATTGAATAAATCAGGAGACATTTTATATTCCGTAGTATTAGAGCACAATTCAAATGAACCTACCAAGTCAGTAGCCTTAGGGCCAATACAAGACTTTATCAAAACAAAAGGTACCAAATATATTGTAGGTGATGACCCATTGAACCCTGGTGAGCAAAATATATTTTCAGCGGCACCTTTTGATATTAACGGTCATGAGGGTTTTATTTATATCATTGTTGCTGGCAAACAATTAGAACTTATTAGGGACAATTTATTTGGTCAATACTTCACTAAATTAAGTATTGGAGCTATACTATTAACTATGCTATTTGCCGCTATTGTTGCCATGCTAAGTATTTGGTTCTTAACTAAAAATCTTAGGGTGATTACCCAAACAGTACGTAAATTTCAAGAAGGAGATTTAGATATAAGAATTGAAAATCCTGAAGAATCTGATATTGAAGTTTTAGCAACTTCTTTTAATGAAATGGCAGATAGCATTGTTGGCAACATGAATAAGATGAAATCTGTTGATAATCTCCGTAGGGAGTTGATTGCGAATGTGTCTCATGATTTACGAACACCTTTAGCGATTTTAAAGGGGTATATTGAAACACTTCAAATCAAAAAAGATTCCCTAACCGAAAATCAAAAGCAGGAATATTTGGAAATTACGCATTCTAATATTGATAAACTTTCTAATCTTATCAACCAATTATTTGACTATTCTAAGTTAGAAGCGGAGCAAATAACTCCCATAAAAGAACCCTTTTCTATTACCGAATTATCACATGACCTTATCGCAAAATTCAAAGTTCTGGCAGAACAAAAGAAGATAAATCTACAACTAGAGAACCCAGAAGATAATTGCATGGTATTCGCTGACATTGGCTTAGTGGAAAGAGCTTTACAGAATTTAATTGAAAATGCTATTAAGTATACCGATGCTGAAGGAAAGGTAACGTTGAAACTATTGAGGAAAGGAAATAACATTGAAATAATTATCACAGATACCGGAAGCGGTATCCCTGTTAACGAACAGCCATTTATTTTTGACCGTTACAAACAAGTAAACAAGAATACTCAAAAGCAAGGTTCTGGTTTAGGATTGGCAATAGTCAAAAAAATCATGGACTTACATGACACCACTATTATTGTTTTAAGTAAACCATACGAGGGAAGTTCGTTTATTTTTAACCTACCTACCTATCAAGTGTAAAGAATTTAATATTGCTATGAAAAAGAAAAGCCCTTTCAAAATTGAAAGGGCTTTTTTTATATAAGTACGGATTTATTAAATATCCTTTAAGAAACTACTGTAGAGGTCTTTGAATTCAAAACCATCAGTGAACCGTTGTTTGTTCAGTTTTTTGTAAGAGACTAAACCCCACAACAATAATTCCTTTAAGAAATAAACATCCTTTTCGTTATAATCTGGCTGATGTTCTTTTATCAATTGATTCAATGCGGGTATACTATCAAGCGCTCGCTTGTATTCCTCATCTGTAAAATCATCCATCAGTTCAAAACCTTCACTTTGAAAAAACCAATGCAAAAGCTCATCGTAAACCGTTTCCTCATCCTTACGTTCCAACTTATTAATTTTAGGAAAATATGTCGGGAAAAGCGACTTTACAGCATCATCGATTAAAATACCTGCAACTCCGTCGGCTCCCTCCTGCTCTCCTTCATAAACTAATTCAATCTTACCAGTAATAGAAGGTATCACTCCTAGAAAATCACTTAAACGAACCATGGTATGATCACCCCCGTTTAACAAAGACCTACGCTCCGCTGTACTTAAAAGGTTTTCAAAAGCCGTAATACTTGTTCGTGCACTTACACCACTTTTTGAATCTACATACTCGCTTTCACGAGCTTCAAAACTAATTTGCTCTAATAAGTCTTTTGCCAAATCGGGTACATAAATACTTTCAACTTGTCGAGCATCTAATTTAGATTCTTGTTCCGTAATCTTACGTGCAGTTGCGATATCGTCTGGGTAATGCGTTAAAATTTGTGACCCTATTCTATCTTTTAATGGAGTAACGATACTACCTCTATTGGTGTAATCTTCTGGGTTAGCAGTAAAAATAAACTGAAGGTCTAACGGCAGTCTTAACTTAAAACCTCTAATTTGAATATCACCTTCTTGTAATATATTGAATAGCGAAACTTGAATACGCGCTTGTAAATCGGGCAATTCGTTAATCACAAAAATACAGCGGTTAGCGCGCGGTATCATTCCGAAATGAATCACACGGTCATCGGCGTACGAAAATTTTAAATTCGCAGCTTTAATAGGATCTACATCACCGATTAAATCAGCAACCGTAACATCTGGTGTAGCTAATTTTTCAAAGAATCGGTCATCTCTATGTAACCAAGCAATCGGAGTATCGTCTCCTTTTTCCGCAATTAGCTCAAGAGCATAGCGGGACATTGGTTTAAGTGGGTCATCATTAATTTCAGAACCTTCTACAAACGGGATCCACTCATCTAAAAGGTTAACCATTAATCTGGCCAAACGAGTTTTCGCTTGTCCTCTCAGTCCTAAAAGGTTTATGTTGTGTCTCGATAAAATAGCACGTTCCAATTCTGGAATAACGGAATCTTCATAACCCCAAACTCCTTGAAATGAATCTTTCCCAGCTATTATATTCTCACGAAGATTATCCCTAAGCTCATCTTTTATTTTTTTGGTTTGATATCCGGCTTTTACTAATTGGCCTAATGTTTTTATTTCTGTATGCTTCATATATTTGTTGATGGTTGATAGTTATTTGTTGACGGTATCACCGAACCTCTTTCAACCTTTGAATGTTATATTATTTTCCTTTAATTTTTCAATCTTATCTGTTCAATACTTTTATTTAATCCGAATGTTAACCAACAACGAACAACTACTTCAATCGCTTCTTTCTATTTGTTTCATAGTCTTCAAAAATCATTTCACCCAAACCTTTAAGTCCCGTAAAAAATGCTTTGCCTTTATTTGCCTCTGTAAAATGACGAATAAATTGCATTAAATAGGGGTCCTGAGCAATCATAAAAGTAGTAATGGGAATATGAAGCTTTCGTGCCTGGCGTGCCATATTGTAGCATTTCTCTACAATAAAATCATCTAATCCAACACTATTTTTATAATACGTACCATCAGGCATGCGCAAACAGCTAGGCTTACCATCGGTAATCATAAAAATCTGTTTGTTGGTATTTCGTTTTCTGCGCAACATATCCATTGCTAATTGAAGTCCCGCAACCGTATTGGTATGATAAGGTCCTACTTTTAAATAGGGCAAATCTTTAATAGGAATTGGCCATGCATCATTACCAAAAACCAATATATCGAGGGTATCTTTTGGGTAGCGTGTTGTTATCAGTTCTGCCAACGCCATCGCCACTTTCTTAGCAGGTGTAATTCGGTCTTCACCATATAGAATCATACTATGGCTAATGTCAATCATTAACACCGTACTCATCTGGGCTTTGTGTTGCGTGTCTTCAACTACCAAATCTTCCTCACTTAGTTGAAAACTTCCTATACCATGATTAATTTGGGCATTTTTAAGACTCTCGGTCATTGAAATATGCTCCAAACCATCACCATAGCGATATTCTCTAAAATCTCCGGTGTGTTCATCACCTTGTCCAGATTTACCCGTTTTATGATTCCCAGAGCCACTTCGTTTTATTTTTCCGAATATTTGGTCTAATGCACGCTTACGAATAATACGTTCCATTTTTGCGGTAATTGAAATATCTCCACCGCCTGATCCTTCTTCTCCGTCTTCACCATCACCTCCGCCATCTTTAAATTCTTCACGTATATAACCCTTATCCTTTAAATCTTCAATAAAATCATCAATAGTATATTCTTCTGTGGTCAATTCATATTCTTTGTCCAACTCGCGCAACCAATCTATTGCCTCTTCAAAATCGCCAGATGTATGCGTAATGAGCTCTTGAAAAATATCAAAAAGTTTATCAAATATTGACTGTTCGGGTGCCTCGTAGGTTTCGAAACGAAAACCATTTCTTACATTCATTGCCATAGTATAAAATTAACACATTTCGGTTGGATGCCCGTGGCTTTTAGGAAATGTTAACGTTGTTGTTTAAGAATTTGGTTGTTCGTTGATTGTTGTTAGTTGTTCGAACAGTACAATTAAACGAAGTATCGACTACAGCGTCATTTCGCGAAGCTTTTTCAACGACGAAACAATCTGTTTGTTTAGCAATGACGTATTACTGAATCAATGAAAATTAAAGTAACTTCGGCTACGCTCATTTACCGGACTTAATCCTTTTCAAATGATAAATAGCCTGGTCACTGAGCGAAGCCGAAGTGCAACATATTAAAACAAATACCATCAACCAACAACCAACAACTATCAACCAATTCAAAGGCTTTTTAAATACACCGTCTATATGGAAACAAACACAATTTGGAATAGCACAGTTTGATTTTCCAACAGTGGATTTGTCGGACTTCTCCCCTGCTCCAATTCCAAAAAATTTACGATTGGGACACCAAATGGAAAATGTCTGTAAGCAGTTATTAGACCATTCTTCGCAGTATGAAGTGCTAGTTTATAATTTGCCCATTCGGGAAGGGAAACAAACTTTAGGAGAAATTGATTTTATACTGAAGGATGTTGCCACCGAACAAATCATACATGTAGAATTGACCTATAAATTCTATATAATAGATACTGATATTTCTGAACCTCTGCACCAATTGATAGGCCCCAACAAACGGGATGCTTTCTTTATGAAAATGAAAAAAATAAAGAACAAACAATTCACCCTTTTACATACTAAAGCGGGCACTAAAGCACTGGCAGACTTAGAGATTGATGCATCCAACCTCGTACATCAAACATGTTTTAAGGCACAGCTCTTTAAACCCTATAAAATAGACACAATACAACTAAATCCATTAAACGAAAATTGTATTGTTGGTTATTGGCTGCGATTGTCAGACTTTACTAGCGATTCATTTACAGCAAATGAATTCTGTATCCCTAATAAAAGCGAATGGGTTTTAAACCCTGACGCTACCAATAGTTGGACTTCTCATACAAACACACGATTAATTATAGAACAACAATTGCTTAAACAAAACTCTCCCCTAGTTTGGATGAAAAAAAGTGACACCAAATATGAGAAGTTTTTTGTGGTGTGGTGGTAATCTTAAATTTCGAGAACATTCGTGTAATACAAATGTTTATAACTGTTGAAAAGTAGGTTATTTAGTACTTATAAATTAGATTACTTTTAAAATAGATATATATGTAATTGTACACATATCTGCACGCTGTAAGCAATTATGTCAAAAACCATCTATGAAAAAAAAAATACGTGATTTCTTATTAATTGCTTCAAAAAAACTTGAAGAATTACATTTTAAACTATCTAAAAAAAACCTAGTTGAATTAGACTACTCATCTCTTTCTCCAATGGATAATGGTGACGATAAAGGACACTATTCAAATGCTTTGCAATGGGCTCTTGAAAATCGTAAAGACGAAGACATAAAGAACATAGCTCTTACAGGGGCATATGGGTCAGGTAAAAGTACAATTCTGAAAACTTTTCGAAAGAATTACAAAGGAACTGACTTTAAATTTCTTAATATTTCTTTGGCAACATTCAAAGAAGAAAAACTAAAATTTGATAAAGATGGAAACATTATTGAAAAAGATAAAGAAGACCTTTTAAGATTAATAGAGACAAGTATTTTACAACAAATATTTTATCACGAAGAAGATAAAAATATTCCTGATTCAAGATTCAAGAAAATTAAAAGCTATAGTGGCAAAAAGCTTTTATTTACTTCATTAGGGATTTTACTATTCATAGTTGCTTTATTTAATTATTTTTATCCTTATCTCATCCAAAGTGTTTTTAAAGATAACCCATTAAGTACTATTACTTGTGACACATTGCACTACGGTAGCATATTAATAATTCTAATTGGTGCTTTCTTTTTGGTTTATAAATCCATTAGAATTATTAGTTCTGTAACAATAAACAAACTTAAGTTTCAAAATGCTGAGATTGGAATTGGAGAAAGTATTAATAAATCAATACTAAATCACCATTTAGATGAAATCCTTTACTTCTTTACAATAAGACCTTATAATGTCGTAATCATAGAGGACCTTGACCGTTTTAAAGAAACTGAAATTTTCACAAAGCTTAGGGAAATTAACCTTCTATTAAACAACTCCGAAAAAACTAAAAAGAAAAACATCACTTTTATATATGCTGTAAGAGATGATATGTTTTCAGACAATGAAAGAATTAAATTTTTTGACTTCATAATTCCTGTTATTCCAGTAATTAACTCATCAAATTCAAGTGAAATTTTACTTCGTAAGAAAGAAAAATATAAATACAACCTAACAGAAAGTTTTATTGATGATATATCCTTTTTTATAGATGATATGCGCTTACTTCATAATGTAGCTAATGAATTTTACTTGTATAAAGTAAAACAAGGAGAAACTCCATTAAATGAAGATAAATTATTTGCAATTATTACTTATAAAAATAAATACCCTAATGATTTTGTTTCCTTAAGTAAAAATGAAGGTCATTTGTATAATATTCTTAACACTAAATCAAAATACGTAAATCAAGAAGTCAATCGAATAGAAGAAGAAATTTCAATTTTGAAACACAAAATTCAAAATCTCGAATTAGTAAACTTTAAAAGTATTGAAGAACTACGCCAATTATATATAATTCGAACAATCGAAACATTAGACAACTTTAATACTTTTATTATAAACAGTAATGATGTTTCTATTGATGACATATTAAAAGATGAAAATTTTGAGTACTTAAAAAGTGATGATTTATATTATAAAAAAGTTACACCAAGTCACAATTATTCTATCTATTATAAAATAATGAAAGTCCCTACTCTATTTTCAAAAATAGAAAGTAAAGTAAATCCAAAAAAATCATATGATGTTTTAGAACAAGAAATACATGATATAAAATCAAACAAATCAAACTATTTAAGAAAAGAAATACAAGAACTAGAGAAACAAAAAATTAGAACTAGAAATTTAAAAATCTCTGAATTATTACAATCAAATAAAGAAATTGATTTAAATATCAACAAAAAATTAGATGAAGATTTCATCAGAACTTTAATTAGAAATGGATATATATCAGAAGATTATATTGATTACATTTCCTTGTTTCATGAAGGGAGTATAACAAGAAATGACCATAAATTTATTATCAATGTAAGAAACAAACAAAAATCAGAGTTTGACTATAAACTTTCAAAAATTGATAAAATAATTTCAAAAATAAACCCAATTGATTTTAACTCTGAACTTATCTTGAATTATTATTTATTAGATTTTTTACTTAAAAACCACAAAACTAATAAGATTCCTTTAGAATATATTTTCACCAAGTTAAAAGATGAATCCTCAACTTCCATTCTATTCATAAATGGCTTTATAGAAAGAACAGAAAATTTAAACCTATTTATTAAAACGTTATGTAAATATTGGATTAGTATTTGGGGATATTATCTAAATGATGTAACGCATTCTGATGAACAATTAAATAAAATATTAAAATACATCATAGAATATGCAGATATTGAATCTATTATTAAAATTGATAAACAATCTAATCTAAAAAATAACCTAACAAAAGACCTTCAAATTTTAAACATCATTTCAAACAGTGATAAACTAATAAATATTATCACAGCTTTACAATTAAAATTTACTGATTTAGACTTTGAAAATTCTCCAGAAAATATTTTAGACTTTATTTACGAGAATAATCATTATGATTTTCACGAAAAAATAGTTCGTAAAATTGTAAAAAAATATGGTGAATTTGAACAAGTAAGTTTTGACAATTCTAATTACTATTCTCTTAAAAATTCAAAATCTGATAGTCTTATTAATTATATAGAAGCTAACATAAATAACTACATAAAAAATATTTACTTAAAGCTTGATACTAATATCAATGAGGAAGAAAAAACATATTTAGGTTTATTAAATCATTCAGAATTAAGTTTAAAACTTAAAAAAGAAGTCATTAAAAAAGTAGTTACAAAAGTCTCTGATATTTCACTTATTGAAGATATTGATTTGTTGCCATATATTATTGATAATAATAAGATAGAACCTACATGGGAAAACTTATTGTTTTTTTTCAAAAAGTCTGAAGATAAAATATTAGACTCAACTATTGACTTTATTAATAATTTAGAAAATTCAAATAAATTAGCAAAAATAAAAATACCAACTAAAGTTAATGATGAAAACATTTTTGGTGTATTCTGTAAACTTTTAATCCTATCAAACAATATCGAAAATAAACCTTTTGATTTAATTACAAATTCAATTCCTTGGCGGTATAGCGGACTAAATATTGATAAACTTGATGAAGAAAAAGTTCATTCATTAATCAAGAATAGAATAATCAGTCCAACAATTGAAAGTTTTAATAGTTTAAAAGAAAACTATGAGACCTTAAGTATTGTTCTGTTAGAGACACATAAGTCTGTATATATAAAACTAATGGATGAACTTGTTTTAGATGCAAATGATTTAGAAAAAATATTAAGATCTACTGTTTTTAACAATTTGGAAAAAACCAAATTTTTAGAGACTTGTACTAATGATACTATTTCATCAAACTTTGAAAATTTTAAATTAATAAGTGAACTTATATTAAATGATAGTTCATTTCGAATAAATGAGTTCCTATTCAAAGATTTAATCATAAACAAAAGTGTATCGATTTCTAATAGAATTAAATTATTCAACATGAATCTTTTTAGCATGGATGAAACTTTCATAGTAAAATTCTTAAACAACTTAGATAGCAGTTATGCAAAAATCACAAATAGAGATAAAAGGGCAAAAATTCAAGACACTCCTGACAACCGAGAACTATTGACAAATTTGAAACGTAAAAATTACATTTCAAGTTTTTCTGATGGATTATTTGGTTTAAGGGTTAACCATAAAAGGAAATAATAACTGTGTCTAACAAAGAACTGAGGTAAAAAACATAGGGCATATGTGTTTAACCAAAAGTTCTGTGCTAATAATTAAGTCCGCTAAATAATAAACCGAAACAAAAGTGCTTATCATCTCCACTACATTTCTTATACTAACCCTAATACTTCATAATATTAATAGCCAACAATAGTTTTTACTATTTAAATATTAGTTTTTTATAAAATTAGGTACTAAATCAAAATGAAAAAGCCCCAATTTCTCAGGGCTTCGTAATTCCAATAAGTATATATAATATCTTCTACTCAAACGTATAACGCTCCCTATTTACTTGGGTCAAACGAAAGTAGCCATGAGCATAATTATCAGGGTTTGTGAGGTTGATGCAGTTTCCTTTTACTGCCACAGGTGTGGTTGCAAAAATACCTACACCCCCAATTTGGTCAATTAGAATATCCATATAATCAAAATAAGCTTCTGAAATACCGTACATTTCAATCGTTACCACATCACCAGGCACGAGCACATCTATTTTTTCAGTATCATCATCTTCATCAAGTTCAAACCACTCATCCACTTGATTCCCATTAATAAACTCATCATCCCCAACTTCAAATTGTGGTAATAAATCTCCTTCTCTTTGAAATTTGAATAAATAATAATTCTCCTCATCCTCCGGATCGGTATATTCCACATGCAGTTCTAGTTCTTCATCATTAAAGCCATCTTCACGATCTTGGTATAAACGTGTAATATCAGTAACCGACATTAGAGTTTCCTGTGCGGTATATGTTTCCCCATCATGAACAATTACCATTGAGTATGACTGATTCAAAACAGGTACAAATTCAGTCGTACTGTACGAACCATCATTTTGGTCTGTAAAGATAAATTCAGCGCCACTGGTATCGTTTGTCACTGCAACCGAAGCTCCTGTAACCGCAGTGTTGCTGGTCGTATCAAAAAAATCGGTAGAAGTACTCAGGTATACCACTTGCTCATTTCCATTGGTGCCTTTCTCCCAATCTAAAGAAGCTTGAATAACCAATCGTGTGGGGCCTTGCTGTACATCAACATCGATAACGTCGCTACAGGAGGTTAGTGAGGATATAAAAAGTAGTGCTGTGATTTTTATATAGTTGCGCATTTCTTAAAATTTAAAGTTATAGGTTAATGAAGGAACGATTCCGAAAATAGCGGTTCTGGTAGCTTCATTGGCTCCGGTCTCTATATTCTGCCCGAAGGAAATTGATGCCGCGTTTTTGCGGTTATAAGCATTATACACGCCCAATACCCACTCCCCTTTGAATCTACTTTCGGGCTTACGGTTCGGTTTGTAATTAACGGATAAGTCTAAACGGTGATACGCCGGCAAACGGTCTGAATTTCTATCGGCATAACTTGCCACAGATATTCCTTCATATTCATATTGCCCATTTGGGTAGGTCACCGGTCTCCCAGTCTGAAAAACGAGATTGGTACCAAAGCTCCATTTATCGTTTAATCTGTAGGATCCTGAAATTGAAATATCATGGGTTCTATCATACGGTGTGTTGTACCATGCTCCATTATTAATACCTAATCCGCCAGCAGTACCCCCGGGCGTGCGTTGTTCTGATTTTGATAAGGTATAGGCAATCCATCCTGTGAAATTCCCTTCATTTTTACGGAACAATAATTCAAGACCATACGCTCTAGATTCTCCGGTCAGTATTTCCGTTTCAATCGTATTCTGCCCGATTAAATCAGACCCATCAATATAATCGATTCTATTATCGGTGTTTTTAAAATAGACTTCCGCTTCCATCGAATACGCTTTATCCTTGAAATTTCGAAAATAACCTAATGCATATTGGTTGGACAACTGCGGTTTAATATACTGTCCGCTAGGCGCCCAAACATCTAAAGGCGTAGCAGATGAAGTATTCGATAGTAAATGAATGTACTGGGCAACTCTAGAAAAACCAGCTTTCAATGAAGAATTATCGTTCAAAGTATAGGCCAAAGAAGCCCTAGGTTCTAAATTGCCAAATTGTTCAATAGCATCTCCTTTTTCATAATTGATCTCCCCCGTTGGCGTACCGCGCTCGTAAATACCCAATTCTGAATTATAGACCACCGGTTGGTCATTGGCATATTCAACCATAGGTTGACCACCAAGTCTGGTAAAGGCACTATAGCGTACCCCGTATTGCGCCGTTAAGTTATCGGTCAATTTATGTTCGGCATTGACATAAACACCACTTTCCAACGCTTTTTTCTGGTCTAAGATTAACGGGTTAATAGCAGATGTTTCAGAAGTAGGTTTAATCTCCCCTGGGTCAAAATCATAATAAATTCCGCTAGCTCCAAAATCAAGTTTAAACTTGTCACTGAAATAGTATTTTAAATCATATTTAAGATTGTAATTGGTAATGGAAGACACCCAGTCGAACTCCGCCGTTGTAATCCCCAAATCGTAATCGTACTTACTATAGACTGCCGAAAGGTTCGAAAAAAGGCGGTCATTAAAAATATGATTCCAACGCAAATTTCCGGTAGAATTGCCATAACTACTGCTAAAATTCTCTCCTAATTCAAAAGCATCACGACCAAAATAACCAGAAAGATAAAGTCGGTTATTGGTATTGATCTTGTAATTCGTTTTTAAATTCAGGTCGTAAAAGCTAACACTATTATCATTCCCTGAAGCCTTTAATAATACATCTGCATACGAACGTCGACCAGCAATTATAAAAGAACCTTTCTCCTTAAACAATGGACCTTCAAGGGCAAGACGACTCGAAATAATACCGATACCACCCGTAGCTTCAAACCTTTTGCTATTTCCGTCTTTCTGACGCACATCAAGTACCGAAGATACCCTACCGCCATATCGCGCAGGTATTCCCCCTTTATATAATTTCACATCTTTAATAGCATCGGCATTGAATACCGAAAAGAAGCCGAACATGTGTGATGTATTATAAATTATAGCCTCATCTAATAACACCAAGTTTTGGTCACCCGCACCACCACGAACATGAAAACCACCTGTGCCCTCACCATTATTGGTAACACCCGGTAGCATCTGTAACGACTTTAAAATATCGACTTCGCCCAAAACCACGGGCATTTGTTTCACGGTTTCGATATTCATTTTAAGCACGCTCATTTCTGGCTTACGTAAAATAGCTCTTTCAGGCTCGTCGGCTGTAACCTCTACTTCATCAAGCTTGGTCGATGTTTCAGAGATTTCAAAATTGAATTGTTGATTTTTATTGAGGTTGATAGCCTGTTTAATATCAGAATAGCCCATATAGGTAATCAATAAGCGATATTCACCTTGTGGAGCGGTAAGGGAGTAGAATCCGTATTCGTTGGTGACCACCCCAATAGAAGTTCCTTCTAAAAAAACAGAAGCTCCAAATAGCGTTTCTCCATTTTCTATATCACTAATTTTACCACTAACGGTATAGTTTTCTTGTGCAAACCCCTGCATGCATATTAGCAACAACAGCAAACTTGTAATGGTATTGAGCCGTTGTTGCCAATACCTAATCGATTCCTTTTTAATCATTTTATGTATTTTATTTTGAATGATGAACACCCTATTGACAAGTGAATTTTGAAAAGGTTGCATCCATTTTATTTTTTAAGGAAATAATAACACTGTGAGACTTCAAGTTTTAAGAGCGCAAAAATACTATGATAATGTATACTTTAGTGACAAAATAATTCTCTCTAAATGCAACCCTATCGTTTTTTGTTTGTCTTTGTAATAGAACTATGATTTAGAGTACAATCAACCCTCTTAAATTAATTGGAAACCGATATTCGTTTTACGCATAAGTCACTTGTTGAAAGTAGCAAGGCAGGCGACAGAAACTCGCAGTACAAACTGTACGAGCTCTATGTGGATGCGATGTACAATATCGGCTTGCGATTTCTAGGTACTAAAGAAGATGCTGAAGACATTGTGCAAGAAAGCTTTGTTGATGCCTTTAAAAACCTGCATAGTTTTAAATATGAAAGCACGTTCGGGGCATGGCTTAAACGAATAGTGATTAATAAAAGTATTAATCATCTAAAAATTAAGCGACTATCACTTTCAACGATGGAGGATCACGAATATCACCTTGCTGACGAAGCGGAAATTGAAAATGAAGTACCGTTGGAACTTCAAAAAATAAAAACTGGTATTGAAAAATTACCTCTTGGGTATAAGCAAATTATAAATCTATACCTACTAGAAGGATTTGATCATATGGAAATTGGGGAAGTACTGGGTATTTCAACATCTACCTCAAAATCACAATACCACAGGGCAAAAAAGAAACTAGTTCAAATTATAAATACGTTGTAATGGACAAATTTGAAAAACATATAGAAGAGAACAAAGCGTTCTTTAATGACCAAAAAGCTGACCGCGCCAAACTATGGGCGAATATTGAGGCAGAACTTGGTCCTACGCAGAGAAAAACGATTCCGTTATGGAAATCACCCCTCTTTAAAATCGCGGCTAGTATACTCCTGTTATTGGGTATGGGCGGTATACTGGGTATTTCGTTGATTGGTACAGCTTCGAATGAAGATAGATATGCATCACAAGAATTGCGTGATATAGATATGCATTACAAAGGCTTGGTTTCTTACCAAGTACAATTGATACAGAAAAACGAACATTTATCAGAATCGGATAAAACTGAGTTTCTATCCTTTATAGATGAATTAGATAAAGAATATGAGGTACTGCGGCTCGAAATGCATAACAATCTTGATAATCAATTGGTGCTAGAAGCCATTGTTTCAAACTATAGAAAGCGCATAGAATTGATAGAGAACCTATTGCGACAACTAAATGAGTCAAAACTTAAAGATGATGAATATGGATATACTTTATAAAAGACTGCTTCTTTTTGCTGCGGCGATAGTCTTTGGCTTTGCTGCTATGGCGCAGGAAAAGGTGTCTAAAAAAACTACCAAAACATATCCGTTCAGTAATGCCGGCGAGTTACATTTAGAAAATAAATATGGCAATATTAATATCTACGGATGGACAAAAGATGAAGTCTCCATAACCGTAAATATTACCGTTACCGATAAGAAAAAGGAAAATGCTAATGATTTATTAGACCGAATAAAACCGATTATAAGAAGAAGCGATAAGTATATTTCAGTTAATTATGAAATAGGCGAGAAAAGCTCCGGATTCTTTTCTAACCTATTTGAAAAAGCGAATCCGTTTGATTTTGACCGAAGCAATGTTCAAATCGATTACAAGGTTTATATACCCAAAAAGGCAGAATTGGAAATCATTAATAAATTCGGTGATGTATTTATTGAAGATTGGGTAGGCGTTTTAAAAGCAGATGTACAACATGGGGACATGTGGATGAATGACAATTTAAACAAAGCTGATATTAACATGAAATATGGGAAATTGAGAGCTAAAAATATCTACTACGCCAATTTAGATATTAGCAATGGTGGTTTAGATATGGACCACGCAAATACTATGCGCCTTAATAGTAGCGGAAGTAACATAGATATACAACAAGCTGAATCTTTAGAATTTTATTCCAATAAAGATGAAGTAGACTTCAAAGAAATAGGCACACTTTATGGCAACATAAAATTTAGTAAGCTACGTATACGGCACCTAAAAAAGGACATTGATTTAAATTTAAAGATTTCGGATTTATGGATAGAAAATATCGTTTCCACAAATTCTAAAATTTCCATTGAACAAGAATCATCTGAAGTGAGTATAAATATTTTGAACTTTCCACATGACTTCTCTGCCAAACTAGAAGAAGGATTGGTACGATTACCAAAATCATTCCACAATGTAGATTCTAAAATGTTGGATAAAGGCAAGAAGTTACGTGAAATAAGAGCCGTATATGGAAAAGATGGGCAAGGACGAATTTTAATTTCGGGTAAAAAGGGAGTTGTTTTATTGAAAGAGCTTTAAGATTGATATGCTTTTCAATTGCAGTTAGATAAACTGTTGAAATTTTATAAAAAGCGACTGGTACTATTAAAAGGCCAGTCGCTTTTTAGTTTATTATTATACTCTCTATTTCTCATATGCACCCGAAGAATAGGTCAATTCATAACTATGGGTGTAGATTTCAAATACAATACCGAAGGGGTCTTCGACATAACACATTTTATAAGGCTTATCATTTGGGTAATAAGAACGTATTGGCATACGTTGCTTTCCGCCATTAGCTACAATCTTTTCAATCAGGTCTTCAATATTAGGATCTTGTATACAGAAATGAAATAATCCAGTATTAAAAGGATTGAAATCCGGTGCTTCTTTAACCCCGTGTGGAAATGAAAATAATTCTATACCAATTCCATCAGAGGTTGACATATGGGCAATTTCAAATTCCTCCCAATCTTCACCAAATACATCGATACACATTTGACCAATGGCAGTTTCTGCTTCCTTCTTCACTTTTGATGGTGGCATAATTACATACCATCCCATCACCTCAGAATAGAATTTTACAGCTTCCTCGATTTTAGGCACTGTGATACCTATATGCGAAAATGATTTTGGATACTCTTTATTTGAATTCATAGGTGTCTATTTATACTACAAAATAAAACTATAATTGCCTTAATAGCAACAACTTACCTAAAAGTAATATACATAACTAAAAGAGTTAATTGCTGTTTATCAATATACTAAGTAAAAAATGAATACAATAAATTTCTGTCCATTAGATTATACCATGAATTTAATCGGCACCAAATGGAAACCTTTAGTATTATTTCATCTTTTGGATGGACCATTACGTTCGGGAATTCTGCAAAAGAAAGTGCCGGGAATTTCAAATAAAATGTTTACCCAAACCGTACGTGAACTAGAGAAAGACGGACTCGTTATACGAGAAGTATTTCCTGTAGTACCTCCAAAGGTTGAATATGCCTTAAGTGAAAAAGGAATTTCATTAAAACCTATTCTATTGAGTTTAGATGCATGGGGAGCAAAAGAATATCAAACTACAAAAGGATAGTCCGATCACTGATAAATCCAATTTTTTTTAAAAAAAGTAGTTTTACATGCAACTTTTATGTCATTGAGTTGTCTATTAGGTATATCAATCAAAAAAATCAAGAATGCAATCCACCAAAATCAGCCTAATCCTATTTTTTCTAGTGGCTTCTTTTTCAGGTTTTAGCCAAGAAGAAACCGATGAATACCTTGAATTTAACGACCGTAAAAATGTCGTACATGGAGTTTATTTGGGTCTATCTATGCGATTAGGTGAAATCGACGGTAATAGTACCTATGTAGGAGAACTTAAAGTAGCCTACGTTGCCAATCAACAATTTGAGGTCGGATTTGCAGGTAATTTTCTGTATTCAGAACAAGATATTTATAACAATGAACGTGGGCGTTATGAAGATATCATAGTAGCATACGGCGGTCTACATTTAGAACCCATTTTCTTTAGTAAAAATAAAGTCAATCTTTCATTTCCTTTATTACTAGGAGCTGGTGGCGTAGGTTACGTTGAAAACAATTTTCGTGATGATGACTATCTTGAGGAAGAACTTACCGGCGATGATATAAATGCGGTCTTTGTGGCCGAACCTGGAGTAAGCGCTCTTTTTAATATATCTCGATATTTACAAATTGAAGCTGGTGTTAAATATCGCTTTTCTAGTCGAATTAATCTCCCACCAACACGTACAGTGAACATCAACGGTTTCTCTGCAGGCATAGGAATTAAAGTAGGTGTTTTTAATATGGGACGAAACCGTTACAAGAAAAATGTACAATAATGGCAAAGGTCCAAAAACATAACAGTTACAACCAAGCGACAATCGAAGCACAACATGTTTTCAGTGAGAACAATCAAGTTTTCGTTAGAAATAATACTTTCAAAAATTGTAAAGTAGATGAGGAATGGTCTCCAATACCTTTTGAATGGACAAAGGTGGTAAAACTACAGGATAGTTTAGTTCTTGGCTAAAACTGTTTTCAACGCGATACTTCTAAGTATGATAGAGCCTAAAATTGTTGAAATAACAGCAGATGAAACTTTATTCATTCGCCATAAAGTCATGTGGCCAGATAATCCTATAGATTTTGTGCGATTACCTAATGACACCGAGGGGAGACATTACGGGTTATATGTTGACGATACATTAATTTCGGTAGTTTCATTATTCATCACAGATAGAGAGGCACAATTTCGAAAATTCGCTACACTTATTGAATATCAAGGAAAAGGATACGGAACAATTTTGTTGAATGAAATTATGAGTATCGCCGAGAAAGAACAGCTTTCTAGAATATGGTGCAATGCAAGAACGGCTAAAACGAATTACTACGCCAAATTTAATATGAGCATTACTACTACTGAATTTGTAAAAGGTGGATTAAATTATGTGATTATGGAGCGAATATTTTAGATTTAGGTATGTCAAAAGAATATGATAAAATTACCGCTTCACATTATGCTGCCTATCGACCATCTTTACATGCTACAATATTAAAAGTGCTTTTCGATTCTAGCGAAAGATTTGAATTAGGTTTAGATGTTGGTTGTGGTACCGGTTACTCATCTATAGCACTAGCAAACTATTGTACAAATGTGGTTGGTGTAGACCCTAGTAAAGAGATGTTAGATAAATCGTTTCAAAATCCTATAATAACTTATCAACTAATCGATTCTAACACACTTAATTTTGATAGTGAAATCTTTGATATAATAACGTTTGCTGGTTCGCTTTACTATGCCAAATCACAAGCTATACTCGACGAAACTGTTAGAGTCGCAAATAAAAATTGCCGCATCATCATTTATGATTTTGAAATATTTTTAGAACCTATATTTGTACAATTAGGGCTCAAAAGTGATTTACCACAATCAATTGATTATGACCATCAAGCAAACTTTTCTGGACTTAATGAACAGTTTATAACCATGGATAATGAATTGAAAAAATCAGTATTGCTAGATATCAAAATTATAGACCTTGCTCATTTATTATTATCCATAAAAGATAACTATTCTAGATTAGCAGACGCATTTGGTTCTACTAATCTATATGAAAAAACAACTAATCAGTTGCAATCCGTTTTCAAAAGTGAAATGACTACGTTGAAAGCAATGACTTATTTGACTTCTTATCAAGTTAGTAAATAAACTTAAAAGTATTTAGTATTTATTTCTTCCTCTTCATCAATTCAGCCTCAATATCTTTAAGCGTAAACCCTTTTGCCTGTAACAGCATTAAATAGTGAAACAATAAATCTGCACTTTCATAAAGAAATAGTTCGTCGTTATTATCCATTGCTTCAATAACGGTTTCTACGGCTTCCTCCCCTACTTTCTGAGCAATCTTGTTAATACCTTTTGCAAATAGCGATGCAACATAAGACTTTTCACCATCAGCATCAGTGCGTCTTTGTTCTATGGTCGCTTCTAATTCTGAAAAGAACCCGAAGTTCGATATATTTTCTTCTTTCCAACAGGTGTCCGTCCCTTTATGGCAAGTAGGCCCAACAGGATTTACTGAAATTAACAAAGAATCGTTATCACAATCGTTTTTAATATCAACTAGATTTAAGAAATTACCACTCTCTTCACCTTTGGTCCATAATCGATTTTTAGTGCGGCTAAAGAAGGTAACCTTACCTGTTTCAGTTGTTTTACGTAATGCTTCCGCATTCATATAACCCAACATTAATACATTTTTAGTCCGTACATCTTGAATGATTGCTGGCACTAATCCGTCGCTCATTTTATTCCAATCTGGTGTGTTATAATTCATATTCTTGTTACTCATTACTTTTTATCTTTTTCTATCCTCACGTCTCTTTTGACCAACTAAGCATTTTTTATTGGTCTTAGTAAAGTTGTAGACCCTTTTGGTGTTCCTAAGCCTTCTACTCTGATCGGGATGACCTTTAGTTTATCAAATCTGCATACTGAGAACTGATACAGCCAACTGAATACTAACCAAGGGCAAATTCTACAGCAGCAAATGCATGTTCTTTAGTGGTATCAATAACAGTGATATCACAATCTTCTTGTTTAATAAGCAAAGGTATTTCGGTACAACCTAAAATTACTCCTTCCGCTCCTTCTTTTTCTGATTTTTTAATGATGTCCAAATACAATTGCTTGGACTCTTCAGTAATTATTCCTTTTGATAATTCTGAGTAAATAATAGTATGCACAATATCCCGGTCTGCATCATTAGGAATCATCACTTCGATACCAAATTGATTTTTAAGAATGTCTTTGTAAAAGTCCAATTCCATAGTATATTTAGTACCAAGTAACAATACTTTTTTACATCCTTTTTCTTTAACGGCTTTCCCAGCAACTTCAGCTATATGCAATAATGGTATTGAAATTTTATCTTTTATAGCGGGAACACTTAAATGCATGGTATTTGCGCAAATCAGAATAATATCAGCACCCGCCATTTCTAGTCGAACTGCAATATCGGTCATCTGAGTATGTAAGGCATCCCAGTCATCATTTGCTTGTTTGATGGAAATATCTGAAAAATTAACCGATTCAATAATACACTCACAAGAACTTTGTCCACCTAATACTTCTGCTACTTTAGTATTTAGCAATTGATAATACAACTGTGTAGACTGCCAGGTGATGCCTCCGATTAATCCTATTTTTTTCATTTCCTTAATATTAATTTGTTCTCATTGTCGGTTTGAACGGATGCAAAGACCTATGCGTGTTTCAGTCCCTTCAACTGCGCTTAGAGTTACTTTTTTATTTTTGTACCAGTCCACTGTAACTGTGTACTGAAAACTGATACTGCATACTGAATACTAAATCCGAACAGGAATTCCACTTTCTCTTAACTCCTTTTTCAGCTCCTGTATTCCAATCTCCTTAAAATGAAATACACTTGCTGCTAAAGCTGCATCTGCTTTACCTGCTACAAAAGTGTCGGTAAAATGTTGTTTGTTTCCTGCACCTCCTGATGCGATAATTGGTATATTTAACTCCGTTGACAACTTTGCTAAGGCTTCATTTGCAAATCCGTCTTTAGTACCATCATGATCCATTGAAGTAAACAGAATTTCTCCCGCTCCGCGTTCTTCAACCTCTTTCGCCCACTCGAACAATTTTCGCTCAGTTGGCACTTTACCACCTACCAAATGCACTATCCATTCACCATCTATCTGTTTTGCATCAATAGCAACTACAATACATTGTGAACCAAATTTTGCCGATAGATCATTAATCAATTGAGGGTTCTTTACCGCCGATGAATTAATGGAAACTTTATCTGCGCCGTTCTGAAGCAAAATATCTACATCCTCAACAGAAGAAATTCCGCCACCTACGGTGAAGGGAATATTCACTTTTTCCGCTACTCGATATACCAAGTCTGCTAAGGTTTTTCGTTTTTGCTCTGTTGCAGAGATATCCAAAAACACCAATTCGTCGGCTCCTTCTTTGCTATAAATTTCAGCAAGTTCCACAGGATCACCAGCATCGCGTAAATCAACAAAATTGACGCCTTTCACGGTTCTTCCGTCCTTTATATCTAAACAAGGTATAATTCTTTTTGCAAGCATTATTTAAAGGTAAAAGGTTAAAAGTTTGAGGTACAAGTCAAACGTTATAAACTGGTTTTTCATTTTCTATTTTTTCTAGCTGTTATAATTGATGCAACTGTTATCGCTAATAACTCTGATGCTTCATTTTTTAACATGTTAATTTCAGTTTCATTTTCTGGCAGCACTTCTATAAATAGTTCTAACCAATATACTGACTCATCTACTTCTTCCTCTACAATTTTTAGCTTATTGATAAAATCAGCAGTAGATTTTGCCCTTTGAGAAGCACGATAGTTTGCGCCAACCGAACTTGAACATCGAATTAACTGCCTTGCTCAAGCATCAAATTCACGAGATTTAGGAAGTTTTGCACAAAATCGCCAACAGTCAACTGCAAACTTTTTAGTCCTAGATTTTAAATCTTTAACTTCCTACCTCTTATTTTTAATCTCGTACCTCCCTACTTATTCTTCACATTCAAATCCATTCCATCATAAAAGCCCAAATCGGTATTCTTCAAATGTTTCACCCAAAAAGCAATTTGACCAGTATGATATGAATAATGTTCTACTGCATGCAGAATAATACCAACACCAGAAAATGAAAATCCTTGTACAGACCTAATCTTTACCAATTGACTTGGAGTAGCATCGAAAATAACACGTTTTGCCGTATCGACTACATCATCTAATTTTTTCAGTAACTCATCTTTAGTGAGTCCGCCAGTTGCAGAAAACTCAACGTCACGATTCCTCTTATCTTCAGTTTCACCCAAAGAAGAAATTACATATTGTGATATATTACCACACAAGTGCAAGATTAAATTTGCAATACTATTCAATGAATCATTTGGTTTTTGCCATACTTCTTCTTCTGAAATGTCGTCAAGACTCTTCTTTATCATACGTGAACTTTCATCCATTCTGTACAATGCATTCTTAACTAATTCTTCGACTAATTGAGCTTCTTTATCCATTATTTAAAATATAAGATTCCAATTGCTTTAAACTTATTCTATTCTCATAGATAGCTTTCCCTATGATGGTACCTTCACAACCCATTTCAGCTAATTTAGGTAACTCATCAAAGGTTGATATTCCACCGGACGCAATTAGTTTTAGTTTACGTACTGTTTGGTCTTCGATTACGCTCAGACTGATATTTGTTTTTTCTATTATTTTCCGATACAAATCAAACGACGGACCTTCTAACATACCATCTTTACTGATATCGGTACAAATCACATATTGAATTTCTTTTGATTGATAGAACTGAATAAAAGGAATAAGTTCTTCTTTCGATTCTTCTTGCCACCCCGAAACAGCTACTTTTTCATCCATAGCATCTGCACCGAGGATTATTTTATCTGCACCGTGTTTTTCAATCCATCCTATAAAAGTTTCAGCATCTTTTACTGCGATACTACCACCTGTAATTTGTTTGGCACCACTATCAAAAGCGATACGTAAATCGTCATCAGTTTTTAATCCACCACCAAAATCAATTTTTAATCCTGTTTGTGAAGCTATCTGTTCTAAAACCTTATGGTTTACGATATGTTTAGACTTTGCGCCATCTAAATCTACCAAATGTAAATACTGAATACCATGAGATTCAAACTCTTTAGCAACTTCTAAGGGATTCTCATTATATATTTTTTTGGTATCGTAATCTCCTTTTGAAAGGCGAACACACTTACCATCTATGATATCAATTGCTGGTATAATTCTCATGTTTTTTTATAGTATAAAGTACTAAGTCTAAGGTATTAAGTCTCAAGCATAATCTCTTAAGTCTTAAATACCATGACTCTAATTATTTTAAGCTTTTTTGTAATGCATAGTTCATGTTTTTTATTTCATTACATAACGCTAACGCATTATTAATATCAGACTCCGCTACAAATTTTAGATTTACAATTAGTATTAATTGTGTTTCAAGTTCTGTTGTTGAACCATTTGCAATACTGAGAAAACGGGCAAATTCTTTATTTGAATTTCTACCTGCGCCCTCAGCAATATTTGATGGAATTGAAACACTACATCTTTTAATTTGAGAAATCAATCCAAATTTTTCGTCATCAGGTAATTTCTTAGTTAAGAAATAAATTTCTTGAACAAGTTGCATCCCTTTTTTCCAAATGTTTAATTCTCTATAATTATTCATTTAAATGAATTTTATTACATTTTAATTTAAACTGAATAAAATTGACTTAATACTTTGTACTCTTTACTTAATACTTATCAAATTAGTACTAACTACTCTAATATTTGTCTATCGATGGACATCCATAATGGTGAATCTCCTATTTTATTAAATCCGAATTTTTCGTAAAGTAAATGAGCGTCTTTTGTTTTTAAGGCAATCGTTTTTAGATATTTAATCGTGTTATTATTCAACATGTGTTCTACTAAAATCTTACCATACCCTTGCCCTTGAAATTTGTCAAGAATAATCACATCCATGATATAGCCAAAATAAATATAGTCTGTAACTACCCGAGCAAAACCAATTTGTTCTTTATCGGAGGTATAAATTCCAAAGCAATACGAGTTTTCAATAGTTGTTTTTACTTCATCTAAAGAACGGCCATTTCCCCAATATGAATTGGCAATAAATTGTTGAATAGCATTGCTATCAAGTAAACTTTTATCGGTTGAAATAAAATAATCCTGCTCCATTACATATTTAAAAAATTCTCAAGTATCTCCTCACCTACACTACTACTTTTTTCGGGATGAAATTGAGTACCGTAAAAATTATCTTTTTGCAAGGCAGCACTATAATCTACTCCATAGAAACATTCAGCAATCGTTTCTGTACACAAGGGTGCATAAAAACTATGAACTAAATAGATATATTCGTTTTCAGTTATTCCTTCGAATAAACCAGACTTTAGCATGTTAATTTGGTTCCACCCAATCTGTGGTACTTTTACGGTAGTATCAAACTTAACCACATCAACATCAAAAATACCTAATCCGGTAGTATTACCTTCTTCAGATGAATGACACATCAACTGCATTCCCAAACAGATACCTAAAACCGGTTGTTTTAATGTTGGAATTAGTTTATCTAGGCCACTATCACAAAGTTTTTTCATAGCACTACTGGCCTCACCAACACCGGGAAAAATTACTTTATCAGCATTTTGTATTTCTTCAACATCACTACTTAAAACAGCATCATAACCTAAGCGCTGTATGGCAAACTTAATACTCTGAATATTTCCTGCTCCGTAATTTATAATTACAATTTTCATAAGCTCAAATACGAGGTTAGAATTTTGAAGTACGATTTACTATACTTCAATTACCGTTGCTAATTTTAAATTTATCTTTTTAATAAAGCCATATTTGACCTTCTCCTATGACTTTGTATTTTAAACCTCGTACCTACAAAACTCCTTTCGTACTCGGTAATACCATTTTTTCTACATCTCTTTTAACTGCCATTTTTATACTCTTAGCAAAGGCTTTAAAAATAGCTTCAATTTTATGATGCTCGTTGGTACCTTCGGCCTTAATATTCAAATTTGCTTTAGCTCCGTCAGTGAACGATTTAAAGAAATGATGAAACATTTCGGTAGGCATATCTCCTACCATTTCACGCTTAAAGTCTGCATCCCATACCAACCAATTTCGTCCTCCAAAATCGATCGCAGATTGTGCTAAACAATCATCCATTGGTAAACAGAATCCGTAACGTTCAATACCCAATTTATTTCCTAAGGCATTATGAAATACTTCACCAAGCGCAATGCCTGTATCTTCTATCGTATGGTGTTCATCAACTTCTAAATCTCCATTAACCTTAATGGTTAAATCCATCTGTCCATGACGCGCCAATTGATCCAGCATATGGTCAAAAAATGCTAATCCGGTTTTGATATCACTTTTACCGGTACCGTCAAGATTTAGTTTAATGGCAATATCGGTTTCATTGGTTTTTCTGTGCGTTTCAGAGGTTCTATCCTTCAGCTTTAAAAACTCATAAATTTTCTCCCAGTCATTATTTTCCAACGCGATATGGGCATCTAAAGCATCACGTTTTACTGTAATTTCACCAGTGCCTAAGTTAGTTTCATCATTTATAAAAATACCCTTTGCACCAAGGTTTTTTGCCAGTTCCATATCTGTTAAACGATCACCGATAACAAAGGAATTTTCCAAATCATAGGCTTCAGAAAAATAGTCTGTCAACAAGCCTGTACCCGGTTTTCTTGTGTTTGCATTTTCATGCGGAAAAGTGCGGTCTAAAAAGACCTTATCAAAAACGACTCCTTCATTTTCAAAAGATTTCATAATGAAATTATGGACAGGCCAAAACGTGTCTTCTGGAAAAACATCGGTACCCAAACCATCTTGATTGGTAATCATCACTAATTCATAATCAAGCTCTTTGGCAATTTTACCAAGAAAAGTAAAAGCCTTAGGGTAAAAAATCATTTTATCAAATGCATCTATCTGCTCATCAATAGTTTCCTTTATCATAGTACCGTC
This sequence comes from uncultured Maribacter sp., assembly GCF_963977385.1. Taxonomy (GTDB): domain Bacteria; phylum Bacteroidota; class Bacteroidia; order Flavobacteriales; family Flavobacteriaceae; genus Maribacter. The sequence continues at coordinate 105,522 of NZ_CAXBOU010000010.1, read as the reverse complement.
ACGGTCTATAAACAAAACACGTTTTTTATTTTCCATATTAGATTGATAATGCTTTTAAAGCGGTAATTACACTATTATTTTCTTCGGATGTTCCTACGGTAAAACGCAACGTGTTTTCGCATAACGGTTGCGATGTACGGTTTCTAACCACAATTCCTTTTGATAGAAGTTGATTATAACGTTTTGTAGCGTCGTCTACTTTCGCCAAGATAAAATTAGCATCCGTAGGATATATTTTTGCAACAAAAGAAACAGTTTCTAATGTTTTAATCAGTTTTTCACGCTCATCTAAAATAGTTGCGACTTCTGCTTGTACCGATTTTTCATCGGATACTCTTTGTATCGCTCGCTCTTGCGTTAATTGATTTACGTTGTAGGGCGGTTTTATTTTATTGATAACAGCAATTATTTCTTCGGAAGCTAAACAGATCCCCAAACGAATACCTGCCATACCATAGGCTTTAGATAATGTTTGTGTCACGATCAAATTAGGAAACGCAGCAAGTTTGGAAGACCAACTTTCTTCTGATGAAAAATCAATATACGCTTCATCAATAACCACGAGTCCGTCAAAAGAATTTAATAGCTCCTCAATACTCTTAGAGGAAAGAATATTTCCCGTAGGATTGTTTGGTGAGCAAATAAACAGCAGTTTGGTATTCGCGTCAATAGTTTTCTTTATTTCAGAAACGTTTGGTTGAAATGCATCGGTTAGTAACACTTCCCTATTTTCAACTAAATTAATACCTGAAAGTACCTTGTACATACCATATGTCGGTGGTAATGTGATAATGTTATCTTCCTTAGGTTCACAGAACGCTCTAAAGAGTAAATCTAAAACTTCATCACTCCCATTACCCAAAAGGATGTTTTCTTCCTTAATTCCTTTCTTTTCGGCCAAAATAGTTTTTAAACCTCTCTGTTGTGGATCAGGATACCGATTGACTCCGTTTTCAAACGGATTCTCATTCGCATCTAAAAACACCATGGTCGAACCATCGGAAACATATTCATCGCGTGCAGACGAATACGGACTTAAGCCCTTCACGTTTTCTCTTGTTATGTTATCTAAATTGAAATTCATTACTTCATAATTAGGTCTCGACTGCTCTCGAACAGAAAATACTCTATTTTTCTAGGCTATTTAATCTTAAGGTTATCGCATTTTTATGTGCTTGTAAACCTTCCGCTTCAGCCATTAATTCAACGGCATTGCCAATTGCTTGAATGCCTTCTTTTGTGATTTTCTGGAACGTCATGCTTTTCATAAAACTATCTAAATTTACGCCGCTATATTGCTTTGCATAACCGTTTGTAGGTAAGGTATGATTGGTGCCAGAGGCATAATCTCCAGCGCTCTCGGGCGTATAATTCCCAATAAAAACAGAGCCTGCATTTTGAGTGTTATCTATATAAAAATCTTCATTAGCTACACATACAATATAGTGCTCAGGACCGTATTCATTAATTAAATCAATAGCTGTTTGGTCATCTTCAACATAGATGAGTTTACTATTTGCAATTGCTTGCCTCGCAATTTCTTTACGTGGTAGTTCTTCTAATTGCAGCGCTACTTCTTTCTCTACTGCCTCAATCATCGTTTTTGAAGTCGACACCAAAATAACTTGACTATCAATACCATGCTCAGCCTGACTCAATAAATCGGATGCTACAAAGGCAGCATTAGCCGTGTCATCAGCCACTACTAATAATTCTGAAGGACCAGCAGGCATATCTATAGCTACACCATATTTTGTTGCAATTTGTTTAGCAACGGTTACGTACTGATTTCCTGGCCCGAATATTTTATAAACTTGTGGAATGGATTCTGTACCAAAGGTCATACCGGCAATTGCTTGTATCCCTCCTACCTTTACTATTTTAGTAACACCACATAAATTCGCCGTGTATAGAATAGCAGGGTTCAACTTGCCTTCTTTATCAGGAGGAGAGCAAAGCACAATCTCATTACAACCCGCAATAGTAGCAGGTACCGCCAACATTAGTATGGTAGAAAACAAAGGTGCTGTGCCACCGGGAATATAAAGGCCTATTTTTTGAATAGGTCGTTTTTCTTGCCAGCAAGAAACTCCTTTGACAGTTTCGACTTCCACGCGACCAGTTTTCTGGGCTTTATGAAATACTTCGATGTTCGACTTAGCAAGTTGAATAGCAGATTTTAGCTCATCAGAAACTAAAGCTTTCGCTTCTTCAATTTCTACATCTGAAACCAACATATTCTCTAAAGAAACTTTATCAAATTGTTCGGTATACTTTTTTAATATACTGTCTCCATTCGCTTTAACTTCCTCAAAAATACTATTAACCAATCCTTCAATATCAGCCACAGTTTGGGTAGGACGTTTAAGAACATCTTTCCAATCTTTCTTTTGTGGGTTATATATTTTGTTCATTCTTTTAAAAATACGCTGCTAGTATTTGACTAAAAGCATTTAGAATTTAATTATTTGTATAGCTAAAAACCTATTTACAATACCATCTTCTCAATTGGGCAAACTAAAATTCCCTCAGCGCCAGCTTTTTTTAACTCATCGATAACTTCCCAAAATGAATCTTTTTTGATAACCGTGTGAACCGAGCTCCAACCTTCATCAGCTAAAGGAAGTACTGTTGGGCTTCTCATACCAGGTAGTAAACTTAATATTCCATCTAATTTTTCATTAGGGGCATTAAGTAATACATATTTCGAACCTCTAGCCCGTAATACAGACTGAATACGAAATTGTAATTTCTCTAATAACGCTTTTCTTTCTTCAGAAATTTTTGGTGAAACGGCTAACACAGCTTCACTTGTTAGCATTATTTCAACTTCCTTTAAATTGTTTTTAAACAACGTACTTCCACTAGAAACAATATCACAAATAGCATCAGCTAAACCAATATTTGGAGCAATTTCAACAGAACCACTAATAATATGTAAATCAGCATTAACACCTTTATCCTTTAAGTAATTGATTACCGTGTTTGGATATGATGTCGCTATTCTTTTACCTTCAAAATCTTGTATTGATTTATATTTAAAAGATTTTGGTACTGCTAGAGAAACTTTACATTTCGAAAAGCCTAGTTTCTCGGCGATTGAAATATCTTCTCCTTTTTCAATCAATACATTTTCTCCAATTATGGCGATGTCTACTACTCCGTCTCTCAAGTATTGAGGAATATCTCCGTTTCTTAAATAAAACACTTCCATAGGAAAGTTTCTTGAAGAAGCCTTAAGCTGGTCTTTACCATTATCAATGGAAATTCCGCAATCTTTTAAAATTTGAAGGGATTCTTCATTTAGTCTTCCCGATTTCTGAATAGCAATTCTAATTTTTGTCATTTATAATTTGTTGTGCTTAAACAATCAAAATTGGATTAAATACAAAACCCGTTTGATTGCTCAAACGGGTTTTTAAATATGTTGTACTACTACAATACATTCCTACCTCGCCAGAGCGTGAGTATGAATATGATGATGTGTAGTTCTGTTTTTCATTATAGTGTAAAAGTAAAAGGTATTTTCCATTTCACAAAACAAAAGTTTAAAATGAAACAAAAATAATTAACTACGTGTATTTAGTTATTACCTAAAATTAATGGAAGACCATCGCTACCACCTACAATTACCACTTTTGAATTTGGTGATTCCGCTAACTTTAAAGTAGCATCAATACCCTTATCCTTCAAGATTTGGTCATTTAACGACGCACTTAAGATACGGTTGGCATCAGCTTTACCTTGAGCTTCAATAGTAACTTTCTCAGCTTCCTTCTTAGCCGTAACCAATCTAAATTCATATTCCAAAGATTCTTGCTCTTGCTTCAATTTTCTCTCGATAGCATCTTTAATCGTTGGCGGTAAGGTTACATCTCTTACCAATATTTCATTCAATTGAATATACTGACCAGAAACTATTTTTTCAGTCTCGTCAAAAATCTCTTGTTGAATTGCATCCCTCTTACTCGAGTACAATTGTTCTGGCGTATAACGCCCAACAACTGAACGTGCTGCAGATCGTATTGTTGGCAACAATACCCTTTGTATATAATCTTGTCCTTTTTCTTGGTGTAGTTTACCTAAATCGCTACGTATTGGTTCAAACCAAGCCGATGCTTCCAATTTAATATCCAAACCATTACTAGACAAAACGTTCATTTGCTCAAGCACCTCTTGTTGTCGTACTTCATACACAGTAACTCTATTCCATGGTGCTACCATATGAAAACCCTCACCCATTGGTGCCTCATCGGTTACTACACCTCCACCAAATGTTTTATACAAAACACCTGCCTGACCTGAGTCAATGGTAACGGTAGATTTTGATATTCCTATAATCAATACAATAAAAATAAATATTGCTGGTAATGCAATCTTTGGTAATTTGTCCATTCGTTGTTTTTAAATTAATCCGTTATATTTTCTAATAAACCATTCTGCAGTAAAAGCAAAAATAATAATAGCTAAAAGAATTCTGAATTCAATCAAAGATACGATATTTTCAGCGTTTTTCTCTGTTGGAACGTAGGCATTGTCATCTATTAACTCCCTCTTTAAAGCTTCAATTTGTGAAGCATAAAATAGTTTCCCACCTGAGTTTAAGGCCAGTGACTCCATTTTTGCATTATCGCTCGATACAAATTGATTTTCCATGTCAAATTCTGTTATAACAAAAGAACCTGATTTGGTTTTAACTTCATTTTCCACGGACACTATAAACTCATATTGCCCAGCTATAAGATTTGATAAATCTGCTTCAAAATAGCCGTTCTTCAATACCATTGGTATACTTTGACCCTGCTTAGTTCTACTATTAACAACCTGAATTTCAACTTTTGCATTAGACTCAAATAAAAAAGCTTCATCAAAATAAGTTGCTGTAATAATTGTATTGCTACTACCTTCATAAACCTTCTCATAATCAACATTAAGGCGAGATTTATTTTTAGCACTAGTAAGATATCGTATTAGATTACCCATAAATTCATCAAACTTGATAAACTCACTAGTATTTCTATAGGTTTGTACACGCCATTTCCAAAAATTTTCACCAACTAAAAGCGCTTGTTTTTTAGCGTTATCCTCTAAAACTGCCAATAAGGGTTGTTGTATATTAAGCCCCTTAATCTGAGTACCTAATAATGCTTCATAAGGTTTTTGAAAAACAATGGGTCCGGCATCACTAAGTAATGGAGGAAAATCAGATAAATCAAATGCAGATATATCGTACTTTGAAAAAGCATTGTTCAATAAACCAAAAACTTCTTGTTGAGGATAACCGTTTTCAAATTCAAAGCCAATATTTGCTTCATTTAAATAGGAATAATCTGTATGCGAACCGGTGATTATAAAAGTATTAGCATTTCTAGTTTTGGCAAAATCCATGGTGCTTTTAAAACGTACTGTTGGTTGATAAAATATGAATAAATCAATTTCTTCTAAAACACGATTAGTTACGTTTGGTTTTAAGATAGATACTGTTCTTTGCTCGTTATTTTCAATCGATTTTTTAAGCGCTCCTAAATCTGGATGCAGAATATCGGATATCAAGGCGATTTTAGTTTTTTCATCAATAATTTCAATACTTGTAGATCTTCGATTATTCAAGATATTCCGCTCTTCTTGTAATTGAGATACTTCAACCACCAAATTTTTGATTCCGACAGAACTTGCATCAATTTCAATGTTGATAGTTTTAAAATTTGTTTTATTATTTAATTTTAAATTCTCTCTATGTATTACCTTATCGTTCATTTTCACGGACATCGTTGCTGTAATTGCAGTATTTCCTTGATAAGACACATAGGTTTCTAATGGAAATTTATTTTTTAAGAAGGCATATTTATTCGTTAATATTGGACCAACTGATAAATCTCGATACTTTGTAGTGTCTCCTAAAACAACGGTATATATTGTACTATTCGGGTCAGATTTAAAGTAACCATAATCTTGTCCGATCGTTTGATTCCCATCAGAAAACATAATAATAGCCGTCTGTTCGCGGGCATAAACTTCTTTCAATGCAGAAAGAGATTTGTAGATGTTTGTATTCTTATCTTTTAATGTTAGACTATCAAGAACACCTAAGTCACTACCAAATTTATAACTGTCTATTTTAAATCTATTTGATATTTCTTCGGATGAATATAATTCCGAAATCAAAGCTTTAAGTTCACTACCACTTTCAGATAACGAAGCTGTATTATCTGCTAATATTACCAAATAAGGCTTTTCTAAACTATAAGATTTTTGAGAGAATTGAGGGTTGATAAGCAAAACAAGTAACCCAAATATTGCTATAAATCGTAAAAAGGCTAAGAGCAAATACACTTTACCTTTAGCCTTTTGTTTGTAGATATATTGAAATGTAACAATAACCAAAGCAACAATAGCAGCAAGAATGATATACAATACTGTTATGGTTTCCATGGATAGATACTATTATGTTTTATTGGAATCGTAAAACAAACGGTTTACCGATTATTATTAAATGAATTAGGTTAACATTCCGCCATCAACATTCAAAACCTGACCTGTTACATAACCAGATAAATCTGAAGCAAAGAAAAGACACGCATTAGCAATATCTTCTGTAGAACCACCACGTTTTAATGGAATACCATCTCTCCAACCCTGAACAGTTTTTGCATCTAGCTTTTCAGTCATTTCTGTTTCAATAAAACCTGGTGCGATAGCATTGCATCTAATATTTCTTGAACCCAATTCTAGTGCTACTGATTTTGTAAATCCAATCATACCAGCCTTTGAAGCAGCATAATTTGTCTGACCCGCATTACCTTTTACTCCAACAACACTACTCATATTGATAATAGAGCCACTACGTTGTTTTAATAAGGTACGTTGAACCGCTTTGGTCATATTAAAAACGGATTTTAAGTTGATATCGATAACCGCATCAAAATCTGCTTCAGACATACGCATTAGAAGATTATCTTTCGTGATACCGGCATTGTTGATTAGAACATCTATTCTGCCTCCAAAATCCTCTAAAACCTTAGCAACTAATTCTTCTGCTTCTTGAAAACTAGCGGCATTACTTTTGTAAGCTTTAGCATTTACACCTTTAGCTTTCAATTCTTTCTCTAATTCAAGTGCAGGGGCTTCGCTTGAACTGTATGTAAAAGCAATATTTGCTCCATGGTCAGCAAATACTTGTGCGATACCCATTCCTATTCCCCTACTTGCTCCTGTAATAATTACGTTTTTATCTTCTAATAATCTCATAAGTCAACTATTTACTTAGGTAGTTTACCAAATATACCTTTTGTTTGAATTATAGGCTAAAAAAAATCCCGCTACAAACGGGATTTTATATGAATAATATGAGTTCTTAACCCATTACTTCTTTTACTTTCAATCCTATTTCAGCAGGAGAATCAACAACGTGAATTCCACATTCACGCATAATTCGTTTCTTAGCCTGTGCTGTATCATCGCTACCACCAACAATTGCACCAGCATGCCCCATGGTTCTACCAGCAGGAGCAGTTTCACCAGCGATAAAACCAACAACTGGTTTTTTACTACCACTTGCTTTGTACCATAGAGCTGCATCAGCTTCTAATTGTCCACCAATTTCACCGATCATTACTACACATTTAGTCTCTGGATCATTAATTAAAAGCTCTACCGCTTCTTTTGTAGTAGTTCCAATAATTGGATCGCCACCAATACCAATAGCAGTTGTAATACCTAAACCTTGACGAACAACTTGATCTGCAGCTTCATAAGTCAACGTACCAGACTTGGACACGATACCAACATTTCCTTTTTTGAAAACAAAACCTGGCATAATACCAACCTTCGCTTCACCCGGAGTAATAACACCAGGACAGTTAGGGCCGATTAAGCGACAATCTCTACTCTTTATATAATTAGCAACCATTACCATATCGGCAACTGGTATACCTTCTGTAATTGTAATAATAACTTTGATACCTGCATCAGCAGCTTCCATTATTGCATCAGCAGCAAATGCTGGCGGTACAAATATAATAGTTGTATCAGCTCCTACTTTTTCAACAGCTTCAGAAACCGTATTGAAAACTGGCTTCCCTAAATGCTCTTGTCCTCCTTTACCTGGAGTAACACCACCTACGATATTAGTCCCGTACTCAATCATTTGCTCGGCATGAAAAGTACCTTCACTACCAGTGAAACCCTGTACGATTATTTTGGAATCCTTATTTACTAATACACTCATACTACTGTAGTTTTATTTTTAACAGAACAAAAATATAGGTTTGTTAATGAATTTTAAAGCATTAACACGCTTATTTCTTGTCCATATTTTTAATTATTTCTGGAATCTTCTTTATATATGCTAATTGTTTCAATTTTTCACGAGATTCTTCTATTGGAGTACCAAAATAACTCTTGCCGCCGGCCACTGATTTTGTAACACCTGTTTGCCCCATAATTACCGCGTTTTTACCAATAGTAATGCCGCTATTGGTACCTACTTGCCCCCATAACGTTACTTCATCTTCAATAATAACACAACCTGCAATACCTGTTTGGGATGCTATTAAGCATTTTTCTCCAATCACGGTATCATGCCCAACGTGCACTTGATTGTCCAATTTTGAACCGAACCCAATAGTGGTATCTCCCGTCACCCCCCTATCAATAGTACACAGTGCACCAATGTCAACATTGTTTTTCAAAACAACTCTTCCACCAGAAATCAATTTATCAAAACCTTCGGGACGTTTTTTGTAATAAAAAGCATCTCCACCCAAAACACTACCGGCATGAATAGTTACATTATCACCTATAACACAATTATCGTAAATGGATACATTAGAATGTATTAAACAATTATCACCAATGGTTACATTGTTCCCTATAAAAGTATTCGGCTGTATAACAGTATTTTTTCCGATTTTAGCAGTAGCTGAAATGGAATGATTATTAGGAACAAATGGTTGAAAGAATGTGGTAAGTTTATTGAAATCACGAAAAGGATCATCTGAAATCAACAATGCTTTACCTTCTGGACAATCGACATTTTTATTGATTAATATTACTGTTGCCTTAGACTTCAAGGCTTTATCATAATATTTCGGATGGTCAACAAATACAATATCTCCATTCTGAACTACGTGTATTTCGTTCATTCCCAAAACAGGAAAATCATCATTACCCACATAAGTACTCGAAATAATATCGGCAATTTGCTTTAACGAAAATATAGTAGGAAACTTCAATTGCTAAATTTGATTAGTAATTAATTACACGTTTGATTACTCCTTAACACGTTCCATATAAGAACAAGTAGAAGTATCAACTTTTATCTTATCTCCTTCGTTGATAAACAATGGTACATTTACTTCTGCTCCTGTTTCTACCGTTGCTGGTTTAGTTGCATTTGTTGCCGTATTACCTTTAACGCCTGGTTCTGTATACGTTACTTCTAATACAACACTTGCAGGCATATCTACAGATAATGGCATGCTATCTTCTGTATTGAACAAAATCGTAACAATTTCTCCTTCTTTTAATAAACCTGGTGCATCTAAAGAACTTTCTTGCAAAGTGATTTGATTATAATCATCGGTATTCATAAAATGATACGTTTCACCTTCAGGATATAAATATTGATAAGAACGTGTTTCTACTCTAACATCCTCAATTTTATGACCTGCAGAAAAAGTATTATCCAATACTTTACCACTAGTAACACTCCTTAATTTTGTTCGCACAAAAGCAGGACCTTTACCTGGTTTAACGTGTAAAAACTCAATTATTTTATAAATATCATTATTGTATCGAATACATAGTCCTTTTCGTATATCTGATGTAGATGCCATTAGTATATTTTATTAATGTTGTTAACTTTTATTAGTCTGGAATGTGGTCTAGTTATTACTAAAATAACCTTTCATTATACCTCGTTGAGAATCGCGTATAAATTGTAGAATTTCGTCACGTTCTGGAGTAGCTTCCATTTCGGCCTCTATAATCTGAACCGCTTGTGTATTATTATAATTCTTTTGATATAGAATTCTATAAATATTCTGAATCTCTCTAATTTTATCAGAAACAAACCCACGTCTTCTTAATCCCACAGAATTTATACCAACATAGGACAATGGTTCTCTTGCCGCTTTTACATATGGTGGCACATCCTTTCTAACTAAAGACCCACCAGTAACAAAAGCATGTTGACCAACAGATACAAATTGATGTACAGCTACTAACCCTGCTAATATTACATTATCACCTATAGTAACATGACCAGCCAAAGTTGAATTGTTAGAAAATATACAGTTATCACCTACCAAACAATCATGCGCTATATGACAGTACGCCATAATTAGGCAGTTTTTTCCAATAACCGTTTTCATACGGTCAGAAGTACCTTTATGTATTGTTGCACATTCCCTTATAGTGGTATTATCCCCTATAATTACTGTAGTATCCTCATTATCATATTTTAAATCTTGGGGAGCAGCAGAAATAACCGCTCCTGGGAAAATATTACAATTTTTTCCAATGCGCGCACCTTCCATTATTGTTACATTAGACCCTATCCATGTTCCATCACCGATGGTCACATTATTGTGAATAGTAGTAAAGGGTTCAACTACAACGTTTTTGGAAATTTTAGCACCCGGATGTATATAAGCCAAAGGTTGATTCATACTAAGTTCTTTTAACTATTTGCGCCATTAATTCTGCTTCACTAACCAATTTATCATTTGCATAGGCATATGCTTGCATATGACAGATACCTCTTCTAATTGGTGTAATTAAACTACAATGGAAAATTAATGTATCGCCTGGTAATACTTGTCTTTTAAATTTCACTTTATCTATTTTCATAAATAAGGTTAAATAATTTTCTGGATCAGGAACGGTGCTCAGTACTAAAATACCACCTGTTTGTGCCATAGCTTCAACTTGAAGTACACCAGGCATTACAGGTGCTCCAGGAAAGTGACCAGTGAAAAATGGTTCATTCATAGTCACATTTTTCATACCTACTACATGCTCTTCAGAAAGTTCAATGATACGATCTATTAACAAAAATGGTGGTCTATGAGGTAACATATCCATAATCTTATGGATATCCATCAATGGAGGCAAACTTAAATCGTATTTCGGAACTTTATTTCGCTTTTCTAATTTAATGATTTGCGCAAGTTTCTTTGCAAATTGGTTATTTACATAATGACCAGGTTTATTAGCAATAACCTTACCTCGTATTCGTGTACCAATTAAGGCCAAATCGCCTATAACATCTAAAAGTTTATGTCTTGCCGCTTCATTAGGCTGATGTAATGTAAGATTATCTAAAATACCATTAGCCTTTACAGAAAGTTTCTTTTTGTCAAAGGCTTTTTCTAGTTTCCGCATAGTAGCTTCAGAAATTTCCTTATCCACATAAACGATAGCATTATTTAAATCTCCTCCTTTAATAAGTCCGTTTTCTAAAAGCATTTCTAACTCATGAAGGAAACTAAAGGTACGAGCATTAGAAATTTCAGATTTAAAATCCGAAATTCTATCTAAGGTAGCGTTTTGAGTACCTAAAACTTTGGTTCCGAAATCTACCATAGTCATCACCTGATACTCATCAGATGGGATTATAGTTATTTCACTACCGGTTTTATCATCCCTAAAGGTGATTACTTCTTTAACAATATATTCTTCGCGAACAGCATCTTGCTCAACGATTCCGGCATTTTCTAACACCTCTACAAAGAACTTAGAAGAACCATCCATAATTGGAGGCTCTGCCGCATTCAATTCAATTAATACATTATCAATTTCTAGTCCTACTAAAGCTGCCAAAACATGCTCAGAAGTTTGAATTTTCACACCATTCTTTTCCAAATTGGTGCCTCTTTGTGTATTTATCACAAGGTTGGCATCAGCAGGTATAATAGGCTCTCCCTCTAAGTCTACCCTTTTAAATGCATAGCCATGGTTTTCGCTTGCCGGTAAAAACTTAATAGTAACATTGCTTCCAGTATGTAATCCAACTCCTGTTAGACTTACCTCTTTACTAATTGTCCTTTGTTTGTTATTTGTTGTACTCATCGTCAGTCCTTCTTTTCTAAAGTGTCGATTCTACTAATTATTCTTGATAGGTTCTTAAAATGAACATATGATTTGTTGTAATCTCCATAATTTAAAGCAGGAGATCCTTGTAAAATTTCATGGTCTTTCACATTTCTACCGATACCAGATTGGGCTTGTATTTTCACAAAATCACCGATAACAATATGGCCAACAATACCTACTTGACCACCAATCATGCAGTGTTTTCCAATTTTGGTTGAGCCTGCAATACCTGTTTGAGCAGCAATTACTGTATGCTCACCTATTTCAACGTTATGTGCGATTTGTATTTGGTTATCTAATTTTACACCTTTTCTTAAAATGGTAGATCCCAATGTTGCACGATCTATAGTAGTACCAGCACCAACATCTACATTATCTTCTAAAATCACATTACCTGTCTGTGGTACTTTTGTAAATTCCCCTTCCTCATTAGGCGTAAAGCCAAATCCGTCTGCTCCAAGAACTACTCCACTGTGTACAACACAATTATTACCAATGATGGTTTCTGAATATATTTTAGCACCTGCAAAGATTATAACGTTATTACCAACTGTTACATTGTCGCCAATATAGACGTTAGGGTAAACCTTTACATTATCTCCTAATTTTACATTATTACCTAAATAAGCAAAAGCACCTAAATAGACATCAGACCCATATATTGCACTATCTGATTTAAAAATGGGCTGCTCTATTCCTGTCTTATTATTCTTAACTTGGTTATAATACTCCAGTAATTTTGAGAATGATTTATAGGCATCTTCAACCTTAATCAAAGTTGTTGTAAGGCTTTGCTCAGGAATAAAGCTTTTATTAACAATAGTAATTGAAGCTTTGGTCTTATAGATAAAAGAGGTGTATTTAGGATTTGCCAAAAAGGTAATTGAACCTTCTTCTCCTTCTTCAATTTTAGCAAGTTTGTGCACTGCTATCTCTGGATTACCATGTACTTCTCCTTCTAAAATACCTGCAATCTGACCTGCTGTAAATTTCATGAGCGTAAAAGTAAGAAAAATAGTTAAACTGCCTCTTTCGGGTAGCACATATAATATTTGGTCACAGTTTTAGAAAGGGCATTCAAATTAAGGTGATCCGATAACTTAGCAACATCTGTTATTTTTCCGTTTTTCTTCAAAATATTTATATTCTGATACTCCCTATCATATGCCTTATTTTTTAACTCACCTTTAAAGACAAAATAAGATGTTTCTTCATCTGTAAGGCTATATAATTTTTTTACTTTAATAAATTTTGATTTAAACTTAGTTTCATTAATAGGCTCTTTCTTGACTTTTATATGTAATAGTTTCCTATTAATAATCATTTCGCAAAGTGACGACAGTACAAAATCACTTGAATATTGCCAATCTTTTAATGCTGCAAGAATATCAATATCGTCTAGTTTAGCGAACTTCGCCAAGGTATCTCTATCAAAATTACTTTTATCGATATGATGAGTTAGAAAATAACCAAGTGCCTCACTACAATTTAAAATTTCACCTTTCTCAATGAGATATCGGGCTCTTTTTAAAATGCAAATTAGTAATCGCTCTGCTACAACAGCAGTTTTATGTAAATACACTTGCCAATACATAAAACGTCTGGCCATTAGAAATTTCTCTACAGAATAAATACCTTTTTCCTCAACAACAAGATTACCGTCTACTACATTTAACATTGTTATTAAACGTTCAGCATTAGTGTTACCTTCAGCAACGCCAGTATAAAAACTATCTCTTTTCAAATAATCTAATCGGTCCATGTCTAACTGACTTGAAACCAACTGATTTAAAAATTTTTTTGGGTGCTTACCAGTGAATATGGAGATGGCTTCCGTTAAACTTCCGTTAAATCGCTCATTGAGTTCTTCCATAAACTGAAGCGATATAAACTCATGACTTACTCCTTCTACGATACTATGTTCCATAGCATGCGAGAAAGGACCATGCCCTATATCATGTAAAAGAATGGCACTTAAAAGTCCGTCAGATTCTGACTGAGTAACTTCAACGCCTTTAAAACGAAGAACTTGTATGGCTTTCTGCATTAAATACATACAGCCTAACGCATGATGAAAACGAGTATGATGAGCACCAGGATATACCAAATAGGATAACCCCATTTGCGATATTCTTCGTAGCCTTTGAAAATAAGGATCAGCAATGAGGTCGAATACTAACGTATTGGGAATTCTAATAAATCCGTAAATTGGATCATTAAAGATTTTCAGTTTGTTTGATGTCTTCAAGATAGATTTGTCTTTTCTGAAATTAACATTTCAAAGTTATACAAAAGCATCAGCATAGAATTTGATTATCGTCAAATAATAATTCAATGAACAAGATAAAAATATTATGGGTAGATGATGAAATCGATTTACTCAAACCTCATATCATTTTTTTAGAAGCCAAAAATTATATTGTTATCACCTGCAAAAGTGGTCAGGAAGCATTAGAAGAGTTAGCGGAAACCAGAGTCGATATAGTTTTCCTTGATGAAAATATGCCTGGTATATCTGGCTTAGAAACACTTTCAGAAATTAAAATCATTAACAGTTCTTTGCCGGTAGTAATGATTACCAAGAGTGAAGAAGAATTTATAATGGAAGAAGCTATCGGTTCAAAAATAGCCGATTACCTTATAAAACCAGTAAACCCAAACCAAATTCTCCTTTCTCTCAAAAAAAATCTGGATCATTCTAGATTAATTTCTGAAAAAACCACCAGTAATTACCAACAGGAATTCAGAAAAATTGCGATGGACCTTTCTATGGTGAATAGCTATCAAGAATGGGCCGATTTATATAAAAAATTGATTTACTGGGAATTACAGTTAGAAGAAATTGAGGACAGCGGTATGTTCGAAATACTTGAATCTCAAAAAACCGAAGCCAATCAACAATTCGGGAAATTTGTAGAGCGCAACTACACTGATTGGTTCACTGATGTAGATGCGCCTGTAATGTCACATACACTGTTTAAAGAATGGATTGCTCCAGAGATAAAGGATCAAAAAACCTTACTGATTGTTGTAGATAATTTACGTTATGATCAGTGGTATGCTTTTGAAGACACGGTCAACTCATTTTATAAAAAGAAAAAAGAAGAATCTTATTGTAGTATTTTACCAACAGCCACACAATACGCCCGAAATGCTATATTCTCAGGGCTAACACCTCTTGATATGGAAAAAAAATATCCAGATTGGTGGAAAAACGATACGGAAGAAGGAGGTAAAAATTTATTTGAAGATAAATTTTTAGATGAGCAACTAAAGCGATTAGGACTTGATTTAAAATGGGAATACCATAAAATAAGTAGTTTAAAACAAGGTAAACATTTAAGTCAAAATTTTAAAGGCCAAAAAGATAACGACCTAACCGTAATCGTTTATAATTTTGTAGATATGTTATCTCACTCCAAAACTGAAATGGAGGTCATAAAAGAATTGGCATCTAATGATAAATCGTATCGCTCATTAACAACAAGTTGGTTTAAAAACTCGCCAATGTTAGAAATTATTCAACAAGCACAGACCTTGGGAATGAAATTAATTATAACAACTGACCATGGCACTATAAATGTAAAATCACCATCAAAGGTGGTTGGTGATCGTGAAACAAGCTTAAACTTAAGATATAAAACAGGAAGAAGTCTTACCTATGAAAAGAATGATGTCTTCGCTGCTAAAGATCCAAAATCAATTTATTTGCCTAGTATAAATATGAGTAGTTCTTATATTTTTGCGAAAAATGATTTGTTTTTTGCCTATCCGAACAACTATAACCATTACGTAAGTTACTATAGAAATACATATCAACACGGAGGTGTATCTCTTGAAGAAATGATTATACCTTTTGTAGTTTTAGAACCTAAATAAAATTATAATATGGAATTCATTTATACTGAAAGTGAATTAAAAATCTTTTAACGAAATTGAGTCGTTAGCACCTAATTTTAAGGAGCAAATCCCTACATATAAATATGAAGGGATTTTAAATAATTGCTTGAACTGATAGAAAATTAAAAATTAATATTCTATATACCTTAGGATTTTAAATTGGTTTTATAAATATTTCGATTTCTCAAAATTACCTCCATCCGTAAACAGAACCAAATAAGTTAGCATAAGCGAAAAGAAAATTTCTAACACCTCTACCAGCCGAACAACCAGAGCATCCATCTGGATCTGACCCTCCTCCTTCGCAATTTAATTGTTCTTTTAAAGTCAATTTTTTTATCTTATAATTTTCCAAATTTTTCATAATTTTATTTTTAAATTTAATTAACACTTAACATGTTTCTTAGCATTTTTTTTAAATAATAAACCAAACCTTAAAAAAACTAATATCTAAAAAAACAAAATTGCAATAAGCCTAGTGCAAATTTGTAGATATCATTATTAAAATTATAATGGTTGACGAAGAGATTATAAATTCTAAATTAGGGCCTGCATGTTTAAAGCTATCAGGCCCATAGATAGAATATGATTTAAAATCAAAATATTATTATACTTTATAACCTTTAAATTCCATTATTTTCATAAGGATTAAAAAAACCATTAAAAAAACTTGTGAATATGTTCAACAATAACAGTATGCCTATTATAAATCCAATAATGTATAATATTAATTTTAATTTTTTCATCTCTAATTATTTAAATATTATTCAACAACAATTGCCTCCAAATAGTCCACTAAAAAAACCACCAACCCATTGACCGGCATCTTCGTAACCTTTCATCAATTTATCTACAGTACTTCCTCCTCCAGAAATTTTAAGTAACTCCTTTGAGCTTAATTCTATATAATTTTTCATACTTATCTATTATTTTTATTTAACAACATTCATCTACTTCATTACATTCATACGGGTAACATATACCTGAATAAAATGCAATAAATATATCCATTAATCCACCACCTGAAATATCTTTCATTTCAGATTCATTTAGTACTTCTATTTGATAATTTTTCATGTTTTTCATATTTTACACAATTTATTTATACATTCCAGCGGTTCCACTTAAATTACCAGATCCTGCCCATGCGGCAAAAAAAGAGGAAATTGCTTCTCTTAACGCTCTACCTGAAGAGCATCCTGAACAACCGTCAGGATCAGAACCCCCTCCATTTAAAACTATCATCTCTTTTAAAGATAAATTTTTCATTTGTGAATTTTTCATTTTAAATTATTTTATTAAACATTTGAACTTTGCATTTAAAACCTAAGTTAACCTAGCGCGCTGTTTTAAATACATTTTAAAGATGCAAACTAGCACTCTCAATTTTTGCGAGTCTCAAAACAAAAATGTTAAAATTTTGAAAGTACCTGCAAATTTTTATAGTTGGCGCCACCAGAAAGGTTACGTTCTTCATGAGCGTCTAAATCTTGTACATAAAAACCACATTTAAACTTAGCTATTTCGGTATAAATATAGCTTTGCCTTGAAATGTCGTAACAAACCGGGGCATTCATTTCTTTCATGGTTTCAATTATTCTAAAAATAGTAGCCTGTGAGACTTCTAAACGTTCAGCCAATTGCTTAGGTGCACCTGTTGCTTTTAGCCTTATCAATTGATCTACTCTTTCTAGTAATGCTATCTGTTTTGTCAGTTGTTTCATATATAATACGTTTAACTAGCTGATTTTAGTTTAAAACTGATTCTCGGCAATTGCTGTCTCCACAGTTTATAATAGCTTTGTTTTGAAGTGTATAGTTTTTCATGAGAACCTTGCTCTATTATCTTGCCTTTGTCCAATACCACAATAGTGTCCGCATTTACCACCGTACTTAATCTATGTGCAATTAGAATAATAGTCTTGTTCTTTTGTCGTAATTGGTCAATTGTTTTTTGTACAAAAGTTTCAGAACCACTGTCTAAAGAAGAGGTTGCTTCATCTAATACCAAAATTTCGGGTTGTTTATATAAGGCCCTAGCAATTGCAATACGTTGTTTTTGACCTCCACTTAAAGCTGCACCATTTTCCCCTAAATACGTACCAAAACCATTAGGCAAAGTTTCTATAAAATCTAGAATACCAATATCTGAGCAGATTTCCATAATCCTTTCCATATTGGGTTGTAATTCACCTACGGCAATATTCTCGATAACATTACCGGCAAACAAGTCAATCTTTTGGGGAACTACTGCTACAAGCTTACGTAAACTTTCATTATCTACATATCTTAGGTTGGTCTGCCCAAATGAAATATTGCCCTTACTAATGGCGTAAATATTTTGCAACAACGAAACCAAAGTGCTTTTACCTGACCCACTTTCACCTACAAAAGCCGTAATTTCTCCTTTTTTAATCTTTAGATTAAAGTCTTTAAAAACCTCTACACGAGTACCATAATTAAAAGCTACATTTTCAAAAATGATATCCCCTATTTTTTCTTTAGTAAGTATTATTTTTTCACCTGATTCTTCTCGCTCCAAATCTAATATTTCAAATAGTCGTTCTGCAGCAATCAATGCATTTTGAATTTCTTTATTCGCCCCAATTAAACTTACTAATGGCCCCGTGAAATAGCCGATTATAGCGTAGAAAGATAAAAGTTCACCAGGTGTAATTTCTTTTTCAATAACAAACCCAGCTCCTACCCATAGAAGAACAATGACAAATATTTGTGAAATAGTGTTAGAAGATGTTCCTGAAAAAATAGAATTCAAAGCAGATTTATACCCTGTGTTTAAGAGTTTAATAAATTTTGTTTCTGTTTTTAGGTTTGCAAACCCCTCAAGACCAAAACGTTTAATAGTACCTACAGAATTTATAGACTCTACCAATTGGCTTTCTAAAGCTGCCGCGTCTTCCATTACCTTGCGCTCTACCTTCTTGTTCAGCTTATTAACTACCCAATAAATTAAAATATAAATAGGGATAATAACAGCCATAATTAAAGCCAACTTCCAATAATAGGTAAACATTAAAACAAATGAGAAAATTACAATTAGCACATTTACTGTTAAAGAAAGCGCTACCCCATTAATAAAGTTCCTAATTTTTACCGCATCACCTATTCTAGAGATGATTTCTCCAACCCGCATGGTATCAAAAAACTGTTGAGGTAGTTTTAATAGATGCTTGTAATAACCTAAAATTAATCTAGCATCTATTTGTTGCCCGGTTTTTATTAAAAACACATCTTTGAACACCCCTATCAGTACTTTTGCTAAAAGTAGCACCACCATGGCTATACTTAATAAATTCAAAAGCTTTGTATTCCCATCAATAAGTACGTAATCAGTAATTTTCTGAATGTAAATAGAGGTTGAAAAACCCAATAAAGTATAGACAACTGCACCAATAAATGCCTGAACCAATACTGTTTTGTGAGGTTTTAACAGATACCAAAAACGCTTATAAACAGATACTTTTTCATTTCCTATTTTAAAATCTTGATTTGGAACTAACAAAACAAGTACTCCTGTCCATTCTTTTTTAAAATCTTCATGCGTTCTTTTCTCCATTTTACCCCTCCCTGGATCCATAACTATCACATGTGTTTTTGTTATACCATATACTACTATATAATGATGAAGTTTTTCTTTAACAATTACATGTGCAATGGCAGGCTTTGGTATTTTAAATAAACTCTCAAAATCGCCCCGAACACCCTTAGCATCAAAACCTAATTTTTCTGCTGCTTTTATTAATCCAAAAACATTGGTTCCTTTTTTATCTGTACCTGCATACTGTCTTATACGTGCAATTGGGAAATTTAATTTGAAATGTGCTGAAATAGATGCTAAACAAGCTGCACCACAATCAGTAATATCATGCTGTTTTATAGTTTTTTTTGCCATAATTATTTATTTACTGCTAATTTATCTCCATTTCCAGGGTTTAACCAATCATCCATTTTATCGTAAAGTAATTCATAAAGGGTACGCTCTGTTATTTCAAATCGGGCATTTAAGGTCATTCCTTTACCGATTTCCCTCTTATAACCATTCTTTAATTTCAAATGCTTCTGATTAATTTTACATTGAATTTTATAGAAAGGTTGATTGTCCATAAATTCCACGTCATCTGCTATTCTAATAATATTGCCTGTAGCTAAACCCCATTGGTTATAGTTAAATGCATCTATTTGAAAACTAACCACTTTTGACTTATCAATGAGTCCAATATCTTTAGGTGATATATAACATTCAGCAATGAGTTCTGTATCTGGTGTTATTTCACCCAATTGTACACCTGCATTTACAAAACTACCATCGTTAAGGCTAGTAGAATTAATTAAAGTACCATTAACTGGAGCAGTAATTACATAGCTTTTTTTATTGTTTAATACTTGTTTAATATTGTTTTGTAAATCGAATAACAGATTATTCGATTCAGTCAAAGTCGCTTGCCAAGAATTAATTGAATTTTTTTGAAATTGATGTAAAGCGTTATTTGCTAAATCAAATTCTAATTTACTATTGTCAAATTCTACCTTTGCAATTACTCCTTTAGAAAGTAGTTTAGTATTTCTCTGGAAATCAATTTTTATCTTTTTGATTTTCGTGTAATGTTCTGATAATACGGCATAGTATCGAATGATTTCCTTTTTATACTTAGGTGTAATTAACCTATTCAAATCAGTTCTCTTGCCTAAAACAATTTTTTCAAGGTCTAAAACTTCATTTTTCAAAACCTCAATCTTTCTTTCGTTAAGAATTATTTGCTCATCTAAAACACTCGTTTGAAGAATTAATAGAGTATCACCTATTTTAATTATTTTATTATTTTCAATTGAATTATATATTACTTTTCCCGAGTTTATACTGGTTATAGCCATTCTATCTTTACTTGGCTTTATAAAACCTCTTGCAGAACTAAAAATCGAAATATTAATGAACGGTAATGAAGCTAATGAACCAACCAACAATAAGAGTATGAGACCATAAATAAATTTACTCCTAATAGTATTTTTGGGAATAAAATATTGAGTTGTATGCTCTATAATTTCTTTCGGAAAAATTTCTTTCATGATAAAGCACTTTAACTTGTTAGTAATTAAAACCTGTTAAAACAAATTTTAGAACCCATTCAATTATTAAAATGAAATTTAGTTTACCAAAAACTAAGCACGTTTTAGCCGAAACCAACAAAATTACTAGACCAAAATAGACTTCGCTCTTATATTGATTTTTAGTAAAATTTTTAATCTTAGTAACGGGTATTTGACTTTTTATGAGGGTATAATGCATCTTACATAATTTCAATTCAAACATATAGAATATTTTCTATATATAAAAATATTAATAGAGAAATAATTCTCTATTAATGATGCTTATCATCGATAATACTTAGTAAACACATTAATTAAACAAAATATATTATCTTTGTAAAATATTCACAAAACAGAGAAAGTTTCCTCTACCTATGTTTAAAACAATAGATCGATTAATGAAGTTTATAACCTACGCTGGCTTAAGCGCTAGGCAATTTGACTTATCTATTGGTGCTGCAAATGGGTATACGTTGCGCATGAGAAAGAACAATGCCTCAATTGGGAGCGATGTTATTGAAAATATATTAAAAGTGTACCCCCAGCTTAGTGTAGAATGGTTGATTACCGGCGAGGGTGAAATGTTGAAGGAGAAAAAAGAATTTTCCTTAGATTTTGAAAAATTATCACCAAATCGTCAACTTGAAATTGAAAATATTATAGAACAAAAAATTAAAGCGAAACACCAATTGGAGTTAAAGCAATTACTCAAAGAGGTGACTGAAGAAATTTCAAAAAAACAGAAAAATAATAAATAGAATTTAATTAAAATTATTCATTTATATTTTTAAGTAATATTTCTCGTAAACGGAGTAGTTCCATAATTTCTTTATTTTCAGAAATAACTTCTCCACCTTTTATTTTTTTAAGTTCAATTTTAGATTTCTCAACGATTTCGTTTTTATATTCTTCGGAATTTAGAATTTCTTCAACTTTTCTTTTTATTTCGTGTTTGGACTCAAGGATATTTTTAGCATAACTTACTTTTTTATCTAAATAAAGAACTATAGCTATAACGATAAAAAGCCAAGGGGCTGCATAGTAAAATGATGTCTCATCAACCTTGTCCGCCATTTGAAACCCCTCCCAAAGTTGAAATACAGTTAGCAAAATTGGCGATAATAAAGCGTATCTCCACCAATTTGGTGAGGTGAAAAACCATATCAAAATCGGAATTAATAAAGCTATCTTAATAGCAAAAAAATACATAGCAGCTTCTACATCAGTAAAACCAAAAGGTTCTTTTCCAAAACCAATAATTTTTGAAGTATTCGGAAATTTATAAAAAATATAATAGTCAAAATATAATGTACAGACCGAAATTATAATTGCAGTTATGAAAAAATAGTCCCATTTGCTAATATCATCATTTCTAAATCCATTTTTTGTTTTAATCGTTTCAGCAATTTGATCTTCTAATTGTACAAGTATTTTTAAGTAATCTTTATGTTCAACATATGTTTTTTCTGATAAAACATTAATTATATTTTCATGATTTAAATCTTTAATTTTCTTCAATTCAATTGAATTATGAAGTCCCGTTTTAAAATATTTTCTAAGTAAATATTTTAGAAGTAGTACTATAAGAATTAAAGTCCCCGAGATTAATAAAGAGTATAATAATAATTGAATATTCTCCTTATTAGAAAACTTATATCTAATTATATTATCAACCCATGGAAAAAATGCTAATAATATTACCCAGCGCCACCAATAATTACACTCTATATACCAAATAGAGAATAGTATAATTGGTATTATTGCCACAAGTATTATATATACATAAGTTTGATTCGAAGGAAAACCATGTTCATAGGAAAATCCATATATAGTTAATTTGTTTGCAACATTATCAACCATTAAATGTGTAAATAACAAAAGAGGCAATACTAAAATCAAAAAAGCAATTAGTATACCCTTGATATTAATCTTGTTACTAAGTTGATTCATTGTAAATCGTAGTTTAATGAGAGAAAACTTACTTTTATCAATAATAGTTACAAAAGAAGCAAAATGAAAGAATTTATCTTTAAAATCGATAAAATAGACGACATAGCCACCTATATCATTCATAATTCAAAAAGCAAAATACTCGCATTTTATGCGCCAATGGGTGCTGGTAAAACAACACTGATAAAAGCACTGGTTAAGGAATTGGGAGGTAAGGACAATGTAAGTAGCCCCACTTTTGGTTTGGTAAATGAATATGCTGACAAAAATGGTGAATTATTAGGGTACCATTTCGATTTTTACAGACTAGAAGATGAAAACGAAGCCATGGATATGGGTTTAGAAGATTATTTGAACACAAAAAGTTGGGTTTTTATGGAATGGCCAGAAAAGATACCTAATCTAGTTCCAATTGATGCCCAAATAATAAAAATTGAAATTTTGAATGAGAAAACTAGAAAGTTACAACTTCTTGATATTATTTAAATCTTCTGATTTTCAAGGTTTAGTATTTTTATAAATTTTCACATCGTTTCTATTAAGTTTTTATTGTAATTTTTCGATGAAATACCTATAAATCGATAACATGCTCAGAAAATCAGTTGAAATACACGATTTTAACGTTTAAAAACATTGTATTTGTGCAATATTTCTTACGTTTGTAATGAGAACTAATTCTTGTATAACCAAAAACCCCTTGAAAATGAAAAACAAAAGAACTTTTCTTGCCTCTTTGGCATTAGGTGTATTTCTTTTCGCAATGGCTGCACCGATTATTAATGTTGATAATCAGCAAGTAGGTATTGATAAAAGAAAATTGAAAGAAAAAATTTAAGACTTAAGCTTAAATTTATAAAGGGTGTATGCAAATACACCCTTTTTTTATACTATTTTTCCTTTACTGTCGTTAAAACTTTATACATTAAAGTTAATGGCGCAAAAGATTAAAAGCAAAAAGGCTCAAAGAAAGATTCTTTTAGAATCTATAATGGTATTTTTCATAGCTGTATCTCCCTTTTTATACAAGGTTTACGATTACATACCTGGAGCTTCAGAAGATTCTGTTTCTATTCTAGGTATTACTATATGGAGTCATGGTTTCGAAGATGTTTCAACATTCGTATGGTTTATGATGGGTAAAATCGTACCCTTATATCTATTGATTTTTTGGTTCTTAACAGTAAAAAATTGGTGGTATCATATTATCCTGATTCCTATCGCAATGTATGCTTTTCAAATATTTGAGGTACTTTATAATTATGATAACGAAATAGATACAGAAAATTTATTATGGTTATTACCTATTTGTATAGTAATTATTCCTTTCGTTTATTTTCTGAGAATTAAAATTTATGATAAACACGTTTTAGGTATCGACTTAGATGCTATGGATGAAGAGCTTAAAGAATTAAAGAAAAAAGATTTAAATGCTGATAGCTCTACTTCTTATGAAAGAACGGATAACAATGAAGAATCTGAAATATCTTCTATGTCCGATGAACTTAACACAAAACTTTCTACTGGTAACATTGAGCTTACTTTAAAAGGCTTTCAAGAACGAATTCAGAGCTGGTTAAACTTCAAGTTTTAAATATTTACTCCCACAAATACTTAGTTGATTATTCATTTCCTTAAAAATTGTACATTTGAGTTTCAAATATTTGATTTGAAAAAAGTCCATTTTTAATTATGAGCCAACCCACTTCACCGTTTAGTAAACATCAATTACTTCCACAAGAAGAAACATTAGAGGTTTTTAGACAAAAAGGAGAATTACACATTGGTATTCCTAAAGAGAATCAATATCAAGAAAAACGAATTTGCCTTACTCCAGATGCTGTAAATGCGATAACCTCAAATGGTCATCGCGTATTAATTGAATCAGGTGCTGGTGAAGGAGCCCATTATTCCGATTTAGACTATACCCAGGCTGGTGGCGAAATAACTAAGGATACTAAAAAAGTATTCGCTTGTCCATTAATTTTAAAAGTGGAACCCCCTACTCTAACTGAAATAGAATTCATAAATCCTCAGACCGTTATCATTTCTGCTCTTCAAATAAAAACTCAATACAAAGAGTATTTTGAAGAATTAGCCAGAAAACGAATTACAGCAATTGCTTTTGAATATATTAGAGATGAAGAGGGTAAATATCCTGCAGTTCGTTCACTTAGTGAAATAGCAGGAATTTCTTCCGTTTTAATAGCTGCTGAATTAATGGCGGCTAATAATAAAGGAAACGGATTAATGTTCGGAAACATTAGCGGTGTCCCTCCTGTAGAGGTTGTAATTATTGGTGCTGGTACTGTAGGTGAATTTGCTGCTAGATCAGCAATTGGCCTTGGTGCAAACGTGAAGGTTTTTGATAACTCCATTACTAAACTAAGAAATATACAGACCAACTTAAAGCAGACAGTCTATACATCAACTATTCAGCCTAAAAATCTTTTAAAAGCTCTTAAACGTTGCGATGTTGCCATTGGCGCCACCAGAGGAAAAGACAGATCACCTGTAGTAGTGTCAAGTACGATGGTTGAGCATATGAAAAAAGGTGCCGTAATAATAGATGTAAGTATAGACACTGGTGGTTGTTTTGAAACAAGTGAAATTACCGACCACAATAAACCTACACGAAAAAAATTCGATGTAATTCATTACGGTGTACCCAATATTCCATCTCGATATCCAAAAACAGCTTCAGTTTCAATTAGTAATATCTTCACCCCTTATTTATTAAAAATAGGTGAAGACGGCGGATTAGAAAATTCACTTCGATTTGATAAAGGCTTACGAAATGGTCTTTATATGTATCATGGAATTCTCACCAATAAATCGGTTGGCGAGTGGTTTGATATTCAATATAGCGATATTAATTTCTTGATTTTTTAGATTACTATTAACATTCCTTTTCCTATCCTTTTAAAAAGGTATAATTTCGCGTTCTCAATTAATTCAATAAAGAACTAAATGGATTTTTTAAAAAGGTTAGGGTTTTTCTTAGTAGGCTTGTCTATCGGCATCGTTTTTCTAACTTTTTTCTTAAAAAAGAAGTCAGAAGAAACCGGGGTCTACTTTTGTTATCTACCAAATTGTCGCACGCTAAAAGATATTCGCTCGAAACCAATGCATTACAGCGACGAGGTGAAACTTAAATTAGTGGAATACCAATTAGACTCTCTTGATGTGAAGTATATTTTAACCGAAGGTGATGTGGATTTCGGTAATAGTGATACCAAATCAGTTCCTTGTAAAACCTACATTGTAGAATCTGAATTAAAAGAACAGGATTGGAAGTTTACAGTTAGAAATTGCCGAAATAAAGCTACTATAGAACAAATTGATGTTCAGTAGAATTCATTAAATTTTTCTACGTTTTCGTTCCTTCTTGAGTAATGACAACTCTCTACTTGTTTGCCCAGCAACCGAAGTATTCTCATCTGCCCTTCTAATTAAATATGGCATAACATCACGTACGGGTCCGAAAGGCAAATATTTAGCAACATTGTACCCATTCGCTGCTAAATTAAAAGAAATATGATCGCTCATACCATATAGTTGACCGAACCAAACATGTTCATTGTTCTTATCTATTCCATTATCGACCATTAACTTCATTAAACGATAGCAGCTATCTTCATTATGCGTACCTGCGAATATTGATAGCGTGTCGAGATTTTCAATCATATATTCAATAGTAGCATTAAAATTCTCATCTGTCTCTGCTTTTGTTTTACAGATAGGCGTAGTATATCCTTTCTCCACGGCTCTATCATTTTCCTTTTCCATATATGCCCCGCGAACTACTTTCATTCCTATTTTAAATCCTTCTTTTTTAGCACGTTCGTGTAACGATTTTAAATAAGGCAAGCGGTCCCATCTATAAGTTTGTAGCGTATTAAATACAATCCTTTTATTTTTATTGTATTTACGCATCATGTCTTCTGCTAAACCATCCGCGGCATCTTGCATCCAGCTTTCCTCACCATCAATTAATAATGACACTTCAAGGTCATGAGCTTTCTTACATACTTTATCGAACCTATTTATGACTCGCTGCCATTCAGCTTGTTCATCTTTTGTTAGTTCCTTTTTCTCACTAATCTTCTGATATAAAGCAAACCGACCGAATCCTGTAGGTTTAAAAACCGCATATGGTATTGCTTCTTTTTCTTTAACAAAATCTAGTATGGTCAATATCATCTCAGTGGCAGTATCAAAAGGATCCTCTTCTTCCTTACCTTCAACGGAATAGTCTAAAACCGAACAAACCCCTTTCTCCCACATTTTATCTACCACAGGCAGACAATCTTTTTCATTTATACCACCACAAAAATGGTCAAAAACCGTAGCTCTAATTAAACCTTCAACAGGTAAATGTGCTTTAAAAGCAAAATTTGTAATTACCGAACCCATTTTCACTAATGGTTCATTTGAAATCATTTTGAAGAGAAAATAAGCTCTTTCTAATTCTGAATCTGATTTTAAAGCAAATGCCGTTGCGGTATTTTCAAATATTTGGTCCATTTTTTGTTATTTCTATAGCTGGTAAATATAATCACAGATTTTATAATCCTAAGACTAAAAATAACCTTTATTTTGTGTTCAATTAGAAACCAATACCTAGTCATACCATATTATGGAATCTATAATTTCAGACTCATACGCAGTACATTTTAATGAAAAAGCTTTTAAGGTCCTTAATTCTCATTTAGCCAAAAAAGCATATTCCATTGTTTTTATTTTAGTAGATGAAAATACACATGAACTTTGTTTACCACAGTTTATGGCGGAAATAAATGGAGAATATCAATTTGAAATCATTGAAATAGAATCTGGTGAGATTAATAAAAATATAGAGACATGTATAGGTGTTTGGGAGGCCCTATCTGAACTTGGTGCTGATAGAAAAAGTATTTTAATTAACCTTGGCGGCGGAGTTTTAACCGATTTGGGTGGTTTTGTAGCTTCTACCTTTAAAAGAGGAATTGACTTTATTAATGTGCCAACTACGCTTTTGTCAATGGTTGATGCTTCTGTAGGTGGTAAAACCGGTGTGGACTTAGGTTCCCTAAAAAATCAAATTGGGGTTATTAACCAACCAATTATGGTATTAGTTATACCCAATTTTCTAGATACTTTGGATAATAGACAAATAAAAAGCGGATTTGCGGAAATGCTCAAACATGGCCTTATTCAAGATGAGTTATATTGGAACGCTTTGAAAAAAGCTGAAAGTTTAGAGGATATGAAGAACCATATTCTTTCATCTATTCAAATAAAGAACAAAGTTGTTTTACAAGATCCGACTGAGCAGAATATTAGAAAAATATTAAACTTTGGGCACACTTTAGGTCATGCCATAGAATCTTATTTTTTAGAAAATGATTCGAAAGAAATGTTATTGCATGGCGAGGCTATTGCCATTGGAATGATTTTGGAAGGATATTTATCCAATAAATTAACAAATCTTCCATTAGCTACTTTAGAAGATATTAAAACTACTTTTTTAAATAGGTATGAAAAAGTGGAATTCTTAGAAGAGGATTTTGAAAACATACTCAAACTCATGAAGTACGACAAGAAAAATTCACATGGAAAAGTGAATTTTGTACTCTTAAAAGAGATTGGTAATCCTGTTTTTGACATTGAAATTCCTGTAGAATTATTTGCTGAAGCTTTCGCTTACTACAAAGATTAAAAACTTCATATACCAAAAACACCACTTTCACAACTCTACAAATTTAGTTGACTATATAATAACTAGTTTAGGTTAAGAATCTTAGTAACCATCTTAAACCAAATTAGTTATGACCAGACGACTTATCGATTACCGCAAACTAGACCACCAATTGGCTGCACTTTTAATTGAAACATACCCTTATGGATATGGTGATGAGGATATTATTTCTTTTAAAAACATTAAAGGTGATTATGTAGAAGCAGTTCAATTAAAAACCGCTGATACATTATATCTTGTAAAAATCAGTAAAAGCCTTTCAAACTTTATCGCCAACTTTGAAGATAACGTAGAGAAAGAGCTTGAATCAAAAACCCCTGAAGAAGTCATGCAATCAGAAGAAATGACAAATGCGCTTTATCTAAATTTCGAAAGAGAAGTTGAACCTGATCTAGATTAAAATTACAAATAGCGCTCTTTTAATATTATTTCATGATGCCTTTGATGACCGCTTATAGCAAGCCCTAAAGCGGCTACTGACCATGGCATGCCACTAGCTGTGCCAAATCGTTTTAATTTGGTCTCAGACATATTCTTAAACAAAATAATTGATGCATTTCGAACCGAAAGATATTCTTCCAATATATCTTCTTTAGTACGAATATTGCAATTACTCTCAATAATGTAATCATCTTGCTCAAAACCAGGCATGGGGGTTTTATCGTTTCTAGAAATTCTAAAAGCACGGTATTGAAAAATACGTTCAGTATCTATTAAATGAACAAGAACTTCTGCTATAGTCCATTTACCTTCTCCATAGCTATAAGCTAATTGCTCATTATTCAGTTCGGCAACAAAATTCTGAAACCATTCTTGACCTTTTAGTAAAGCAGACATTAAATCTTCTTGTTCGTCAAGCTTTTTTAAGTAAGTAGCATAAAAAAAGTTAAATTCATCTACCTGAAGATCAGTAATTCTCATAACATTATATGTATTTTTACTTTAATTGAAAATAAAAAAGCCCAATCATAAAAATAACTGGGATTTTTGAGTTAGTTGAAGTTAAAAACTTATAACTCGTTAAATATAGTATGCATTAATCGTTTCTTATCATTGAAACTTTCTTCTAACGAAATCATTGTTTCGGTTCTACTTATACCATCAATATCATCTATCTTAAAAATAATATTTTTTGCATGAGTAGTATCCTTAGCTCTAATTTTACAGAATATATTGAATTTACCAGTAGTAATGTGAGCTATAGTAACATTAGGAATTTGGTTTAATCGCTCTAACACGAATTTAGTTTGATGGGTTTTTTCTAAGAAAATACCAACATACGCTATAAACGCATATCCTAATTTCACATAATCTAAAGTAAGAGAAGAACCTTTTATAATTCCTGCTTCCTCCATTTTCTTAACTCTAACATGAACAGTACCTGCAGATATAAGAAGTTTTTTAGCAATATCGGTAAAAGGAGTTCTGGTGTTGTCAATCAACATATCCAGAATTTGGTGGTCTATTTCGTCTAATTTGACTTTGCCCATAGTTATAAAATTTTTGCCAAAAATAAAAAATTATCACATTAAATGCATTGAATATGAACTTTTTTTAATGAAAATGTAAACATTTCAAAGTTTTCAAAGAAATAAGGCAATGAAAATCAATCTAATAGTTTTACTATATCGTTATTTTTAAGCCAATTTAAATCTTCTTCATCATGCAGATTTAAAGTTTTGTGTCCAAAAATTTTCACAGGAGTCATATCGAAAACATGTTTCATCGGGACAAATACAATCTCACCATTTTTAAGAACTTCTTTGTATTGAATTGGAACCATGTCTTTTACCCCTAAATCTTTATTTAAAGTTGTGTCATTACATACCAAAATATCTACAAACTGCTTTCCATTTTCAGGTATTGACAGGTATTGTTCAACTGTAAATTCTTCAATAGAATTTGAGACAATTGTAGAAATACCTTTTAATAAGGAGTAAAAAATAAGTTCTCTAGTCTTCTCTCTTTGATAATCCCCTACATAATGCCCAGACTCAAACAAAATCGTTGGCGTTCCTCTCATTTGAAATGCATCACCGACACAATTAGCATTGAAACCATCATCATATCTACCAACTTGACCAGGTATTAATTCTTGTAACTCAGAATTCATAGCTGCAATTAACTGCATGCTTAACTTACGAGATGGCGAGTTATTTCGTGCAACATCAAAAGCAGGTGCTAAAAAAGATACTGTTGCCGGTTGGTCAGTTTTACCTACATTAAAAATAGTACGTTGATCATGTAGGTTAAAACAATAATGAGGATCGAACGCATCATACTCCTTTTTAAGAATGCGACTTTCTGGTTGCGTCAAATCATGGGCATCTCTATTTAAGTCAATTTTATTTGCATTTACCCTTGTATAATCTCGAGCTCCATCGGGATTCAAAATAGGGATAATCTTTAAAGTACAAGCATTTCCTATTTCTAATGCGTCAACTTTTTTCAGTTGTAAATAGTTTAATAAATCAACAATTGCTTTTGTAGTTGTTGATTCATTACCGTGCATTTGCGACCACATTAAAATCCGTTTAGGACCATTACCAAAAGTGATGCTTTTTATAGATTCATTTCGAACAGACTCCCCAATAGTTACAACTTTAAATTTTATTGATAGACTAGAAATAAATTGATTCAGATGATCGTAAGTTACATATCTACCTTGAATGCTTGATACATATATTTCACTATAATCTATTGCTTGCATATTCCTTTTTCTTTTATAAAATACAAAAATACTACAGCTTAAGTTTACAATTGTAAACAATAAAATTAAAATTTTATGCATAAAAATAGTGCTATAATTTACAATTTTAACTTATTCAACATTATTACTTATAAAATTCAGTATATCAATCTTTTAAATATTTTTAATTAAATAAAAACTTTTACATATTCAGTACTATATATCATATAACGTCAACATATAATTAAAACTCTTCTTCAGAATGTTTTAGTTTTGTAAACATGTTAGATACTTCGTCATTCCTCATCCGGTTGAAAACAATTTTAAATCATCACGAACTTTCTTCGGCATCTTTCGCTGATTTAATTCACGTGCAACGCTCGAGTATTTCACACCTTTTAAATGGCAGAAACAAACCTAGCTTAGAATTTATAATGAAAATAAACGAAGCTTTTAAAGAAGTAGATTTACAATGGCTTTTATATGGCGAAGGAAAATATCCAAAAAACAATTTAGATAATAATGTTAAACCGATAGAATGCGCAGTTACCAAGGAAAACAAAAAAACCATTCAGAAAAAGATTGTAGAGCGTATTGTAATATTCTATTCAGACGGTACATTTAAAAATTATGTAGAGTAATAAAACTGGTAATTTCAACAAACTATTATTCTTTTTTTTAGACAACTTCCTTCCTATTTTCTTTATTTTGCAACATGGTGAAAAAAATATCAGTACTCATAATTACCTGCCTCCTTTTTTGCTCATGCTATCAGCCTGAGCGTAATTGTGAAAAGTATAAAACAGGTACTTTTAAGTTTACCTATGAACTAGGTGGCATTGAAAAAGAAGGTAAGTTTACAAGAGATGAAAAGTACAGCGTAGATTATTACGAAAATAAAATAGATAGCGCCACCGTACGATGGTTTAATGATTGTGAATTTGTTTTACAAGATCTTCATAGCAAAACTGCCATTCACTATAAAATAATAAGCACTACAGACTCATCTTACACCTTTCAATATAAGAGTGCCGTTAAAGACCCTAATAAAAAACAAATCGTTAAAACAGGAACCGCTTATAAAATCAAATAACCATGTTCGATATTTTCGCTAACCCCGATGCATGGATTGCCCTGCTGACCCTAACATTTCTTGAAATCATTTTAGGAATAGATAATATTATTTTCATTTCTATTGCTGCCGGAAAACTAGAACCTGGTCAACGCAAAAAGGCTACAAGCCTAGGATTAGTATTAGCGATGGTAATGCGTATTATATTACTTTTTGGCATATCATTTTTAACATCCATGAAAAAGCCTTTTTGGGTATTTGATAGTGATTGGATTACTGGAGGCATTAGTGGTCAAGGAATTATTTTATTCTTAGGTGGTTTGTTTCTACTTTACAAAAGCACCAAGGAAATACATGAAAAGGTAGAAGATAAAGGTCATGACGAACGCGAGGTTAAAAAAGCAAGATCTACTTCATTAATGAACGCTATTCTCCAAATTACAGTTATAAATATTGTTTTTTCATTTGACTCGATTCTTACAGCAATAGGAATGACAAACGGTATTTCGCCAAACCCTAACGACGCACTTATTTTAATGATTGTCGCAGTGGTAATATCTGTGGTTATAATGATGCTTTTTGCCAATCCTGTGGGAGAGTTTGTAAACAGACATCCATCTATTCAAATTCTTGGATTATCATTTTTAATCTTGATTGGCTTTATGCTAATCGCAGAATCTGCTCACTTATGCCATTTAATCGTATTTGGTAATGAAGTAGGCACTATTCCTAAAGGCTACCTCTACTTCACCATTGCATTCTCACTTATGGTAGAGTTCTTTGATCTTAGAATGAATAAGAATAAAAATGAAACTGTTGATCTAGAGGAATAGAAATAATTTATGTATTAATATATAGACCCCTGTAAATCAATTGTTTTATAGGGGTCTTTTTATTACCTTGGTTTAACCTATCAACTTAAATCAACACCAATAATGAAAAAACCCGTCAAGGATAAAACCATCGGTCTAAACCGACGTGATTTTGTCAAGAAAACCGCATTAGCTTCATCTGTATTTATCGTTCCTAGACATGTTCTGGGAGGTCCTGGCTTTCTCGCCCCTAGCGACCGTCTAAACATCGCAGCTATTGGCGCTGGCGGAAAAGGTATTAGTGATATAAAAAATGCCTCAGTAATGGGCAGAGAACGCGTAGTAGCACTGTGTGATGTAGATTTCACAGGGTCAGCTTCAAAAAGTGTAGCGAATTTTCCTAAAGCCAAACTTTACGATGATTTCAGAGTGATGCTAGATAAAAAGAAAAACATTGACGCTGTCACCATATCTACTCCAGACCACGTTCATGGCCCTGCAGCAAAATGGGCAATGGAACGCGGTATTCACGTTTATGTACAAAAACCAATGACACATAACATTAAAGAAGCTCGTACTTTAACGCAAATGGCACGCGACAATAAGATTGTCAGTCAGATGGGAAATCAAGGTGGGTCTAACCCCCTCTTAGGCATGGTACAACGATGGATAGATGAAGATAAGATTGGAGCGATATCTAAAGTTCAAGTATGGACAAATAGACCAGTATGGCCACAAGGTATTGAAATGCCAAAGCCAGACGCTAGCTTAAAGCCAGATGGCCTGAACTGGGATTTATGGTTAGGACCCGCTACAGAAAGGGAGTTTGTGCCAAACTTACATCCATTCAACTGGAGAGGTTGGTGGGATTTTGGAACTGGTGCTTTAGGAGATGTTGGTTGTCATTTAATAGACATTCCATTTAGAACCTTAAATTTAAAATACCCTACCGACGCTGAATGTAGTGTGGCATCTGTATTTTCTAAAATGTGGACACCTGATTACTATCCTGAGGGTTGCCCCCCATCATCCTTCATTACATTACACTTTGATGCTACCGACAAATCAAAATCACCCATAGAAATGACATGGAGCGATGGCGGTATTCGCCCATCACATCCAGACATTATTCCTGCAAATGATGACATAGGAGGTAAGAACAGTGCTAACGGAGTCTTAATTATTGGTGAGAAGGGTATTATATCTACAAATATTAATGACAGCTCTCCACTGATGCCTAAATTATACTTAAACGATGGCACTACGGAATTCGGACCAGAAGTTGAAGAAAATTTGGAACCAGAGTATGGACATCAACGTAAATGGGTCGATGCTTGTAAAGCTGGTTTTGGCAGCTCTGAACACTTAGCTCTTACTTCTTCATTCGATTACGCCGGGCCTATGACCGAAACTGTTCTAATGGGTAACTTAGCAATAAGAAGTTACATGCTACAAAGAGAAAACGCTGAAGGTGCTATGGAATTCTTTGCCCGTAAAAAATTATTGTGGGATGGAGAAAATATGAGAATTACCAATATGGAAGAAGCCAACCAATTTGTTGGAAGAAAATACAGAAAAGGTTGGGAGGTTTAACATCTACCCTCGTTGAAAGAAAATACAGAAAAAAAGGGAGGTAAAATACCTCCCTTTTTTTTATAATAATACTTTAATTTGGTCTATTAAAAGCAACCTTAGGATCCGCCTGTTTTTGCTCTTCAAACAGTCTTTGTTGTTGTTTAACAGTCATAGTGCTGCCATCATGACTCCAACCCGGAGGTCCGAAAATGTACATTAATTTATGACTGAATTTCTTTGATTTTTTCACATCTGCCCAAATATCCTTGAATTCATGAGTTAGAATTACAATAGGGTTATTAGAGTTGGGCGCATGAATAACACCGAATTTTACATCAATTTCTTCATCATATTCTTTCCAAGTACCGAAGATTTTATCGAAAAAGTTTAAAAATCCACCATGATTCTTATCTAAGTATTCAACATTCTGTGCATGATGAACTTGGTGCATGGTATGGGTATTGAATATCTTTTCAATGAATCCCATCTTTGGCACATACTGTGAATGCAATTGAAATTGCCAAAAAGATTCAATAGCTAAACAAACAACTACCATTTCTACCGGAAATCCAATAATAGGCATCCATACATAGAAAAAAGGCTTGTAAAGTAATGTAAACCAACCATTACGTATAGCAGTACCAAGATTAAAATTATCTGATGAATGATGCACTATGTGTGCCGCCCAGAGAATACGAATCTCATGATTAGCTCTATGGAACCAGTAATACGTAAAATCATCAGCTAATTGACATAGCAACCAAACATACCAAGCATAGCCAAATGACTTATACCCCATAATGTTAGTTCTTACCCCATCAACCATAGGGTTGAAAAGCTCATATGCGTATTCAAAAAGAACAACTAATAAAATAATCTTAAGCAATGGACCTATTATAGCAGAACCAATCCCCATTACACTACTAGCAGCAAAATCTTTCCAATCATAGAGATCATCATCGCCATGAGTTTTACTGTAAGTTAATTCTAATAAAATAAAGGCTATAAAAGCTGGCGCACCGTATACCAGAGGGTTGGTAAAATCCATTAATTAAAAATTTTTGTAAAGGTAGTTATAAAACCAATTATACTTTAAAATTGTCTAATCTTAACTTTCTATTACAAGATAAGACTTTTCAATTATTAATCTGCGTAGTTATTTTTTGGATTTTAGAATTGCATTCTGTTCTTTTAGTAATTTCTCCATACTAGAAAGCAATGCAATGTTTTTAGGTGTTTCCACCTCTTTATTAGCAAGGTCTTCTGATTTCTCTTTAAATCGATTTATAAATTTTACCATGACGAAAATAGTAAAGGCAATAATACAAAAGTCTAAAAGTGATTCTATTAACTCTCCATAACCGACAGCCACTTCTTCCGCTTTTTCACTAGCCTCTCTAAGTATCCATTTTTTATTGGATAAGTTTACATCATCGGTCATTAAGGAAAGTGGAGGCATTATAATTTTAGACACCAGGGTACTAACCACTTTATTAAATGCTGTTCCAATAATTATACCAATGGCCAAGTCTATCATATTGCCTTTAATAGCAAAATTTTTAAACTCTTCAAAGAAGTTTCTCATAACTGAAAATTAATCGAACAATGTTTTAAATTCATCTGGCGGCAATTCATCATCGGAACCTTTACTATCATTTTTTTCTGTAGAACCAACAGCTTCCTCATCCACTACTTCAATATCCTCTGCCTTTTCAGGAACTACAGGCTCATAAGGTAATGGGTCTAATATATTTATATTTTTCACCTTCTCAGTAATAAATTGATTACCTAAAGCTTTAATTCCTTTAATGGATATAAAATCCTCTATATCAATAGATTCATTTTCTTTAGCTTCTTTACCTCTTGGTTTAGGGAATTCAATTTCTACCATTGGTCGCCAATCAGTCGAAACTAATTCTAAATACGATTTAGGATGCTCAGAAATAAATAGTTCCTCTTTATTTTCATTTTCAATAACAAACCTTTTCACATAAAAACGTTCTTTTTCTCCCTCCCAATAAATGGCTGAAATAGGTTTTTCCGGAATCCATTTTTCAAGTACGATCATATCATCATCAAAGTGAGAGGTCAATACTGGTAGGAACGTTTTGACAACGCCTTTTTGATTAATAACCAACAGCAAATCATCACCTTTAAACTCACCAAGCAACTCCCCTCTACCATCTACATTTAGCCTA
This sequence comes from uncultured Maribacter sp., assembly GCF_963977385.1. Lineage (GTDB taxonomy): Bacteria > Bacteroidota > Bacteroidia > Flavobacteriales > Flavobacteriaceae > Maribacter. The sequence continues at coordinate 68,387 of NZ_CAXBOU010000010.1, read as the reverse complement.
CGTACCACATCGTCGAACCAAATCTTTCGCGGTTTTAAAGTTGATACGCCTTTCTCCTTAAGTTCAATTCGCTTTACAGAATATTTAGTAACAATATTTCCTTTCGACGCTCTTCCTTTAATAATGACATCAGAAAAATCAATATCCCATTTCAACTTCTTAACACTACCTACTTGACGCAGCAATATGGTAATAACTTCAGCTTCACCATTAGGGTTGGCAGAGAAATACAACACTTGCGAACCAGCCTTGCCAGTTGTTAAATCATATATTCTATCTCTAGTAATACTAGTAACATTAAATCGCTTAATATATGTAGCACCGCCTTTTCCGTCCTTATAAATAAGGTTATATGTTGTTCGTTTATCTTTCTTTTTGAACACGGCAACATGAATAATTCCTTTACCAACAAAAATTTTGGAATCTACTTTAGAAACCATCATTTGACCTTCATTGGTAATCATTATAATATCGTCAATATCGCTGCAATCGGTTACGTATTCATCTTTCTTAAGAGACGTTCCAACAAATCCTTCCTCCCTATTTACGTATAGTTTAGTATTTCTAATAGCAACCTTGGTAGCTTCGATGTCATCAAAGACTCTAATTTCTGTTAACCGACCTCTATTTTTACCGTAAACTTCTTTTAAGTTCTTAAAATAATTTATAGCGAACTCTATTAGATTAGCTAAATGATTTTTCACTTCAGCTATACGCTCCTGCAGACTTTCTAAATACTGCTGAGCCTTATCTAAATCAAATTTGGAAATTCTTTTAATTCGAATCTCTGTAAGCCTCGTAATATCTTCTTCGGTAACTGCACGTTTTAAATGCTTAGTGTACGGCGCTAAACCTTTATCGATAGCACTAATTACACCTTCCCAAGTCTCTTCATCTTCAATATCTCGATAGATACGATTTTCTATAAAAATTCTTTCTAACGATGCAAAATGCCATTGTTCTTCTAATTCACTCAACTGAATTTCAAGTTCTCTTTTCAAAAGCTCTACCGTTGAATCAGTCGACCTTTTAAGCATCTCGGTTACACCAATAAACAAAGGTTTGTTATCCTCGATTATACAACCTAAAGGAGAAATTGAAGATTCACATGCCGTAAAAGCATAAAGAGCATCAATAGTTTTATCTGGTGAAATACCTGATGGCAGATGAATTAAAATTTCAACATCTGCAGCAGTATTATCCTCAATTTTCTTAATTTTAATCTTACCTTTTTCGTTGGCTTTTAAAATAGAATCTATTAAACTACCAGTATTAGTACCATAAGGTATCTCATTGATTACTAATGTATTCTTATCAAATTGAGATATTCTAGCACGTACCCTTATTTTACCACCTCTTAATCCGTCATTATAATTTGTAACATCTATAATACCAGCTGTCGGAAAATCTGGTAATATTGTAAAACGCTGTCCTTTTAAGTGTTTTATTGAAGCATCAATAAGCTCAATAAAGTTATGGGCTAAGACTTTTGTAGAAAGTCCCACTGCAATTCCCTCTGCACCTTGCGCCAATAACAATGGAAATTTTACAGGTAAGTTTACGGGCTCTTTCTTCCGACCATCATAAGATGATTGCCATTCGGTTATTTTAGGGCTAAATATAACTTCTAACGCAAATTTAGAAAGTCTTGCCTCAATATACCTAGAAGCTGCCGCCCTGTCTCCTGTCAAAATATTACCCCAGTTACCCTGAGTATCTATGAGTAAATCTTTTTGACCAATCTGCACCATAGCATCCGCAATACTAGCATCACCATGAGGGTGATACTGCATTGTGTGCCCAACAACATTCGCTACCTTATTGTAGCGGCCATCATCTAACTCTTTTAAGGAGTGCATGATTCTACGCTGTACGGGTTTAAAACCATCCTCAATAGCAGGTACAGCTCGTTCTAAAATTACATAAGACGCGTAATCTAAGAACCAATCTTTATACATACCAGAAACCCTGGTTAATGCTTCAGATGAATCTGTATTAATAGTATTCTCTTCGGAAAGATTTTCGTTAGTTTCTTCGTTCAAATCGTCATTTTCCTCCATTAAGAAGCAATCGTATTAATTTAGTTTATACTACTTTATCCTTAATTAAGTCAACTTCAACTTTAAGGTTATTGATTATAAATTTTTGTCTATCCGGCGTATTTTTCCCCATATAAAAACTTAATAGCTCTTCTATAGACATTGCCTTATCTAACATTACAGGTTCTAATCTAATATCTTCCCCAATGAAATGCCTGAATTCATCTGGTGATATTTCTCCTAAACCCTTAAAACGCGTTATCTCTGGTTTTCCCGTTAGTTTATTTAAAGCATGCTGGCGCTCCTCATCACTATAACAATAAATAGTCTCTTTTTTATTGCGCACCCTAAATAAAGGTGTCTGCAAAATATAAAGGTGATTTTCTTTTATCAACTCCGGAAAAAATTGCAAAAAGAAAGTTATCAATAACAATCTAATATGCATACCATCTACATCGGCATCTGTAGCTATTATAATGTTATTATATCTTAAATCTTCAATAGACTCCTCTATATTTAATGCAGCCTGTAATAAATTGAATTCTTCATTCTCGTAGACAATCTTCTTCGACATTCCATAAGAATTCAAAGGCTTACCTTTTAGACTAAATACTGCTTGGGTATTTACATCTCTTGATTTGGTTATTGATCCCGAGGCAGAATCACCCTCTGTAATGAAAAGTGAACTTTCTAATCGACGATCATGCTTCATATCACTAAAGTGAACTCTGCAATCTCGAAGTTTTTTATTATGTAGACTTGCCTTTTTTGCTCTATCTCTAGCTAGTTTACGTATTCCAGAAAGGTCTTTACGCTCCTTCTCGGCCATCATAATTTTCCGCTGCAGCTTATCTGCTGTATCACTATTTTTATGAAGGTAATTATCTAAATATTTACCAATAAAATCATTTATGTAGGTACGCACTGTTGGAAAGTTACCACCCATATCAGTAGAACCTAATTTAGTTTTTGTCTGGCTTTCAAAAACAGGCTCCATCACTTTCAAAGCAATCGCTGATATGATTGATTTTCTAATATCTGAAGCATCATAATTCTTACCATAGAAGTCTCGAATAGTTTTTACGATTGCTTCTCTAAAAGCGGCCTGGTGTGTTCCACCATGTGTAGTATGCTGTCCATTCACAAAAGAATGATACTCTTCGCTATATTGAGTTTTACTATGTGTAATTGCGATCTCAATATCCTCCCCTTTTAAATGGATAACAGGATAAAGCATATCATCCATATTATTATTATCCTCTAAAAGGTCCTTTAATCCATTTTCAGAATAAAATTTCTCGCCATTAAAAACAATAGTAAGACCAGGATTTAGATAGACATAGTATTTAAGCATGCGTTCTACATACTCATTTCTATACTTGTAATTTTTAAAGATAGCTTCATCAGGTACAAAAGTAACTTTAGTACCTTTTCTCTTAGAAGATTCCTCTGGACCAACTTCATTCTCTAAATTACCTGAACTAAATTGAGCCGTTTTAACCTGATTATCTCGTGATGATTGGACTTCAAAAAAACTGGATAATGCATTTACCGCCTTTGTACCTACACCATTTAATCCAACCGATTTCTTAAAAGCACGGCTGTCATATTTACCACCAGTGTTCATTTTAGAAACTACATCTACTACTTTACCTAGAGGAATACCACGACCATAATCTCTTACTTTAACCACTTTATCCTTAATGGATATTTCGATGGTCTTACCGGCACCCATTACAAATTCATCTATACAGTTATCTATTACTTCTTTCAAAAGAATATAGATACCGTCATCTGCAGATGAACCATCACCCAATTTACCGATATACATACCAGGCCTTAATCGGATGTGTTCTTTCCAATCAAGCGAGCGTATATTATCTTCGGTATATTTAGTAGTGTCTTGGGACATTTAAAAAGTTTATGAAAGTTGCGTTAAAGATAGCACCACTCGGCAAAAGATAAAACCCCTATCTGTTAAAGTAATTAACAATAAGTCCCCTTTTATTGTTGATAGCTCTGATATTCATTGTCAAATTCAAATAAGAGATATTCAAAAAGAACTTTTAAATGATGATATGTATCATAGGAATTATTTTGTCCTTTTTTATATCTTTAAACTAGATTTTGAATACCTATGGAATTTATTGATTATTACAAAATTCTAGAAATAGACAAGAAAGCCACACAAGCCGATATTAAAAAGGCATACCGTAAATTGGCTCGTAAACTTCATCCAGATTTAAATCCGAATGACAAAACTGCTCAAGAAAAATTTCAACGGATAAATGAGGCTAATGAAGTTTTAAGCGATCCTGATAAAAGAAAAAAGTACGACCAATACGGTAAGGATTGGGAACATGCCGATGCTTTTGAAGAAGCTAAGAGAAATCAACGTGGCTCTTCTTCTGGCAACAGAAGAAGTTATTCTAGCTCTAGTGGGTCCAATGAAGATTTTTCAGACTTCTTCGAATCTATGTTCGGTGGCTCTGGTGGTGGTTTTAGTGGGGGTGGACGACAAAGGTCTACCCAATTTAAAGGTCAAGATTTAAACGCTACCTTAAAGTTAAACTTGCTTGATATTTTGGAGGACCACAAACAAACTCTTGACCTTGGTTCCAAAAAAATAAGAATAACCATACCTGCTGGGGTTGAAGACGGACAAACCATTAAGATTGGTGGTTATGGAGGTGATGGAGTAAATGGCGGACCCAAAGGTGATTTATACCTAACCTTTGAAATTAACAACAACACCAACTTTCAACGAGTAGGAAATGATTTATATAAAAATGAATCTATATCCTTATATGATGCTATACTAGGAAGCTCTATTGAAGTGGAAACCTTAACAGGAAAAGTAAAACTGAAGGTAAAGCCCGAAACCCAAAACGACACTAAGGTGAAATTGAAAGGAAAAGGAATGCCTGTTTACAAGAAAAAAGGTGTTCATGGAAATCTTTACATTACCTATAAAGTGACAATGCCTACAGAACTTTCAGATAAAGAAAAACAATTATTCAAACAACTTTCAGAATTACGATAATATGGATTCAGAAAATTATATACAAATAGAGCTGTATTGCGAGCGTACACAAACTCCTGTAGAATTTATAGATGACCTTTTGGAGTTTGATATGATTGAAGTTCAACAGATTGAAAATAAAAAATATGTTCAACAGCACCACATTATTGAAATAGAACGTATTTATAGATTACGCAATGAACTAGGAATAAATATGGAAGGCATAGACACCATAAACCATATGTTAGAAAAAGTCAACCGATTAGAGCAAGAATTAAAACTACTTCGAGATCGGTTGACTATTTATGAGCACTAAACGTTAAAACGAAAATGCATTACATCACCATCTTTAACGATGTACTCCTTACCTTCTACTCTCATTTTACCAGCTTCTTTCACTTTTGCCTCGCTACCAAAAGCGACAAAGTCTTTATAAGCAATAACTTCAGCTCTAATAAAACCTTTTTCAAAATCTGTATGAATAACTCCTGCTGCCTGGGGTGCAGTTGCACCAACAGGTATAGTCCAAGCACGAACCTCTTTTACTCCTGCTGTAAAATAAGTTTCCAATTCTAATAATTTGTATGCTCCACGAATTAATTTAGCAGAACCAGGCTCTTCCAAACCTAAGTCCTCTAAAAACATTTTGCGCTCTTCAAAAGTTTCTAATTCAGTAATATCAGCTTCTGTACCCACAGCCAAGAAAATAACTTCCGCATTTTCAGCAGCAACCATTTCTTTTATTTTTTCAACATATGCATTACCTGAAACTGCCGCATCTTCATCTACATTACAAACATACATAACTGGTTTATCTGTAATAAATTGAAGAGGCTTTACAAATTCAATTCTTGATTCCTCATCAATTTCTATAGCTCTAACGGATATACCAGCTTCCAAACCTGTTTTTATAGCTAATAAAGTAGTTTCTTCTTTTTGAGCATCTTTATTACCTGTTCTAGCGGCCCTTTTTACTTTCTCTAGTTTCTTATCTACAGTCTCCAAATCTTTCAATTGAAGCTCCATATCTATAGTTTCTTTATCTCTAATTGGATCTACACTACCATCTACGTGAACGATATTATCATTATCAAAACAACGCAAAACATGTAATATCGCATCGGTCTCGCGAATATTACCTAGAAATTGGTTTCCTAACCCCTCTCCTTTACTTGCTCCTTTTACCAATCCTGCAATATCAACTATTTCAACAGTTGCCGGCAACACTCTTTCAGGATTCACCAACTCTTCTAATTTTTCTAACCTAGCGTCAGGAACATTCACAACCCCAATATTTGGCTCTATTGTACAAAATGGAAAATTTGCACTTTGCGCTTTAGCATTTGACAAACAATTAAAAAGTGTTGATTTACCTACGTTTGGCAATCCTACAATACCTGCTTTCATAATAAAGAATATTTCAAGGATGCAAATATAGTTTTTACTTAAACATTTTACCTTCAATTTTTACTCTTAAGTTTTCTAAAAAGTACTACTAAAATTTTGTGTTATTTTCAAATTTTTTAGACCAATGATGAGTATTATTGTCATATTTAACACTTTTTAAGAATAATTTTAATACTTTTCGCGTAGAACATGTAAGAATTTATGGAACTTCAATCTGATGAAACACTATGGTATTTTTTCAAAAAAGGAGAAGTGAACGCTTTTACGCTCCTTTTTAAGAAATTTTATCCGCAACTACATGTCTATGGAATAAAGTTGAGTAATGATTCAAAACTTACAGAAGACTGTCTTCAGAATTTTTTTATTCAACTTTATGAAGAAAGAGAAAAAGCAGGATCTATAAAAAACCTCAAAGCATACCTTTTTATATCCTTTAAGAGAAGACTTATAAAACAACTTCAAAAAAGTCAGAAAACCATTTCTATTTCTGAAGCGCAATTATTTAAATCGAACTTCACTTTTTCCGCAGAAGAACTTTCTATTAATCAAGAAATTCAATTCCTATGCACGACTACTTTATCCGAACTTATTAACCAACTTTCTCCAAGGCAAAAAGAAGTTATTTATTTAAAGTATTATAGCAATATGAGTAGCTCGGATATTGCCGAAGTTATGGATATGAACTATCAAAGTGTTTTGAATATACTACAGAAAGCATTATCCAAACTTCGCTTAGCTTCTGAAAATCAACAAATTAAATCTATTTTAAAAAAAACTTAAAAATAGTAGGGTATATTTTTAAGAATTAAACCTCTTATAAATGGAACACCTTACTACATGAAGAATAAAAACAAATTCGATTTACAGTATTTCTTAAAAGATACGTCATTTGAAAATTGGGCTAAAGGCTTAAATAAAAATGATATTGCATACTGGAATAATTGGCTAAAGCATAATCCACAACATTTTGAAACTGTTGAAAATGCAAAAGCCATCATCGTAGGTATAAATTTTAAACCGCAATTTCCAAGTAATAAAAAGGTTGACATAGAACTCACTAAAATTTTACCGAAAATCGGCTTAAAAACAACCTCGCAGCATCCAATTAAAAAAACACGAAGTTTTAATAAGGCCATATACTTCTCTGCTGCAGCCGTAGTATTAATTTTATTAAGTTGGACAAGTTTATCTATGTTTAACGATTATAATACTACAATACATAAAACAAATTTCGGTGAAATCATTGATCTTAAGCTACCTGATGGAACCTCTGTTGTATTAAACGGAAACTCAGAAATATCTTACAAAAAAGACAATCCACGACTATTAAATCTAAAAGGTGAGGCCTATTTCAAGGTAAAATCTATACCAAGTACAAATGCAAAATTTTGGGTGATTACCAATGACCTTAAAGTAGAGGTTCTTGGAACACAGTTTCATGTAAACACGAGAGAACAAAAAACTAATGTGGTTTTAGATGAAGGTTCCATCAATTTAGAATTTAACAATGGAGATGTTACTAAGATGATTCCCGGTGAAATGGTTTCTTTTTCTAAGGAAAGCAAGAAGTTAGTTCATAAAAAAGTTACGATCGAAACACCATACGCACTTTGGCGAGGCGACACCTATGCATTTAATGAAATTCCGTTAAAAGATGTGATGTCCAATTTAGAGCTTACTTATGGCCTTCAAGTGAAATACTCTTCTGATCATTTAAAAGATATACCCATATCAGGAGGTATTCCTAATCAAAATTTAAAAATATGTATTGCCGCAATAGAAAAGGCGACCGGAACAAGAATCATTAACAAAGGAAATATTTTACAAGTACAAGAGAACCCTATTTATTAACTAAACTATTTATTTATGAAAACTAACAAACTAATGAGATTGCTGCTTGCAGTAATGCTTTTTTCGAGCATCACCAGTAACATGGCAGCTAATGAACTAAAAAAAGAGGTTACCCTGAGTGAGTTTCTAAATGAGATTAGTGCAAAGCACGAAGTATTTTTCACGTACAACCCTACACTAGTTTCTACCACCAGTTTAAACCCTGAGGAATATGAATTCCCTTTACTGGATAAGATCATCAATAAATTGGAACGCAAAACGAGTTTCGATTTTGAATACTTAGGCAACAAGTATTATGTTGTTTACCATAAAAAACCAGAAAGAGCAAAAATTTTAAGAATCAATTCTGTAAACAATGGTATTACCGCTTTAACACTTAACGAGGTAATTCAAAATAGTATTACTGGTAAGGTTACAGATGATTCTGGAATGCCCTTAGCCGGAGTAAATATTATTGAAAAAGGAACAACCAACGGCACCACATCAGATTTTGATGGAAATTACTCCATAAATGTTACTGATGATACAAAATTGGTATTTAGTTATATAGGTTTTGCCTCGCAAGAAATATCTACTGCTGGCAAAAACACTATTAATGTTCAGTTATCTGAAGGAATGCAATTGGATGAGTTTATAGTTGTTGGTTCTCGTACAGCGCCAAGAAGTAACGCTGACACACCATTACCTGTTGATGTTATTGGAGCTAAAGATTTAAGTTCAACTGGTCAAGCAACTTTTGATAAAGCTTTGCAGTATCGAATTCCTTCCTTTAACACCGTTCAAACTCCGGTAAATGATGCTACGTCTTTATTAGATCCTTATGAAATTAGAAACATGGGACCTAGTAGAACATTAATTTTAATTAACGGTAAGCGTAAAAATTTAAGTGCTTTATTGTATACTCAGACATCGCCAGGGCGTGGTGAAACTGGGGCAGATATTTCAGCAATACCTACAGATGCAATTAAAAGAGTTGAAATTCTTCGTGATGGTGCTTCTGCGCAATATGGTTCAGATGCCATCGCTGGTGTAATGAACATTATTCTTAAGGATTCTCCAAACGAAGGTTCTGCGACAGTAAGAACTGGAATTACTTCTGAAGGTGACGGCTAAATGTTCGGAGTTGCTTTGAACAATGGCTCATCTATTGGAGAAGACAAAGGTTTCGTGAATTATACAATAGATCTTTCAAAAGTTAACCAAGCAAATAGACCAGGAACTGTAAACGCAGCTGGGGAAGCAGCTGATTTTGGAGCAGACATTGCAGATGTACAATCATTCTTATCAAGAAGACCTGATGCAGGAAACATAAATGGTTCACCAGAAACAGCCGCAGCAAAATTTTCTGTAAACTTAGGATATGATTTAAGCGAGAACACTTCTCTTTATGCAAATGCGGCTTACGTTTATAAGGCAGTAAATAGCTTTGCAAATTACAGAACTCCTTATTGGAGAACTGTTGATGATTTCCCTTATTTGGCAGATTTTTTCCCTGGCGACAATCCAAATACAGCCGGCGGTTATGATGGTTATGTTCCTACTTTTGAAGGTTTACTTAGTGACTATAATGGTACGGTTGGTTTTAAATCTACTATTAACGATTGGAATATCGATGCTAGTTTTACTACTGGTGGAAACACTCAAACGTACAAAGTGAACAATACTCATAACAGAAATGTTGTTTATTCTCCATCAACTTGGGTTGATGCTAATGGTAATGGTTCTGTTGATGATGGTGAACTTTCAGAGGGATCTCAATTATACAGAGAAAACAGTCAGCAATCTTTTGATCCAGGAGGAACTAAGTTCACCAACAACATTGGTAACATTGATATTTCAAGAATACTTTCTGATAAAATAAGTATTGGTGTCGGTGCAGAGTTTAGAACTGAAACTTTCGAAGTTATTGAAGGTGAATTAGCTTCTTATGATGGTGGTGGTGCAGATTCATTTGCAGGTGCTTCTCCTCAAAATGCTGGTAAATTCAACCGTTATAACATCGGTGGATATTTAAGTTTAGATTATGATGTTTCTGATGCTTTTTTATTGAGTGGTACTATTAGAACAGAGAATTATTCAGATTTTGGTAATGCTTTTGTTTACAAATTTAGCTCACGGTATAAGGTTAACGATGCTTTCACCTTAAGAGGTTCTATTTCTTCAGGGTTCAGAGCTCCTACCCTACACCAAATTTATACTCAAAAAGCTCAATACAGTTTTGTACCAGGACAAGGTATTCAAGTTGGTGGACTAATAAACAATGTTTCTACACAAGCTAAATTATTAGGTATCCCCCAATTAGATGCTGAAACATCTACAAACTTTACCATTGGTTTTGGTGGTAAAATTGACAACAAATTCAGCTATACATTTGATTACTACAATATTGCAGTAAAAGATAGAATTGTATTAGGTTCTGAAATTGGCCCTAGTGGAGATGCAACAAACCCACTTGATATTCTTTTAGCGAATAACAACTTAACTGATGTAAGTTTCTTTTCAAATGCGATAGATACTAAAACTTCTGGTATTGATGTTGTTCTTGCTTATAAAGGAATAGAGATAGGAGAAGGCAATCTTGATTTGAATTTATCAGGAAACTACACAATTCAAAACGAAAGAGATGGCGATGTAAAAGATGTACCATTAGTAGCAAACTCTGGACAGTCTGTTGTTAATGAAACTCAAGAAGCTTTATTCTTTACTTCTAGACCAAAAACAAAGTGGATTCTAGGTGCTAATTATGACATCAACAAATTCGGTTTTTCCTTGAATAATACATACTTTGGAAAAACAACCTTTCAACAACAAGGTTTAGATAATAATTTATTCACCGAATTCACTCCAAAAATTGTAACTGATTTAGGTATTAACTTTAGTGCTACTGATAAATTGACCCTAGCATTAAACATTAATAATTTATTGAATGTTCTACCTGAATGGAGTTTCCAGTCTAAAAATGCTGCTGGTGATGCTATTTTAGCAGACGCAGCTCAGACTCAAAACCAGTCTAATCTAATTACCTTTAACCAACGTTATTCGCAAATGACGTATGATGGTTATCATTTTAGCCAATTAGGTACAATGTTCAACCTTTCGTTGAATTATAAGTTCTAGTTTGATTTAGTTTGTTTGAAAAAAGCTACCTATTTGATTAGGTAGCTTTTTTTTTATGCTTTTAAGTAAATGAGAGTATATTCTAAAAACTGCGCTGTAAATTATAAGAAAACAATGCATCTATAATTTAAGAATTATAAAAAACCACAGCAAAACTGAATAGATATTAATTCAATAATATAAAAACAACCTTATTCAGGGTGCATAAACTTTTGCTTAGCTAAGAGCACTTCTTCGGTCTCTACATGATCATCATCTGGTACACAACAGTCAACAGGGCATACAGCGGCACATTGTGGTTCTTCATGAAAGCCCACACATTCTGTACATTTATCTGGTGATATATAGTAAACTTCATCACTTATGGGTACTTGTACTTCATTTGCGTCTACTTCTTTACCATTAGGCAAAACTACACTACCTTCTAAAGAAGTGCCATCGCTGTAACGCCATTCATCAGCCCCTTCATAAATTGCGGTATTCGGACATTCTGGTTCACAAGCCCCACAATTAATACATTCGTCAGTTATTATAATTGCCATAATTTCTTCTACATTAAAATGCCCAAAAAAGAACGGGCATGCTTATTTTTGCACAAAGGTAATTCCTAGTGAATTAGTATACAAATATAATGACCCATCGTAACCTTACCATAGAAGCTTTTGTTAAACTTGGAGATTTTCTAAGAACATTTTGTGAATATATCACCTCAGGCACCAATTCTGAATTAATAAATAACGCGTGGATTACTTCATTTGAGGCTGAAATAGAAATGGCCCAACATTATAATGGATGGTTTACAAAAGAGAATTGCATTCATGCCTTTCGAGAATGGGGGAATTTATTAACTAAAGAAAATTTAGAGAATTGGTTAAAAGATTATGACTTAACCACTAATAAAGAAAAAATTGTTGCTCTTATTATGGCTGGTAATATTCCACTAGTTGGGTTTCATGACCTTTTATGTGTATTAGTTACGGGCAATAAAGCATTGGTAAAGTTATCTAGTAACGACCAAAAGTTAATTCCTTTAATTATCGATTATGTAAAAAGTATAGAGCCATACTTTGAAGGAAGGGTGATTTTCACAAACGAAAAACTTGACCATTTTGATGCCGTGATTGCAACTGGTAGTAACAATACGGCAAGATACTTTGAATACTATTTTGGTAAAAAACCTAATATCATTCGAAAAAACAGGAATTCTGTTGCCGTTTTAACTGGTAAAGAATCTAAAGATGAGTTAATTGCTTTAGGTGAAGATATTTTTAGATACTTCGGTCTTGGTTGTAGAAGTGTATCAAAAATGTTTATTCCGGTCAATTATGACATTGACACTTTCTTCAAGGCAATGTTTCTTCATAACGACATTATAAATCATAATAAATATGCCAATAATTATGATTATAATAAGGCGGTTTACCTCATGAGCGAATTTAAAATATTGGATAACGGTTTCCTTGTTTTAAAGGAAGAAGAAAGCTACGGTTCCCCAATTGCATCACTATTCTATGAGCATTATGAGAATGTAGAAGAATTGAAGTCAAAACTCATATCAGAAGAAGATAAAATACAATGTATTGTATCCTCAGGGTTTATAGATGATGAAATCTCATTCGGTGAAACTCAAAAACCATCTTTAAATGATTATGCTGATGGAATCGATACAGTTAATTTCCTGTTGAGAACATCCTAGAATTAAATACCATTCTGTATCGCAAAATCTTCAAAAAATACTGACATTTGTATCCTTAATTAACATTCAAAATGAAAAAGCATAATTTTAGCGCAGGCCCTTGTATTTTACCGAAAGAAGTATTATTAAAGGCTTCTGAAGCCGTTATGGACTTCAATGGTTCTGGACTTTCACTTATTGAAATTTCACACAGAAGCAAAGATTTTGTTGCTGTAATGGAAAACGCAAGATCATTAGCATTAGAATTGCTTGACCTGAAGGATAAAGGTTACCAAGCACTTTTTCTACATGGTGGCGCAAGTCTTGAATTTTTAATGGTAGCCTATAATCTTTTAGAAAATAAAGCGGGTTATTTAAATACTGGCACATGGAGTGACAAGGCAATTAAAGAAGCTAGGTTATTTGGAGAGGTTGTTGAAGTTGGCTCCTCTAAGGACGAAAATTTTAAATATATACCTAAAGGATATTCTGTACCTGAAGGTCTTGATTATCTACATCTTACTTCAAACAATACTATATTCGGAACTCAATTCAAGAAGTTTCCAAAAACGGATGCTCCATTAGTGTGCGACATGAGTTCTGATATATTCTCAAGAAGTTTAGATTTCTCTCAGTTCGATTTAATATATGCTGGTGCTCAAAAAAATATGGGTCCTGCAGGTGTAACTTTAGTAATCGTTAAAGAAGATATTTTAGGGAAAGTATCAAGAAAAATTCCTTCTATGTTAGATTATCAAGTACATATTAGTAAAGACAGTATGTTTAATACACCTCCTGTTTTTCCTGTTTATACTTCGATGCTTACCTTAGAATGGCTTAAGAATCTTGGTGGTATTGCTGCCATTGAAGAGATAAATGAAAAGAAAGCCAGGTTATTATATTCTGAAATCGACTTAAACCCTGTCTTTGAAGGGTATGCCAATATTGAAGATCGTTCATTAATGAATGCAACTTTTAATATAACCAACGAAAGTTTGAAAAGTACTTTCGAAAACATGTTGAAAGAAGCAGGAATTAACGGGTTAAACGGTCACCGGTCTGTTGGCGGGTATAGAGCTAGCATGTACAATGCACTTCCATTAGAAAGCGTAGGCGTATTGGTAGACGTAATGAGTGAAATGGAACGAAAAGGATAGTTAATAAACTGTTTATCACCCCATTCCCTATTTCATTCAATCATTAAACAATAAATAAAATTATGAAGATTTTAGCTAATGATGGTATCTCCACAAATGGCATTGCCGCAATGGAAAAGGCCGGATTTGAGGTATTAACTACCACTGTGGCTCAAGAGCAATTAGCCCATTATATAAATGAACATAAAATAGATGCTTTATTAGTTCGTAGCGCCACTAAAGTTAGAAAAGAACTAATTGATGCTTGCCCTACCTTAAAGCTAATTGGTCGTGGAGGTGTTGGTATGGACAATATAGATGTTGCCTATGCAAAATCTAAAAATATTCATGTAATCAATACTCCTGCAGCATCATCAGAATCTGTTGCAGAATTGGTATTTGCTCATCTTTTTGGAGGTGTTAGATTTTTATATGATGCCAATAGAAATATGCCTTTAGAAGGAGATAGTAATTTCAAAGAATTAAAAAAATCCTATTCAAAAGGAACTGAACTAAGAGGAAAAACACTAGGCATTTTTGGTTTTGGAAATATTGGTCAAGCTACTGCAAAACTTGCCATTGGTGCCGGAATGAATGTAGTTTATTGCGACCCAGAGGTAGCGAGTTCAAATATTGAACTTTCATTTTTTGACGGACAAAAAGTAAACTTTGCCCTGAATAATACTGATAAGTCTGAATTAATAAGAAATGCTGACTATATATCTTTACACATACCTGAACAACAAAACTACGTACTTGGTAAAGAGGAGTTTTCTCAAATGAAAAAGGGTGTTGGTATTGTAAATGCAGCTCGAGGTGGTGTTATTGATGAAGTTGCCTTAGTAGAAGCATTAGAAAATGGTACGATTTCTTTTGCAGGTCTTGATGTGTATGAATCAGAACCTAACCCAGAAGTAAAGATTCTTATGCATCCGAGCATATCTCTTTCTCCACATATTGGTGCTGCCACTTTAGAAGCGCAAGAGAGAATTGGCTCAGAATTAGCTGAGCAGATTATAACATTATTAAAATAGGTGCTTTATAACATATTTTACTAACTCTTTTCGTATTTTACAGCATAAACATTAAATTAACTATTATAATGGCAGGATTATTAGATTTATTAAACAGCCCAATGGGCAAACAATTAATTAGTGGTGTTGCAGGTCAAACAAATCAACCTGAAAACAAAACCGCTGATGTATTGAGCATGGCTATGCCCTTAATCTTAGGTGCAATGAAAAAGAATGTTTCTTCCCCAGAAGGTGCTCAAGGCTTAATGAGCGCTCTATCAGGAAAACATAATGGAAGTATCTTAGATAACTTAGGTGGTCTATTTGATGGTGGTGTAGATGACAATGTAATGCAGGACGGTGCTGGTATCTTAGGACATATTTTTGGCGGTAAACAAGCAAATGTTGAAAATGCCCTAAGTCAAAAATCTGGACTTGATGCAGGTTCAATAGCTCAAATACTTAAAATTGCCGCTCCAATTGTAATGGGTATGATTGGTAAACAAACAGCGCAAAGTAATGTAAGTGATGGATCTGGCATGAATGCTTTATTAGGTAGTATGTTAGGTGGGCAACCACAAGAAAACCAAAGTTTGATTACTACACTCTTAGACGCTGATGGCGATGGTAGTATTTTAGACGACGTTGCTGGCATGGTAATGGGAAGTAACAAAAAGTCAGGTGGCTTAGGTGGCCTATTAGGAGGTCTTTTCGGTAAATAAACGATTTTTATAATTTAACATAAGCCGCTTGCTAACGCAAGCGGCTTTTTTGTATCTTATATTTCATGAAAAAGTGTACTAATTACGAAGCAATATTTAGTTTGATTATCGCCTGTTTTTTTGCACTCACCCTAGTTAATTGTGGTGCAACAAAAGAACCGCTATCTATTTCCAGTGATGAAAAAATAGCATTTGAACAAATAGAAGGTGATACCATAACTATTTCTAGTGATAAAACTGAATATGAAATTATAATCATTGAACCCGGTTTTAATACTTGGTTAAATTCAATAGCCAAACCAGAAGGCTATTACTCACAGAGTTTTCTTGAAAATCGAAATTATTTAATGGTCTTGGAATGGAATCGAAGAGTATTACAACCGATGCGTTATAGCTCAAATTTATATGAACTTCAGATTGACTATACCCAAAATATTGATTATGGGTATGAAGTAAATTATAAACTCTACAATTACTTTATCTATTTTCAAAGAAAACACAATCAACGGCTAGGTCCTTTTATCCCACGCATATAAAAAGTATATTTACGGGCTTTAAAAATTTTTATGCAAAAGTTAAAAGAACGCTGGGGTATTTCTGGCAATTTTCAATTAATAATCATTTTTTTCGTATTTGCTATAACAGGCTCATCTTCAGTATTTGTAGCGAAACCATTTCTAAATCTCATAGGTTTACAACAATCTAATTTTCCAGATGCTTGGTGGGGCACAACAATCTACTGGGTTTTAAGAATAATGCTAATTTTTCCTTTTTATCAAATCCTACTAGTGATATATGGTTGGCTATTAGGTCAATCAAAATTCTTTTGGGCTTTTGAAAAAAAGATGCTGAAACGAATAGGCTTAGGTTTTTTATTTAATTAATTTAATACTTCTTTAACAGGTCATAGCTACCTCCATTAGTTAATTTTGTAGATATGAGTTTTGTGAAAGACAAAATAGTATTTCCAATAGTTGCCATAATTTTAATGGCGAGTTTATTGGGACCTTATTTTGTAAAAATTTCACATGCGTTAAACGAGCACGAAGAATTTCACTGTATATCTAAAGAATTACATGTACATGCAGTTGAGTTCGATTGTGATTTTGAGCTTTATCAATTATCATCGTTTTATTATCCAGAATTCGATTATCCTCAATTTATTGAGGTAGCCACTATTACCGAGGCTATTATTAACAATTACTACTTTCTAAGTAAATATCAACAACTTCATTTTGTTTTAAGAGGCCCACCTTCTTGTTAATTATTTATTTCTAACAAGTTAAAGTCTAAAAATCTTAATACAATTTTATATGAAAAATATTTATATAACAATGCTATTGGCATTGTTAGTACAATTTGCATTTGCACAAAGCACATTATCAGGAACCATCAATAGTCAGGAAGACAAAGCACCTTTAGAACAGGTTTCTATATATTTTCCGCAATTAGAAAAAGGTACAATTACCAATGCTGACGGGTTCTATAAGATTAATAATTTACCTACAGGAAAGTTTAAGATAGTAATATCCTATATTGGCTTTCAAACCTATTCGCAAACCGTTGACCTTTTAGAGCCAACAAACCAGCTATCACTTGAACTTTCGCCTAGTGCCATTGAAATGGAAGAAGTAATTGTTTCTACTCCCTTTCATAAATTACAACGCGAAAATGTAATGAAGGTTGAAAGAGCAAGCATAAAAGATTTGAAATCAACCGGAGCTGTAAACTTGTCTGAAGGTCTCACAACGATACCTGGTGTTGAAAGTGTTTCTACAGGTGTAGGTATAGGAAAACCAGTTATACGTGGTCTTAGCTCTAATAGAGTGTTGACTTACACGCAAGGTATCCGTTTAGAAAACCAACAATTTGGGGATGAACACGGATTAGGAATCAGTGATGCGGGAATCGAAAGTGTTGAAGTTATAAAAGGACCTGCATCTTTGCTCTATGGTTCAGATGCTCTAGGGGGAGTGTTATATTTAAATCCTGAAAAATTTGCTAACTCTAATGAAGTAGAAGGTGATGTGAACTTAAATTATTTCACTAATACAGAAGGGTTTAACGGAAATGGAGGATTTAAAGTTTCATCTGAAAAATTAAAATTCTTAGTTAGAGCAGGCGGAAGCTCTCATGTCGATTATAAGACTGGTAATAATGAACGTGTCACCAACTCTAGATTTAATGAAAAAGATTTAAAAACCGGTTTGGCATATCAACTGACTAATTTCAAAACCGAATTACGCTACAACTACAATAACTCTGAATTGGGCATACCAGAAGAAATAGGAGAACAATCAACCGATCGTTCTGCCATTGAGCCCTTTCAAGATATTACTAGCCATATATTAAGTTCGAAATCAAATATCTACTTCAATAACTCTAGCTTACAAGCCATCATAGGTTTTACTAGAAATGACAGAAAAGAGTTTGAGGATCATCACCATGGCGAGGAAGGACTTGAAGAAGAAGAACATGAGGAAGAGGAAGAAGGACCTGCATTAGACATGAAATTAGAAACCTTTAGCTACAATCTTCAATATAACTTAGCTAAAATTGGAGCTGTAGAGACTATCGTTGGTTTACAAGGCATGAATCAATCTAATAGTAACTTTGGTGAAGAGGTTTTAATACCAGATGCTACTACGAATGACATTGGGCTTTTAGCCACATCACATATACACTTAAATAAAAGTGATTTTCAACTTGGTGTGCGTTATGACAGAAGAACTATTGATGCGGATGAGAGTGGCATTATTGGTGAAGAAGGCTATATTACTTCAGTCGATAGAAGTTTCAACAGTTTTAATATTGCTGCAGGTTATAAATTAGATGTTTCAAAAAACTTCATAACTCGCCTAAATATTGCTTCAGGATTTAGGGCTCCAAATTTGGCTGAATTAACCTCAAATGGCGCACATGAAGGAACAAATCGATTTGAAATTGGAAATTCAGATTTAAATAATGAAAGAAATGTTCAGACCGATTTGTCTCTAGAATTTAAGAATGAACATTTTGAATTTTATATAAACGGATTCTATAATTCTATTTCAGACTATATTTATTTAGAACCAAATGGCACTTCATTAGATGGTGATGCCGTATTTCTATATCAACAACAAGATGCTAATTTGTTCGGGGGTGAAGCTGGGCTACATTATCACCCACATCCATTAGATTGGTTACATATGGAAAGTAACTTCTCTACCGTTACTGGTGAATTAAAAAGCAGCGGTAATCTACCATTAATTCCTGCGAATAATTGGGCTAATACTTTAAGATTCGAATTTAATAAAATCAATAAAAGCTTTAATAGTGGTTATGGTTTTCTAACATTGAAATCTTACTTCGCCCAGAATAATGTGAGCGAATTTGAAACTTCTACAAGTGGGTATTCTCTTTTAAATTTAGGTTTTGGGGCTACAGTTACAATTTCTAATCAACCTATTGATTTTATATTAAGTGCTAATAATATTTTGGATAAGGAATATATTTCCCACTTATCTAGATTAAAGACTGATGGAATATCTAATATCGGACGAAATATTAATCTTGGAATAAGCGTACCTCTCTAAATAATTAGAGGTTAAAATGTGAAAATCCCTGTGTATTTACTTAAATACACAGGGATTTTTTAATGCTTATAAGCTATTTACTTTTCTAATGAATACCAATCTATGTCAGTCAATGGCGGTCTTCTTCCTTTTTCTAATAAAGGATAATTAGTAGTCAGATAATCTACAATTACCTTTTGATTTTCTCCTAAAGGCCATAATCCCTGAGTTTTCTGCATCCAACGTATGGTTGCATTCCATTGCTCCTCCCCCATTCTATTCTGAATTATCAACTTTGATGAATGACAAGTAATACAATTTGTAATTACTGTTTGCAATCCGTCGGCCTCAATTAAACCTGTACGAACATGAATACCATTCTCTATTAGTTCTGGATCTACTTCGGTTAATTCTACTTGCGTTTGCCTAGGTCCGTAAAAAATAATTGCTAAGGCTCCAATTAGAATGAAGCCTGTAAAAATTAATAACATGACCTTAAATATGGGCTTAAAAACGATTCCGTCTTTATTTTCTTTCTCCTGCATTACACGACTTTTATAGCAATTCTATGGCAGGCATTATTCAAATAACCTTTTGGGTTCCAACCTGGTAAAACCATAGGTTGTTTATTCTCATTAGAATCAGTTGCACGTGCCCAAATTTCATAATAACCTTTATTTGGAAAATTAACTGTAGCATTAAAATGCTGCCAAGCCAATCTATTTTTAGCTTTTTCTATACTAGCTGGTTTCCATGAGGTTCCATAATCAATAGAATACTCCATCGAATTTATTTCTAATTCTCCTGCCCAAGCATGACCATTAATTTTCAATGATTTTCCCTCTTTAATAATTGCACCCGATTTAGGGTACGTAATTAACGACTTAACAGGCATAGATTCAATAATACACATATCTTCATCGGCAACTGTTTCACCTGGTGCTACAGTTTCGCAAGGTACTCGGTAAGAACTACCTTCCATTTTTGCACCATCATGTACTTTATTTCTAATACTAATGGTATTTAACCATTTCCCCGAAGTCGAAGCTGGCCAACCACCGCAAATTAAACGTAAAGGAAAACCATGCACTAAAGGAATAGCTTCACCATTCATAGAGAACGCTAATAAAGTTTCTTCTTGCAATGCTTTTGACATTGGCACTCCTCTAGAAATAGGTTCTTTAGTGGGGTTTCTGCTCAAATGCATATCTGCAGCATGATATCCTATGTACACTGCATCATCTTTAATTCCCGCATCAGCTAAAACATCTTTTAAACGAATACCAGTCCATTCTGCACTAGAAACTGCTCCAATGGTCCATTGATTTCCCTTCGCTGGTGGGTTGAATTCGCTTCTACCATTACCACCACATTCTAACGTAAGCTGATACGTATGATGTTTAAATTTTGTTTTTAAATCTGAAAGTGAATATGTTTTCGATTCAACCACCGATTCACCATCAATCTTAAGTTCCCAAGAACTTTCATCAATTTTTTCAGGTAGTAGTCCATTATTACGAACGAACATATACTTGTTTGGAGTAACTCGATCATTAAGCAGATGTGCCTGTGCCTCCATATTCCATGGTTTATCGTTTAGAACGACCATAGCCTCATCTTTATTAAATAACTTAAATGGATCTGTCTCTTGTAATGCCAAAGGCGTATAACCCTTGGGCATCAACTCTTTATAAACAATATCAACACCAAGTAAGGTAGCGAGCGTACCTAAACCTGATTTTGCAACAAAACTTCTTCTCTTCAAAACGTAATAGATTTGAGATAAAGTTAAGTTATTTGGTACTAAATTATGTGTTATTTACACTTCAATAGTCTGACCTTTTTTAACACCTTTAAAAACATAGGTATACAGCCACATTAAGGTAAATGAAGGAATGATATCAAAACCAGGTACAATTTCCTCTACAAAAGTAAAGATACCTGCAGCCTGCCCTATTTTACCTTTATACATTCTTGTCATTAAGTAACCAGAGAGTGGCGCCCATACAATATCTGAAAATTCACCTACAAATGGTATTACAAATGAAAGCATGCCTATACCATCAAAAAGCAACCCCATTAATAGCTGTTTATATTTTTTGTTCTTTAAAATTGACATACTGAAAAATTAGTTATTCTTTAGTTGGAATGCAACAAAGATGCCAAAATTTAGAAATAAATGATCGCTAAATATGATGCTTAATTAAGAAAGTTTTGCACTAATTAATTTAAGAAATTCATTTCTGGTCTCAATTTTTTCAAATTGCCCCCTAAACCCTGAAGTAGTGGTAACTGAATTTTGTTTTTGAACACCACGCATCATCATACACATATGTGAAGCTTCAATAACGACAGCAACACCCTTTGGTTTTAATGTGTTATTGATACATTCTAAAATATCATGTGTTAAACGCTCTTGAACCTGCAATCTTCTTGCAAAAACATCAACAACTCTTGGTATTTTACTTAAGCCCACTATATGACCATTTGGAATATATGCGATATGTGCCTTCCCAAAAAATGGAAGCATGTGATGTTCACATAAAGAATACAATTCAATATCCTTTATTATAACCATATCATCATAAGATTCTTTGAACATGGCCCCTTTTAATATCTCTACAGCATCTTGTTGATATCCTTGTGTTAAGAATAGCATTGCTTTCGCTGCACGTTCTGGTGTTTTCACTAATCCCTCTCTACTAACATCTTCGCCTATTTCATTGATAATTGAAGAATATCTGCTTTTAACTTCATCAGTAATTTCTAGATTGTATTCTTCTAAATTTTTATAAGGGGACATACTCTTTATTTAATGTTTAATATAATCTTATTTATCTTGAACAAAATTAATGCTTTCTTTTAATAACAACATTAAAGTTATCATAAATACGAAGCACAAAACTAGTGAATTTGAATTTTACTCAGTTTTGTTGATTCTAACGTTAAAGTAAAACGGGAATACTATTTTTACCGTGATCCTTTTTCATTAATTTTGAAAATAATAAAACCTAATTAACATATTCCATTCCTAATGATAAAAGCTTCTAACATTCATAAGTATTACGGTAAGTTAGAAGTTTTAAAAGGTGTTGACCTGCATATAAAGAAAGGAGAAATTGTTTCTATTGTTGGTGCTTCTGGAGCGGGTAAAACAACCTTATTACAGATTCTCGGCACTTTAGATGTACAATCGAATAAAAGTGACAGTACACTTCTAATTAATAATATAGAAACTACTAATCTTAGTGATAAAGATTTAGCCAAGTTTAGAAATGAACATATTGGCTTTATATTTCAATTTCATCAATTATTACCTGAATTTACGGCCATTGAAAATGTCTGCTTACCTGCATTCATTAAAAAAACGCCTAAATCTGATGCAGAAAAAAGAGCCAAAGAACTTTTAGACTTTTTAGGATTATCTCACAGATTCAATCATAAACCTTCTGAATTATCAGGAGGAGAACAACAACGTGTAGCTGTTGCACGTGCTTTGATCAACAACCCTTCTATTATTTTCGCCGATGAACCAAGTGGGAATTTAGATTCTGAAAGTGCAGATAATCTTCATAAACTATTCTTTGAGCTAAGAGAAAAATTCGGACAAACCTTTGTCATTGTAACTCATAATGAAGAACTAGCAGAAATGGCAGATCGTAAATTGACTATGGTAGATGGTAAAATTGTAGATAAAGAAAAAATAGAGGCATAACCCAGATTATTATGCTTGATGAACTACTCGCATTTGCTAAAAACCCTATTTATCAACAAGATACAAATACCGAAACCTCAGATAGACTAAGGAAATTCGTTAAATTATTGATTTTGGCGCTTTGCTCAAGTATTCTTTTACTAATCATAGCAAGTATAATACAAAACATATTTAATATTGAAGTAGGTAAACATGCTATTGATGATTTATTTGAGAATAATTCAGAAATAAAAATCTTTGTATTAGCCGTTTTAGCAGCTCCTTTTTTTGAAGAATTAATTTTTCGTGGACCATTAATCTTCTTTCAACACTCAAAATATTTTTTAATTGCATTGTACGTTTTTACCATTGCTTTTGGCTTGGTTCATATTAGCAATTTTGAATTGACAACACAGGTACTGTTTCTTTCGCCGTTATTAGTAGCACCACAAATAAGTGTAGGTTTTCTTCTAGCATTTATCCGTGTCAAATTTGGATTATTATGGTCTATGGCATTACATGCTTGCTATAATATGGTATTATTACTGCCTTTATTACTACTGAAACTATTAGATATTCCTATAGAATGACAAAAACTGAATTAAAGATATTTCTAGATGAAAAGGTTATTCAATATAATAATCCCAAATTTTTAGAGACAGACCCTATTCAAATACCACACCTATTTACAAATAAAGAAGATATAGAGATTAGTGCATTTTTAACTGCCACTATAGCCTGGGGTAATAGAAAAAGTATCATTAATAATTCTCATAAATTAATGGGTATGATGGGGCAGAGTCCTTATGACTTTATCATTAATCATAGCAAAGAAGATTTAGACGATTTGGCCTATTTTGTTCACAGAACCTTTAATGGTATAGACCTAAAATATTTTATACATAGTCTTAAAAACATATACACACATCATAATGGATTAGAGGGAATCTTTACAACCCATCAAGAAAAAAATTCTTTACAACCCACTATTTCGAAATTCAAAGAACTGTTTTTCGAATTACCTTATGATCAAAGAACAACGAAGCACGTGTCAAATCCCTTAAAAGGTTCAGCTGCTAAAAGAATAAACATGTTCTTACGGTGGATGGTGAGAGATGCAAACACTAGCGTCGATTTCGGACTTTGGAAAAATATAAGTACGGCTAAACTATCTTGTCCATTAGACGTGCATTCTGGTAATGTTGCTCGCAAGCTTGGTTTATTAAAACGAAAACAGAACGATGCAAAAGCATTAGCTGAACTTGATGAAAATCTAAGAAAACTGGATCCGATGGACCCAGTTAAATATGATTTTGCCTTATTTGGATTAGGTGTTTTTGAAAAATTCTAATAAATATTTTAAATGAATCTTATAATCATTTAAAATATTTATTAGAATTAATGATATCATATTTTTAGGTGATTCAATAATTATAAAACCAAGATTAATGGTATTATTCTTATTTTCGTTTATCAACAGAACCTTTAAACTACCATGAAAAAAATTCTACAACTATCCATTTGTTTGGTAACTACTATTGCCCTATCACAATCTAGGACATTACCAATTGACACCGTTATTACGACAGAGCATAATGCTACAATTAACGGCACTACCTTTTCCTATACAGCACAAACAGGTACACAACCGGTTTGGGATGAAAATGCAAAACCAATTGCGTCGTTACATTACACTTATTACACAAGAAACAACATTAAAGACCGTGCCGCCAGACCTCTATTAATATCCTTTAATGGTGGACCAGGTTCGGGTTCCGTCTGGATGCACCTTGCCTATACCGGCCCAAGGATATTGAAGATTGACGATGAAGGATACCCTGTTCAACCTTATGGCGTAAATGAAAATCCGCATTCCGTCTTAGACATTGCTGATATTGTATATGTAAACCCTGTAAATACTGGATATAGTAGAACAATACCGGCAAGTGGAAAAGATGTTGACCGAGAAAAATTCTTTGGTATAAATGCCGATATAAAATACTTAGCAGAATGGCTAAATACTTTTGTGACAAGAAATAATAGATGGCGCTCACCAAAATATATCGTTGGTGAAAGTTACGGTGGCACTCGAGTTATGGGGCTTTCATTGGCTTTACAAAACCAACAATGGATGTATTTAAATGGAGTAATCATGGTTTCACCGGCAGATTACAAAGTAATACGTAATAGCGGACCGGTTGCCGAAGCAATTAACCTACCCTATTTTACTGCTGCGGCTTGGCATCATAAAGCATTACCACAAGCGCTTCAAAGCCAAGACTTACTAGATATTTTACCAGAATCTGAGGCGTATACTATAAATCAATTAATACCTGCATTAGCTAAAGGCGGATTTTTAGATGCCTCTGAAAAAGATGCCGTTGCAGATAAAATGGCTTATTATTCCGGATTAAAAAAACAAGATATTCTTGAGCAAAATCTAACGGTACCAACTTCTTTCTTCTGGAAAAACCTTCTAAAAGATAAAAACGGATATACGATAGGTAGATTGGATTCTAGATACTTGGGTATAGATAAACAATTAGCAGGTATGCAACCAGATTATAATTCAGAACTTACTTCTTGGCTCCACAGCTTTACCCCTGCTATCAATTACTATTTACAAGAAGAATTGAATTTTAAAACAGATGTAAAATACAACATGTTCGGCCCTGTTCACCCATGGAATAATGATGATGACAATACAAGGGAAGATTTAAGACAGGCAATGGCCCAAAATCCGTATTTGAATGTAATGATACAATCTGGGTATTATGATGGTGCAACAACCTACTTTAACGCCAAATATACGATGTGGCAAGTTGACCCAAGTGGTCGAATGAAAGATAGATTCAGTTTTAAAGGGTACCGTTCAGGCCATATGATGTATTTAAGGCGTGAAGACCTTAAAACTGCAAATGATGATATTCGCGATTTCATTAAAAGAACCATGACTAATGTAAAAAGTGCTAAATACTAAAGAGTAAGTTTACTTTTCCATTACCGTTTTAGACATTCCTAATAAAGACAAAGAAGTAATTTCAACAGTTTTTATTGGGAATGTTTTTTTTATTTCAGAATCAGAAAATCCAACAGCATCTCTAAAAATCTTATCCCGTTTACGCTGCTTTCTTTTTTTGAAGATATTGATGGTAACCCCAACGGTTGCTCCACCTAAAACTGTAGCTAATAAATCGGCATTGTCCCAACCTCCATATTGCTTTTGATCAATACTTTCTTTCGCTAAGCCAATAAGTAAACTACCGCCTATTGCCCCAATAAACGTCCAAGTTCTATCACCATCTGAAATTTGGCTAGCTACTCCTGCCCCTACCAAACCATATAGGTTTCCACCTAGAAAATGAAGAACCTTATCTTGCTCTATTTGTCCATATGTACTTTGAAGGGATACTAAAATAAAGATAACGGAAACTATTTTTTTCATAGTTGGCAAAGATAGAAATTCTAATACAGTGATTGATTTTAAAATAAAGTACAATTATTGATCTAAATTCTTATTGGTTTTAATTTATAGTATCTTAGAAATTTAAAAACTATATGGAATTAAAGAACTTTATTAAAAGCCTAAAAATCATGCATTTATTTTTAGTTGCCGGTCTTAGTATTTTTACAATTTGGGTCATATTCCAAATTAACAGCTTTAATACCAGTACTAATGGGGAGAGTATCTATTTATATCTAGTTCCTGTTTTTGCATTATTGGGGTATTTTGGAAGTCAGATGGTTTTTAAAAAAATGATATCAAGAATAGATTCTAAGAATCGATTAGAAGATAAATTGAAGAAATACCAATCTGCATTACATCTTAAATATGCTCTTATTGAAATTCCTGCTTTTTTAGGTCTTTTTGTTTATTTCAATTCAGGCAATGCCCTTCCTCTAATAATTACGATATGTTTATTGGCATATTTATTTGTACAAAAACCAAATAAAGAAAGTATCGTTAAAAGCTTACCATTAACAATCGAAGAAAAATCGCTTATTCAAAATTCATAACCTTATACTAAAAATGAAAAACTTTAATAAATTAATTATTGCTTGTATGCTATCGCTATTCGGATTAACCAATTTACATTCGCAAGATTGGGCCGACTTAAATCAATTTAAAGAGGAAAATTCCAAACTTCCAGCTGTACAGGAAAATGAAGATCGCATTTTGTTTATGGGAAATTCTATCACCATTGGATGGTTAAATAATAGACCGGAATTTTTCAAAGACAAACCCTATATAAATAGAGGTATTAGCGGGCAAACTACTCCGCAAATGTTAGTGCGTTTTAGACAAGATGTAATTGATTTAAAACCAAAAGTAGTAGTTCTTCTAGCTGGCACTAATGATATTGCCGGTAATACGGGACCTTCAACTTTAGAAATGATAATGAACAATATTAAAGGGATGTCTGAAATGGCAAAAGCAAATGACATTAAGGTCATATTATCTTCTACCCTACCTGCTTATGATTACCCATGGAAACCAGGTTTAGAACCAGCTGGCAAAATTATCGCTTTGAATAAAATGATTAAAGAGTATACAGAATTGAATGGTCATATTTATTTAGACTATTTCTCTGCTATGGTCGATGAACGCAACGGTCTACCTAAAAAATATGCAAGAGATGAAGTACACCCTACAGTTGCTGGGTACAAAGTAATGGAACCTTTAGTAGAAGCTGCTATTGTTAAGGCGTTAGACCAATAGTAGTATTATATACAATCAATATTTATGAATATGAAAGCTATATTATTACTTTTTTCTATAGCCGTAATATGTTCTTGCTCACCAATGAGTACTATTGAGCAAGACCATAGAGCGATTATGGCCATCTTAAATCAACAAGAAAGAGATTGGAATAATAATGACTTAGAGGGGTTCATGAAAGGCTATTGGAAATCAGATTCTCTCTATTTTTATAGCGGGAAAAAACTTAAATCCGGGTGGCAGACTACGCTGGATAGCTATTTAAAAAATTATCCGGACAAGTCCTATTCAGGCACTTTAAAATTTAATATCGTAAAAATTTCTGCTATTACTACTAACTCCTATTTTGTCATGGGTGAATATAACCTAACAAGAAATATGGGTAATGCAACTGGTACTTTTATGATAATTTTTAAGAGAATTGATGGTGAGTGGAAGATCATTGCCGATTCTTCCTGTTGACATCCAAAAGTAGATATCTTTTGATTATTTTTGGGAAATTTTGATTACAAAATAAAATGAAAAAAGCACTAACCTTATTGGTCACATTGGCCTTATCATGTAACTCATCGCAAAAAACAGTTAATGAATCAACTACTGATACTGTTTCAACAGTACCCTCTGAAATCACCTTTGCCGAATCTATAACAGAGAGTGAATTAAAAGAGCATTTATATACTTATGCTTCAGATGAATTTGAAGGTAGAGAAACCGGTGAACCGGGTCAAAAAATGGCTATTGCTTATTTAAAAGCAGAATATGAAAAATTAAAAATTCCTGCGGCTAAGGCTGACGGTAATTATTTTCAAGAAGTTCCTTTAGAAATAAGTAAACTTCCTATCGGCAAATTAAGCTTAAAAAGTAAAGATTATAGTATTGGAGAACATGTGTTAACTTTTTCTGCTGCGAATACTTCTGCCAGTGAAATAGCTTATGTAGGGTATGGTATTGAAGATTCTTCATATTCCAACTACAATGAAATTGATGTGGAAGGTAAAATAGTTTTACTCAAATCAGGAGAGCCTAAAAATTCAGATGGAACTTACAAAATTTCAGGATCTAGCGAAACTTCGATTTGGAGTAATATGTCTGAATCTCTTACAAAAAGAATACAAATAGCAGTTGATAAAGGTGCTACAGGTATTCTTTATTATGATACCGACAATTTCAATAGATTTAAGCGAAGGTTTGAATCTATGAAAACGAATGACAATGGCCGAATGGAATTAGTTGACAATAGTGCTACTGAATTTTACAGCCTATTTATAGATCAAGTACTAGCTAAAGATTTACTTTCCTCAATTGAAACTGACGAAGTTTCTAAGATAATTACTGAAAATTTAGAGTTGAGTTTTGAAAGTTCCAACGATAAAATTACATCAGAAAATGTAGCTGCATTCATTAAAGGAACTGAGAAACCAGATGAGTATTTAGTAATATCTTCACACCTAGATCATATTGGTATTTCTGCAGATGGCGAGATAAATAATGGAGCTGATGATGATGGATCAGGTACAGTTGCATTATTAGAAATAGCAGAAGCATTTAAATTAGCTGCAGATGCAGGAAACGGACCTAAAAGGTCTGTTATATTTTTACATGTTACTGGTGAAGAAAAAGGACTCTTAGGTTCTCAATATTATACTGATGTTGACCCTATAGTGCCTTTAGCGAATACTGTAGCAAACTTGAATATTGATATGATTGGTAGAATTGACCCCAATCGAGAAGGAGACCGTAACTACATCTATCTAATAGGGTCAGATAAATTAAGTACGGAACTTCACAATCTCTCAGAAGAAGTAAATAATAAATTCGCAAATATTGAATTAGATTATACATATAATGACGAAAACGATCCTAATCGATTTTACTACAGAAGTGATCATTATAACTTCGCTAAGAACAATATTCCTATAATATTTTATTTTAACGGAACACATGATGATTATCACAGACCAAGTGACACTCCTGACAAAATAAATTATGACTTATTGCAGAATAGAGCTAGACTTATTTTTTATACTGCTTGGGAAATTGCAAATAGGGATCAAAAAATTACCGTTGACAAACCTATTAACTAAAATACCATAAAAAATAAGCCTGTTAACTAACTGTTTAACAGGCTTTTTATATCAATAATATTTTAATTCAATAAGATATTAAAACAAAAAAGTCTTGGAATAAATCCAAGACTTTTTATTTGCTTTTAGGGTGGAAGACCGGGTTCGAACCGGCGACCCTCGGTACCACAAACCGATGCTCTAACCAGCTGAGCTACAACCACCATTTGTAAGCGAGTGCAAATGTAATTTTTTTAAATAGTACTCACAAATAATAAATGATATTTGAATAAATATTTCAATTTTTCTTTTGCTTAATTTGTTCTAGTTAAATTGATAATTATATTTAAATAACCTACTTATAAAACACATCACGTTAAATGCTATTTAATTCCCCTCTAAAAAACAGCTTATTTCTTTTCACTTTTATGTGTATAAACTTTAATACGGTCATTGCACAAGTAGATAGTATTCAGTTTTATAAAAATAAGATTCAAGAATTTTCAGAGAGTTCAAGTAACGTTGATAATAGCACAACATACATTGACCTCTTAAATAATCTATCTTATCAATTAAGATTTTCAGGCCGAGATACAATCTTGATTATATCTAAGAAAGCCTTAGAGTTGAGTAAACTAAATGATTATAAAGAAGGTGAGCTTGAAGCCTTAATAAACTTCTCTGCATTTTACCTTTATACAGGAGATACTGAAAACAGTATAAAATACAACCAAGAGGTTTTAAATGACAAAGAATTAATTGATCATCCAACAAAAGAAATGAAAGTCTACAATCATTTAGGTCAAGCATATTTCATTAAACAAATTTACCCATTAACTTATACATTCTTTTTAAAGGGCTTGTCATTAAGTGAACAACATAATAATGAGTATTTTACTTTTTTAATGAACATGAATTTAGGCACCATGTTCAATCTATTGGAAGATTATGATGAAGCGCAAGCTTATTATTCATCGGCAAGCAAATTTTCTAAAAAATCTAAAGATGCAAACTCAGATGCCATGCTATCTAGCAATTTAGGCTTTCTCAATATTAAGACAGGTAATTTTGACAAAGCACAAGACTATTTAAACAACAGCATTATTTACTTTGAAAAAACAAAAAACAAACCATGGTTAGCATTTTCATTGTCAACCTTAGGAGGGCTTAATTTGAAATTAAAAAAGTATAATAATGCCTTAGACTCGTATAAAAAAGCACTTAGTACTCACAGTTCAGACGTTGATATAAAAGGTAGGGCAGATATCTATTATGGTCTTGCAAAAACTCACATGGCACTTAAAAATATACCAGAAGCCGAAGTAAATATTAATGAAAGTCTAAAACTATATACATCATTTAATTTGAATACAGGGTTAGAAAAATGTTATAGGATATTATACAAAATTAAAAAAGAAAAAAACCAAATTTCAAAATCTTTAGAATACTTAGAATTAACAGAAAAATTGGCAAATGATATTTCTATAGAAAAAAATAGAAGGAATTTTAATATGCTTACTGCAAAGATAAATTTTGAGAAAGAAAAAGAAGCTCTTAAGGTTAAAAATGAATTAGTATTGGCGCAGCAACGTAAATATGTAAAATGGTCTTTAGCAGCGCTATTCACTTCATTAATAGTAGTCTTGATTATTTTAAACTCTAATAAGAGAGAAAAATTATTAAATAAAAAACTAGAGAATCAAGCAATAGTTTTAAATGAAAATCAAAATACACTTTCTATTATCAATAAAAATCAGGATCGCCTTTTCTCTATAGTAGGTCATGATCTTCGTGGACCAATAATTTCGCTAAAAGAACTACTTACTTTTTACATTGAAGAAGTTGATGGTAAAAAGTATTTTGAGAAATTCGCTCCACAATTAAGAGATGATTTAGAACAGGTTCAATTTACTATGGATAACCTATTACATTGGGGGAAAACCCAAATGACTGGAAACTCTATAAACTTAGAAAGAATTACTGTCAAACAAGAAATAGAAGATATATTACATTTATTTAGTAAAGAAATTAAAAATAAATTTATAAAAATTGAAAATCAAGTGGCTCGCAATCATCATGTTTTTGCAGATTTAGACCAGTTTAAAGTAATCTTTAGAAATTTAATCAACAATGCCATTAAATACACACCTAATGAAGGTAAGATTACCATATCAAGTAAAATTAAAGACACTAACTTATTAATTTACGTTTCTGATACTGGTGTGGGAATGAGTGAATTGACAATTAGTAAATTATTTAAGGACACCGAGCATATATCAACAGTTGGCACCAATTTAGAAAAAGGTACCGGTCTAGGATTACGATTGGCAAAGGAAATGATAGTAAAAAACCATGGCGAAATATCTGTCAAAAGTAAAATCAATAAGGGAAGTCATTTTATTGTAAAGCTTCCATTACCATTCGCATAAAATAAATTATTACTTTCTTATACTAAAAGAACTAACTATAGTCAAGTTATATTTTAGCTAATATTTGGAACATAATTTAGAAAATCATCGACGAAATACACCTTTTAAACGTTAAAACACATAATAATTGAGGTTTCACAACAATTAATGCCAATCCTCTACGTTCTACTCTAAATTTACCTTTTTCATTTGTAGAACTTATCAATGAATATTAATTTTTCAAGAATAATTTTATCAAGCAACCTTACTAGAGGCTGTCTTCTTGTGTTATTAGTATTCTGTTTTTCTTCAGGGTCACTATGGGCTCAAAATACTAAAAGAGACAGTCTATTAAGACTGGTAAATCAAACTAGTATACCATCAAATATCTACTCTAAGGATACACTCTATATTCATAATCTAACAATGCTTGCAGCTGAATATCGATATCAAAATTCAGATAGTTTACTTGCACTAAGCCAAGAAAGTCTCAAATTAAGTAAAGAAGCACATTTTTTAAATGGAGAAATCATCTCTTACAGTAATATTGGTGCATATTATTCAAATATGGGACAAATAAAACAGGCTATTTCTTATTTAAAAAAAGCATATAATTTAGCAGATCATAATAAAGTTCAAGATTTAAAAGTAGAAACACTTAATGAACTATCATTAGAATATAGTTATCAAGGTAATTATTCACTAGCCTTAAAAGGCTATTTAGATGCCATAGAGATTGCAGAAGAATTGGGCCTCAAAAGCTTACTTTCGATTATAAATGATAATATAGCACAATTATATCGTTCTCATGAAGACTTTAACCAAGCTATGGTTTTTTATAAGAGATCAAAATCTCTAAATGAAGAAATTGGTGATCCAATTTTTTCGGCCGAAACATTGTGTAATATAGCATCTACTTATGTAGAAATGAATGAATTGGAATATGCCATGTTTAATGTAAATAACGCTATTTCTATTTTCGAAAAAGAAAAAATTTTAGATTGGTTAGCTTATTGCTATGAGGTTAAAGGGAATATTTATCTAAACAAAGAAAAAAATACTTGGGCGCTCTATTGGTTTAAACAGAGTGAGTTGTTGCATAAAGAACTTGAAGATGATCGTGGTAAAATCGGGTTATTTAATGGTATGTCGGAAGCATATTCTAATATAAAAAAAGACAGCATAGCAGAAATATATTCATTAGAAGCTTATCAATTATCTAAGAATCTAGAATACCGATCTGGTATTAAGAATAGTGCTTATCAGTTATTTAAGATTTACAAAAACAAAAATGACTATGAAAAATCTCTTTGGCACCTTGAATTATTTCAAAGTACCTCAGAGTCTTTAACAAAAAAAAGTAATGAACAAACGTTGAGTTTGCTAAAAGCTAAAATGGAATATGATCAGCAAAAACAACAATTAATATCGCAAAATGAAAAAACACTGGCGAAGCATAATATCTATATCTATGTCTTTATAATCATTTTAATAATCTTCTTTATTATTGTTCTTATCGTCCGAAGAAATGAGCGAATTCAGAAAAAATTAAATTTAGAATTACTTTCTAATAAAAAAAATCTAGAAGAAAAGCAAGAATATCTAAACGAGTTAAACCAAACTAAGAACAAGTTGTTTTCTATTATTGGTCACGATTTAAGAGGGCCAATAGGTGCTTTTCAAGGTCTTCTAAAGTTATTTAAAGAAGGTGAGATGACTAAAGATGAATTTTTAGATTTTGTACCAAAACTTAAGGTAGATATCGATTCTATATCTTTCACTTTAAATAATTTATTATCATGGGGACAAACCCAAATGAATGGTTCTACCACCAGACCTACAACAACAAACTTAGATGAAATCGTTGAAGACAACATGGCGCTTTTATCTGAAATCGCAGAATCTAAATCTATTAAATTAATCAATCGAGTTGAAGCAGATTGTAAAATTTGGTCTGACACGAATCAGATTGATATTATCATTAGAAACTTATTAAGTAATGCTTTAAAATTTACACCTAATAATGGTCAAATTATTATTGGTGCAATTCAAAAGTTAAAAACTTGCGAAATTTACGTGAAGGACAATGGCATGGGCATGACCGAAGAAACCATAGGTAAAATATTCCAAAAAGATTCTAACCATACTACTTACGGTACAAATGCCGAAAAAGGGACAGGACTAGGTTTATCATTATGTAAGGAAATGATAGAGAAAAACAAAGGGAAAATATGGGTACATAGTGCTCTTGGTAAAGGATCGAGTTTCTATTTCACAATGCCAAGAGTTATAGAGCCTATTAAAAAATCTGCCTAAATTAAATGATCTAGCGAATCTACCGCTATCATTCTTTCAACCGTGAACCCTTCACCATAATCTACACCAACTAAACGGCCTAAGTCTTTAGCTCTATAATGTACACTCTCAATAAAAGTTTTACTGCTTATAGGTGTCTCTGGCTCATTACTAGTAGGGTCATGAAATTGAGAGGTATAAGCTAAAATCGCATCTGTTTTAACTTCGATATAATCACTAATATCAACCACAAAATCCGGTATCAAATTTTTCCATTGTATGTAGTGGTAAACTAGTTTAGGCCTCCATTCAACTTGATTCTCCTCTCCTATTTTGGTTTCAATACGCCTTAATCCACTTAAAAAACATGCGTCACTAACTAGTTTGCTTCCCTTACCGTGATCGATATGTCTATCATCTATAGCATTGCACAAAACCGTATGAGGCTGGTACTTGCGAATCATTTTAATAATTTCTAATTGATGGGTTTCATCATTTATAAAAAAACCATCTCTAAATCTTAAATTTTCTCGTACCGCAACACCTAAACCTTTTGCAGCAGCAGCAGATTCCTTATCCCTAATTTCCGCAGAACCTCTTGTACCTAACTCACCTCGGGTTAAATCAACTATTCCAACTTTTTTACCTAAGGCTACCTCTTTGGCAATAGTACCACCTGCTCCAAGTTCTGCATCATCAGGATGCGCTCCAAAAACTAAAATATCCAACTTCATGTTTCCAAATTTGTATGTAATGATGCTTATGCTTTCTTTTTAATAGCCGCTAAGGCCTGTAAAATATCTTGTTTTAAATCCTCAGGTTCCTCAATCCCAACTGAAAAACGAATCAATCCGTCAGCAATGCCTTGTTCTGCACGTACCTCTGAGCTCATTAAAGCATGAGAAGTTTTTGTAGGTGATAACACCGTACTTTCTACACCTGCTAAACTCATAGATGATTTTATTAGCTTAAGTTCCTTTTGAAATTGTGAAGCGTCTAAACTTGAGTTTAATTCGAACGAAAGCATGCCTCCAAATCCTTTCATTTGTTTTTTTGCAATTTCATGATCTTCATGTGTAGGTAAACCTGGGTAATATACCTTGTCAATTTCCTTATTCTCCTGTAAAAAATACGCCATAGTAAGCGCATTCTCGTTTTGTGCCTTAACCCGTATGCCCATAGTCTTCATACTTCTTTCTAACAACCAAACCGTATAATCACTTAGGCTACCACCAAAGTTTTTTGCCAAATGAAAAATACGCTCCATATTCTCAGCAGTAGAAGCAACTGCACCTGCACATATATCAGAATGACCACCCATATATTTTGTGGCACTATGAATTACAATATCAATACCAAAATCAATCGGGTTTTGATTAACCGGACTTGCAAAAGTATTATCAATCATAGAAATCAAGCCATGTTTCTTAGCTATCGTTGCGATTGATTCTAAATCGGTTATCGTTAATAACGGATTAGAAGGTGTTTCTATGTAAATCACCTTTGTATTTTCTTTTATTTGAGATTCAAAAGCTTCAGCCTTCCATCCTTCGGTAAAGGAATACTCAATCCCATATTTACTAAATTCTTCATTTACAAGATTATAGGTGCCACCATATAAGGTTTGTTGCAATACAACATGGTCACCAGCTTTTAAAAAAGCAAATAAAGATGTACTTACAGCTGCCATGCCGCTACCAAAAATTAGAGCAGCTTCTGCATGTTCTAATGCCGCCACTTTTTTACAAAGGCCTTCTTGATTAGGGGTATTAAAATATCTTGGATAACGCTTAACATCTACATCTTCAAATGCATAAGAAGTACTCATATATAGCGGAGATATTGCTCCACGATGTTGTTTGTCTTCTAATTCACCAACATGAGTACATATGGTGTTCAACCCTTTATTCTGTGTCTTCATTCCAAAAAATTATAAACAATAAAGGTAACGAAATACAAATTAAAGAAGCTCATTTAAAATATTGTTCATAGTTTTACTTGTATACAGATTACTTAAATTCAACGCATATATTCAGTATAATTGCAACTATCTACAATAGTCCATCATAATGAAAAAATTACTTTTAATCTCTTTAATATTTACACTATTAACAGCCTGTAAGAATCAGCAACCAATAGCTACAGGATATCAAGGTCAAGGTAAGAGTGCCATTGTTTCTACTTTGACAAAACCAGTGCAAAAACAATGGAAAGGTATTTGGTCTTTTGAAAATGACAGTATATTCTTTAGCAATGATTTTGAAAGTGGTCGTTTAAATGGTATTACTACAGACGGAAACAATCACTACACAACCTTAATTACGGCTGAAAACACACCAGTTAATGTGAGTCCGTGGTATGCTTTTAAGGTTTGGTCAAAAACTCCAAAAACTATTACCATTAAAATGACCTATCAAGATTCTCGTAGTAGATACTACCCGAAAATAAGTACAGATGGTGAGAATTTTAAAGCTTTAGATAGTACTAACTATACAGCCTTAAATAAAGGTAAAGGTGATTTTGGTATTAACGCAGCGCCAGAATTTGTAGAAATAAAAGTTGATATAAGCGAAACGCCAACCTATATTACTGCTCAAGAACTTTATGGGTCTACCAGAGTAAAAAAATGGATTGATTCTTTATCCACAAAAGATTATATCACCACTTATGAAATTGGTAAAAGTAGAGAGAAGAGAACAATGAATTTAATGGAGGTCAGTAATGGTTCTCATAAAAAGGCCGTTATGGTGATTTCTAGACAACACCCGCCTGAAGTTACTGGTTTTCTTGCCATGAAATCTTTTATAGAAACACTTGCTGGAGATTCAGCTAAGGCACAAAAATTTAGAGATAATTTTGATTTGTTCGTAGTACCGTTAATGAATCCTGATGGGGTAGATAATGGTAATTGGCGTCATAATATGGGCGGAATAGACCTTAATAGAGATTGGCAAGATTTTAATCAGCCCGAAACTAAAAGTGTACGAGATTTCCTTGTAAAAAAGGAAGCTGAAGGATATGAATTTATCTTTGGAGCAGATTTTCATTCTACTTGGGATGATATTTATTACCCAATAGATTCTACCATAATTGGTAAAAAAGGTGACATTGTTTTTAATTGGATTGATAATATAACCAAACGATTGCCGCAAAAACATACGAACATAAAACCATCAACAGAGATAAAACCTACCATGGTATCTCGTAATTATTTTTACGTTAACCACGGTATGCCTGCAATTGTTTTTGAATTAGGCGATAATACCCCAAGAGATTTTCTTAAGCTAAAAGGTAAAGTTGCTGCAGAAGAACTTATGGATTTATTATTGGAATAAATTATTTACCAAAATTGACTTTATAACGCCAATAACTTATTCCTCCTAAAACTAAAACTCCTGCTACTAGGTAATAAATGAACATAGGCGTAATTACCTGTGCTCCACTAGCGTAACTATGCAAACCTGCCAAGTAAAAGTTAACCCCGAAATAAGTCATCATAATACTACCAAAAGCTACGACACTCATAAAATTAAAAGTCCATTTTCCTCTTAAACCAGGCACTAATCTTGTGTGAATCACAAATGCATAAATCATTATTGAAATAAGCGCCCAAGTTTCTTTTGGATCCCATCCCCAATAGCGACCCCAACTTTCATTGGCCCATTGTCCTCCTAAGAAGTTCCCAATAGTCAACATGACTAACCCAGTGGTAATGGCTAATTCATTTATAATGGTCAATTCTTTTATATTAATTGCCATACGTTCTTTATTCTTCTTGGTAGTCAGAATCATTAGAATTAAAGAAACAAGCCCCAGTATCATACCAACGGTTAATGGGCCATAACTACCCACAATAACAGCAACGTGAATCATAAGCCAGTAACTATCTAAAACAGGTTGTAAATTGGCAATTGATGGATCTATCCAACTTTGGTGTGCAATCCATAACAACATCGCAGTAACGAAGGCAGAAGCTGCAAAAGTCATATCACTCTTACGCCCAAGAGCCAAACCGATACCCATGGTTGACCAAG
This sequence comes from uncultured Maribacter sp., assembly GCF_963977385.1. Lineage (GTDB taxonomy): Bacteria > Bacteroidota > Bacteroidia > Flavobacteriales > Flavobacteriaceae > Maribacter. The sequence goes on along the minus strand of NZ_CAXBOU010000010.1, from coordinate 29,637 downwards.
CAACATATAAAATACTTTCATACGCATCACTCCAAGGTGCATGACCAGAAATATACCAACGTAACGCCAAACCAGCTGTATGCCATAAAAAGAACATAATAATGGTTCCTTTAAAGAAATAAATAGCCACACGCCAAATAGAGCGATCTTTAAATATTTGAAAAATAAGCGTAAAAAACATTAATAAGCCAACAAAAGCGTAGTACTTATATAACCTATTAAAAATATCTAATCGATTATAAATTACCTCAGTATTAACTTTCTGTTTAGAAGGTAAAACCTCGCTACCATGATTCAATTGATTCTGTTCAAACGCTGCCAGTAATTTATCAGCTTGTGTATAATCACCACTTTCTTGAGCTTTACCTAAAGTCATTAGATAATAAGGCATCGCATTCTTAACGAAGTTGGCATAAAGAGAATCTCTAATTTCGTACTGTCCTCCCCTATATTCTATCGCCGAAATCCATTTATTATTTTCATCATCTAATAATGGAAAAATCTTTACGATATCTTGACCCAATGCTTGGTTCAGTAAACCCAAACGAATATTGGCATCTTTAAAATCTTGTTGAAATTTATTCGGATTGGTTGTAGACGTTGCTTCAACCAAAAAAGGCTCTAACTTATACTGTCCTTTATCATCAAAAAAATCGGTTGCTTTTACATATTCCTGTCCAGATGGAATTCCAATTATTTTCCTGATACTATCATTTTGAGCTTTTTTATCCAATGCGATGAACTCCGTGTTATACCAAACAGCAGGGTTCATCATCATAGAAAGCAAAATCTGGTCAGAATTATACTCTAAATAGGTATCCTTCAGGCTTAATTTACGAAGTAACTCTGATGAAAAGGTATTAATTGGCTTCATTCGGCCACCATCATCTTGTATAACCAGTTTCCCAAATTTATCTGCATGTTCTTTACCTATCATACTTGCTTTCAGCAAAGAATCGATTTGCATTTTAGTAGGCGTTGGTTGATGCCCGTGACCATCATCATCAGAATGCTGCTCTTGAGCATACGATGAAAAGGAGAATGCCATTAAAAGCGCTACAGCGCCAAACATCTTCTTCTTTTTTATCTTTATTTTGTCTAAAGAATCAGCCAAATCTCTGAAACGTGTCTTTCCAAAAAACATAATACCCATTAAACCTATGTACAATAGAAAATACCCAATGTAAGTTATCCAAGTTCCCCAAAAATCATGGTTTACAGATAACGTAGTTCCTTTTTCATCAGGATCAAAGCCCGATTGAAAAAAGCGATACCCTTGATGGTCTAAAACGTGATTCATAAAAATATCATAATCAAAAGGGCGTTCATCTTCAATGGTCACCCTACTCATAAATGAAGCATAACCTTTTTCTGTACCTGGATATTTTTCAGCAATAAAATCATTTAGTTTAATTCCGAAAGGCAATTCATGAACTTTAGAACCATAACGTATCATAAAATCGAGTCCGCCAACGTTTATTTTATCACTAAAATCAGAAGGTCCTTTACCTCCTAGAACTTTAACCTGTTTGGTTTCACCATTTGCCGACACATCAAAAACCATGGCATCTTGGTCTATTTTAGTTTTCTCGGCTTCAGGAATTTCAACAATGCCATATGAACCACGTGTTAAGGAATCTGGCAATACGAATTGCATACCCGCTGTATTATACAGCGAACGTAACTGCAATGGCTGTAGGCTATCTTTCACCAAAACACCTTGAAATTGGTCTGCCATACGCATATAACTACCTTCGAAAGGCGCATATATTTGATAAATAGAATCTGTCGTTTTTATATTTATAGCTCCCTCCGTATTGTTATTCAACGCAAACAAGACATTATGTATACTAGCTACCTTACCATCTTCTAAATAATGTTCATGACGTTGACCATCACCTGCTTCTACAATTTTTAAGTAATAGCTACCTTCAGTATCGGGTAATAAACCTTCTTTAGCACCAGCGATAAAATCAACATAAGAAACTTTAAAATCCTCTCCATTAAAATCTTCATTCCAAGGTAGGTTGGACTTTATAGCTTCTGAAGTAACAATTAAATCATCTTCTAACACCTTTCTACGTGGTTCTCCTTCTATATCACCATCAACATAAACCGTTAAAAATGTTTTATCCGAATAGAAAACCTGTTCCGTTTTACCTTCACGAATTGGCATCATACCTTCAAAACTAATATAACGAGTTACAAAAGCACCGATTATAATCAACACCCACGATAGGTGAAGAACTAATACGGGCCATTTTTCTAATCGAAACAAACGATATCTAGAAATGTTACCAATAAAATTGATAACAAAGAATACCATTATGACTTCGAACCATAATGCATTATAAATCCAAATGCGTGCAGTTTCTGTGCTGTACCAACTTTCTATGAAAGTACCGAATGCCATTGCGGTTGCAAAAACAATAAACAGAATTGACATTAAACGAGTAGAAAAGAATATTTTTTTGAACATTTCCGTCATTGAAGAAAGGCGTTGATTTTCAAGAAGCAAAAATAAGGTCTTTTCATCATTTATTAGCGCCTTTTATTACTTTAAAACATGATATAAACTGTTAATATTAATACAACAGTACTTCAATAAACTTTGTATTTTTGCGACATGATATCAGTAGTTATAGTTGGCACAGGTAATGTTGCTCAAAATCTTTTCCAGGCTTTTGAAAAAGTAACCGATGTGGAGATAAAACAAGTGATAGGTAGAAACGAGAATCATTTATCTTTTGTCAAGAATAAAGCACCTATAAATACCGATTTTAATAAAATACCAGCTGCTGATATATATATATTAGCAGTATCAGATGATTCAATTGGTTTAGTAGCAGAAAAATTCAAAGATTGTAAAGGAATATTAGTCCATACTTCTGGTGCTACCTCTTTAGATATTTTAAGTACATATGATAGAACAGGAATTTTCTATCCACTTCAAACATTTACAAAAGGTAAAATTATTTCCTTCAAGGACATTCCAATTTGTCTAGAAGCGAAGAACCTAAAGGATTTAGAACTATTGCAAAAACTAGGAGAAACACTGAGTAATACTGTTATCAAAGTGAGTTCAGAGCAACGGAAAGTACTTCATATTGCCGCAGTATTTGTAAATAATTTCACTAATTACATGTATACCATCGGTGAAGAAATCTGCACAGAAAATAATGTCGATTTTAAATTATTAAAACCCTTGATTAAAGAAACTGCAGCTAAATTAGATGATTTAACTCCTTATGAATCACAAACAGGACCAGCTAAAAGAGCGGACCAAAAAACCTTACATAACCATTTACAATTAATTAAAAATACACATCACAGGGAACTTTACACCCTATTAAGCAACGCAATTAAACATAAACATGGAAAAGAGTTATAAGGAGTATTTGAAAGACATTACGACATTCGTTTTTGATGTTGATGGTGTATTCACAGATGGTAGTCTTTTGATTACTACAGATGGTGAAATGCTTCGTAAAATGAGCGTAAAAGATGGTTACGCTTTAAAAGTTGCGCTTAATAAAGGATATAATGTTTGTATTATTACGGGTGGCACTAATGAAGGTGTTCGTAGTAGATTAAAAGCATTGGGTGTTACAGACATCTATATGGGTGCACACCATAAAATTGATGCCTTAGAAGAGTATATGGACATCTATCATATTGATGCTGAAAACGTATTATATATGGGTGATGATATACCAGATATACCACCTATGAAAGAGGTTGCCTTGGCTACCTGCCCTCAAAATGCCGTTGCTGAAGTAAAAAGCATTAGCCACTATATATCTCATATTAATGGTGGTCATGGTTGCGTTCGTGACGTTATAGAACAAGTTTTAAAAGTACGAGGCGATTGGATGAGCCATTTTAGTGCTGCAAACGATTAATTATGCTTAAAGAAAAACTGAAAGACTATACGATCATTTTAGCTTCTGGCTCACCACGAAGACATCAATTCTTCAAGGAAATGGAATTAGATTTTGAAGTACGATTAAAATCGGTCGAAGAAATTTATCCACCTGAATTAAAAGCTGCTGAGATATCAGATTACCTAGCTAAATTAAAGGCAGAGGTATTTAAAAATGAACTAGTAGAAAATGATATTTTAATCACTTCAGATACTGTTGTTTGGTATAAAAATGAATCTTTGGCAAAAGCTGCAGACAACTTGGAGGCCGAATCAATGCTTAAAAAATTGTCTAATGATTGGCATCAAGTGATAACTTCTGTTTGTTTTACGACAAGTGAACGACAAATTATATTGAATTCAATAACGGAAGTTAAGTTCAAAAATTTATCACATGAGGAAATCCAATATTATATTGAAAATTTTAAGCCTTATGATAAAGCAGGAGCTTATGGTATTCAAGAATGGATTGGATTAATTGGTATCGAAGAAATAAAAGGGTCATATACTAATGTAGTAGGACTACCAACCCAATTGGTATATGAAACACTGTCTAACATGGCAAAATAACATATATTAAAATCTAAAAACATGGTAATTATGAAAGGCATAAAACTCAATTCAACACTTTATTGCATTTTCGGAATAGTACTGTTATTTACTTCTTGCAAAGGGAAATCAGAAGATAGCAACAATGCTATAGCCAATGGTACCACTAAAAATGAAGTAAAAGAACCTAAAAAACAACTTTCTCAAGAATTCAAAGATTATTGGTACAATGGAACCGCAGAAATTACCTCATACACTTTAAAACAAGCTAGGTATGGCGAAATGAGAGAAGGAACTGCTGTTATGATATATGTAACTGAACCATTTCTGCCCGGATTACAAGTAAAGGCTGATACGAACGATAATGATAACATACCTGTTCTTAAACTAAATTCTACAAAGAATTATATAACAGGCATTTACCCGTACTCTATAATGACAAGTAGTTTTTATCCTGTTCATGATAATCAACATTCGTTAAAACTTTCATTTTCCTCTCAGGAGTGGTGTGGTCATGTTTATGCGCAACTAAATAATAGAGAAGATTTTGATATTATATCGCACTCCTATTTTGGTTCAGAAGCAGACCAAGAATATCATTTAGAAAAAACAGATCTTGAAAATGAAATTTGGAATAAAATCCGAATCAACCCTACTAATTTGCCTATAGGTGACATTACTATGATTCCTTCTTTAGAATTCATAAGACTTACTCATAAAGAGTTTAAGGCCTATAAGGCGACTGCTTCTTTAACTAAGGTTGAAGATTTAAATTCATATGAAATCACCTATCCTGAATTACAACGCACTTTAAAAATTAATTTTCAAAACGAATTTCCTTATACCATTGAAAGCTGGACAGATACTTTTCATGATGGTTTTGGAGATGATGCAAAAATTTTAACTTCTACTGCCACAATAATTAACAGGATTACAACACCTTATTGGCAACAGAAATCGAATAAGGATTTATCTTTGCGCGACAGTTTAGGATTATAATCTTATGAGAAATTTTATCGCCAATCATAACAATGAGCTAATCTATAGTCTTGTTGTTTTTATTGTTATCCTTATTTTGAAATTTCTTTTTACCACAGCGGTAAGAAAGGTTAGTAAAATCAGTGATTTCAATCCTGTTCGCACCAACTTAATTATCAAGTTTATTAATATAGCACTTACTATAATTGCCGTAGTTGCACTTACTTTAGTCTGGAGTGTAAACTATCAGGATTTAGGCGTTATGCTCTCTTCCGTTTTTGCTGTCATAGGTGTTGCTCTTTTCGCGCAATGGTCTATTCTTAGTAATATCACAGCAGGTGTTATCATTTTCTTTTCTTTTCCTTTTAAAATAGGAAACACCATTCGTATTTTAGACAAAGAATTAATCGACCCAAATAATGCTGCTTTAGACACCTTCGTAATTGAAGATATTAGAGCTTTTCATCTTCATTTAAGAAGAAATAATGGTGAGATTCTTACCTATCCAAATAACTTGGTATTACAGAAAGGCGTAATTCTAATTTCTACATATCAACAAGGTGAATTTTTCAATACAGAGGAAGAGGAAGAACAAACGATGTGATTTTGTTAAAGAACTCGTAAAAAAGCCCTGTTAGGTACTAATCTTATTATATTTGGATCTACTACAAAAACCATCCAAAAATGCGCCATATATTAGGGCTAATAACCTGTTGTCTGTTAATATGCAATACTATTACTTCCCAGACACCAAAGAATAGTTCTCCCGCAGATATCTACCACTCTATTGAAAAATTAAATTTTTTAGGTTCCGCTTTATACATTGCCGCCCACCCTGATGACGAGAATACTAGATTAATATCATACTTATCAAATAGCACTAATGCCAGAACGGGATATCTTTCATTGACGAGAGGTGATGGAGGTCAAAATTTAATCGGCTCTGAATTACGTGAACTTCTAGGCGTTTTACGAACACAAGAATTGCTTGCAGCTAGACGGGTTGATGGTGGTGAACAATTCTTTACACGTGCTAATGATTTTGGATATTCAAAACACCCTAGCGAAACTCTAGAAATATGGAATAAAGAGGCCATTTTAGGAGATGTAGTACAGGCAATTCGTAAGTTTAAACCTGATGTAATCATTAATAGGTTTGACCACAGAACTCCAGGTAGCACACATGGTCATCATACTTCATCGGCTATGTTAAGTTTTGAAGCCTTTGACCTTGCGAATGATGAAACTGCTTACCCTAATCAGTTAAAAACTTCTAGCACTTGGCAACCTAAGCGATTGTTTTTCAATACATCATGGTGGTTTTATGGAAGTGAAGAAAAATTCAAAAAAGCCGATAAATCCAAAATGCTTAATATGGATGTCGGTGTTTACTACCCAATGTTGGGCATGTCTAATAATGAAATAGCATCATTAGCCAGTAGTCAGCATTTATGCCAAGGTTTTGGAAGATTAAGTTCAAGAGGTTCTGAAAATGAATATATTGAGTTATTAAAAGGTGACTTGCCAGAAGATAAAAACAATATTTTTGATGGAATAGACACTAGTTGGTCGAGAATAAAAGGAGGTAAAGCTATTGGGGAAATTCTTTATGGGGTACAAGCTAACTTTAATTTTAAAAACCCAACGACACATTTACCTTCCTTATTAAAAGCATACCAGTTACTACAAAAAACTACCGATGAGCATTGGAAGGAGCTTAAGACAAAAGAATTAACTAATATAATAACTGCTATATCTGGCTTGTATTTAGAAGCTACAACAGAAACATCGTATACGAACCCAGGCGAGATGATTACTATTCAAATACAAGCTCTAAATAGAAGTTCTGTAAATGTCAAAATAAAATCATCTTATATTAATAGTCAAGATATAGCTATTAACGATATTGTTTTAAAGAATAACGAATCATTTGAGAAAAAAGCAAGTCTCAATATACCAACCTCTACTGAATTTACGAGTCCGTATTGGCTAATGGAAAAAGGAACACTTGGCACATATACTGTAAACAATAGCGCTTTAATAGGTAAGCCAGAAACACCAAGAGCTTTTAAAGTAACATTTAATCTAGATTTTAATGGCGTTGTAATACCAGTATCTAAGGCTGTAGTTTATAAGTATGCTAAACCCGAAAAAGGAGAAATATATCAACCTTTTGAAATAATACCAGAAGCTACTGCAAGTTTTGCTGATAAGGTTTTAATATTTGCTGATGCCTCTGAAAAAAGAATTCCTGTAATTATAAAGGCACATAAAGACAGTATTTCAGGGACTATCGAATTAAAATATGGTTCAGGGTGGAAAGTTGACAAAACATCTCAACCCTTTTTTATAGCTAAGAAAGGTGATGAAAAAACAGTTTATTTCAAATTAAGTCCACCAGCTTCTGAAAATGAAAACACTATCTCCCCTATCATTAAATTAAATGGTAATGAAATTACGAAGGAGTTAGTAACTATTTCTTATGACCATGTTCCTACCCAAACAGTACTACTGCCGTCAGAGGCAAAAGTAGTACGCCTAAACATACAAAAGGCAGGAGATAATATTGGCTATATTATGGGTGCTGGTGATGAAGTACCCACTAGTTTAGAACAAATTGGGTACAATGTTCAAATAATCGACCCAACTACAATTACAGCAGAATCATTGGCAAAATATGATGCAGTTGTACTAGGTATACGTGCATATAATGTTGTAGATGCCTTAAAATTCAAACAACGTTTTATACTTGATTATGCTAAAAATGGTGGCACTGTTATTGTGCAATATAACACAGCAAGTAGATGGGGTAATCAATTTGAAAATATAGCACCATATGAACTAGAAATTTCTAGAGATCGTGTTACTAATGAAAATTCTGATGTAGAAATTATAGCTAAAGATAATTCGTTAGTTAATTTTCCTAACGAAATTAATCAAGATGATTTTAAAGGATGGGTTCAGGAGCGAGGATTATATTTCCCTAATAAATGGAGTTCAGAATTCACTCCTATTCTTAGCATGCACGATAAAGACGAAGAAATTACAAAAGGTAGCCTATTAATTGCCCCTTACGGAAAGGGAAACTATATTTATACCGGACTTAGCTTTTTTAGAGAATTACCTGTTGGTGTACCAGGAGCTTATAAATTATTCTCTAATATGCTTTCGGTAGGCAAGGATAAAGTGGAAGTTAAAGGGAAAATAAAAGGATGAAAACAGAACGCGACGAAAACACAACTTGGAAAAAAGAGTACACTATCCTACTGGTGCTCAACACAATATATATTCTTATTTTCTATTACATTATGACATCATTCAACTAATATGGGAGGATTAGATTGGATTATTCTGGCCAGCACCTTACTCTTTATAGTTATATACGGAGTGTGGAAAACTAAAGGAAGCAAGAACGTCGACGATTACGTACGTGGTGGTAACGACTCTAAATGGTGGACCATTGGTTTATCTGTAATGGCCACACAAGCAAGTGCAATCACTTTTTTATCGACACCAGGTCAAGCATTTCATGATGGAATGGGCTTTGTGCAATTTTACTTTGGCCTTCCTATTGCCATGATTATTATATGTTTGGTATTCGTTCCGTTGTACCATAAAATGAAGGTCTACACGGCATACGAATTTCTTGAAAATAGATTTGATCTTAAAACTAGATCCTTAACTGCTGTTTTATTTTTAATTCAAAGAGGTTTAGCCGCCGGTATTACAATTTTCGCTCCTTCTATAATTCTCTCTGCCGTATTGGGTTGGGATTTGCGTACCCTAAACGTTATTATAGGAACCCTAGTAATCATATATACTGTTTCGGGAGGAACAAAAGCTGTTAGCGTTACGCAAAAGCAGCAGATGTTCATTATTATGACCGGTATGTTCATCACTTTCTTTTTCATTTTAGGTTATCTACCATCAGATATAACCTTCAGTAAAGCAATGAAAATAGCAGGCGCCAGTAATAAACTTGACATTTTGAATTTCGATTTAGATACTTCTAGCCGATATACATTCTGGAGTGGTATTACAGGTGGTTTGTTTTTATTTCTAGCATATTTTGGCACTGACCAAAGTCAAGTACAACGCTACTTATCCGGTAAATCCGTTAGAGAAAGTCAATTAGGCCTTGTTTTCAATGCCATTTTAAAAATTCCGATGCAGTTTTTCATTCTATTGGTCGGTGTTATGGTATTTGTATTTTACCAGTATAATCCTTCTCCATTGAACTTTAATCCATCAGCTACGCAAGCGGTAATGAAATCGCCTTATGCAGATGATTATAAGCTTTTGCAAGAAGGACAAGTTGCTTTAGAAGCTGAAAAAAGAATTGCTCAAAACAAATTTTCATCGGCTCTGGAAATAAAAGAATATACTGCGGTTGAAGAAGCGAAGCAACAAATAATTCGTATCAATCAAAAAGATAGTACCAATCGTATTGCCGCTAAATCATTGATAAGCCAAGCAAATGATGTGGTAGAAACAAATGATAAGGATTATGTTTTCATCCATTTTATACTAAATAATTTACCGACCGGTTTGGTGGGGTTATTATTAGCCGTAATACTTTCTGCTGCCATGTCATCCACAGCGTCTGAACTCAATGCACTCGGCACCGTCACAGCTTTAGATTTATATAAGCGAAATATGACCCGTAATTTAACTGAGGCCCATTATGTTAAGGCATCAAAGTACTTTACGCTATTATGGGGTATAGTGGCAATTTCCATAGCTAGTGTTGCCAATCTATTTGATAATTTGATACAATTAGTAAATATCATAGGCAGTATCTTTTATGGTAATGTATTAGGCATTTTTCTAATTGCTTTCTTTTTTAAATTCATAAAAGGAAATGCCGTATTCTTTGCTGCTGTTGTTACTCAAATTATTATTTGTATAATCTATTATTACTTAATTCACATATACCCTTCTGGCCAAGAAAAACTAGGTTATTTATGGCTTAACTTTATTGGCGCCGCAATGGTAATACTTATTTCATTTGTGTTTGAAGCGTTTGATAGAATGTTGAAAAAACCACTTCCTACAGTTCAATGAAACAAGTTTATTTTACCTAAAAATTAATGGTACATAAAACAATTATTTCTTTTTTTAAAGAGAACTATAATAGCAACCCACTTTTATTTAAAGCTCCGGGTCGTATAAATCTTATAGGTGAGCATACCGATTACAATGAAGGTCTTGTACTACCAGCTTCTATCGAAAAGGGTATCTACTTTGCAGTTTCAGGTAACAATGATGATACAATTAGAATAGAAGCTTTTCTCACCCAAGCGGAGAAAATAGAATTCGCCTTAAATGGTACTCATAAAAAGTTCAATTCTTTTTGGGGAAATTATTTTAAAGCAATCATAGAAATTCTTATTTCTGAAAATTACCCTATAAAAGGGATGAATTGCGTTTTTGGTGGTGATATTCCTATTGGCTCAGGACTTTCCTCATCTGCTGCACTCTGTTGTGGTTTTATTTATGCCTTAACAAAGATTTCAGGTAAAGAAATTTCACGTGAAGATATTGCCTTAATAGCACAAAAAGCAGAACATAAAATCGGACTAAATTGTGGTTTGATGGATCAGTATGCTGTTCTCTTTGGAAAAAAAGGAAATGCATTCTTCTTAGACTGTAAAGATTTAAGTCATAGTTATATTCCTATAAATTTGAATGGGTATAGTTGGGTATTGGTGAATTCGAATATAAAACACAACCTTGCTGTAGATTCAGAATATAACAAAAGACGTATTTCTTGCGAAAACATAGTTAAAGAGGTAAAACTGTTAAAGCCCGAAGTTAATTCGCTTCGTGATGTTACACTAAAAGATTTACAAAGCGTTGCTGAAAATAGCGATGCTATAGATATTAAAAGGGCCAAATACGTAATCGAAGAAAATGAGCGCGTACACCAAATGATGAAAGCCTTAACAGAGGGCGATGCACAAGCCGTAGGAAGAATTTTGAAAGAAGGTCATTGGGCAATGTCAACTCAATATGAAATAACCACTCCAGAATTAGATGCTCTAGTAAAAATTGGAGAAGATTTAAATGGTATTCTAGGCTCTAGAATGATGGGTGGCGGCTTTGGAGGTTGTACCATTAACCTTATTGAGACTACTAAATTAGACTCAAGCATTTCTTCATTACTAGAAGCTTATAAAAAAGAAACTAATATCGAAGCCGAGTATTACCATTTAGCTATTGATGATGGTGTTAAAGTATTTTCATAATATTTATTTTTTTACAAAAAAAGTCCGTGTATAAATTATACACGGACTTTTCATATATCTAAAGGTTACTAATTACTTAGAACCCCACTCTTTTAATGAATCATTGTTCATTTTAATATAATCATTGTTACCTGCTTCAGTAGCACCTGCTAATGATTTTTTAGCAGCCTCAATGGCTCCCTTTTTATCACCTGCTTTTGCTAAAATTAAAGATTGTTGTCTAAACTGCCAAAATGCTGGTTTTTCAGTCATTGATATTGCTTTGCCCATCCATTCTTTAGCTTTGTTAATATCCTTACCTTCACTTGAATAATAAACTGCAGCTGCATAATAATCATCAGCTGTAGGTCCGTTTAAAGCTTTATCAATACTTTGCATAACCGTAGCGTCTGTAGGCACAGTGAAAGGAACAGCTACATAAGTATTCTCCCAAATAATTCCGATACTCGCACCATTGCTCATTACGTCGTCAACCGTTATAGTAAAAGTTTCAACTGGCATATCCATTTTATAAACAGGTACAGATAAACTTGCGACTACTTTACTTTCTTCCCACTTGCTTGGCGTACCACCACCAACGATATCTGTGTAAAAGAAAACTTCCCAATTAGAAGCTCCTGGTTTTGTGAATATTGAATAAGTGCCGGCTTTTACTTCTTTACCACCAATAGTTACATCGGTATCAAAAGTAATTTTAGTGTATGCATTTGCACCAGTTCTCCATAATTTATCGAAAGGAACTAGGTTACCATATACTTCTCTACCTCTCATGTTAGGTCTAGAATAATCTATCATCACCTCTGTTAAGCCCACAGTTTGCATCAATTTAGCAGATGGACTTGGGGCAGGTGTATTTATTTGTGCCTCAACAGTAAGTGAAGCTACAATTGCCAATAAAAAAAGTACTACTTTGTTCATAATTTTTGTTGATTAGTTTATAATGGTAAAACTAATTATAAACAATCTGCAGAAATGTTAATAAATTCTTAAATACCTAAGGACCTTTATTCTAATAGACTGCGAAAGGTTTTGCTATTACGCCATCCTCAAGATATAATGCCAAATAATAAATCGAAGTCTCCAAATTTTTCGATATAATACCTTTCTTTCCAATCTCACCATCGTTTTTCCAAACTTGCCTACCTAAAACATCAAATATTATTTGCCCATATACTATCTTGTTGGTAGATAAAGTATAGTGATATTGATTCGTAGAGTTATCCTTAAAAATAACAAGCTTGTCATTTTCTTCTGTATTCTCAGGATTAGGAGTTTCCGGTTCAGGATTCTCAGGTTCTTCTGGTGTCTCAGGCTCTTCAGGAATACTAGGTTCTTCTGGCACCTCCGGTTCCTCAGGGTTACCAGGTTCTTCTGGTTCTTCTGGGTTTTCAATTTCTGTGTCAGGAATTTGAAATGAAAACAATCTTGAAGATGACTCTATGGTCGGGCTTTGTCTCGAGTAATATTCTGAAGAAAAGAAATAGTTATTTGCATTTGTTTGAGTTAGTCCTTCAGATTGAACAAAGTTTAATCCCAGTGATTGTTGTGTATATCCATCGAAAATAGAATTAAAATCAAGATGCTCTACAATGCCAATAAATGGACTTAAAATAGATGAGTATCCAATAATAACCAATCTATTCGATTCTGAATCATAGGTTGCATCGGTAACTAATCCTATATTTTCAGAAGCTCCGACCCTACTCGCTACATGTGTTCCCGGAAATTTAGACATTTCATAGGCAACAGAACCGAGGCTCTGCCATTGTTTTGTCAAAATTACTATTCTATCATCGATAACAAAAAATGCTTCAGCATCCCAGTCACTATTTCCATTATTTATGAAGTCTTGTTGGTCTTCGTATGAGAAATTAATGGTGGTGGCAGTAACAATATTAGAGTTCAAATAGTCTTCCTTTACTATTATATGAATTGCTAAATCAGTTCGTGTACCAACATTATTACCAAAATCACCTATGTAAATATATTCATCATCTTGAGAAATTGCTTCCCAATCAATATTGTCAACATTACTTATGGTAACTCTTCTTTGAATAGATAGCGTTAAAGTATCTAACTCATACAAAACAGCTTGATTACCAGAGTCATTATGGGTAACTAAGCGTTCATTAAAATAAATTAAACCCGAAGTTTCAAAAATCTCATTCGTCAACTCACCAACGGTTTGTATATTCTCTTGTCCAGACACTTGATATGACAGAATGAAAAGAAAAACAAGTACGATTTGTTGTAGAATAACTTTCATAGATGCAAAATAAACGACAAAAATTATAAATAGCTGTATATAAGCGACCTAAATTAATATTAATCGATAAAGTCTGTCATTTTTGGAGAAAATACACTCCAATTTAATTATTGTTTAACTAATTTTAATTTTAATTAAACAAAAATTGATTCTATCTTTGTTAAAATTACAAATATGAAACTATATCAATTACATTCTAAACAAGCTTTGCCTATTACAAAGAGTGAAGCTTGGGGTTTTCTTTCGAATCCTGCGAATTTAAAAGTTATTACTCCAGAACACATGGGGTTTCATATTTTGTCGGGTGCAGATAGACCAATGTTTCCTGGTCAAATCATACAATATAAAGTTTCCCCTTTCCCAGGATACAGCACAAAATGGGTAACAGAAATTACCCATGTAAATGAAGGCAATTACTTTGTTGATGAACAACGATTTGGCCCTTACGCCCTTTGGCATCATAAACACTTTATTAAAGAAATTGATGGAGGCGTAGAAATGGAAGATATCATTGATTACAAAATTCCTTTTGGCATTTTAGGGCGAATAGCACATCCTATTTTCGTGAAAAAACAATTGTTGGAGATATTCAAACACCGTGAACAAAAATTAAAAGAACTATTCGGAACATTAGAAGGTGTTCCAAATGAACTTACATTAAAATCATTTTAAATGAAAAACATTTTACTTATTGGTGGATCGCACGGCATTGGCCTTTCTATCGTTGAAGAACTTCAAGAAACACATAAAATATATGTTGCATCTCGTACAGATGATTCATTAATACATGACAATGTAATTCATATTCAATTTGATGCCACAACAGATGAATTAGATGTTTCAAAGCTTCCCGAAAAAATTGACGGATTTGTATATTGCCCTGGAAGCATTAATCTAAAACCTTTTAAAATGATGAGTTTAGAGACTATAAAAGAAGATATGGAACTCAATTTCTTTTCATTGGTAAAGGTTGTAAAGGCAATAATAACAAGAATGGATGAAGGTTCTAGTATGGTATTCTTTAGTACCATTGCAGTTGGTACTGGTATGCCATTTCACACGAGTGTAGCTGCCGCAAAAGGTGCTATTGAAGGTTTTGCTAAGTCAATGGCTGCAGAATACGCACCAAAAATAAGAGTGAACGTAATTGCCCCTTCGTTGGTTGATACACCGTTAGCTAAAAGACTATTGAATAACGACAAGAAAAGAGAAATGATGAATGAACGCCATCCTTTAAAAAGAGTCGGTAATTCAGAAGATATTGCCAACAGCGCAGTATTTTTATTAAGTGATAAAAGCACATGGATTACAGGTCAAATTATCGGAGTCGATGGCGGACTTTCTACATTAAATATCAACTAAATGTCAAAAAAAGAAATATCGCTTTTCTGGTTTAGAAGAGATCTTAGGTTAGATGACAATGTTGGTTTTTTAGAAGCATTGAAAAGTGATTATCCAGTTCTTCCTGTTTTTATATTTGATAAGGATATTTTATCTAAACTACCAAAAGATGATGCTCGGGTAACCTTTCTACATAATACTATCCAGACCATGTGTATTCAACTTCAAAAAGAGAATAATAGCTCAATAGCCATGTATGATGGTAAGCCTTTGGATATTTTAAAAAGAATAACTGAAGAATATGATGTAAAACAAATCTTCACCAATAGAGATTATGAGCCTTATGCAAAAAAACGAGATACTCAAGTAGCGGAATTCTCTTTAGAAAAAAATATTGAATTCAAAACTTTTAAAGATCAAGTTATTTTTGAAAAATCTGAAATTGTTAAAGGTGATGGTGAACCTTATGTTGTATTTACGCCGTATAAAAACAAATGGAAAGAAAATTTTAAAGCTAACAATGATTTAAAGATTCACTCTACAAATAAGCATTTATCAAACCTAATAGAAAACAAAAGCCTTCCTAATTTGTCATTACGTGATATTGGTTTTATAAAATCTAAAATTGAGATTCCAGAATACAATGTAACCCCTACTCTTATTGACAATTATGAAGATACTCGGAATTTTCCAGCTAAAGAGAATGGCACATCTCATTTAGGTCCGCATTTGCGTTTTGGAACTGTTTCTATACGCAAAATGATGAAAAAGGCTATTGCGGAAGAAAACGAAGTATTCTGGAGTGAGTTAATTTGGAGAGAATTTTTCATGTCTATTCTTTGGCATTTCCCCCATACTGTCCATAATGCTTTTAGAGCTAAATATGATCGTATTGAATGGAGAAATAATGAAGATGAATTTGAGAAATGGAAAAATGGAGAAACAGGCTATTTATTAGTCGATGCAGGTATGCGAGAATTGAATACAACAGGATACATGCACAATAGAGTTCGCATGTTGGTGGCCAGTTTTCTATGCAAACATTTATTGATAGATTGGCGTTGGGGTGAAACTTATTTTGCCGAAAAATTATTGGATTATGAATTGAGTTCTAATGTCGGTAATTGGCAATGGGCTGCTGGTACTGGTGTTGATGCAGCTCCATACTTTAGAATCTTCAATCCGATGACCCAAGTTGATAAATTTGACAAGAAAAAAGAATACATCAAAAAATGGATTCCAGAATACGATACAACCGATTACCCAGAAAAAATGGTAGATCATAAGTTGGCTAGAGAACGATGCTTAGAGACCTATAAACAGGCTTTGAGTTAAGTTTTATTTTGCCAATTGGCGATCTAACTCTTGTTGACTTACGACTCTTCTTTTAAGTATATTCACATAACTTAATGCTTCCTTATTACCATAGTCGGTATATGCTTTTGAGGCAAATTCAATCGCTTTATTTAGATTTCCATTTATTTCATTGCTTATCGCCATATTATAAAAGGCTCTACCAGCTATTTTGCTTTTTGGATTATTTAGTTCTGAATTCCATAATTCTGCCGCACCATCCCAGTTTCCTGTTTGGGCTCGTCTTTTGGCAATTTCAAAATTGTTACTTCCTTTTACAAAATAATCCCTTGCAATACGTATATGCTCAGGTTTAGTAAAAAGCGCATAATTTGTACCCAAATCAGAACTTACGCTTAAAACTGCTTCTTTTCTATTCACAATAGCTTCTAAAGCCTTAACAGGATTTATCCCTTCACCTTTAGAAAAAACTTGATCATTTGAAACATATTGGTCTACAATAGTCCTGTCCGCAGGATCATACACACGCCAACCATTTTTTATAACTGTATTCAACTTAATTCTATGACCTGGTATTTCTGCCACTATACCTAAATCATTGGGTATCCTAACTGTGGTCATTTCATAATCTGCAGCGGTATCCGTATCATAAAATTCTAAAGAGAATAATACATCTACTCCATTCTCTTTACATATTTGGTCAACAATTTCCCAAGAAAGAGCAGCAGGAAAAACACCTAATCCTTTTTCAAAATCTTTTTGACTTTCAATAATTTTAACAACTTCAAAACGGTTTCCTCGCTCTAGTTCATATCTAAGACCAGAAATTGCATTTACAGCTCCTTCCTTATCCAGATTAAGTCCTTCCAGGGATAATATTTTATCGATTTTATCTAATATTCTATTATTTTCAGAAGCGCTACTCCTATTGATAATACCAATACTTGCTACGTCAGAAGGTATTGAAACTTGAGCTGGTTGGGTTACACCCATTGTCAACCTATTGGTCGAACTACAAGCAATAATTGAAATTGATGCGAAGGTCAACAATGATTTAAAAACCAAATTTTTCATAATTCAAAAAAAATTAAAATATAACGATTTGATTATTAACGAAAAATGAGACTTTAAATTATATAATTGATAAGCTTTTGCTGATTTAATATTTAAATAATTAATATTCAAATTAAAAAATAAAGACATACTAATTAGAGTGAAGCATGTATCAAATAGTACTTTTAATTAAAGCGTGTAATTCGTTATATTTACTCTGATAATATTTCTAACGCTCTACTTCCATAACGAATTAGAGTAATCTACTAACCAACTTTACCTAAAATGAAAAACATCTTTCTATTAACGCTCTGTTTGTGCATGAGTGTTACGGTTTTTTCTCAGAAAATGAGCAAAGACAAAAATTTTATTATTTCTTCCGTTGAAAAGCACAAAGCGGAGCTTATCAAAATAAGTGATTCTATTTGGGCACTTGCCGAAACTGCTTTTGACGAAAATGAATCTTCGAGAATTTTGGCCGATTATGCTGAAAAAAACGGTCTTACGGTAACAAGAGGTGTTGCTGATATCCCAACAGCTTTTACAGCTACTTATGGTTCTGGAAGCCCAGTCATTAGTATACTAGGTGAATTTGATGCTTTGCCCGGTATCTCACAAAAAACAAGTCCAATAAAAGAACCTTTTAAGGAAGGTGCTGCTGGTCATGGTTGTGGTCATAACATGTTCGGTACAGCCAGTCTAGGTTCTGCCATTGCTATTAAAGAGTTAATGGATGCTGGAAAAATAACTGGTACTGTGAAATTTTTAGGTACACCTGCTGAAGAGAAATACTTCGCAAAAGTTTGGATGGTAAAAGCCGGTCTTTGGGATGACGTCGATGTAAATGTAAGCTGGCACCCATCTGCTGGTATTGAGGCTGATGTTCAGAGCGGATTATCGCTCATTGATTTTATCGTTGAATTTTATGGACAAGCCGCACATGCTTCTATGGATCCTTGGAATGGACGTAGTGCTTCAGATGCATTAGAATTATACACTACAGGAATAAACTATTATAGAGAACATATTTTACCAACTTCTAGAATTCATTATCATATACAAGATGGTGGTCAGGTAGTAAATGTGGTACCAGATTATGCTAAACTTTGGGTTCGTGTTAGAGATCCAAAGAGATCAAAAATGTTACCGACTTATGAACGTGTAAAAGCAATGGCGGAAGGTGCTGCTATTATGGCCGATGTCGATTACAAAATATCATTGGTTTCTGGAATATATGAAACCTTGGTAAACCGTTCTGGTGGAGAAATAATGCAGAACAACCTTGAACTGCTAGGGCCAATTACCTATACCGAAGAAGAAACTGTATTTGGTAAGGCAATACAAAAAGCAACTGGCAAACCTGAACTTGGGATGGATGGTACCGTTCACCCTTTAAAGGAAACGGAAGAAAACCCTGGTGGTGGTTCTACCGATGTAGGTGATGTAAGCTGGAATGTACCAAACATTAACTTAGGAGTTTCGGTTGCACCAACAGGTACACCATGGCACTCATGGGCAGTAGTTGCTTGTGGAGGCATGTCAATAGGACATAAAGGTATGATTCATGCATCGAAAGCCATGGCGATGACAATGTTAGACCTTTTTCAAAATCCTAAATTAGTTTCCAAAGTAAAAGAAGAGTTTAAAACTCGAAAAGGAGATGAAGTTTATGAACCAATGATCGAAGGTCCTCCACCTTTAGATGGTGAATAAAATAAGTAATAAAAAAGTAGCTATCTTAATCGATAGCTTCTTTCATTTTTAAGTAACTTGAAAGTTCAAAATCACACTTTAAAAATGAAAAATTTAATATTACTGGTTCTCTTTATATCCGGTTCATTCGCATCTGCACAATCCTTCGATTTTCAATATGACCATTATTCTCTTATTGTAAAAGATTTAGATAAGGTAGGTGCATTTTATAAAAACATATTGAACCTAAAAGAAATTCCGCACCCTTCAGCCCCATCAGGGTTTAAATGGTTTGTAATTCAAGGAAATTCACAATTACATTTAATTGGCAAAGATAGTGTAGCGATGGAGCATAGTAAAAGTGTTCACCTTTGTTTAGCTACACAAAAACTAGATGAACTTATTACTTATCTAGAAGAAAAAAATATAACGTATTGGGATTGGCCCGGTAAAGAGAATTCGGTTACTCTTAGAGCCGATGGTGTTCGTCAGATTTACTTAAAAGACCCTGAAAGCAATTGGGTAGAAATAAACAACGCAGCGCATTAATTTAAGTATAAATTAAATTTCATAACCCTATGAAAAGTGATATCAAGCAAATATTCAAATTAGATTTTCCATGGCAAACTCAAGATCCCTTTCTATTTTGTGTATATCACTTAGACCACTACCCAAAAGGAAACGGAGAGCTTGGTCCTGTTGATTCTTTAGAAGGTAGAAATCTTGGTAATGATTTTATAGTGAAAGATGGATGGCGAATGTATCATGGAACAGCTATACCTGGTTTTCCTGCACACCCACATCGAGGTTTTGAAACAATAACTATTGCAAACAAAGGTTTTTGTGATCATTCCGATTCTTTAGGTGCTGCTGGCCGTTTTGGCGAGGGAGATGTACAGTGGATGACGGCAGGTAGCGGTGTTCAACATTCTGAAATGTTTCCATTGCTACATACCGAAAAGGAAAATACACTAGAACTTTTTCAAATTTGGTTGAACTTACCTAAAAAAAATAAGTTTGTCGATCCACATTTTAAAATGTTGTGGCATGAAGATATTCCTATCTTAAATTTAGAAGGAGGAACAATCAAAATAGTTTCTGGTAATTTCAATAATCAAATCGCACCTGACTCTGCTCCAGATTCTTGGGCTGCAGAGAGCGAAAATGAAGTTGCTGTTTGGTTAATCAAAATAAATGCCAACGGGACAATTAAGTTACCAAAAGCAGGTAATGATACTGTTCGAACCATCTATTTTTATGAAGGTGATTCTTTAAATATATCGGGAGAACTTATTCATCCAAATCATGGTATTGAAGTTGATGCATCTAAGGAAATTGAATTAAAAGCGAGTACAAGTGAAGTTAAAATATTAGTTCTACAAGGCAAACCAATAAATGAACCTGTTGCTAAATATGGTCCGTTTGTAATGAATACCGATAAAGAGTTGCAAGACGCGATGGAAGAATTTAGACTAACACAATTTGGTGGTTGGCCTTGGAGAAACCCTGACCATGTTCATGAGGCAAACCGTGGCAGGTTTGCAAAATATCCTGACGGAACTATAGTAGAAAAGTAAATGCTCGAAAAAATCCGTTTAATATGTGATAGTGGTTTACTGGTTTTGATATGGATAGTTCAACTAATCATTTATCCTAGTTTCTCTTATTATAAACATGAAGACCTATACCATTGGCATGAAACCTACATTAAAAGAATTGCTATAATCGTAATACCCCTAATGTTCGGTCAATTGATTGCGACCGGTTTACAAGTATATTATAATCAAGATTTTTATACGCTAGCCAGTGCTTTATTGGTCATTGGAGTCTGGGTGATAACTTTTACTGTATTTGTACCATTACATAAAAATATTTCCAATAAAAATTCCGTTCAATTATCTATAGAAAAACTAAAACTCCATAATTGGCTAAGAACCATATTATGGAGTTTAATATTTTTATTAACGTTCTATATTACACTTAGATTCTAACAATCTTAGCTCCAATAGCGCGTAATCTTTCATCTATATTCTCGTAACCACGATCAATTTGTTCAATATTATGAATAGTAGACGTTCCTTTTGCAGATAGTGCTGCAATCAATAAAGAAACACCCGCTCTAATATCTGGTGAAGTCATAGTAGTCGCTTTCAATGTCGATTTGAAATCATGACCAATTACGGTTGCTCTATGTGGATCACATAGAATAACCTTAGCTCCCATATCTAACAACTTATCCACAAAAAACAATCGACTTTCGAACATTTTTTGATGAATGAGCACCTCTCCTCTAGCCTGTGTAGCTACAACCAAAATAATACTCAACAAATCTGGTGTTAAGCCTGGCCATGGAGCATCGGCAATGGTTAATATAGAACCATCGATATAGTTTTGTATTTCATAACCATCCTTATGCATGGGTATATAAATATCATCACCCTTACGTTCTAACGTAATTCCTATTTTTCTGAATACAGTTGGTATTTGACCTAAATCATCCCAACTAACATCTTTAATGGTCAATTCACTTTTAGTCATGGCCGCTAATCCAATCCAGCTACCAATCTCAATCATATCAGGAAGCATTCGGTGATCAGTACCACCAAGTTTTTCAACACCATCAATAACTAATAGATTAGATCCTACGCCAGTAATTTTAGCCCCCATTCTATTCAGCATTTTACATAATTGCTGTAAATAGGGTTCACATGCAGCATTATAAATAGTTGTTTGACCTTCAGCAAGAACGGCTGCCATAACAATATTGGCCGTTCCTGTTACAGAGGCCTCATCTAACAACATATAAGTACCAATCAACTTCTCGGCTTCTACACCGTAGAAATATTCTTCACGATTATAGCGAAACTTTGCACCTAATTTTATAAAACCTTCAAAGTGAGTATCTAAACGTCTTCGTCCAATTTTATCACCACCTGGTTTAGGTATATACCCCTTACCAAAACGTGACAATAATGGTCCTACGAGCATAATAGAACCTCGAAGCCCTCTACCGTCTTCCTTAAATTGATCAGACTGTAAATAATCCAAATTAACATCGTCAGCCTTAAAAGTATAGGAGCCTTTGCCTTTCTTTTGAATTTTAACGCCTAAATCCTCTAATAGAGATATAAGCTTATTTACATCAACAATATCAGGAATGTTGTTGATTGTTACTTTTTCATCTGTAAGTAATACGGCGCAAAGTATTTGAAGTGCTTCGTTCTTTGCTCCTTGAGGCGTTATTTCACCAGATAATTGGTGGCCTCCTTCAATTTTGAATGTTCCCATCTAGAGAAGTGGAAATTTAATAGCGTTTCTTACCGCGGTTATTATTATTATTTCTTTGATTTTTCTTGCCAGAACTTGCTGCCCTTGGTGTTTTAGCAACACGATTTTTAAGGAACTGTCCGCTGTCGGTTAAACTTTCACCCTCTGCAGCTAAATCTATACGACCATCACTTAAATCGAATAAATGTTTAAAAATGGCATTATCATCAACCACATCTTTGTTCCAATTCAAATAACATTTTTTCATATGATTGGCGATGGCATATTCCAAGCCAGAGCGTTTATCACCTTTTTCCCATTCTACTGCCACATCAACCATACGCTTGATATTATTTCCGTAAAATCTGTACTTAGGAAAATTCTGTGGATATTCTAAGGGCTCAGGTCTTTCACTCAAACTCTCTTTCGAGGTGATTGGAAATGGTGATTCTACCTCCAATTTAAAATCGGACATAATGAATAATTGATCCCAAAGTTTATGTTGAAAATCGGGCACATCACGTAAATGAGGCTGTAAATTACCCATTACGCTAATTATGGCTTGCGCTACTTTATTACGTTCAACTGGATCTTCTATAGAAACGGCATGATCTACCATTTTTTGGAAGTGACGCCCATACTCTGGTATAATTAAATGCGAACGTTCTGTATTATATTCTAGGTTTTCTACTAATTGCAAATTGATTTTTTTTACTTATTGTATTGAAGAAGTATTCTTATAACGATGCCAATTTAATAAAATTATAGATGAAATGCTATTTTACAAGGAGATTACCCCTTCAATTTCCCCTACTTCCTTATATTTTTTAATGACTTCATCTGGACTACTCAAATTTACTGTAATAGAAACACTCGTATATTTTCCATTTTTCGATTTTTTTGAGTTAATTACTGCTCCCATATTATCGAATATTTTATGAATTTGGTCAACCTTATCCGTATCACTCTTTACAATAAATTTATAAAGATAATTTGAAGGCCATTCGGAGGTAGCCGCTAATTGTTCTTTTAATTTTTTATAAAACTCTACTGGGTTATTTTCGTCCATGACTTCTATTTTACACAAAGATAAGTGTATTGAACCAGTTTTTTAATACTCTTGATTTACGTACTTTTGTCTGAATATTATATGAGTTTGAGCAACAAAAGAATTGTTATAACAGGCGGACCAGGAACAGGTAAGACCGTATTGATTTCATCACTTGAGGAAAATGGTTTTCACTGTTTTCACGAAGTGATAAGAACAATGACGTTAGATGCACTCAACGGCAAACCAGCAGATGAGTTACTTGTAAACCCCATAGATTTTGTCGACGATGCCAAGAGTTTTAATGATGAATTAATAAGTGCACGTTTAAAACATTTTATTAGCGGCGAGAATACAGATAAAAAGCATTTATTTTATGATCGTGGTTTACCTGATGTAATTGCTTACATGAATTACTTCAAACAACCAATTGAAAAAAGATATACTGATTTATGTCTTGATAATCGATACGACGAAGTATTGATTTTACCACCTTGGAAAGATATCTACGTTCAGGATAATGAACGTATGGAAAATTTTGAACAAGCTTGTGGTATTCATGAACATCTTGAAAAAACATACATTAAACTAGGTTATAAACCAATAGAAGTACCTTTTGGAACGATAGACAATCGTTTACAATTTGTAATAGACCTTATAGAAAAAATAGGTGAATAATACACCGAAAGACATCTTATCAGAATATTGGGGCTATGATAGTTTTAGAGGCTCTCAAGAAGAAATCATCAACGCTATTGTTAATGGTCAAGATGTTTTAGGATTATTACCAACCGGTGGCGGTAAATCTTTATGTTTTCAAGTACCTGCATTAATGAAAGATGGTATTTGCATTGTCATCTCCCCTTTAATTGCATTAATTGAGAATCAGGTAGATAATCTTCAAAAACGAGGTATAAAAGCCTTAGGGCTAAAAGGCGGACTCAAATTCAGCGAGGTCGATAAATTACTTGATAACTGCATTTACGGCAACTACAAATTTTTGTATTTGTCACCAGAACGGCTACAGCAAGAATTGGTTCAAGAAAGAATAAAAGGAATGAATGTTTCTTTATACGTTATCGATGAAGCACATTGTATTTCTCAATGGGGACATGACTTCAGGCCTGCATACTTAACTTGTTCCATATTGCGTGATTTACATCCAAATGTACCCATGGTAGCACTAACTGCTACAGCAACTAAAAGAGTTAGTGATGACATTATTGCGTCTCTAAATCTTCAAACCCCCTTAATTAAAAAAGATTCTTTTTTTAGAAAAAACATAGGTTTTGCAGTAATCCTGACCGAAGATAAAAACAATCAACTTAAGCAGTATTGTCGCCAAATAAATAACAGTGCAATTGTTTATGTTAGAAGCAGAAGAAAAGCTGAAGAAATATCTAGATATCTTTTAAAAGACGGACTAAAAGCAACTTTTTATCATGGTGGAATAGACCAAAAAACTAAAACCGAACGTCTAAATTTATGGTTGCACGATAAAGTGAATATTATGGTAGCCACAAATGCTTTTGGAATGGGAATAGATAAACCAGACGTTGAGCTGGTAGTTCATTTTCAAATACCAGATAGCATAGAGAATTACTTTCAAGAGGCAGGTCGTGTAGGTAGAAATGGGGCATCTTCAAAAGCAATTCTTTTAACCAATACCACTGATAAATTATTGGTTAAAAGACAATTTTTAGAAGTTTTGCCAGATGTAGCATATATAAAAACGATATATCGAAAACTGAATAACTACTTTCAAATTGGATATGGTGAATTTACCGAAACAAAATTTCAATTGAATTTCAATGAATTCTGTACTATATATAAATTGAATACATTTCTTACCTACAATGCTTTACTAATTTTAGACCGTAATTCAGTTATATCTTTATCTGAGAATTTCTCAAAAAAACATACAATTAAGTTTAAAACAGGTAAAGAGTCGCTTTATAGATACATTGCCCAAAATCCTAAATTAGAAGATTTTATAAAGGTAGTTCTTAGAACCTATGGTGGCCTTTTCGAATTTGATACGCAGATAAATACCTATCTATTAGGAAAAAAAATACACTTATCAGAAGCAAAAATACATTTGAATTTTGAGCAACTAGCAAAAGATGATATTATTGATTACACAAGTTCTACAAGCGATTTAGAGATATTGTTTCTAGTTCAAAGAGATGATGACCGAACCATAAACCGGTTTGCAAATATAATTGATGAACAAAATCAACTTAAAATTGAAAACGTTTCTAATATGCTTGCCTATATAGAAAATGTTACGATTTGTAGAAGCGTTCAACTATTACAATATTTTGGGGAAACTCAAAAAGGTGTGTGCGGTATTTGCGATGTGTGCATCAATAATAAACTGGGTAGTCACGATGTAATAAACACCAAATTAAAAATAATTCAATGCTTAAGAAACAATAAAGCAAATTCAAGAGAACTACAAGTACAATTAAATATTAATCAAGAAATAGTAATCACTGCTTTACAAGAATTGTTAGAAGAAAAGTACATTACCATAAATTCAATTAACGAATACGAACTTACATAACATGGAAGCATTAAGAATTATATTTATGGGCACTCCCGATTTTGCTGTAGGCATTTTGGATATGCTGGTAAAAAATGAGTATAATATCGTTGGAGTAATCACTGCCCCCGACAGACCAGCTGGTAGAGGCAGAAAATTAAATGAGTCTGCAGTAAAAAAATATGCTGTTGAAAATGATATCAATGTACTTCAGCCAACCAATCTGAAGAATGAAGAATTTCTTGAAACCTTAAAATCATTAAATGCCAACTTACAAATTGTTGTAGCCTTTAGAATGCTACCTAAAGTGGTATGGAATATGCCTAAATATGGAACTTTTAATCTTCATGCTTCACTTTTACCTCAGTATCGTGGTGCAGCACCGATAAATTGGGTTATTATTAATGGCGAAACAAAAACAGGTGTTACAACCTTCTTCATTGATGAGAAAATAGATACGGGTGCTATCATATTACAAGATGAAACTTCAATTGAAAAAACTGATAATGCAGAAGACCTTCACGATAGATTAATGCATTTAGGTGCAAAAACAGTTTTAAAAACTGTAGAGCGAATTCAAAACGATAATTTTGAAACTACCAAGCAATCAAATAATGAAGATTTAAAGGTTGCTTATAAGATACATAGAGAAACGTGTGAAATAGATTGGAACAAACCTATTGAAGACATTTATAACTTTATTCGAGGTCTTAGCCCATACCCTGCAGCGTGGACCACTTTAGAAAATGCTGATTCGAAAATCATTACTAAAATTTACAAAGCCAACATATTACTTGAACACCATAATTTAGAAATTGGAACGTTAGTTTTCGACAAAAAAGAAATGAAGGTTGCTGTTCAGGAAGGATACTTGAATTTAGAAGAAATTCAGCTTCAAGGAAAAAAAAGAATGCAAGTGAAAGATCTACTTAATGGCTTAAATTTAGAAGAAAATGCCAAAATGAGGTGAAGCCCCGTTGTCATTGGGCTGCGAGAAATGTAAAAAAACACCTACTTTATCAACAAACACGCTGAGTTATCAACAAAACAAGGGATTTCCCCTTGTTTTACTTGTGTTCGTCATAAATCCATATAAATTTGTTAGTAGGTATAAATTTTTTAATCACAATTAATTAATCACATTATGAACAAAACAGAATTGATCGATGCAATGGCAGCTGACGCTGGCATCACAAAAGCTGCGGCTAAAAAGTCATTGGAATCTTTCTTGGGAAATGTTGAAAATTCCCTTAAAAAAGGAGATAGAATTTCTTTAGTAGGTTTCGGTTCTTGGTCCGTATCTAAAAGAAATGCAAGAGAAGGTAGAAACCCATCAACTGGAAAAACTATCCAAATTGCTGCTAAAAATGTAGTTAAGTTTAAAGCAGGTGCTGATTTAGGCAAAGCTGTAAACTAATTTTACATAGATAATTTAATAAAAGCGCCTTTTTTGGGCGCTTTTTTGTTTCTAAGTTTTTGCATTTAAGAGGATTTGTCTTACTTTAGAAATATAATCCTATATAATTAATGATCATTTTAAAACCAACCAAAGGTAAATTACTTATTGCTGAGCCTTCGCTAACAGGTGATGTTTCTTTTAATAGATCTGTAGTTTTGTTGGCAGAACATAGTAATGAAGGTTCTGTAGGTTTTATTTTGAATAAGCCATTAGAATATCTAATTAATGAATTGGTGACTGAAATTCAAATACCCTTTCAGGTATATAATGGAGGCCCAGTTGAACAAGACAATTTATATTTCATACATAAGGTACCTCACTTGATAGATAACAGCGTTGAAATATCTGATGGGATATATTGGGGTGGAGACTTTGAAACTACCGTAGAACTCATTAATAAAGAAATTATTTCTGAAGATGATATTCGATTTTTCTTAGGATATTCAGGCTGGTCATCACTGCAACTCGACGAAGAACTCTCTTCAAGATCATGGATCGTGATTGAGAATGAGCATGAAAGTAGAATTATACAGAAGGCAGCGAATGCCTTTTGGAAAGAAAACATGATACAATTAGGAGGAGATTATTTACTTTGGTCTAACGCTCCAGAAAATCCTAGTTTAAACTAAACAGTTTTACTTATAGACATTCTTGCAGCCGCATTTAACTTGCCTATTAATTTTTTCACAATAGAATTGGTAAAATATTTCTTTCTATATTTTGTAATAGAAATTATCCCTTCAATACTATTGACCGCAAACAATTCGTCTGCTTTTTGAAGTTCAAAAGGTGAAATACTTAGTTCTTGCAATTCATAATCTTCTAGTTTTATAATAATATCCATCAATTTTTTTCTAAGAATACCATTTAAACAACCATCGGATAATGGTGGAGTTTTAATTACATTTTTATTTACAAGAAAGATATTTCCCTTTAACGTCTCAACAACTTGTTTTGACTCATTTAAAAGTAAACAATCTTGATAATCATTTTCCTGAGCATAAATACCCCCAACAACATTTAAAATTTTATTGTTCGTATCTAGATTAGAAAGCATGCTAGAATTCTTATAAAAATCTTTGAACAGCTCTATTTCATAGTCCTCTTCCTCTAAAATATAGAAAGGATTCGGCAATATTGAAGTTGTAATGATATAAGAAATACTATTATTAGCTAGTACGTCATTGTTTCTAAATACAGTAAATTTTACACGCTTGGTTTGTTTTAAATCTACATTTGAGACCGTTTTAAGTATCTCTTCTTCCATAAATTCCATGGTAAAATTCATTGGTATTTCCATTCGAAGAAGACGCATAGATGACATTAATCTTAAATAATGTTCTTCTAAAAAAATAACATCACCCGTAACTACACGTAATTCTTCAAAAACGGCATCACCCAACTGCAAACCTCTATTCTTTGCATCTAGAATTTTATCATCCTCATTAAGAAGTTCTCCATTAAAATTAAACATAAAAAAAGCCTTAAAAAATTAAGGCTCAAAGATACTGTAAATTAGAGTATTTCTAAGAAGAACCCAGCACCTGCTTTAAATCAGATACTTGATTGGTCCAAAGCATTTTAGATTCCTCAACCTCATCATCTTCGGCAAAATCTGTTATGAACAAAGAAACATCTTTTGTGATTTCGTCGACAATTATTTTCATTTCAAAATAAGTATCGTCTTCTGCTTCTTCCCAAGCGAAACGAACAAAATCGTCGGTTTTTCTTTTTAATAATTTAGCTTCTTCTTCAGCTCCGTCCCAAATAAAGGTAAACTTCTCACCTCTGGAATTAACATTATCTGCAAACCATTCTGATAAGCCAGAAGGTGTTGCCAAATATTGATATAACATTTGTGGTGAAGACTGTATTACAAACTCTATTTCAAATTTTATTTTATCGCTCATTTTCCTACTACTTTAGGCCGAGCAATATATATATTTCTAAATGAT
>NZ_CAXBOU010000009.1:0-181005 GCF_963977385.1 uncultured Maribacter sp. | reverse complement strand
AATGTACACCCTATTTCCAAAACCACAAGACTTTTTATGAAAAAAACATTAGTTTCTACACACAATACCATACAACCCTCATTTACAATTATTTACGACCGGAAAATAATCGGACAAAATACAATAAATAACCATGTTGTTGAAAATCAAATACTTACACACTCCTAAAACACCGAAACAACGGTAATACCCCTATTTTCAGGTATTTGCCGATACCCCTGATCGTTTAAGAAAAGAAATTCCACACTAAACCAAACCTAATCACAAAATCGCGGTAAGGATAATTTGGAGCTGCATAATAGTCATAACCCGAAAATGAAGAATTAATATGTTCGGCCTTAAGATAAATTCTTGTTTGTTTTATTCGTGCATTAATGAAGAAGTCTAATAACGGGTACCCGCCTAACTCTTCTTTGTTCTGAACATAGAACTCACCTAGTACTGGGTTATATGCATTCATATTATAACTAGTGAAATACTTAAAGGTAATTCCTGTTTGTAAATACATAGCTTTCTTAAAAACATCTGAAGAAAAATACAAAGTATTTCTAGTTACAATTTGAGGAAGGTTCAATACTTGCTCATCTTGTGTTACGTTTTGATACATCACCGTATTATTCAAAGCAAACATACCTACCTTAAATTCCTTTTCATACTTCACTTTTAAATAGGCAATGCTATTATTCTCTTGTAAAGGCTTAACATATGCATTTTCTAAACCATCTTCTATAGCATCATCAGAAACAGGAGCAAAATAACTATAGTTATCTATATTACTATACTTAACCATAAGGTTACCCCAGGTATTAGAATTCAATTCTCCTTTAAGACTGCTTATTCGCTCCTTTTCGAAAACATCACTATTATTCCAATTATAATTTAAATATTCACTTTGATATAATAGATAATTGAAATTAGGCAACCTAGATGAAGAATGTAATGAGAATTTTAATTTGTTCTCCTTATCAATGGCATATGATGCTGATGCGTTTAAAAGGTTTCCTGTTAATTTACCCGAAATGTTATATTTCAAATTAGCAGAAAAATCAAAACCTCCTATCCGTTTTTCATACTCACCCCCTATTCCGAACTCTGTACCATTTAATCTATTAGGGATTACAGTACCATCTTCCTTTATGAATTGACTATTAAAATAATAATCATAATTATAAATATTAATGCCACCAGTCAATTTACCGAGAGTTCGATTATAAAATTCAGCATTGACTTCATTATAAAATGTTTTCAGATAGGCCTTATCATCAATTTCATTAAGGATAACATCACCAAAAAGTGTATCATTTTCAGATTGAACAAACTGGTAGTACTTAGTTTCATAATCAAATACATGACCAATGGACAATGATGTCTTTTCAAACCGAGTGGAGTCTAACTGTTTTCTTACTAATTTATATACATGATCTAAGTAATACCGTTTACCTAAAATCTTATTATACGCATCATCTAATAGCACGTCAACTCTAGGTCTATTAATAAAATCTGGGTCACCAGATTCAAACTGAACTTCTTTCTCTGCTAAACCACCACTTTCTTTAGACTGAATATTCTGAGCCGCAATATGCGCCCTCAACGTATATCTTCCATTTTTTGATAAATAATTGGTCGTGGTAGTAAAATTACCTGATTCTATTTCGCTGTTATTATATTTACCAAAGGAACGATGACCTATATAACCAATTGAGAAATTAAGCCGTCTAGATGTATTGAACGTTAAATTCGCATCTAATAACTGACCTTGTTCCAACGTAGTTTTAAAGAACAACTCGGTCATTGGAGTGGCAACATTGTAATAGACTATCTGTTCTTTTTCCAAATATTTTCTATCCTTTGCAGTTGCCCCAAGACTTGGATATAAATTTATCCTTTCTAAATTAACACCGAGTGTATTGTATGCCTGGCCTATATTAGAAAAAGGCATCAACTCAAAATCATCTTCACGCAGATAATTATACTTATATTCTTTTTGAATGGTAAGGGTTGTATCTAAAAAGGTTGTGTCTCTTTCAAAGTTGATAATTTTATAATCTTTAATCGTGATAGCAACCGTATCTATCTTCAACTTATCTATTGGCTTTATCGGTTTTGTTTTATTCAAAAGCGAAATCGAATCGGTCTTCTTCTCTTTTCTTTCTATTTTCTCTTGACCAATACTAATCGAAGATGTGAAAAGAACTATAACTAGAATTATATATTTCATGCAGCTTTGTTACCCTTGCAAAGTTAATTTTTTTGTTGCTAAGTAAATGTGAAAGTTTAATGGTCTTTAAAACCATAATAATATTTGAATTAAACTAATGATAAATTTTAACTACTATCATTATTATATAAAGGAATATTTTTCTGATTTTTATAAAAAATTGTTAATGAAAATATCACTTTTAAATGTAATCGCATTTTTCTTGATTACTACCGTAACGGCGCAATTCAATGAAAAAGCGCCATGGATGAAAGAGTTAAATGATAATCAACCAACTTCTAAATCTACCGAACGACAGTATTCAATAAATGAAATAACCAACTCATTTAACGAATATTGGAAGGACAAAGACTACTCAAAAAAAGGCAGCGGATTTAAACCATATAAAAGATGGGAAAACTATTGGAGTCATTTTGCAGATAAAGAAGGTTACTTACCAACTTCTAATCAACTATGGCAATCTTGGAAAACTAAACAAGCAAATACTGGAAAAGCTTTAAACCCAACTGCAAATTGGAACGCTATTGGGCCATTTACCCATAACACCTACTCGGGTGCATTATCTGGACAAGGAAGAGTTAATGCAATTGCGGTAGACCCTAACAATGCTAACATTTGGTATGTAGGTGCACCAGCGGGTGGTATTTGGAAATCAATAGACAGCGGATCTTCTTGGGTGAATCTATTTGATGATTTTCCACAAATAGGTGTCTCTGGTATTGCCATTGACCCAAATAATTCACAAATCGTTTATATCGCTACCGGTGATGATGATGCAGCGGACTCATATAGTATTGGTGTTTTCAAATCGATAGATGGTGGTACTTCTTGGAATGAAACAGGATTAAACCCGAGTACTTCGAATAGTAACTTGTTAATGAATGAAATTACTATTGACCCAACAAACTCCAATATTATCTGGGTAAGCACTAGCAATGGCCTGCAAAAATCTATTGATGGTGGAGTTACATGGGAAGTAAAACAAAGCGGAAATATTCAAGACTTTAAACTAAAACCTAACAACCCAAATACAATTTACGCAGTCACAGCTGATACTTTTTCGAAATCTACGGATGGAGGAAACACCTTCACTGATATCGTTGACGGATTACCCGAAAGTTCTGGAAGATTGGTTATAGGTACTAGTGCAGCGAATCCTTCAGGTGTATATGTTCTTAGAGCATTGACTGGCGGTAGCGGTTTTGCTTTCGGTGGACTTTATAAATCTCTCGACAGTGGCGAAAGCTTTACCAAAACCGCAAGCGTACAAGATATTTTCGAATCTGATCAGGCATGGTTTGATCTTGCCATTGAAGTTTCCCCTACCAATTTCAACGAAGTGTATACTGGTTGTTTAAATGTATGGAGAAGTACTAATGGCGGTGACACTTTTATTAGAATCAATAGATGGAATGTTAGTGACCAAGGATACACACATGCCGATATACACACCATTAAAATTTTTAACAACAAGGTCTATGTAGGTAGTGATGGTGGAATCTATATGTCTGAAAATGGAGGTAGTAGTTTTACCGATTACACTGCAGGAATCTCTATTAGCCAGTTCTATAGAATTTCTGTTGCTAAAAATGATTCAGGAAAAATAACTGGAGGATTACAAGATAACGCTGGTTTTATTCGTGATCAGGAACAGTGGAATGTTTTTACCGGTGGTGATGGCATGGATTATGAAATAGACCCAAACAATAGTAGTTTAGTGTATGGATTCGTTCAGTTTGGTGGAAGTCTATTTATTTCTTCAGACTCCGGTCAGTCTGTGGGTGTCGTTGGAGCACCAACAGATGCCAATGGAAATACGATAGAAGGAAACTGGATCACACCATTAGCAATAAGTTCTGACGGTACTGTTTATGCTGGTTTTGATGCATTATACAAATTAGAGAATAATCAATGGACTAAAATTTCTTCTTCAATAGGCACAGGAAACATCGATGATTTAGAAATAGACCCACAAAATCCTGAAACAATTTTCGCTGCAGAAAGTAATATTCTTTATAGAAGCAGAAATGGAGGTGTTACGTTCAGCTTGATAAAAGTTATGGATTCTGAAATTTCAGATTTGGCTATTAACTCCAATGACAGCAATATAATTTATCTAACAACTTCCGATCGAGTAGGTATTGCGCAAAGTGATCAACCAACGGAAAGAGGTGTATTTAAGGTAACCATTGGGGAAACAGAAACAACTTCTGAAAACATTACTTATGACATTCCTACTGACCAAACGTTTTTCTCTATAGCCCACCAAGGTAGACATACAGACAATCCTATTTATGTTGGTACAAGTTTAGGTGTTTACAGATTGGATGATACTTTAACGGAATGGGAAGAATACTATACGAACTTACCAAATGTTGCTATTAGTGATATTGAAATTAATTTGGACGGAGAGAAAATTATTGCTTCCACATATGGTAGAGGCGTTTGGGAATCCATAATACCTGTTCAAATTCCTGATGATGAAATTAGATTGATTTCTATAACACCAACATCAAATGAAGTGCTATGTAGCAGCTTTATACCTACAGCAACAGTAGAAAACCAAGGGGTTAATGCTATTACTGCTATAAATATTGAATATTCCATCAACGAAAACACTCCCCAAACCTTCACTTGGACTGGTAATTTGTTGAGCAATGAGACAGCAATAATTGAATTACCATTGGAAACCACGGTTACTTTTGGAACATCTACAATCGATTTAACAGCAACTATCGCCAACGATACTTATAATGATAATAATAATTTACAAAATAGGTTCTTTTTAAACATACCCGGTATTGGCGGTACTCTTAATACTTTTGAAACAGAACAAGAATCTTTAATAACATATAATGATGGTAGTTCTGAAAATGTATGGCAAAAAGGTATACCAACAGGGACAAAATTGAATACATCCACTTCCGGTACTAATGTATATGGCACTAATTTAAGTGGTGACCACCCTAACAGTACCAAAGCTATTTTATTAAGCAATTGCTATGATATGACTACTATTATTGCTCCTGTCCTAAAATTCAATATGGCTTATGATCTTGAACTTAACTTTGATGTTGTATATGTAGAATATTCAATAGATGGTGGTGGAAATTGGGATATATTAGGAAATATTGATAGTAAGCCTAATTGGTATAACAGTAATAGAACTAACGCACTTTCTGAAGAAGCTGACGATTGTCAAAATTGCCCTGGCGCACAATGGACAGGTGAAAATACCGACATGACAGCATACGCTTATGATTTTAATTTGAATGCTGCCAACGGGGAACAAAATCTTACTGGCGAAACCAATGTTTTATTTAGAGTTGTGTTTCAATCTGATCCTGCAGTAACTCAAGAAGGTGTTATTATTGACGACCTGGTTGTTGATGGCTTACCAGATGATGACGACGATGACAATGATGGAATTTTAGATATTGATGATAATTGCCCATTAATAGCTAATGCAAACCAGTTAGATACTGATAGTGATGGTGATGGTGATGTTTGTGATACTGATGATGACAATGATGGTATTTTAGACGTTGATGACAATTGTCCTTTAATAGCCAATCCAAATCAAGAAGATGATGATTTAGATGGTATTGGTAACACTTGTGACAATGATAGTGATAATGATGGTGTACCAAACAATATCGATCAATGCGATGAAACACCAAATGGTACTATTGTAAACATTGAGGGTTGTGAGGTTTTTTCTCTACCAAATACCAATTTTCAGATTCAAACAACAGGTGAAGCCTGTAGTGTAAGTAATAATGGTAGTATTTCTATTACTGCCGCTAATACATCATATAACTATAATGCAGTTCTATCAAGCACAGATGGGACTACCAATGCTAGTTTTACCGAAGAAAACACATTTTCTGATTTAGCCTCTGGTAATTACCAATTATGTGTAACTGTTGAGGGTCAAGCTGACTATGAAGCATGTTACGATCTTACTATTTCTCAACCAGATGCACTATCGGTATCCGCTAAAATAAATTCACTTAATAATGAGGTTACACTTAATTTATCTGGAGGTGAATTATATACTATTTTCTTGAACGATAAAATGTATTCTACCACGGCTAAAGAAATTACATTGCCTTTAGAAGACACATCTACTTTAATATCTGTTAAAACAGGTTTGGATTGCCAAGGGATATACACCGAAAAAGTAGTACTAAGTGATACTTTATTTATTTATCCGAATCCTATAGAGGGAGGAGATTTAACCATCTATTTAGGATCAGAGTCTGCACCTGAAATAACAATCTCACTTTATAATGTGAATGGCACCAGTGTCTTATCTAAGAAAATGAAGCCATCAAATAACGAAATTAAGCTAAGTGTTGAAGGCCTAGCTACCGGAATTTATCTATTAAATGTAAAATCTGGCAGTACACTTTCAAATTACAAAATTATAAGAAAATGAAAATATTAAAATATACATACTATATCGTTCTGTTTAACCTACTACTAACTTCTTGTGGTGGTGGATCTGATAATGACACCCCTGTTGACCCTATAGTACCAGTTGTACTAGACCCAGATGCAGCAAGTTTAATATTCCCAGAAGACAATACGGAATGTAACGAAGGAGTTGTAAGTACTAACGACGAAACAAAAAGTACAGTTACTTTTGAATGGTCAGCTGCAGAGAATACAGATTCTTATGAAATTAAGCTTAAGAATTTAAATACAGGAAGTGTAACAACCGCGATTTCTAATACCAATGAGAAAGACATTAGTATTAATAGAGGCACACCTTATGAATGGTATGTGATTTCTCTTGCTAATGGCACATCTACTAGCGCAACTAGTGACACATGGTCTTTTTATAATCAGGGACAAGGTATAGAAAATTATGCGCCTTTTCCTGCAATTGCTATTAGCCCACAAAGAGGATCTACAGTAACAAGTTCTAGTACAACTATTACTTTAGAATGGACCGCATCAGATGTTGATGATGATATTGTCTCTTATGAAATTATGTTCGATACCACCGAAATACCTACAGCATCCTTAGGCGAAACAACCGAATCTAACATAGAAGCAACTGTTGCATCAGGTAACACATACTATTGGAAGGTTATCACAAAAGATTCCTTCGACAATTCTTCTATCTCTGAATTATTTGAATTTAGGATAGAGTAATCAAAAAAAAAGCCAAAGATGCAATTGCATCTTTGGCTTTTTTTAAAAATAATATCTAACTTAAAGAGAATTGTAATAATTAAGAAAGATTATTACATCTGCTTCTTGACGAAGGTTTAATTTATTTTCCTTCACATATAGTTTCATTTCTTCTTTTTGCGCACCTGTAAAGTCCAAAATACTTTTTTTCGTTAATCGCACCTTAACCGCATGATTTTCTGCATTTGCATTTGTTTCGTCTAACATATAATAAGAACTATTCCAAACATATGTTGGCGGCACATATTTTTCATATGATGTGCTTGGACTACGTGCCTGCTTTAATAAAGCTTCTGGTTTAAACAAAAGCTTTAAAGCTCCTTTATTTAAATCAGTAAAATAGCTTGTCTTTATTGACTCATTTGAATCAACGTATGTGTAGATACTATAATTCTTACCATCTATTTCAACTTTTATGTAAGCACGCTTTAAAAGTGAATAGTAAGAATCTTTAGAAATGTTATCTAATATTTCAACCTCATTTCTGTACGCGTTATAGCGCATCTTACCAACTTCTTTAACTTTATCGTCAACAATAACTTCTCCGTGTACAAAATCTTCATTTAAATAAGGAGTACCCTTAGCTTTCGAAGGTTCTATTTCAGTATTACTAGTAACAAAATTCACAATACCTTCTTCAGGTACTGGCGAATATGCATTTTGCGCATTGACACTATTAAAAGCTAAGGCAGCAATTGTAAAGACTGTGAATTTTTTAATCATTTTATTCATTAATTTTTTTCAATTTAATTGTTTATAATTGATTCATAGGTTTAAAAAACGTTATTAAAAACTTAAAAATTCAACGGTAGCTTGTTTAATTCCTTAACACCTATTACAACAGAATATTAAGGAATTTAATTACTCAAAAATGAAAGTGCTGAACTCCCCAAATTATAATGATAAGATCTCCAATAAAAACCTGTTCCTTCAAATTCCCATACTACCTCTTTGTCATTGGTCACCTCAATTAAACCCGAAGTTCCTGAAGTGATTAAAGTATTACCATTATCTAACCGAATTGCACCCGATACTCTAGGCGCATAAAAACCTTCTCGCGTATAACTCCAAACTATATCTAATTCATTAATTGCATTCGATTGTAAATTAAATATAGAAGGTAATGCTAGTTCATATACAAAAGATTGTTTTAAATCTCCGTTACCATTCATATAAACCAAAATATTCCCATCACCTGGTACATCATTCTCTAGTAGATTAGGAAAATGATTATTGTAAAATAAACGTTCACCAAAGGTGTTATTGTATGCTGTAGGATTTCCAAATCTGTATACTAAATCGCCACCTTTACCATAAAGACCACCAGAATCTGTCTTAGCTTGAGCGATGGTAGTACTATGATCTATAACCCATATCTCACTAAAATTATTAATGGTCATATAAATTAGATCATTATCTTCATCATAATCAAATCCATTTGCATGCATTATATCACCATCTGGGCTGACTTCTCCTCGTAAAATATCTATATAATTGATATTGATGCGTTCTGGATTTTCGCTTACAATTCCATAATGAAGTTTTGTATCATCAGTATCCTGAACAATATGATCCCAAGAATCCCAAAGCCATACAATTTCGTTTGTATTAGGATCAACCTCAATAATAGATTCAGTATACACATTTTCCTCTTCTCCTAAATACCCAATTTCATTTAAAGCTACTTGATTTCTTGCCGTCCATACAATAGCCAAAACATTACCATTAGGTAACATTTCAACATCATGATGTATTAAGTGCTCTTCATTGGCATACCTAAACTCCCAATCTATAGAACTATCTGGATTAATAATTTGAATAATGCCGCCGAAACCACCAAAACTAAAATCTGGCGATTCAACACCAAGAGAAGCCAACAACTTACCGTTTGGTAATAATTCAACATCATTACCTAAACCAAATTCCAATTGCCATTCATGAACAATCAGCGACGAATCTTTCTCCATTAAATACACTCTATCATCTGTTGACTCATTAACTAATATGTAACCTTCTTTAGCAAAAGATTTATTGTTCAAAAGTATAGTCCCTGTTTCTCCTTCAATTGGATAAACAACTTCAGTTGGTAACTCTGGCTCTTGTTCTTCTTCCTCTTCGATAACCTCTTCTTCAGGTTCCATTTCATCAACAATAGTAACATCGTCATCTGATGAACATGCTAAAAATAAAGACAAGAAAAACAAACCTAAGAATTTGGTTAAAAATGTAACTTTCATAATGTATGGTTATTAAGGTTTTAATTATGTCGTAAGATTAAGGTTAAACTTAATTCTAAAAAAAAATCAGGCTAAATTGCTTCAGCCTGATTTTAGATATAATATAATGATGTTTTTAAATCACTATAGATTTAAACAAAACTCTTTAGTTTCCGAAAAAATGTCGAAATTTTATTTACAATAATCAACTGTAATCGAACCAGCATCTGCACTTTCATAACCTCCGGCAACATTGCCGTTTGGAGAGATAATTTCGAATCCAATTTCACCAAATTGGTCTCCTGGAAAGAACCATTCAGCACTTTCAGTACCCTCAGGTATTGTAATCGTTACAGTTCCCTCTGACCCATTATTAGGTGTACATTCGCCATCTCCCAAAAAGGTACCCGCAGCACCAGCATATGGAGAGCAAAGTCCAACTTCAAATATAGTACCATCATTTAACGTAATGGTTAAGCCATCACCTCCATTACCATCAGTTGTTTGCCAACCATCTCCATAGGAGTCAGTCATATTAATAACCCAATCGCCAGGGGTAATTGGACATTCTCTAAAAAACTCCAATGCTAACGGTGTTTCTGTCAACACAAGATCATTACTAGGATCAGAAACATCTACTAAATTAAGTACAAGATTCGCTCTACCCAAGTCTGGTAAAGCATCAAAATTACTGGTAATAGTAAGTGTAGTTTGGAAAGCTCCAGCCGGAATCGTTAAACCGCTGATCGTATATTGATCTGCTGTTGCTGTTGATGACGGATCAACCTCCAAGGAAATAGTTCTATCACTATCCGCTTTGGTAGTAACAAATACATCTACCGTTGTTGAAGCCCCTTCCGCAGGAGTTGGCACCAAAATAGAACTTTCTGAAAAGTTGGCGAATGTTTGGCCATTTTCACTATCAAATACTATATTCTCTTCTTCACAAGAAACAAAAGCAAATAATACCGCAATAATTAATATATATTTTTTCATAATTTATCTAATTTTTAGTAGCCAGGATTCTGAACTATATTTTGGTTAGAATTGATTTCAGCTATAGGAATAGGCATTTGAAATCTAAAATTATCCGCAGCTAAAGTTGGAAAATCTGGAGGTGTTCCAGACCCATCAATAACATCTCCCATAGTAGAACGCATTACAGGTTCACCACGACGCTTCAAATCAAAAAATCTATGTCCTTCGAATGACAACTCAACTCTTCTCTCAAATTGGATAGCATCCTCAAGTGTAACACCTGCTTCACCACCATCATAAGCTACATACCTTAAGTCTCTAAGCTCATTAAGTGTAGATAAAGCATCTAGTCCTAACTCAAACTGCGCCTCTGCTTTATTCAACAAAACTTCTTCAGCACGCAAAACCTTAATATCTACACGACCATTAACTTCACCTGCTTCTCCTAAGAACTTGCCAATAGCATTATATTGGTTACCACTATTTTCCCCAACATAAGAAATTACTCCTAATCTTAAATCATCTTCATCAATACTATTAAAGAAATCAAAATCAAAAGCATATTCCAAAACATCAGAAGCTGTAGTTTGACTATACAAAACACCTACGTTATTTCCTGTACTTTCAGATGAAGTATTAATTGCCAATTTTATTACTAAGCCTGCTTCATTTGCATCAGTATACAAACCTTCAAGATCCTCAGCCGTAGCCAATTCTACATCAACATTATCAGCAGCATCAATTACCTTTTGGTATTCTCCATTATAAAGATAAACTCTTGAAAGCAATCCGTAAACACTATTAGTATCAAGTTTACCCTCACCATTAGCATCACCTATTAGTTGAGAAGCTCTTTCTAAATCACCAATAATCTCAGCGTAGTTACTAGCTACGGTTTCCCTTACTGGCTCAGCTAAAGGATCTTCCGTATCACCATCTTCTACCTTTATATAAACAACTCCTAAAGAAGCATTTGCATCAGCAGATTGTGTAGGTATTTTTCCGTAAAACCTAACCAAATCAAAATGTGCCCAAGCTCTAATTGCCAAAGCTTGTCCTAAGATGTTATCTTTTTCAGCACCATCAGCTAAATTATCTATTTGTGCAATTACCAAATTGGTTACATTAATAGCCTCATAAGCCTCACTCCAATAAAAATCTATTGGACCAGCAGTACTTGCTACATATCTATAATCAAAGTAAGTACTGTTTGAAGTTCTACCTGTTCTTACTAGTATAACATTATCTGCAAGAATATCTGGTATACCTTGCATACCAGATCCTGGTTCTGAATAATAGTTAAACATTTTACTATAGGCACCATCAACACCATTTTGAAACGCTGAAACACTATTAAAAAATGTCTCTGGGCTACCTTGGGTAAAGGGCTGTAGATCATTTAATTCATCGTCACAGGACAAAAAGAACCCGACCGATAATAAAAGAACTAATAATTTTATGTTATTTTTCATTTCTATCTTTTTTTTGTTTTTAAAATCCTACTTCAACACCAAAGGTATAAGACCTTGTATTTGGATAACTAAATAGGTTAAATGATCCAGGTACAAAACCAGTATCTCCAGGCTCACCTGATTCTGCTGAACCTACACCAACTTCTGGATCACCATTGAAATCAGTAATAGTAAATAAGTTTTGACCAGCAAAGAAGAATCGTAAAGAATTTAATCCCATACCATCAATCATATCTCTAGGCATGTTATAATCTACAGAAAGAGTACGTAGTCTTAAGTAATCACCTTTCTCCAAAAATCTTGTTGAAGTTTGATCTGCGTTACTTTGAAATACAGGACTAGGTAAAACATTTGTATCACCTGGTTGTTTCCAGTAGTTAAAAGCTTCTACCCTTTGACTACTTAATATGTTACCAATTGAAACGCCTGAAGAACGTTGAAAGTTGTAAATGTAATTTCCTCCTTTATATACAAAATCACCTCTAAGACCAAAACCTTTGTATGAGAACGCAGTGTAAAAACCACCTTCAAAATCAGCTATTGGAGATTTCCCTTCTTGTAATTGTTGAAAACTATCACTAAACTCGTTAGTTACATTCCCATCTAAATCATAATATAAAGGCTCACCGTTTGCAGGGTTAACACCAGCATATTCAACCGCATAGTAAGAATTAATTTCTTCACCAACACGTAAAATGTTATCTCCAAATGTACCAGTAACAATATCTTCTCCATCAACCAACTCAACAACTTCATTATCAATAAAGGTGATGTTACCACCAAGTGTCCATTTAAAATTTTGAGTTCTAATAACGTCTCCACTTAAAGAAACCTCAATACCTGAGTTTTCTATTTCGCCAATGTTAGAAAAAATAGAATTATTATCATCACCAACAGTATATGAAATTGGACGATTTAAAAGTAACTCGTTAGAATTTTTCTTAAAGTAATCCACAACACCATTTAATCTGTTGTTAAATAAACCGAATTCTACACCAACATCAAATATGGCTTGAGATTCCCATTGAATCTGTGGGTTACCAACACCTGCAGGTAAAGCGGTAGTTTGACCGTTATAAGTAGTATCAAAATCCAATAAATCTAGATATTGAAAATTACCAATATTCTGGTTACCAGAAGTACCATAAGAAGCTCTCAATTTCAACGTGTTGAAAATAGAATTTTCCATAAAGCTTTCATTAGCAATATTCCATGCTGCACTCGCACTATAGAAATATCCATATTTATTACTTGGACCAAATCTTGAAGAACCATCACGTCTTACTGACCCAGAAACAATATACTTTCCATCATAGTCATAGTCCATAAACAAACCTTGAGAAAATAAAATTCTTCTAGATTCTGTAGAACCAACTGTAGTTGCTTCAGCAGCTACATCTAAATAAGGAATATCCGGTGAAGGAAAACCTCTACCCGCAGCCAACAAATCCGTTGAAATATTTTCATTATATTCTAACAAGAAACTAGCTGAAAGATTATGAACCCCATTAAATGTATCTGAATATGTAAATACGTTATTCACATTATACTCAAAATCAACTTCTAACTCATCTGTCTGAGTACCTGGGAAGGCAGCAGACCCAACAATTGAATTCAATACTCCACCAGACAAAGAACGGCTAGTTCTATTATATCTGTTACTAATTAAACCGATACTAAAATTATTAGAAAATTTATCGCTGAAAGTCATTCCTGCAGTTAAATTCCCAATCAACAATAAATTCCTAGTATCTTCTGGCTCAGTAATCAAAGCATTTGCTACTGAGAAACCTTGTCTTGTAGGATTATATACATTTTCCCCTTGACTATCCGTAACTAAAGACCCATCATTATTGGTTAAAAATAAAGGTTCATATGGATTGTAAGTATACATAGCGCTAAAAGGGTTCTGTACATTGTTTCTATCTCTAGGTAAATCTGTTGTACTTCTAGAAACAGATACATTCGCTCCAATATTCAACCAATCTTTTGCTTGATAATTGGTATTTAAACGTGTAGAAATTCTTTCAAAACCATCAATATTCTCAACAATACCAGAATTCTTATCATATCCTAAAGACAAGAAATATGTTAACTTTTCATCACCACCAGAAATTGAAAGATTGTTTGACTGAATTACAGAATTTTTCAAAAGTGCTTCTTGCCAATCTGTATCTAAAGAAATTAACCTTGCCAGTTCTGCCGGAGTAGAAGTTGCACCAGGTGAACTAGTAGCAGCACCAACACCTAAAGCAGCATATTGACGTTCTAACTCTAATTTTTGAGATGCATTCATTACATCAAAATTATCTGGAATTTTTTCCCCAAAACCATACGAGGATGAAAACTTAATTTGAGCCTCACCAGCTTTACCTCTTTTAGTTGTAATTAAAATAACACCGTTAGCACCACGAGAACCGTATTTAGAAACGGTAGCCGCATCTTTTAATATTGAGAAAGTCTCAATATCACTTGGGTTCAAGTTACTGATAGGATTA
Organism: uncultured Maribacter sp.; assembly: GCF_963977385.1. Lineage (GTDB taxonomy): Bacteria > Bacteroidota > Bacteroidia > Flavobacteriales > Flavobacteriaceae > Maribacter. Next base: position 166,421 of record NZ_CAXBOU010000009.1, on the reverse strand, counting down.
AAATCTCTTTCAGTATCAATAGGAATAGGAACACCATCAATTACATATAAAGGAGTAGTCTGTGCATTAATAGAACCTACACCTCTAATTTGTACGAAGGCGGTATTACCCGGTCTACCATTCGCAGCGGTAACTTGTACACCTGCAGCTTGACCTTGTAAGATATTATCAATACTTGTAGAAGGCACAAACGCTTCTATTTTTTCTGCCGAAACTGTAGATATTGCAGATGTAGAAAGTTCTCTAGACCTAGAGCCATAACCTACAACAACAACTTCTTCTAATGCTTCAGCATCTTCTTGCAACTGCACATCCATTGAATTGGATGCTCCAACATTCATAGTTACAGCTTTTTGACCTAGATAAGAAAACCTTAACTTCTGGCCTTGATTTACATTGATTGCAAAATTACCATCAAAATCTGTTTGGGTTCCGTTAGTTGTTCCTACAACTACTACGGACACACCAGGTAGTGGCAACCCGCTTTGATCGGTCACAACACCGGTCACTGTTTTTTCCTGTGCAAAGGAAAATGTCATGAAGAGCACCAATAATGGTGTCAACATCCACGTCAACTTCTGTTTCATAAAATTAGTTTTTTGAATTAGCTTGCCCCAAAAGTCCTAAAAATTGCCAACTATTCCAAAATCTATCTTAACCCAATAAAGTTATATGTTAAAAAAACACTTATTATTATTAATTTCTTGCTAAATGAGGATTTTTGATGAAAAAAATTGAATTATTTAACCATATATTAATATTTAAAATTCCAAATTTTAAGTTAAAAAAAACATAATGCTTCTTAAATTTTATAAAAACCTTAACGAAACAGGGACAGATGAAGCCGGAAGAGGGTGTTTAGCAGGTCCTGTAACCGCAGCAGCAATCATTTTGCCCAAATCATTCGAAAATTTGATTCTGACAGATTCTAAGCTCTTATCTGAAAAAAAAAGAGAGCTTTTAGAACCACTGTTAAAGAAAGAAAGCATCTCTTACGGAATTGCTCACATACAACCGAAAATTATAGATGACATAAACATCTTAAATGCTTCAATTTTAGCAATGCACAATGCCATCGATTTATTATCGAAAATACCACCACATATAATAGTAGATGGAAATAGGTTTAAACCCTATAATGATATACCCTATACATGCATCATAAAAGGAGATTCTAAATATACTAGCATTGCAGCAGCATCTGTTCTAGCAAAAACTGCTCGAGATGCATATATGCTAAAATTACACGATGAATACCCCATGTATAACTGGAAAAAAAATAAAGGATATCCTACAAAAGAACATAGGGCGGCTATTAAAAAATACGGGGTTACAAAATACCATAGAATGAGTTTTAAGCTTTTGGCCGACAACCAACTTTAATATTACAAATAGTATAACTTTGCATAAACCGCAACTTATGAGGCATACATTATTATATGTATTAATTATACTTTTATGCATAACATGCACATCTAAAATAAAGCCTGAAAGTTCAATTTTAGATTTAGTGCCGAAAAATGCCCCCTTAGTTTTTAAGGTAAATGATTTCGAAACCTTAAAGGACGAGCTTTCCACTAATGAAATCTTACAAAATCTTAGTGGGTTAGATTTATTTAGTAACATAACGAACAGTATACGGCCATTAGAACATTTGGGAAACCAAAAAAAAGGATTGCTTGCCATGTCTCCTGTTGACAGCACCAACATAGGCTATACCTATATATCTGTTGATAGTCTATCATTTACAAACTGGGAAAATATCACCAATAAAAGTATTGAGACACTCTCTTATAACAATCTGAACATTACAAAATATCAGATTGATGATTCGTTAATGTTTAGTTCGTATGTTGAAAACTATTGGGTGACCTGTTCATCTGAAAAATTATTGCAGCAGCTAATTGACGCTATCGAAGAGCCCAATATTAATTCTTCTTTGAAAAGGTTTTACACCGTTTCTAATAACGAAAAAGTGTTGAATATCTGGTTTGATATTGAGCAGGGCAATAGATTAATAAACCAGCTACTAACGTCTAACCAAAAAGTATCTAATTTTGCAAATTGGGTGTCACTAGACCTCACCTTGAACGATACAGAAATATTACTTAATGGTGTTGCCGAATCAAATACGGAAGCAAAACATTTCCTTAGTCTTTTTAATGATACAAAGCCGGTACTCAATAAAACAGCGACGTTAGTTCCAAGCAATGCTGATTACTACAAATCATTTGGACTAGATGATTTTAAAAAGTTCTTGAAAAATAAAACAATTTCAAATTACCCTTCCACAACCTTAGATTCTCTTTTAAACACCGTTGAAGAAATTGGATTAACTGAAGTAGAAAATGAAAAAATCTTACTTCTACGAACCTATGGCACAGCTACCTTATTAGATTATATAAATAAAGAAAAAGTAACTACCCTAGAATACAACGGTAATGAAATATGGGAATTAAAATCTAATAATAAAATTTTCGAACCTCTTGAACCCTTAATCGGAAATATTTCATTTACATATTCAAGTATCATTGAAAATACGTTTCTTTTTTCAAAAACAAAGAGTGCGCTCGAATCGGTACTATTGAAATATAAAACCGGTGACACCTTCAATAAAACTGACCTGTTTAAAAATGCCGAGAATAAGCTTACTTCAGCATCAAGTATCTTAACCACATCTAACTTAAAAGGTTTCGTTGCTATTTTAGACGAATCAGTCTCTAAAACTTTAAGTAACACTTTTAATAAAAGCAATCTAAATGATTATGTTTTTGGTTCGCAAGTTATTGCTGATGCGGGTTTCTTCCACACTAACTTTTTAATTAAAAAAATTACAAAGGAAGATGAGCAAAACACAGTTACATCGGCATTTGAAGTTCAATTTAATACGGACCTTGCCACTTTACCACAGTTTGTTACAAATCATAACAATCGAAAAAAAGAGATAATTGTTCAAGATCAAGAAAACATACTTTATTTACTGTCGAACAGCGGTAAAATTTTATGGAAAAAACAATTAACAGGCACCATTCAAGGAAAAGTACAACAAGTAGATCTTTTCAAAAATGGTAAATTACAATTTGCTTTTACCACCAATAACGAGTTTTTAATATTAGATAGAAATGGAAACGAGGTAAAGCCTTTTACCATGAAATTCTCTGGAGGAAACTTAAACCCAATATCCGTATTCGATTATGAGAACAAAAAAAATTATCGCTTTGTAGTAACGCAGAATGACAAAGTTTTCATGTACAATAGCAAAGGCACTATTGTTAAGGGGTTTAAATATGATACCGCAGAAGCAAACATTTTAAATGCCCCACAACATTTTAGAATTGGAAAAAAGGATTATATCGTTTTTAAATTAGAAAATGGTCAACTAAAAATTACAAATAGAACGGGTAAAACAAGAGTTAACGTAAAGGATAAGTTCTCGTTTTCTGATAATGATATAAAACTCTATCAAAACAAATTCACATTTACTTCATTAGATGGTGATTTATTTCAAATCGATACTAAAGGCAATGTTTCTTCAAGCAAACTAAATTTAGCCAAAGACCACGGAATGGATGCTACCACAAGAACCTTAGCTATAATGAATGATAATGTTTTAAAAATACGTGATAAAAAAGTTGAATTAGAACTAGGTGTATATTCTAAACCCACCATTTTCTACCTTAATGATAAGATTTACGTTTCTGTAACTGATATTCAAAATCAGAAAGTATATCTCTACGATAGTCAAGCAGAATCAATACCTAACTTTCCCATTTTCGGAAGTTCTATTATAGACATGGCTGACATCAATAATAATAAAAAAGCAGAGTTAGTTTTTAAAGATCAAGAGAATACTATCAAAGTGTTTAAGATACGATAACACATTAAATTGAAGTTTTCACGGTCGGTTATCTACCGTTTATACATTATGGTTAAATAAATAAATTAGTTTTCATATTTTTAAAGAGTTATTAATTAGAACCTTAACTGTTATACAAAATGAAAACTAAGTCACTTCTCGTACTATTTTTCTTAATTGGTATTCTTTCACTTACCGCACAAGACAATTGCAGCAAATTCTATCCTATGACAGAAGGTGTTTCAATGGAATACACAAATTATAACAAGAAGGGCAAAGTTGAAGGTGTAAGCTCATATAAGGTTACCGAAACAAATACAGCGGGTAACACTACCAACGCGACAATGGCCATCAATCTTAAAGATGAAAAAGGGAAAGAAATTTATAACACTGAATATAAGTTGTCTTGTACTGGAAACATGGTTAAATTGGATTACGAATCTCTATTGCCGAGCGATATGATGGAACAATATGGCGACATGGATATCGAAATTAGTGGTAATGATATTGAAATACCTAATGATTTAAGCGTTGGTCAAAATCTAAATGATGCCAATGTAACCATGAAAATCAACATGGGTGGCATTAATATGAGCATCGCAGTAGATATGTTAAACAGAAAAGTTGAGAAAAAAGAAAGCGTTACTACATCTGCAGGAACTTATGATTGTTATGTTCTATACAGTGAGAATCAATCTAAGATGATGATGGTAAATCAATTTTATCCTTCTAGAGTATGGCTAGCAGAAGGTGTAGGCATGGTAAAACAAGAGACCTATAAGAAAAATGGAGATTTAATGAGTAGTACTATGCTCACTGCTTATAGCAACTAAGCACCTAACCAATTTTTAATCTGAACCGAAGCTTAGTCTTCGGTTTTTTTATGCCCTGATGTTAACCTTTTGAAATTGTTTTCATTAAAAGGAAATAATTATAAAATTAAACGGAATGAAAACTACAATGAATTTTATTAAGTGTGTAATCATGGTATTCGCTATCACTTTATCTTCTTGTTCTAAAGATGGAGATATTGGCCCTATAGGCCCTTCTGGACAACAAGGTATTGAAGGTCCTCAAGGTCCGGCTGGGCAAGACGGTGAAGATGGCGAGGCACTAGGAGTTCCTAGTGCACAAGGTGAAACTGGAGCGACCGGACCCGCAGGAGAAGATGGAACAAACGGTACTGATGGTGAAAATGGCGAGGATGGTGAAGATGGCAATGCCAATGTAATTGCTTCAAGTTGGATAGTAGCAGATTTTCCTGATAATTATTCTTTCTCAGCCGCAACTGTCACTATAAGCGATTCTAGAATTACGCAAGATGTATTGAACAATTATACCGTTTTAGGTTACTTTTCTTATAGTGATTCTTATTCTGAAGTTTATGCCATACCGTTTACGGAACCTTTATTTAGGTCTTTTACTATGGAACAAAGAATGGCCATTGGTGAGTATAAAATTACCGAAATGGGCAATCCAGATACTGTAGGCACCCTTGACCCTATAGATGGTTTCGTACGTTATGTATTAATCGCCCCATACGAACTTTCACTTAAAACAGGAGATGATAATAAATACACTATAAAAGAAATGAAAGAAAATGGCGTAAATCTTTCTAACTACCATGAAGTAATGGACTATCTTGGGATGGACTACTAAATTCCAACTTTGAACAAAAGAAAAAACCGAAGCTTATACTTCGGTTTTTTTTATGCGCTTTTGTCAACCTTTTCAATTGAGTTTCATTAAAGACCGAACATTCAATTCAATCATTATGAAAGCAATAAAAATTATCACCACTATCTCGATAGCACTAATAATCCTCTCCTGTCAAAAAGAAGAGCTATATCTCGAGCCTTCAAGCAATCAATTAGACAGCCAGTCCTTATCAGGAAGAACCCTATTTGAATCCAACGTCAACTTAAATTTTAATTTGGAAACAACGAGTAGCGAAATGGGTGGATTTGCAGGTCAATCAATGACCTTGTTTAAAGACCAGCTCTGGCTGGTGGGCGGAGACAATAGTCATACACCGCCATGGAATTCAAATTCAAAAGTTTGGAAAAGCAATAATGGAATAAATTGGAAACTAGTTACTTCAAATCTGTTCGAAGAACGCAGAAATCATTCTTTACTTGTATTCAAAAACAAAATGTGGCTCATTGGCGGTATTAACAATACTGGCGAGATTTTAAGTGATATATGGAACACTACAGATGGTATTCATTGGACTAGAGTAAGGTCACTATCTCCTTTAACCGAAATAGGACAAAATAATTCTATCGTATTTAAAAAGAGATTGTATGTTTTTCTAGGCAATGGACGACAAAATGAAGAGATATGGTCCTCTTCTGATGGAATCAATTGGAGAATAGAAACCGATAATGCCTTCCCCGTTAGAAGCCATTATAAAACTATAGTCTTCGATGGATATATTTATGTAATCGGAGGATGGATTCGTGGAGCTGAATTAACAAACGAGGTATGGGCTAGTGCAGATGGGAGTCATTGGCATCAAAATAGACCGGCAACCACAATTTTTGAAAATCGAATAAACCATACAGCAACTATTTTTGATGGAAAGGTATGGGTTATAGGAGGGGAAAGTTGGGATAAGTCTGGTGCCCGAACCTTTTATGGGGATATTTGGTATTCAAGCAATATGAAATATTGGTTTAAATATGACAAAAAACAACCTTTATACAAAGGTCTTCAAAGTCATTCTAGTCTGAATTACAATAACAAATTATGGATTTTCGGCGGGTACCGCCCTGATAGTTCTATGGCCAGTATTATTACCGATAATATTTGGAGTGTAGAATAAACAGATTCTAAGAATAAAATGCATTTAATCTTTTCTTTATGTTAACCTTTTCAACTGGTTTTCATAAAAAGCAAATAATCTTAAAATTATAAGAAATGAAAACTACAATGAATTTTATTACTTGTGTAATTATGGTCTTTGCCATTACATTAACTTCTTGTTCTAAAGATGGGGACATTGGCCCCATTGGTCTTACCGGTGCACAAGGTGAACAGGGAATTCAAGGTGAACAAGGCCCAACTGGCGAAGATGGCGAGGCACTTGGCGTACCTGGTGCGCAAGGCGAAACTGGAGCAACGGGACCTGCTGGCCCGGCCGGAGAAAATGGAACAGATGGTGTTAACGGACAAGATGGTAATGCAAATGTTATTGCCTCTAGTTGGACCAACCTCGACTTCCCAAACAGTTGGAATTCGAACAATGAGGCACGTTTCGAGCTTTCTGATACAAATATTACACAAGAAGTAATTAATTCGTACGCCTTATTAAGTTATGTCAAATTTACTAGTGCAAACACAACCGCATCATCAGTTCCATTTGTAAGTTTAGGAAAACAATATGAAATTCATGACTCTATGGCGGTTGGCCAATACGTAGCTCTTGCGATTGTGAACGACAAAGTAGCACGACCTACTCCCCCAACAAACCTTCAAGTGAGATATGTACTTATAGCACCTTCAAGTTTATCAGGTAAAAACAATGCCCCTTCTTTAGAAAAAATGGAAAAAGATGGTATTGATACAGGTAACTACAAAGAAGTTATGGATTATTTGGGGTTGGATTACTAATGGTCTATCACAAGTAAAAGAAAACCGAGGCTTAGACCTCGGTTTTCTAGTTTATAATTTCCGCTTCAAATAGTTGTGAGAAATGTTTCAATAGTTTTTGCTTTACTTCATCCATATCCACTTCCTTTTTACCTAGTTCAACATTCAAAGAAGTTACAGCCTTACCTTTAATTCCACAAGGAATCATCATATCAAAATATCCTAAATCAGCATTGACATTTAAAGCAAAACCATGCATCGTAACCCATCTACTGGCTCGCACACCCATAGCACAAATTTTACGTGCAAATGGAGTACCTACATCTAACCAAACCCCTGTTTCACCTTTAGACCGTTCTGCTTCTATTCCGTAATCGGCCAAAGTAAGAATGACGATTTCTTCCAAGAAACGTAAGTATTTATGAATATCGGTGAAGAAATTATCCAAATCTAAAATAGGGTATCCCACTATTTGACCCGGACCATGATAGGTAATATCTCCTCCCCTGTTTATTTTGTAGAATGTAGCTCCTTTTTCCCCTAGTTGACTTTCGTTTACTAAAAGATTATCGATGTCTCCACTTTTACCAAGTGTATAAACATGAGGGTGTTCTACAAGTAATAGGTAATTTGGTGTAGCTGCTTTATCGTCCTCTCTTCTATTCTTAATCTTAAGGCCAATGATTTCCTTGAAAAGTTTCTCTTGAAAATCCCAAGTTTCTTTATAGTCCCTTAAACCTAAATCTTGAAGTTGCACTCTTTTATTCATGATACAAAGATACAAAAAGCACTTGCCTATTTTTCAAGTTCCACTTCTATCAATATAGATTCTGGGTCTTTCATCATATCCAAGAAATTAACCTCATGTATCATTGTCTTACCATCCATCGAAAAGGTTGCCTCCTCGATGTTTGTTGATTTTATACGCTTCGGAAAATGGTATTTAAAGGTATAGGTAGAACTTGATAGAAACATTTCTGCGCTAGCTAGACTATCTATACTTTTTTCAAATAATTCTTGATTTAGAATGATAGTTTCTCTTTTAAATTTATTCTTCTTAAAACTATAATTAACTTCTGTAGTCTCGTCAGCTGCATTTTCGGGCATTGATTGTCCGCCAGCAATTGGGCCAACAGAACTGGCATTCTGAAATGCATTAAAGGCATCGTTTACCTCTGACACATCTTTAAAATCAGTATACATGTCAAAATTCATTATGCCGTTTTCTGGCTCCACTTTCATATGAAGGCTAAACGGCTCTAACCGTTTTAACTTGGCTTGTTGTTCAGCAGATAATTGAGAAATGCTATCTTTCTTATCTCGCAACAAATCTCTAAAAACAAGGGTAGAGTCTATGGCCTTATCTAACTGTGTAGAATCTGAGGAAGGTAGCATCTGCATCATTTCACCACCATCAAAACTGATATTCATTTTACCAGTACCATCTTCATTAAAATGAATTTCTTCCGTAAAATTACAAGCAACAAAAAGTGTGGCGATAAAAATCGTAGTTAATACCTTAAAAAATCTCATGTAATATGGTTCTAATTAGGATTGTTCAAAATTACCAATGCAGCTATGACACCAGGTACCCAGCCACAAAAAGTCAAAAGTAGAACAATTAGAAAAGACCCACAACCTTTACCTAAAACGGCTAAGGGTGGAAAAAAAATAGCGAGCAAAACTCTTAGTAAACTCATTTGATTATTATTTTGATTGATTGATGTACCTTATAAGTCGCAAATTTAATCGCTTTGTTACAAAATCATTTATTTTAGACATTCATTACCTATTCTATAATCAGAAAGTTAGTTTTTATCTCACTTATACTACTTAGCTTAAAGGGTTCTTCACAATATAGCTTTAGCGGTCAGATTGCAGGTAAGGTTAATAACGAAACTATTTATCTCTCTATTATTGAAGACTACAGAAAGTTAGATAGGATTTCTATGGAGCAGATTCTAAAAAAAACCACTACCGATTCTTTAGGTTATTTTAATTTCAATGGAAATAACCTCATTAACAAAAATCGCATTTATCGTATTCATTTGGATGATTGCCCAGATACCTCTTCAAATTCAGAGCATTTTTTTGGAAGTTGTGAATACAGCAAAAGTATATTATTCATAGCCAACAATAACGATACCATTACATTTCCAACCTCATTTGCCAACGAAGCACTTTGTGAAATTATATCTACTAATAATCAATCTTCAGCATTACTCGAAATTGAATTACTGAAAGAACAAATGGCTTTTGATTTTAATGATTTTAAAAGTAACGCCAATAGAAAACTAAATTCTAAAAAATGGTTTTCAACTCTTCAGAACTTCGGAATAAACCTTGATGAACCTTTAGCTGAACTCTATATTTTTAATTTTTTATCTGACAAAAGAAATGAAACATATAGCTATTATCGGGAAGACATTAACTCGGGTTATTATACCGGCCTTGGAGATCGGTTAGTTTCTAAATACCCCGATGCCCCTTTTACCGATTTATATGTTACTGAAATTGCTGTTGACCAGCAGCTAGTGAATAAAAAAACGACATTTTCTAGTGTCTGGAAATGGCTCTTAACTATTCTTTTAACCCTTTCAATCTTTCTAAATATATTCTTGGCACTCAAACAGAAGAAACTGGCTAAAAAAATGCGAAATAATTCTTTAGAAAAGCTAACAGAACAAGAACAAAACATTGCAAAAGAAATTCTAAAAAATAAAACGAATAAAGAAATTGCTTCCGATATGTTTATCAGTGTAAGTACCGTAAAAACTCACATTAATAATCTTTACAAAAAACTAAACGTTAATTCGAGGGAAGAAATAAAGCAACGTTTTCAATAGAATTCAAATATCCATCTAGGGACTAGTCCTTATTTCCACCCCCTAAAATCAAGATTCAATTAACAATTTCTAGAATTTTCAAGTCTAATTTTAAAACTGAAAATCATGAAATCATTATTTCTTTTTACCTTTTTACTTTTTACCTCAACCATTATTTCATCACAAAAAATCAATCAAGAAATTAGTGTTAAAAACCAGCAACCCTTCCTGGTGGGTAAAATTAATATTGAAGGTCTCTCCTCTTACTCTTACAAAGAATGGTTTCAACCAAAATTAGCATCTTACAAAGTAAACACGACTATTTCAGACCAGATAAAAGACAATCTTGCAGCTCATCAGATTCTTATTTTTATGGGTACTTGGTGTGGTGATAGCAAACGAGAAGTACCACGATTCATTAAAATTCTAGAAGCAGCCGATTTCCCCCTTGAAAACCTTAAAATAGTTGCAGTCGATAAACGAAAGGAGTTTTACAAGAAAAGTCCGCAAGGGGAAGAATGGGGACTAAACATACACCTTGTTCCCACTTTTATATTTTATAAAAATGGAAGAGAAATGAATAGGATTGTTGAAACTCCTGTAATCTCATTAGAAGAAGATATATTGGCTATAGTTTCACAACAAAAATACACCCCAAATTATTCTCAATCTCTTCATTTTGATTAACCTCAACAATTACGAATTCGAATAACCTTAGACCTTGTGTATGTTATAATCAAAGGGTAATTTTGCTTTTTAATTATTTTATATGCAATTATCAGAGCAAGAGCTTATCAGAAGAGAAAAATTGGAGAAATTAAGAGCCTTGGGTATTAATCCTTATCCAGCAGCTTTATATCCTGTAAATGCCACATCGGCAAATATAAAATCCAATTATGAAGAAGGCAAACAGGTAATTGTAGCAGGTAGACTTATGTCTCGCCGTATTCAAGGTAAAGCGTCGTTTGCTGAACTACAAGATAGTTCGGGTCGTATTCAAGTATATTTTAACAGAGATGAAATTTGTACTGGTGAAGACAAAACTTTATACAACGATGTCTACAAAAAACTTTTAGACATTGGTGATATCATCGGAATTGAAGGTGATTTATTTACTACTCAGGTCGGTGAAAAAACTATTATGGTAAAGAAATTCACCATGCTCAGTAAATCATTAAGACCATTACCATTACCTAAAAAAGACGCCGAAGGCAAGGTCTTTGACGAATTCAATGACCCTGAAATGCGTTACCGCCAACGTTATATAGATCTAGTGGTCAACCCAAAGGTTAAAGAGACCTTTATTAAAAGAACCAAAATAACTAATAGTATACGTGAATTCTATAATGACAAAGGTTATTTAGAAGTTGAAACACCAATTTTACAACCTATACCTGGTGGTGCAACGGCTCGCCCATTTTTAACACATCATAATGCGCTTAACGTTCCATTGTACTTGAGAATTGCTAATGAACTTTATCTAAAAAGGTTAATTGTAGGTGGTTTTGATGGTGTTTATGAATTCTCTAAGGATTTCCGTAATGAAGGTATGGACCGTACCCACAACCCAGAATTTACCGTAATGGAACTTTATGTGGCGTATAAAGATTACAACTGGATGATGGATACCACAGAGAAATTGTTGGAAAAAATAGCGATGGATTCTAATGGTACTACTTTGGTTACTGTAGGTAAACATGAAATTGAATTTAAAGCGCCATATGCCAGAGTTCCTATATTAGAAGCAATTAAAATTCATACAGGATTTGATGTTGCCGGTATGCCTGAGGATGAATTACGCGAAACTGCTAAAAAATTAGGCATTGACGTAGATGAAACTATGGGTGTCGGTAAACTTATCGATGAAATTTTTGGAGAGAAATGTGAGCACTTTTATGTGCAACCAACATTTATTATCGATTACCCAAAAGAAATGAGTCCGCTAACGAAAGAGCATCGCGATAACCCTGCGTTAACAGAACGTTTCGAACTTATGGTAAATGGTAAAGAATTAGCAAATGCTTATTCTGAGCTTAATGACCCTATTGATCAAAGAGAACGATTTGAAGATCAATTGAAACTTTCGGAAAAGGGAGATGATGAAGCTATGTTCATCGACCAAGACTTCTTGCGTGCACTTGAATATGGCATGCCTCCAACTTCAGGTATAGGTATCGGCATAGACCGTTTGGTTATGTTAATGACCAATAACGCATCTATTCAAGAGGTATTGTTTTTCCCACAAATGAGACCTGAGAAAAAACCGCTTCAATTATCTGATAACGAAAAAGTGATTTTTGAAATCTTAAAATCAGAAAAGAAAATGGAACTCGATGTTCTTAAAACTAAGGCTGATTTGAGTAATAAAGCTTGGGACAAGGGTATCAAAGGCATTACGAAACTGCAATTAGCCAAGATTTACAAAGTTGGTGATATTCTATTTGTTGAAATTTCAAGTTAGATTTTACTAGGGTAATTAAAAATAGTAGCTTAGAAGCTGGCAAAACCAACCAGCATGAACCTAAGTAGTAAAATAGGCCTGTTCACAGGCCCTATCATATTTTTTATACTGATTTTTTTACCGAATGTACTTATATCCGAAAATGCAGATGCAGTTGTGGCCGTTGCACTTTGGATGGTCATATGGTGGGTTACAGAAGCTGTTTCAATTTCTGTAACAGCACTACTACCCCTATTGCTGTTTCCCATTCTTAAAATAATGCCTATTGGTGACGTAGGTGCAAATTATGGAAGCCCTATAGTATTTTTATTCTTCGGTGGATTTGTAATGGCATTAGCCTTAGAAAAAGTAAATCTTCACAAACGAATTGCCTTAAATATCATCAGACTTACAGGAACTACAGCTAATAAGGTAGTTCTGGGTTTTATGATTGCTACAGCGGTTTTAAGCATGTGGATTAGTAATACCGCAAGTACCGTGGTTATGCTACCAATTGCTATGTCGGTAATTAATTTATTGATTGAAGACGAAGACGGTTTTACTAAACGTGATCGTAATTTTGCATTAAGCGTTATGTTAGGTATTGCATTTGCAGCCAATGCCGGTGGCATTGCAACGGTTATTGGTACACCACCAAATTCTGTATTGATTGGTTTGCTAGAAAATGAATATCAAATTGAAATATCATTTTTAAAATGGATGATTATCGGGCTACCTTTCTCACTCATTATGATTTCTCTTTGCTATTTTGTATTGGTGAAAGTATTTTTTCCGACCCAAAATTTAAAATTTAAAGCATCAAAAACAATTATTCATGAAGAGTTACGAAAACTTGGTTCTACAACTGGCAAAGAAAAAATGGTTTTAGCCATTTTCGGAGTTACGATTTTTCTTTGGGTATTTAGAACTTTAATTAATTCCATCTTTCCTAGCTTAGGCTTGTCAGATACATTAATCAGTATTTTCGCGGCTTTAGCGCTGTTTACATTACCCTATAATCTCAAAAAAGGAGATTTTATTCTGCAATGGCACGATACTCAAAAACTAGCTTGGGGTATTTTAATACTCTTTGGCGGCGGATTGTCATTAGCCAGCGGAATGTCTGTCTCTGGAATTGTAGACTTAGTCGCAGAAGTTATCGCTGAAAGCAACCTAAGTATTCTTCTAACAGCATCGTTACTGATTATTTTAATGCTGTTTATGACAGAACTAATGAGTAATGTCGCTTTAGTAGCTGTTCTCGCCCCTGTAGTTGCTGGTATTGCTATAGGGCTTGGCATTCCAATAACCTATTTACTGATACCCATTACCATGGCTAGTAGTTGTGCTTTTATGTTACCCATGGCCACACCACCTAATGCCATTGTTTTTGCGAGTGGTTATATTAAAGTTCATGAAATGGCACGTGCAGGCGTTATTTTAAATTTAATTGCCATTTTATTATTAATAGGCCTGTTTCAATTTGTGCTTCCTCTTTTGTTTTAAGTAAACTCCTAAAAAAATAAAGCCCTTGCATATGCAAGGGCTTTATAATTGACTAATTCAGAATGTATAAAATGATTATTCCTACTTAATAGACGCCTTCTACAACTGATTGTTACAAAATAGGCTTAAGATATTATTAACTATCTGTTTCAGATATTATTTTAATCTTTGAAATATTTCCAAACTAACTCAAAAATGAAAAGAAAATTACTTTTAAAATTATTCCTATTACTATGCCTCTTTGGCTATCAAAATGCCGAAGCACAAATTTTTAAAAAGAAGAAAAAAGACACTGAAAAAGAAGCCGATAAATCTTCTAAAGATAAGATTCAACCTTACGACAAGGTTATAACAAAAGATGCCGTTTCTGACGAAGGTCTATTTACTACACATATAGTTGAAGAAAATCATTTTTACGAAATACCAGATTCTTTATTTAACAAAGAAATGTTGATGGTAAGTCGTATATCTAAAACAGCATCTGGTATTGGTTTTGGAGGTGGAAAAATAAACACTCAGGTTTTACGATGGGAAAAGAAAGATAAAAAAGTATTGCTACGTGTTGTTTCACATGACGTAGTCGCCGCAGATTCTTTACCTGTTCACGAGGCAGTTCTCAATTCTAATTTTGAACCCGTTCTTTATGCGTTCGATATAAAAGCATTTAAAAAAGACTCCTTAAACCCTAGCACCGTAATTGAGGTAAATGATATTTTCATAAAGGACACCAAAGCTTTCGGAATGCCCGAACAATATCGTAAACGTTATAAAGTTTCACGTTTAGATGAAGGTAGAGGATATATTGAGTCTATAAAAAGTTATCCTTTAAATGTAGAAGTACGTCATGTAAAAACCTATTTGGCAGGTGAAGCCCCAAGTAATGAAAGTTTAGGTTCTATTTCTGTTGAAATTAATAACTCCATGGTTTTATTACCGGAAAAACCTATGAAGCGTCGCTATTTTGATGAACGAGTTGGGTGGTTCGCTAGAGGCCAAGTAGATTACGGACTAAATGCCCAAGAAAGTAAAACCATTAAGTTTTTAGATAGATGGCGTTTAGAGGTTAAGGACGAAGATTTGGAAAAATATAAAAATGGTGAGCTTGTAGAGCCAAAAAAACAAATTGTTTATTATGTTGATAGAGCTACCCCAAAGAAATGGGTGCCATTTATAAAACAAGGTATTGAAGATTGGCAAACTGCTTTTGAAGCGGCTGGTTTTAAAAATGCCATTATAGCAAAAGAACCGCCAACTTTAGAAGAAGATACAGAATGGTCTCCTGAAGATGTTCGTTATTCCGTTGTCCGCTATTTAGCATCACCTATACCTAATGCAAATGGCCCGCACGTTAGCGATCCACGAAGTGGCGAAATACTAGAGTCTGATATTAACTGGTATCATAACGTTATGAGCCTATTAAGAAACTGGTATTTCGTACAAACCGCAGCTATCAACCCTGATGCTAGAGGAGTTTCTTTCGATGATGATGTTATGGGCCGATTGATTCGTTTTGTTTCATCACATGAAGTTGGGCATACTTTAGGCCTACCACATAACATGGGTAGCAGTGTTGCTTATCCTGTAGATTCTCTTCGCTCAAAATCATTCACAGAGAAGTTCGGTACAGCTCCGTCCATTATGGATTATGCTCGTTTTAATTATATAGCACAACCAGGTGACGAAGGTGTGGCTTTAATGCCTGATATAGGAGTCTATGATAAATATGCTATTCAATGGGGATACAAACCTATTTTGAATACAACCGCCGAAGATGAAAAATCTATTTTAGATAAATGGATAATGGCTCATTCTGGTGATCCTTTATATCGCTTCGGTCATCAGCAGGTAGGCGATATTGTTGACCCTAGCTCACAGACTGAAGATTTGGGAGATGATGCCGTTAAAGCTAGTGAGTATGGTATCGCGAATTTAAAAAGGATTGTTCCTAAGCTTATAGAATGGACTGCTGAGGACGGAAAAAATTATGAAGACCTTAATAAACTATACGGACAAGTTTTTTCTCAGTTCAATAGATACATGGGTCATGTTTCTAATAATATTGGAGGAGTTTATGAGAACCATAAAACTTACGACCAAGAAGGTGCTGTCTACACAACAGTACCTAAAGCTCATCAACAAAAAGCAATGGCGTTTTTAAATGTTCAATTGTTCGAAACCCCAATGTGGATGTTAGACCAAGATATTTTAGAGCGTACCGAATACTCTGGCTTTTTAGAACAAATGCGTTCAATGCAAGTACGGACATTAAACAATGTGTTGAGTTTAGGAAAGATGGCAAGACTTATAGAATTTGAAACATCGAATTCGAAAGAGGCATATTCTTTAGCACAAATGATGAGCGAACTTCGTAAGGGTATTTGGTCTGAGCTTAAAAATGGTACCACTATAGACACCTATAGAAGAAACTTGCAAAAAGCCCACATTGATCGCTTAGAATATCTATTAACGGTAGATAACCAATCTAAAGCATCTGATTTCGGTGGCTACAGAAAATCGACTGTTGTCAACACTAGCCAATCGGATATTAGAACCGTTGCAAGAGCAGAATTAAACATACTGAAAAGAGAAATCAGAAATGCAAGGAACCGAACACCTGATATGATGACAAAATACCACTTAGACGATGTTTCTGAGCGCATTAACCTCATTTTAGACCCGAAATAGTGTCACTTAAAGTAGTTCACTTTCTCACTCAATCGATAAAAAACAAATATCATCGATGAATGAAATCTACTTACCACAATTAAAATATCTCTGACATCAAAAAAAGCCCATTTCACAACAATGGGCTTTTTCATGCGTTAATGTTCTATAGATTAGTAAAAATTTAAAAACCCCCAAATCATGACCAGTAAATTAAAAAGTCTCATTTATTTAGGTTGTTTCATCTGTGCTTCGGTAATATATCATCAAAGCGTTAATACAGATGTAGAAGAGGAATTAGCAACGAATACCTTTGAACAAGAAGTTGACATTGTAATTAATCCTTATAAAAATCTAGAAGATACGAATCAAATCAATTAATACATTTACAGAACTTACCTACTTAAAAGCACGGCCTAAAAGCCGTGCTTTTTTGATTTATGGCATATTGCTGGTGCCGTTAAATATTTACTAAAATACATTACTGAGTTAAACCTATCTGAAAAAATCATGTCCAAGAATCAAATACATAAAACAATAAACATGAAAAAATTAATAATGGTCATTTTAGTAATGGCAGGTATCTCGGCTACTGCTCAAAATCATAACATGAAAGGCAATAGCGGTAACATGAAAGATTTAAACCCAGAACAGGTAGCAACACTTCAAACCAAAAAGATGACATTGGCCTTAGATTTAAATGAATCTCAGCAAACAAAAATGAAATCTATACTTACAGAAGATGCGAAGTTGAGAAAGTCGAAAATGGAGGAGAGAAAAGCTAGCAAAGAAGAAGGTAAAAAAGTACTGACAGCAGATGAAAAGTACGCCATGCAAAATGAAAGATTAGATTATCAAATTGCACGTAAAAAAGAGATGAAATCTTTACTTACTGCTGACCAATTCGAAAAATGGGAGAAAATGAGTCATAGAAATAAAATGCGTGGGCATAATAAAAAAGAGGGTAACAAAAAAGGAAAGCGCTCTTCAAAACAATAGATAAAATAATTAGTTTTTAAAAAAAGACTTGCTTTTAGCAGGTCTTTTTTGCGTTTGATTCTTTCATCGATAAAAATGTATTCTTTTTCATAAATTTTATTGACTAAAATCATTAAGTTAAATACATATGATAAGCCCAATATAAGAAGGCATATCAAAATTTTATTTCTACACACGATAATATTCAAACTTCCTATCTGCTAAAATTTATAATTTCATTACATTTAAAGCTGAAAAATATTTAATATCAACTATCAATATTTTCTTCTAGATTGATAGAACTAGAATAAATTTCAAAAATGAAAAAACTAGTATTCTTTTGCCTTGCATCTTTATTGCTATTTAGTTTTAAACAAGCGCCAAAAAATCCACAAATCATACCAGAACCTGAACCGAAAGGCATTAACAACATTGCTTATAAATGGGGACAAATGGCATTGCAAGCCACAGCAAATGATACAGAAAAATTCAAACCAAGACCAACTATTACCTCAAGATATTTAGCCCTAATTTTCGTTTCTGTTTTTGATGCATGGTCAAGATATGATTCAAAAGCTATACCTGTATATTTAAATGGAGTTGAACGACAAGCATTAAACGAGCAAAATCTAAAAAACAAAGAAACTGCTATAAGCTATGCCGCGTTTAGAACAATGAATGAATATTATTATTCTGATAAAGAGCTATTTTCAAATTTCATGAAACAATTGGGTTTGGATCCCACTAATAAAACTCTTGACCCAAACACCCCAGAAGGTATAGGCAATTTGGCCGCAAGAGCAGTGATTGAAGCTAGAAAAGGTGATGGCTCTAATCATTATGGTGAAGAAAAAAATTCAAACGGAGAGCCTTACTTTAACTATATTGGATATGAACCGGTAAATTCAGCAGATTCTAATATAAACCCCAATCGCTGGCAACCAAAATATTTTTCAGACGGGAACGGCGGACGATTTGCTCCAGGTTGTTTAACTCCATATTGGGACAAGGTGAAACCTATCGCTTTAAAATCAGGAGACCAGTTTCGCCCAGGACCACCACCAATGGTAGGATCAAAACAACTAGAGATAGAAGTAAAAGAAGTTATAGATATGCAAGCCAACCTTACAGATTACCAAAAGGCCTTGGTTGAGTTTATGCGAGATGGACCACAATCTGTTCAACAAGCAGGTCATTGGTTGAAATTTGCCCAAGATGTTTCTCGTAGAGATAACCACACACTAGATCAAGACGTAAAAATGTATTTTTATAATCAAGTAGTTGCTATGGATTCTTTTATTGCTTCATGGGATTCAAAAATGTTTTACGATTATGCCAGACCTTATGCCTTAGTGCACGAATATTACAATAACCAAAAAATAATAGCCTGGGGCGGTGAAGGCAAAGAGATGATGGAAATTGATGGAAGTGAATGGAGACCATATTCCCCAGAGATATTTTTATGCCCACCATTCCCTAGTTATGTTTCAGGACATAGCACAATTAGTGGTGGTTGTGGCGAAGCATTGAAATTATGGACAGGAAGTGATGAATTTGGCTCTACAGCAGAGTTAGTTGCAGGTGCAATGACTGAACCAGATAACCTAGGAGATACCATAACTTTAATATTCCCAACATTTACCGAGGCAGCAGAAATGGCCGGTACATCAAGGGTATTAGGCGGATACCATATTCAAGCAGATAATATCGCTGGTTTAAAACTGGGAAGAGATGTTGCTAAAGAAGCCTGGGGCTTTTATCAAAAACACATCGGTGAATAGATACTTTTAAAAACATCACGCTAAATTGAAAATCTAAATTTATCCAACATGAAAATATTTCAGATTGTAGTAATTTTCATCCTAGCTTTTCTAATGCTTGCAGGGGCATTTAATCATCTATATACGCCTGAAACTTACAAAGAATTTATACCCGATTTCTTTCCTGAAACTCTGGCCCATATTTTATCCGCTATTGCGGAGGCATCAGTAGGAATTGCTCTTTTAATACCAAAGTATAGAAAGTGGGGTGGGCTTGGTTTTTTTCTACTTATGATTGCTTTCTTACCAATACATATATGGGACTTAACAAAAGATTTACCAGCCATAGGGTCTAAATTATCTGCCTATATCCGTATTGCTATTCAATTTTTATTCATAGCCGCTGGATGGTGGATTTACAAAACCTACCGCTTAAAACCTTAGAAATTTATTTCCTCTAAAGCTTTTATAGTATCATCTAAATCAGCGTAGCTTAATGCATCGTTTAAGAAATAACTTTCAAATGCACTTGGCGGTAAGTAAATGCCTTTGTCTAACATACCATGAAAATAGGTTTTAAAAGTCTCATTATCACCTTTTGCAGAAGAAGTAAAATCAACTACGGGCTCTTCTGTAAAATGTACAGAAATCATACTGCCAAATCTATTAATTTGATGATCTACACCTTTCGTGGTCAAAACTTTGGCAATACCCTTATGTAAATATTCTGTTTTATCAGCTAGACTCTGAAATACTTCTGGGTTATTGTTCAATTCGGTCAACATTGCCAAACCTGCACTCATGGCCAACGGATTACCGCTTAATGTTCCTGCCTGATATACCGGACCATCAGGAGCTAAAAAATCCATAATCTTAGACTTTGCTGCAAAAGCACCTACTGGCAAACCTCCGCCAATAACCTTCCCGTAGGTTACGATATCAGCTTTTATACTCAAAACCTCTTGTGCTCCACCTCTGGCTAAACGAAAGCCCGTCATCACCTCATCGAAAATTAAAAGAATATTTTCTTGGGTACAAATATCACGTAAGCCCTTAATGAAAGAATCTGTAGGCACAATGCACCCCATATTACCCGCAATTGGCTCAATGATAATAGCGGCCAATTCTCCCTTATTGGCTTTTACAAGTTCTTTTACTCCATCTAAATCATTATAAGCAGCCAACAACGAATCTTTTGCAGTGCCTTGTGTTACTCCAGGGCTATTTGGACTACCAAAGGTAACCGCACCACTACCCGCTTGTATTAAAAACGAATCTGAATGGCCATGGTAACACCCTGCAAATTTAATAATCTTATCCTTTCCTGTATAGCCTCTAGCTAAACGTACAGCGCTCATGCAAGCTTCAGTACCACTATTGACAAATCTAATTTTGTCCATATTAGGCACCATTGAAATAGCCAATTTTGCCAGTTCTGTTTCAATCTCGGTTGGCATGCCAAATGACGTACCATTTTGAGCCTTTTCGATTACTGCATTAATAACAGGCTCATGTGCATGACCTAAAATTAATGGACCCCACGAGGCTATATAATCAATTAGCTTATTACCATCCTCATCATATAAATACGCTCCTTTTGCCTTTTTAACAAAAATAGGGTCACCGCCAACAGCTTTAAAAGCACGTACAGGGGAATTGACGCCACCAGGTATATATTTTTTAGCCTCAGCAAATAAGGCACTACTTCTTTGATAGATCATTTCTCTTAATTGATTTTACTGAGTTTCACCTTAATTCTTTGCCCGATAGACAAATCGGAACTTCTTAAACGATTCAACTGCATAATTTCATCTACACTCATATAATACTTTCTTGACAAGGAATATAAGGTATCTCCCTTTTCTACAGTATGCATTCTATCTGACTCGGTGGCAACTATAGTAGTGTTATCATAGCCAGCTTTTTTTATCTGTCCATCATATTTGTGCAAACCGTGTTTTTCTATTAAATAAATAAGTTTTTGAGGATATCTTGGATCGGTAGCGTAGCCTGCCTTTCGCAAACCTCTTGCCCAACCTTTATAATCGGTATGTTTTAAATTAAATAGAAAAGCATATCTAGATCTGGTCGTCAAGAATATACTATGATCTCTAAAAGAATACATAGGATGATTATATTTTCTAAAGCATTCCCCTTTTTCATCATCATCATGAAAGTCATAATCGCCATCCCATCCTTTATGGCACTTTATACCAAAATGATTATTTGTTTTCATAGCAAGCTCACCTTTACCATTACCACTCTCTAAAAGACCCTGAGCCAAGGTAATACTTGCTGGTATGCCATAGCCCATCATCTCTAACTGTGCAGTTTCGGCAAAAGTTTCTATATATTCTGAAGGAGATTCAATTCTGAATGAAATAAATTTAGACGGTTCTGCTGGTAACCCAACTTCTCGCTCCTTATTAGGCTTAACGTCTCCTGATTTTTTTCGTTCATTGAGTACGTTCTTTGTACGCAACTGATCAGCGTACGCTTTTTTAGATTTACAAGAAGCAAAGCTGATTCCTATAATCAGAAGTATTAATATTTTCTTATTCATATATCTAACAAAGGTAATTTTTTCTTTTTCAGTACACTATTCATGCCAGCAATACCTTGTAGACCACCAGTATGTATAGCCAAAACTTTTGTTCCTTTTGCAAAAGTATCACGCCTAACCATATCGAACAAACCAAACATCATTTTTCCTGTATAAATAGGGTCCAACGGTATATTGGTGTATTTTTTAAATTCATTAATGAAGTGAATCAACTCTTGTGAAATCTTAGCATATCCTCCAAAATGATAATCCGAAATTAAATTCCAACGTATATTATTGGTTAATTTATCAATATCCTTTTTTAAAAAATCACCTTTTAAAGATGAAAAACCTAATACTTCTTGATGTGGAAATGAAGAATTTATTAATCCGGATACGGTACCACCCGTACCTACACTGGAACATATAAAATTGAACTGCTTATCGTCTTCTGTGATTATTTCTTCGCAACCTTTAATAGCTAAGGTATTTGTACCCCCCTCAGGTACTAGATAAAACTCTCCGAATTCTTTAGTCAAATCAGCCAGAAAATCTGAATCTTCTTTTCTTCTATAATCATCTCTACTTACGAATTTAAATTTCATACCATCTTCATGCGCTTTAAGCAAGGTGGTATTTTTATGCCATGAATCTACAAGCTCTTCTCCACGAATAATTCCGATAGATTTGAATCCTTTTTCTTTTGCTGCAAAAGAAGTTGCCTCAATATGGTTTGAAAAAGCGCCGCCAAAAGTTAGAATTGTACCGTGACCGCTGTTATTTGCTTCTAATAAATTGTACTTCAATTTCCTATACTTATTACCTGAGATAAAAGGATGTAATAAATCTTCACGTTTTAAAACAAGCGTAACTTGCTTTTCTGCAAATAAGGGTAATTCCACAAGTTGATTCTTACTTTGCAAACGAGTCGTATTTAACGACAAAGATATTTAATAAAGCTGAAGGATTTTCTGTTAGACAAATACTCCAAATTATTTTCATGTAAATATGCCTCACGCTCAAAACTAAGATTTTGATATGCCTTGTAAGAGTCCATATACCAAATTGCACGAATCGTCCATTCTAATAAATAGAGAATATAAAATGGAATAATCAATAATTCTTGTTGCTGACGCAAATGAATTTTTTCATGATTAATTAGTATGTCATCATTTTTTAAACTTCCATTTTTTAAAAATATAAAGGGCCATAGTGATAGCCCCACATAATTTTTATAGAAGAAATGCCTAAAAACCAATATCATAGATTTACTTTGGATATTATATAACAAAGATAAAGCCAAAAAATCTTTGTAAGAAAATTACTGGTTTTTGTTGCCAACAATACCGTTCAAAGGTTAAAAACCTGCTTAAGGTCTGTTATTACTATTTTCAAAACTAAGAGTACTAAGGTTATCAACAGAATCAATTAACTTTATGGTATTAAATTTCAATGAGTGTATGAAAGAATTTATTCCGATAGAAGAAGGTGATTTTTATTGGTCTGAAGATGGCTTTAGGGTTTTTACCGAACAATACCATCAGAAACGTGGTTATTGTTGTGAAAGCGGCTGTAGACATTGCCCTTATGGCTATGACCCAAAAACCAATACACAATAGTATTAATTGTACGCATTCGGCATGATTATTGTGATTATTTTAAATAGAAAACATAGTACATAAAAAAATAACGTTATGAAAAAAATTAAATTCTTTGGTCTTCCATTATTGCTTTTAGTATTCATTACTTCATGTTCATCGGTAAGGGTATTGTCAGATTATGACCAGAAAGCAGATTTTAATGGATATACAACTTATGCCTTTTATAAAACTGGTATCGATAAAGCACAAATTTCAGATTTAGATAAAAAACGTATTTTAAGAGCTATTGAAACTGAAATGAGTTCAAGAGGATTCGTGAAATCAGAGAATCCAGATTTATTAGTGAGCATTTTCACCAAGGAACAAGAAAGAGTAGATGTCTATAGTAATAATTATGGCTGGGGCGGTGCCTGGGGCTGGGGATACAACCCATGGGCCTGGGGACCAGGTTATGGTTGGGGCGGCACAAGTGTTAGTGCCAGTACACAAGGCTCTCTATACATAGATTTGATAGACAACAAGACCAATGAATTAGTTTGGCAAGGTAAAGGCGAAGGAACCCTTTCAAGCACTAGTAATGTGGCAAAAAAAGAGGCACGTATTCGGGAGTTTGTATCTCAGATATTACAGCAATACCCACCAAATTCAATTGCTTCAAAATAACAGCAATCTAAACTTATAAAAAAGAGGCAGTTGATATAGGAATATATTATCTGCCTCTACTTTTTTATAATAACGGAAAAACAGTATCGTTCTTTACTTCATTTAAAACAAAGGCACTTTTAACCCCACCTATTGTAGGTAAAGAGGCTATTTTAAATTTCGCGAAATTATAGTAGGCATCAAGGTTCTTCACCACCACCTTTAATAAAAAATCGAACTCTCCACCAACCACAAAACATTCCGCCACCTCAGGATATTCTTTAACTTTCTCAAAAAAATCATCCATTAATGCACCTTTTTGTGTTTCTAAAGAGACGAAACTAAAAACTGTTATACTTTCCTCTATTTTTTCCTTATCCAAAATGGCAACATATTTCTTTATAAAACCATCTTGCTCCAAACGCTTTATACGTTCATAAACGGGAGTTTTCGTCAACCCAAGTTCTTCTGCAATTGATTTAGCTACCGTTTTAGCATCTTGTTGTAAGATTTTTAAAATAGCTCTATCAATATCATCTAATTTATCTACCATAATTTTTTTCCTGTTTAACTATTCCTTTTCCCTGCTAAAAAGTATATATTCCTAATATTATACGTAAATATAGTCTTTTTCACCAATCTAGTTAAAATATAACCTTAATTACCCTAATTTATCTATATTTAATAGAATATCGAGTGCCAAAATAGAATTTAGCAAAAGTCTTTTCAAACACATTTAACTTGTCTGAAATCTCACTTGTTAAACCTATTAAAAAGATTTATGAAGAAGGAAACAGTTAAAACTATTGATGACATGAAGAACTCTACAGGCTATGAGAGTAATCCTATTTTAGATAAACTCCCAAAACATCTTATACAATATATAAAGCCTCAAAACTACGAGGACTATACTCCTATCAATCAAGCAGTTTGGCGTTATGTGATGCGAAAAAATGTTGACTACCTTAGTCAAGTAGCTCATAATTCATACTTAGAAGGATTAAGAAAAACTGGTATTTCTATTGATAACATTCCCAATATGTACGGCATGAACCGTATTTTAAAAGATTTGGGTTGGGCGGCAGTTGCTGTTGACGGTTTTATTCCTCCAGCTGCTTTTATGGAGTTTCAAGCGTACAACGTTTTAGTAATTGCCTCTGATATTAGACAGTTAGAAAATATTGCATATACACCTGCTCCTGATATTATTCATGAAGGTGCTGGCCATGCACCTATTATCGCAAATCCTGAATATTCGGCTTACTTAAGGCGATTTGGCGAGATTGGCTGCAAGGCCATTTCAAGTGCTAAAGATTTTGAGCTTTACGAAGCGGTGCGCCATTTATCTATTATTAAAGAAGCTAAGGGAACAGCTTTAGAAGAAATCAAAAAAGCTGAAAAACATATTGAATTTCTACAAGACAATATGGGCGAACCTAGCGAAATGTCCTTTATTCGTAATCTTCATTGGTGGACAGTTGAATACGGCCTTATTGGCACTGTAGATAACCCTAAAATATATGGAGCTGGACTTTTATCTTCTATCGGAGAAAGTCAATGGTGTATGACCGATAAGGTCGAGAAACTGCCTTACTCGATAGAGGCTGCTAGAACTTCTTTTGATATAACAAAACCTCAACCTCAACTTTTCGTAACTCCAGATTTTGCATTCTTAAGTCAGGTCTTAGAAGATTTCGCCAACACCATGGCACTACGTAAAGGTGGTCTCGATGGTTTACAGAAATTAATTAACTCTAAAGAGTTAGGAACAATTGAACTAAGTACAGGCTTGCAGGTATCCGGAAATTTCGAATCACTAATAGCTCATGATGGTAAACCATTATATTTTCAAACAAAAGGAAAATCAGCACTTGCCTATAGAGAGAAAGAATTGGTGGGCCAAGATATTAACCAGCACAAAACAGGGTTTGGGTCACCTATCGGCAGACTAAAAGGAATAAACATCCCTATTGAAGAAATGAGCCCGCGTGACCTAAAGGCATATAAAATTTATGAAGGTGAAATAGTATCGTTAGATTTCACCGGAGGCATTAATGTTACCGGTAAAATAATTACAGGTACACGCAATCTACAGGGACGTATCATTTTAATCACCTTTGAGAATTGTAAAGTTTCTTATAAAGGAAAAGTACTTTTTGAATCTTATAATGAATTATATAATATGGCTATCGGCGAAGAAATCGTTTCTGCCTACCATGGCCCAGCAGATTTAAAAAGTTTCGATTTACTTGACCATACGTTAAGCACAAGCACCATAAACAATGATAATAGTAGTTTAAGTGAACTTGAATCGTATTATAAATTAATACGTGATTTTAGAGAAGGAAAGAATACAATTATCTCAAGAACCAAAGTGTTTCAAGGAATACAGGAAAAGTATCCGACAGATTGGTTATTGCCTATTGAGATTTATGAACTGGCACTTAAAAGTGGTGACCAGATTTTAGCGGATAGTATAAAAAATCACCTTGAAACTATAAAACAAGACCAGCCGAACTTAGGGCAATTAATTGATGATGGATTAGAATTAGCTGAAACCGAGACTAAAACTACGGCTTAATAGTCTGTAAGCCATCTAACGATTCAATCGTTTGCTCTTGATAAGTTAATCGCCATCCCATTGAATTGGTAAGAATATAAAACTTCTGCAATTCGCTTATCAATCTATTTTCAGCATTGGTTCTTAATGACGAGGCTTCTACCTTTTTCATTAATGAAGCATTTACTGTTTTCTTAATTTTATTATAATCGGCAGCATCAAATTGATTCAGATAGTCTGCGGTAACATCATAATATTCGAAATCAGGATTCAACTTTATTTCCGCTTCTGGTATGCTATTTATTTTCACCGTTCTTGTATCTTCATCAATTTCAAAATCTATTTTACTTAAATCATAGGCAACGGTTACATCGGCATTCACAACTACCAATGCTTTTTTCTCTGCACGTAATAATGGGCCAAAAAGTTCCCTTGAATCCTTATAATTATACACTTCTGCAAAATGACCTTCAGTGACAATTAACTTAGATACGTTTTTGATTTCTTGCTGTATCAGCATTGAGTTTTCCTGCAGAATCGATTTATCTTCTTTACCGTCGTTACAAGAACGAACAACAAATACTATCGCCAATGTAATTATGACTCCAGCTATAAACTTTTTCATACCTCAGGAAGTTTAAAATCCATAAAAGGATAGGTTAGTTTTATATACGCAATTTTACATTTTAACGATGTTATGAATTTTTGGTGAGCAATTCCCTCCGGATTAAAAGCACGGTGCTTCAACCCTCGCTGTATCTCATCAACCTTGGTCATTGTATCACTAACACTACCATCAATCCATACTTCGCAAAATTTTCCCCAGACATAATCAATCGCTATTTCATTAGGATGCACCATGTCTTTCGCATAAAAACGATAATCACGCAACTCATCCATCATAATCTCATAACTCGGAAAATAGGACGCCCCATCAAGTTTTACAACTTCATGAATAGCACTAATCAAATGCGACTTACTCAATTGATTTTCCACAAAACCGTCTTTTAAATGGCGTACTGGCGATACGGTAAAAATGAATTCTACAGTAGGATTAACTGATTGAACCAAGGACATCATTCGCGCCAAACTTTGTTCTATAGTTTTACAATCAAGAAGTTCTTTGGTGAAGTTAGTCTGTGGTACCTTATGACAATTGGCAACTATTTGTTGATTTGATGTTTTACGATATACCCATGCAGTACCTAGCGTAATAATGACATGACTTGCTTTTGTTAATTGAACTTGCGTCAGACCAATTGCGGAATTCAAGTCTGTTATAATTTTTTCTTTGGATGAATTACTCAATTTAGAATGAGCATCAAAACAATGCCAACGTTCATTATCGTTAAATATATCATTCTCTGTAAATAACTGCTCATGAATAGCTTTATCAATCAATTTCTCAATCGCTAAAGGATGGAATAAAATCCCCAAAGGGTTATGCTCATTTAAAAACTTAAAATGACTAAATTTTGCCCCTATATTCTCAGAAAAACAAGACCCTAATAACAATAACCGACTTGAATAATCAATTTGAGATTGCGCTGTAGATAATGGAATTTGAGTAAAGAGTTTCATTTTGGTCGCACACTTTCATTTAACTTATGAAAAACTTGATAAGGATAAATTTCATAAATAACATTATCCTCATTAATAGTATTGTCTCCATTCTCAAATGCCTGCTTCTCCCATTTTACCCCTTCTTCCACATTACCCAACTTAGTCATGCTTCTACCTTTAAAATAATGTGCATCAGCAAAATTTTCATAAACCATTAAAGACATATTAAAAGATTCTATTGCTTCTTGATAATTACCAAGCTCAAAATCTGCAATACCCAAATAATACCAATCTAAATAATGACACGCCTCTTGCGGCGGATCTTTAGGGAAATCTATAAATTGTTGCTCCTTACTTAGTAATAAAAACTCTTTGGCTTTAGAGAATTGATTCAATTGAAGATAGTCTAAACCAATATAAAAATTATAGGTATGATCCATAACATAACCGTCGCCATAATCTTTTTTGGCCCTCATGAATTCGGATATAGATTTCAGATAATCCTTTGAAAATATACATTTCATGAACGCGCTGTAATCCAACCATTTCTTAGGATCATGTTCAACGGCTTTCTCTAAAAATGGCTTACCTAACTGATACTTTCTTGCCTTATATAAAGGCATAGCTTTTTGTTGCCAAAGCCACCCATTATCTGGCTGAATAGCAAGAGCTGAATCTAAAAATTGTTGATGTTCTAAAGAATGTAAAGGTGTATTGAACGCTTTTTGAATAAAACCTTTAATCCGCATTGAATCGACAGAAGTAAGTGATATAACTTCAGAGCCCTCAGAAGCATCTGTGCTATTTTGGTCTTTGGTTGCCAAATTACACGAGGCAACAGTCAGTAAAATAATTAAATACTTTTTCATAAAACTATCTAGTTATATAGCAACTTCAATGTATAGCATTAAAGTATTTCTATCTACATTTTGAAGATAGTCTTAAATTTTAGTTTAATAGAATTACAAAATAAAGAATCAATCTCCACTCATTCAAAACAACAGTTCAAATAAATTTATTGAAGATATTCTTTAGCTTTTTCCAAAGCCTCGCTTATACCTGCAGGATTCTTACCCCCTGCTGTCGCAAAAAATGGTTGGCCACCACCGCCACCTTGAATATATTTACCTAATTCTCTTACTATAGTACCTGCATTTAAACCTTTAGATGAAACAAGCTCTTTTGAAACGTAGCATGATAATAATGCTTTCCCATTTTGTTCTGCTCCAAACAATAAAAATAGATTATCCTTATTGCGACCCATTTCAAAGCAAAGGTCTTTTACTCCACCTGCATCCAAATCGATATGTTTGGCAAGAAACTGTACCCCGTTCACTTCCTGAAGTTCCTGTAACAATTCGCCTTTAAGATTCTTTGCTTTGTCTTTCAATAATTCGGCAACCTGCTTTTTAAGATTGCTATTTTCTTCTTGCAAACCAACAACACTCTTTACAGGGTCTTGAGAATTTCCTAAAACAACCTTTATTTCAGACAAAAGTTTATCATTATCTATATGAAAGTTTTTAACCGCATCACCAGTAATAGCTTCTATTCTTCTAATACCTGCTGCTACGGCACCTTCTGATTTAATTTTAAATTGCCAGATATCACCAGTATTATTTACATGTGTACCTCCACATAATTCGATAGATTGTCCAAATTTAATAGTCCGAACCGCATCCCCATATTTTTCACCGAACAATGCCATCGCACCTGCTTCTACTGCATCTTTCATCGGTACATTTCGTTGCTCTTGCAATTGTAATTGCCCATCAATTCGTGCATTTACAAAATTCTCAACATCGCGTAGTTCCTCTATAGTCAGTTTAGCAAAATGAGAAAAATCGAAACGTAAATATTTAGAGTGTACTGAAGAGCCTTTTTGCTCAACATGTTTACCTAAAATTTCACGCAAGGCTTGATGCAATAAATGTGTTGCCGTATGATTAGCTTCAGTTCTACTACGTTGCTTTTTATCTACTACCGCTTTAAAACTTTCTCCTAAATGTTTAGGTAAGTTCTTGGCAAAATGAATGATTTCGTTGTTTTCTTTTTTAGTATCGGTTATGTAAACGACATCACCATGAGTATCTTCTAAATATCCTTTATCCCCTACTTGACCACCACCTTCTGCGTAAAACGGCGTTAGATTAAAAACCAACTGAAACTGGGTTCCATCTTTCTTTGAAACTATTTTACGGTACTTGGTAATCTTAACCTCAACATCGAGTAAATCATAACCCACAAATTCTTGTTCGTTATCATTCAATAACACTTCCCAATCTTGTTTTGAAACGACCGATGCAGATTTAGATCTGCTCTTTTGTTGCTGCATGGCTTTATCAAAACCAGCTTCGTCCAATTCATAGCCTTTTTCACTTAAAATCAATGCAGTCAAATCAATCGGAAATCCGAAGGTGTCATACAATTCAAATGCTTTACCCCCATCAACAGTTTTACCTTTTGTGTTGGCTATAATGGTATCAAGTAAGACCAAGCCTTGATCAAGTGTTTTTAGAAAAGAAAACTCCTCTTCTTTAATTACGTTTTCTATCAAATGTTTTTGCTCTTTCAACTCTGGGTAAGCATCACCTAAAGAATTGGTGAGAACATTTACCAAACGATACATAAAAGGCTCTTTGGTATTCAGAAAAGTAAAACCATAACGCACAGCTCTTCTAAGAATTCTTCTTATCACATAACCTGCACCTGTATTACTAGGTAATTGCCCATCGGCAATAGAGAAAGATACCGCACGAATATGATCGCTTATAACACGTATTGCAATATCAACTTCTTCGTTTTTACCATAATTAGAATTGGTAATAGTTTCAATTTCACGAATTAATGGCGTGAAAATATCGGTATCGTAATTTGACTGTACTCCCTGTAAAACCATGCAAAGACGTTCGAAGCCCATACCTGTATCTACATGTTTCGATGGTAAATTTTCTAAAGAACCATTGGCTTTTCTATTATACTGCATAAAAACCAAGTTCCAAATTTCTACGACTTGCGGATGATCTTGATTGACCAAACTAGCACCAGAAACTTTGGCTTTCTCCTCTTTTGAACGAATATCTACATGAATTTCTGAACATGGCCCACATGGACCTTGGTCTCCCATTTCCCAGAAATTATCTTTTTTATTCCCCATGATAATCCTATCTGCAGGAACAATTTTTTCCCATAAAGCAAAAGCTTCATGGTCTTTATCCAATTTATCGGCATCTTCGCTTCCTTCAAATACAGAAACATAAAGACTGTCCTTATCGATTTTTAGAACGTCTGTTAATAACTCCCAAGCCCAAGTAATCGCCTCTTCTTTGAAATAATCACCAAAACTCCAGTTACCCAACATTTCGAACATCGTATGATGATACGTGTCTTTACCAACCTCTTCTAGATCATTATGCTTACCACTAACCCTTAAACATTTTTGCGTATCAACTACCCGTGTATTCTTAGATTGGCTGATACCCAAAAAATATTCTTTAAATTGGTTCATCCCCGCATTTGTAAAAAGTAGGGTTGGGTCATCTTTTATGACCATTGGGGCAGAAGGCACGATCTTATGTCCTTTACCTTTGAAAAAATTTAAAAACTGGGTTCTTGTATCCTTGGAATTCATCTAAAATGCTAAGCTTTTACAAATTTTAACCGTTTATATAAAACTATTTTTATATTTGTTTGTTCCGTTAAAATTAAATCACAAAAATAGGATAAATTACATTCATGTCTAAGGTAAAATACTATTACGACCCGGATACCCTGTCGTACCGTAAAATAGAGCCCCAAAAATCTAAGCGTTATAGAAATATAACTTTCTTTATTTTGGGATCATGCCTTTTTGGATTTTTAGCACTTATCGTTCTTTTAAACACCAATCTCGTTAATACACCTAGGGAACTTTCTTTATCTCGTGAAGTAAAAAATTACGAACTTCAATATGAACTATTGAATAAAAAGATGGAACAAATTGAAGAGGTTCTAGGGAATATTGAAGATCGAGACAACAATATCTACCGATTATATTTTGAAGCTAACCCAATACCAGACGAGCAACGTAAAGCAGGGTTTGGAGGAATTAATCGTTATAAATCATTAGAAGGCTTTAACAATTCTGAAATGATAGTATCTACTACAAAAAGGCTAGATATTATAAAAAAGCAAATAGCCATACAATCTAAGTCATTGGATGAAATCACAAAATTAGCCGAAGAAAAAGAAAAATTATTAATGTCTATACCTGCAATTCAACCCATAAACAATGAAGACCTTAAACGTATGGCTTCTGGTTATGGCTGGAGGTCAGATCCTTTTACTAAAGCAAGAAAGATGCATTACGGCATGGACTTTACAGCACCAAAAGGAACTCCTGTTTATGCTTCTGGTGACGGCAAGATTACTCGTGCCGATAATAATTCATCGGGGTATGGCAAACACATACGTATTGAGCATGGGTACGGCTATTTGAGTCTTTATGCACATTTAAGCCAATACAATGTAAAATCTGGTCAAAAAGTAAAACGTGGCGACCTAATTGGCTTTGTAGGTAGCACAGGCCGCTCTGAAGCTCCGCACTTACATTATGAAGTATGGAAAGATAATGACAGAATCAACCCCATGAATTTCTACTATGGTAGTTTATCACCAGAAGAATTTGAGAATATGTTGAAATTCGCTAATCAAGAAAACCAATCATTGGATTAATGCAAATAGAACTTCCTGAAAAAAGATATTACGGCATTGGCGAAGTAGCCCGTGCTTTTGGAGTCAATGCCTCATTAATTCGGTTTTGGGAGAAAGAATTTGATGTACTTCAGCCTAAAAAAAATGCTAAGGGCAATAGAAAATTCACACCCCAAGACATTAAAAATCTTCAGCTTATTTACCATTTGGTAAAAGAAAGAGGATTTACCCTTGACGGAGCTAAAATACATCTTAAAGAAGAAAAGCAAAAAACTCTTTCGAATTTTGATATCATTCAAAAACTAGAACGTGTAAAAGCCGAACTAAATAAAATTAAAGACCAATTATAACACAACCATTATGAAAAAAGGAATTATTGCATTAATAGTCATTGTAGTCTTAGGATTCGGATTATACCAATGGGGCGTAGGATTCAATAACACTGCTATAGCATTAAAAGAAACTTCTACCAAAACCTGGGCTAATGTAGAAAGCGCATACCAACGTAGAAATGACTTAATTGGTAACTTGGTAAAAACAGTACAAGGGGCGGCCGATTTTGAAAGAGGAACATTGACCGATGTCATTGAAGCAAGAGCAAAAGCTACTTCAGTTAGCATTGACCCTTCTAATATCACCCCAGAACAATTAGCTCAGTTCAATCAAGCGCAAAGTGGGCTTAGCAGTGCTTTAAGTAGATTATTGGTAACCGTAGAGCGTTACCCTGATTTAAAAGCCAACCAGAATTTTCTTGAGCTTCAATCACAATTAGAAGGCACTGAAAATCGAATAAACGTAGCTAGAGATAGATTTAATGCAACGGTTGAACCTTATAATCTACATATCAAAAAATTCCCAAATTCGATATTAGCAGGTATATTCAACTTTGATGAATTAGCATATTACAAAGCCGATTCAGGTTCTGAAAATGCACCAGATGTAAATTTTGATTTTGATTAATTCATAGATGTCTAAAGTAGAAGATTTTTTGACCGTAACAGAAGAGCAAGAAATAGTTAACGCTATTTTAAAGGCTGAAAAAAACACTTCTGGTGAAATTAGGGTACACATTGAAGCACATACCCGAAAAGACCATTACAAACGTGCTCAAGAAGTTTTCCACTTACTGAAGATGGATAATACCAAGCAAGAAAATGGCGTACTTATCTATGTGGCCGTAAATGACAGAAAGTTTGTTATTTGTGGTGATAAGGGAATTGACAAAGTAGTTCCTGCAGATTTCTGGCAGACAACTAAAGACACAATTCAAGACTATTTTATTAAAGGAGCATACAAAGAGGGTATTATAGCTGGTGTTTTAAAAGCCGGTACAGAATTGAATAGCCATTTTCCTTGGCATTCAAATGACACCAACGAATTAAGCAATGAGATATCTAAAGGTTAGCCTTGTTATTCTTTTATTTTGGTGCAAACCAGTCTGGAGTCAATTTGAGATTCCTGAAAAGCCTGCATTACAAACAAGTGTTTACGACTATACGAATCTACTAAGCGACCAACAAAAAAAGTCGCTAAGCCAAAAACTAGTACGTTATTCTGACAGCACTTCTACACAAATAGTGATTACTATTATCTCAACCACCAAAGGTGAAGACATTAATTATTTGGGAGCAAACTGGGGGCAAAAATGGGGCATTGGCCAAGAAGGAAAAGACAATGGTATTTTAATCATTTTAGCGCAGGATGACCGGAAAATTGCTATAAATACTGGTTATGGTGTTGAAGGCTCACTAACCGACGCCCTATCAAAAAGAATTATTGAAAACATTATTCTCCCAGAATTTAGAACAGGTAATTTCTATGGTGGCTTAGATAAGGGAGCTGATGTTATTTTTCAAGTCCTGAATGGTGAATTTAAAGAAGAACGAACCTTTGGCACTAGTGAAGGATTTCCCTTTTCTTCCTTTTTACCTTTTATAATTTTCATAGTTATCCTATTTATTCTTTGGAATAAAAAAAATAACAACAACGGCAGCGGCGGAAAACGCGGAGGTTTAAGCATGTGGGATATGATTATACTAAGCAATATGGGCCGTTCAAATGGTTCTGGCGGATTCGGCGGCAGTAGCGGAGGCGGAAGCTTTGGCGGTGGTGGATTCGGCGGAGGTTTTGGTGGCGGTGGCTTCGGCGGCGGTGGCGCCTCTGGTGGATGGTAAACACATTAAAATAAATAACCCCTAAAAGTAAATTTACTTTTAGGGGTTATTTATTAATTACAAATTATAATTATTTCTTACGCATAAATACCGTAATCGGCACTCCTGTAAAATCATATTCCTCTCTAATCTTATTCTCTAAATAACGCTTGTAAGGCTCCCGAACATATTGAGGAAGGTTACAGAAAAACGCAAATTGAGGATAAGGTGTGGGTAGTTGGGTACAAAATTTTATTTTAACAAACTTACCTTTATACGCCGGTGGCGGATAATGATCTATTATCGGTAACATCGTTTCATTAAACTTACGTGTAATGATTTTCTTGTTTCTATTATTATATACCTCAACAGCTGTTTCTATTGCTTTAAAAATTCGTTGTTTCGTTAGTACTGAAACAAAAAGAATCGGAACATCTGTAAATGGTTCAATCGCTTTTTTGATTTTTTGGGTATAGTGTTTTATGGTATTGGTTTCTTTATCCTCTACCAAATCCCACTTGTTCACTAGAATCACTATTCCTTTATGGTTACGTTGAGCAAGCCAGAAAATATTCTCAACTTGACCGTCAAAACCCCTAGTAGCATCCAGCAATAAAATACAAACATCGCAATGTTCAATTGCCCTAACCGAACGCATTACAGAATAAAATTCTAAATCTTCCTTTACTTTAGATTTACGACGAATACCAGCAGTATCAACTAAATTGAATTCGAATCCATATCGATTATATTTTGTATCAATACTATCTCTAGTTGTACCTGCAATATCTGTAACTATATATCTTTCTTCACCAATAAGTGCATTTATAAACGAGGATTTCCCTGCATTTGGTCTACCTACTACTGCAAATCTTGGTAATTCACTTTTTTCTTCAACAACATCTGGCAACTCCTTAACTAAAGCATCTAACAACTCTCCAGTTCCACCACCATTTATACTTGAAAGCGTATAATATTCTCCTAATCCTAATGAATAAAACTCAACAGCATCCTCTGCACGTTTTGCATTATCAACTTTGTTTATCGCTAAGAAAACTGGCTTTTTAACTCTTCGTAGTAATTTTGCAACATCTTCATCCATCCCGGTTACCCCGGTTTCAACATCGACCATAAAAATAATGGCATCGGCTTCCTCAATTGCCAATTCTACTTGCTTATCTATCTCTTTTTCAAAAACATCATCACTACCTAGAACATAACCACCAGTATCAATAATGGAAAACTCTTTGCCGTTCCAATCACTTTTTCCGTAATGACGATCACGCGTAACACCGCTGACTGCATCAACAATAGCTTCACGTCTCTGAATCAATCGATTAAAAAAAGTAGATTTACCTACATTAGGTCTTCCTACAATGGCAACAATAGCACTCATAGCTTAAATTTGGCGCAAAGGTAGTACTTAAAGTGGCAAATACAATAAAACTTAAATAGAGAGATTAGATCTAACCTTTTGAAGATTTTTTAACTCTGGAAGTTGTTGCTTTTTTGATGTTGATAAATATGGTTCTCCAATTACCCTCTTTCGAATAACCTTAGCTGGTGAACCATAAGCAACTATATTATCGCCAAAGTTTTCAACTACTAAAGACCCAGCCCCAATAACCGAATGTTTACCAATTTCAATTCCATTAATAATATTAACTCCCAAACTCACCGCTGTAAATTGACCAAGAAATAAATTTCCGCCACTGCACACTGAAGGAGCCAGACTTGAATAAGATTCCATAATACCATCATGCCCTAATGAAGAATTGGTATTTATTATACAAAAATCATGAATAACGGAATTAGCATTAATTATAGCACCGGGCATTAATACATTTCCACATCCCAGCAATACATCTTTACCTAATATAGCTTTGGGATGAATTGTATTTACAAAATTAAAATTCGGAATTATTTTGATTATTCTATCTACGATGAGTTTTCTAATCCAATTATCACCAATAGCAACAAGACCACCAGTTATATTAAATCTATTGATTAAATATGGAAGATCAAACTCACTACCTAGAACTTGATACCCATTAATTCTTGAACCTTTTTTCTTATATGAATCAATAAAACCGATCACATTATATTTCCCCTCTTTCTCTAAACAATCTAGAACAACACTTCCATGGCCAGAGGCTCCAAATATAATTACATTCTGCATTTCATCGGGGTTTTTATGCACTTTATCGATGATTCAAATGTAATACAATCTTTTCTAATTGAATAATGTAAAACGTTATTAGGATAATTTTTTTATTTAAAAAGTCAATATATCGCACACTCCGACGATAATCATTTGATTATTAGGAAGTAAAAATTTTGAATAAATCCGCCAAAATCAATCAACATATGTTGATAGGTTAAAAATTGCAGTAGTAGACTGTGTACTTTAAGACTTTATTTTTATTTATTATATCCAAAACGTCTTAATTGCCTTGAATCACTTCGCCAATTCTTATTCACCTTAACGTATAACTCAAGGTGAACTTGTTTGCCGAAAAATTTCTCGAGATCCATTCTAGATTCAACTCCAACACGTTTTAACGCAGCCCCTTTATGACCAATAATAATTCCCTTTTGAGAATCACGCTCAACCATTATAACTGATCGCATTCGAATAATATCTTCATCTTCAAAAAACTCCTCTGTCTCTATTTCTACGGCATACGGAATTTCCTTTTTGTAGTTCAAAAGGATTTTCTCACGAATTGTTTCATTAACAAAAAATCGCTCAGGCTTATCAGTTAACTGGTCTTTCGGATAATAAGCTGGAGCAGTAGGCATTAATTCAATAATACGTTCAAAAACTCCTTTAACATTAAAATTTGATAATGCTGAAATAGGATGTAGTTCTACATTAGGCAACATTTCTTGCCAATACTGAACTTGTTCTTCTAATAATTCTTGCGTAGCTGTATCTACTTTATTCAATAATAATAAAACAGGAATTTTGCTATTTTTAATCTTTTCAAAAAATGCTTCATCTTTAAGAGCCTTTTCCCCTATCTCAACCATGTATAAAAGAACATCAGCATCTTCAAATGCAGATTTCACAAAACCCATCATACTTGACTGTAACTCATACGCTGGTTTAATGATACCAGGAGTATCTGACAAAATCATTTGAAAATCATCTCCATTGACGATTCCTAAAATTCGATGTCGTGTTGTTTGTGCTTTTGATGTAATTATGGATAATTTTTCTCCCACAAAGGCATTCATCAGTGTAGATTTACCAACGTTGGGGTTACCAATAATATTTACGAAGCCTGCCTTATGATCTGCCATCCTTTAACTTAATTAAGTATTTTTTCATTTCCGCATTTACCTTTGGAGCCAACAAAAGTACGGCAATCATATTCGGTATCACCATAAGGGCATAAGACAAATCAATTAAATTCTTCACTAAATCTAATGAAGCAACTGCCGCAAATACAATCATAATAACAAAATACCAGTTATAAAGGCGCCCTATTTTCGCATTTGTTAAGAACGAAAGCGATTTTACTCCGTAGTACGAGTAGGTAAACAATGTAGACAGAGCAAAGGCAGTTACGATAACCATCAGTAATACATCTCCCCAACCAAACAATGTAGTTTCAAAAGCAGATAATGTCATCACTATACCACTTACATCTTCTAAATAAGCACCACTCAATATTATAACTATTGCCGTAAAAGTACATACCAAAATGGTATCAATAAACGGACCCAACATGGCAACCAAGCCTTCACGAATTGGCTCCTTATTCTTGGATTGACCATGATACATTGGCGCACTACCTAAGCCCGCTTCATTAGAAAACATAGCTCTTCGAACTCCTATAATTACAAGACCCCAAAATCCGCCAGTCGCCAAAGATTTAAAATTCCACGCTTCTGTAACAATCATTTTTAACGAAGGAAGAATTAACTCTGAATTCAATGCCATTACTACCAATACAGCAACCAAGTACAGCGCCACCATAAAAGGCACAACAGCTGAAGCTACTTTGGCTATTTTAGTCAACCCACCAAAAATCACAAAAGAAGTAATGATTGCCAACACAATACCTATCGACCATTTCCAATTCTCATCGCTCATTTCAAATAATGTAGATGACGGTTCAACGACACTCATAAAAGTTTCAGTAAACTGATTTGCCGTAAAAACCCCTAAAAACCCAAATAGACCGCAAACAGCAAAAAAAACTGCTAATGGCCGAGCTTTCTCACCCAACCCCTTGGTTATATAATACATTGGCCCACCTTGCATTTTACCATCTGAATCTGTACCACGATACATTATAGATAAGCTACACGAATAGAACTTTATACACATACCAATTAAAGCGGTCATCCAAATCCAAAAAACAACCCCTGGACCTCCATCATGAATAGCAATAGCTACACCAGATATATTCCCTAAACCAACCGTGGCTGCGACCGCAGCAGATAAAGCTTGAAAAGAACTGACATCTCCTGGAGAATTTTCATCATCATATTTACCAGCAGTAATCGCTATGGCATGGCCAAAAAAGCGATAAGGCATAAATTTGGAATAAAAAACAAGAAATAGGCCACCGCCAATTAGCAAAAGAAACATTGGCCACTCCGTATAAGGAAGTGCACTTGCTATAAAATCATTAATTGTATCCATAAATTGCTAAAAATTCGAAGTTATGGATTTTATGTTTTTTACTAGCAACTGACTTTGAAAAGATTCTTTAAATAAGTTTTGAAATTAGAATAATTTGGTTGTATATTTGCAGCCCGTTACAAATAGTAGCGCCCATCTTGTCAGCGTAATGAACTGAAGTTGCAAAACAACAAGTAAGATGAAAACCCATATCGCGGGGTAGAGCAGTAGGTAGCTCGTCGGGCTCATAACCCGAAGGTCGCTGGTTCGAGTCCAGTCCCCGCTACAAAGGCTTAGGCCAATTAAACTAACGGTTTGTGTTCGCACAAGCCGTTTTTTATGTCTAATTTTAAGGATGTAATTACCTTTTAGGACGAAAGAGCTTTCGACTTTTCTGTAGAGCGAAATTTATTGTGTTCTTTACTTGAACTTATCGAACTACAACATACTCTCAACTAATATTTTATTAGAACTTTTAAATCTTTCACTAATAGTTAATCAATTGATTTTAAAATTGGAATTACCTCTCTAATTTCTGGTGGATTCTTAATTCTAACATTGATTTTACTATACACCCAAAAACCATTAATCCATTCTGCTGAAATATCAAGCATAGCCTTTCCATTTTCCCCAAATATTTTAATAGTGGATTTGACAGATTTATTATCCTCT
Organism: uncultured Maribacter sp.; assembly: GCF_963977385.1. Taxonomy (GTDB): domain Bacteria; phylum Bacteroidota; class Bacteroidia; order Flavobacteriales; family Flavobacteriaceae; genus Maribacter. The sequence goes on along the minus strand of NZ_CAXBOU010000009.1, from coordinate 125,740 downwards.
GAATAGTCAATCGCCCCATTCAAAATAGACATCTTACCCATAGGTTCAATTTCTCCCAATATCTCTCTTACCCTACTATTGCTTTGAACTTTCTGAAGTGGAACGGTGTAAAATGTTGAATCAGCATAAGCTTTTCCATAATCACCCAATAGACCACCTAAACCAGAAGAGGTTATGAAAAATATAAATGACCAGAACAATAAGAAAACTAGGATTATCCATTTCCAATTTCTCTTGAACCAACCTTTCTCATTTATTAATTCATTACTCATTGACTCCTTGACTCATTTCAATTAACACTTTTACAGGAACACCAAAACATTTAGTTTTCTCTGAATATTTTAAAAACCAAGTCTTTGGTTAATGGCTGTCCTTTTGCTTTTTCTCGAATAGAATCGTAACTAAATCTAAAATCGCAACCTGCTTTGTATTCACTACAACCATAAGCCGTTTTTCCTTTTAGAATGGTGCCTTTGTTACATTTCGGACAACTATTTTCTTCAGAAGCACTCTTTACTTGTACTTTGCCCTTTTTAGGTTCTAACTTTAGCTTAAAGCTTTCATCAAACCTAACCAATCCTTCAACTGAAGTATTATTAATTTTAAAGCCTTTTAAATTTACGGTCGATCCTTTTTGTAACAATCTAATATATTGTTTTTCTGAAATGGTTTTACTTTCAAATATAAATGGAATCACAAAATCGCACGTCTTTTTAAACTCCGAACAACCATAAGCAGATTTCCCTTTACGAATCGTTCCGCTTTTACATTTAGGACAAACCTCAGAAGTTAACCCTGCAGGTTTTTCAACCGCTTTTTTCTTAGGAGCTGTTGCTGGTTTATTATTTACAGCTGAAATATTAGCCTTTTTAGTTTCACTTCGAACTTCGTAAACCAAACTATCTACCATTTGCTTCATCTGTTTAATAAAACTACCAGCACTAAAAGTACCTTTTTCAATATCCTTTAACTGCTTCTCCCATTTCCCTGTAAGTTCTGCAGATTTTAGCATTTCATTTTGAATGGTATCAATTAGCTGAATACCCGTAACTGTTGGGATTACTTGCTTTTTATTTCGTTTTATATATTTTCTTCGGAATAATGTTTCAATAATATTAGCACGTGTAGAAGGACGACCAATACCATTTTCTTTCATTATCTCACGAAGTTCATCGTCATCAACCTGTTTTCCCGCTGTTTCCATTGCACGAAGAAGTGATGCTTCTGTATATTGTTTTGGAGGTTTCGTTTGTTTTTCTAAAAACGAAGGTTCGTGAGGTCCTTTTTCACCTTTTTCGAAAGTTGGTAACATTCCAGCTTCTTTAGACGAAGAACTTGGCGTTTCAAAAACAACACGCCAACCTTTTTCTAAGATCTCTTTTCCCGTAGTTTTAAACTTTACTTTTTCAGCTTTTCCGATAATAGTGGTATTAGAAACTTTACAATCCGGATAAAACACAGCAATAAAACGGCGTACAATAATATTATAAACCTGTTGCTGGTTGTGTTGCAAATTCATTTGCTGCCCAGTTGGTATTATTGCGTGGTGGTCTGTTACTTTACTATCATCAAAAATCTTTTTCGTCTTCTTTAATTTTTTTCCCTGTAAAGGGGCTGTTAAGGCTGCATAATTGGTTAAATTTTTTAGTATCCCAGATACTTTTGGATATACATCGTTTGGTAAAAACGTGGTATCGACTCTAGGATAGGTAACTACTTTCTGTTCGTATAGTTTTTGTACAATCTTCAATGTTTCGTCAGCACTAAAACCAAACTTAGTATTACAATAGACCTGTAAACCTGTTAAATCAAAAAGCTTAGGTGCGTATTCATTACCTGCCTTTTTTATAGTAGAAACAATTTCGAAATCGTGTTCTTTTACAATATTTGCTAGTTTTTCTCCATCTTCTACTTTAAGAAAACGTCCTTCTTCGTAGCTAAATAAAGTCTCGCGATAGAGCGTTTGCAATTCCCAATACGGTTGCGGTTTAAAATTTTCTATCTCTTTAAACCGGTTAACCAACATAGCTAATGTTGGTGTTTGCACACGACCAACAGATAACATTTGTTTATAACCTCCATGTTTTAGAGTGTATAAACGTGTCGCGTTCATACCTAAAAGCCAATCTCCAATAGCACGAGAAAAACCTGCGTAATATAAATTATCATAATCAGCAGATGGTTTTAGGTTTTTAAAACCATCTTTTATAGCCTCAGTGGTAAGCGAAGAAATCCAAAGCCTTTCAACCTTACCTTTATAATTAGCTTGATTTAAAACCCAACGTTGTATCAACTCTCCTTCTTGACCAGCATCACCACAATTTATAACAACATCGGCTTTATCAAATAATTGTTTTATAATTTTAAACTGTTTTTTAATACCAGAATCTTTAGATACTTTGGTTTCAAAGCGTTCTGGTAGCATTGGTAAATTGTTTAAATCCCAACTTTTCCAATGTGGCTTGTAATCGTTTGGATCTTTTAGTGTGCAAAGATGCCCAAAAGTATATGTTACCGCATAGCCATTGCCTTCATAATACCCATCATGTTTGGTGGTAGCCCCAAGAACGGAAGCTATTTCTCTTGCAACAGATGGTTTTTCTGCAATACAGACTTTCATTTTATGTACTGAAAATTAAAAAACTGGAAATAGGTCATAGCCAAAGTATATGAAGTATAGCGATTCAAGCAGTTATAGTTATTTTTGAATTGAAAACTCACAATAGGTGGACTTTTATAGTTGTACAGGTATAGAAATTGTTTGAATTAGCAAAGTGTACATAACAAAGCTAATAAAACGCTGCTCTGCAGATTTTGATTTAGTTTATTTAGTAAAAAATAATTTCGATGCTAAAGAGTCTCCTCAAAAACAATCCTAAAAAGTAGAGTTAAGGTCTCTTTCCTTCTTGGTATATCTTCTTATCTAATACGTCAAAGTGTTATAGCCATTTGCTTGCAATTGAAGCATCCGTACCGAAGCGGTTGGGGTAACGTTGAGACCTTCAAACAGCGTCTCTTCCGCTACGCCTAATTTTTCCATGGCTACACTGCATACGCTTACCTTGACCTTTCCCTTATATTTTTGAAAAAACTCCTCCAGTTCAGAATTTTTGACCAATTGTGTCACCACCTTACCTTTGACCACAATTTCGTAATCCTCTATTAGAACACCGTTATCAATAAGCAGATCATACATACTTAGCACTCCCTTAAAATGCCTTTCTGTGGTGAGTACAAAAGCATACTTAGGTGTTTTTTGCAAATCTGTTATGGCTTGTTGGTCTAATTTTTTTTGACCATATACTTCTGTAGTAGTAGCAACCATTACAATAACGACTAAAAGGACTCGGAAAATATTATTCATGAATTCTATTTTGATGTATACATAATTTAATTAAAAATACAGAATTAAATTGCCATTCTTTATTTAAGCCATGAGAAAAACTAGAACCCTGCATACTACCCTTGCATTGGACCACCAAATGGTCAAGGAACCTCGGATAACCATAAGTTCTACCACTTCTCTATAGCTAAGACTAAAATTTAATATGAAATAAACAGCTTGTAAATTGATTGAACTCTAGAAATAGTAGCCTTTGAAGCTAGGTTTTGTTGCAAATATTTAAGATTGGATTTTTGATATATTAAATGTGAAAAACCATTTTTATGTCTATCTATTATTATTTATTTTTTTCATAAAAAAATAAAATACAGACAAGAAAACAATAAATGTAACAATACTAATCAATTCATTACGAGATAAGTTTGAAAGGAAAAATAGAATTACAACAATAGCCGCAATAGGCACTAGCAAGCCTCCGGGGATTTTAAATGATTTGAGATTTTTAACTGACGCTTCCTTCTTACTTCTCAGTTTTATCACAGCAATTGCTACTCCAAGATAAATAAGTAAAATTGAAGCGCTTGATAAAATCGCCAATTGCTTAAATCCGCCTAAAGAAGCAAATAAAAAACACAGACCAACGTACATAATGATTGCTAAATATGGAGTAGCATATTTTTTATGTACCCGGGATGCAAGATTGACCGGTATCACATTATCCTTTGCAGCCCGATAAAGCATTCTAGGCATACTCAATATTTCACTGCTCAAATTTCCGAACATGGACACAACTGCTCCGATAGTTATCAAAGTGAAACCAATTGGGCCAAAAATATTGCTTGCCACCTCTCCTAATGGATTTTCTTTGAATTCGGCTAATGTTTCACCTAACACTCCCTGTGCAACAGTTTGGATTAGAATATATAATAATAAAACAACCAGAATGCTTATCAGTATGGCTCGCGGAATAGTTTTATTGGGGTTCCTTACTTCACCACTTACCGAAAGCCCCGATTCTGCACCTTGGAATGCAAAAAAAAGTATTAAGGATACTTCTCCGACATCCATTACCGTTGGTGTGAATTCCCAAGCAAGATTTACAAGGTCTACTTTGGTCCATGCTAAACAAATTAAAACCAATAATGGAGCTATTTTTGCAATGGTAATGAGCTTAACCAATCGTATTCCTTCTTTAACACCAATAATATTAATATAACCTAAACCCGAAAAAAGCAAAAGAAAAAAAAATACTTTAATAATGCTTCCCTTAAAAAAAGGATTAATTGAACCTAATATATCTATAATTGTATTGGCCACTGCAGCATCTGCAGATATAGTAGCGACAAGAAAAAGTACTGCAGCTATAAAACCAAAATACTTACCAAAAGCTCCTTCAATATAAGCATACGCCCCACCTGTATCGGTTATTTTACTCCCTATTTCTGCAAAACAAAGCATCACCAAAGAAATCAACAATCCACAAAAAAGATAGGCCAATATACTTGCAGAACCCAATCCTGCTGCTACAATGGCAGGTAAAACAAATATCCCGGCACCAATCATAATATTGATAAGATTAGCACTAAGACCCCAGGTCCCTATATTTCTTTTTAACTCCTCTTCTTTCTCGTTCATTGTATAAATTTGAATGGTATTGCAGCTTTGTAATTTACCTCTAGATCTGTCAGAGATATACATTAGAAATTAAAACATGATAAATTGTAACACCTATTTTGAGCATTTAAGAAAATATGTGCTTTATTAACTTCAGCCCTCCTATTTCAAAATCGGCTTTACAGAAAACGAATAATTATAAGCCTTAGGTTGAATCGTATATTCATCATGTACCCGGCTCCCCCAAGAATTATCTCCTCCTACACCCATTTGCATCAGATCCACATTCCATTGAACCGTTTCACCAATTTTAATATCAGCCCCGTGTTTCTTGGTTACCGGAACCAATCCGGAAGCTGAGACTCCAGCATCTTCACTATTAAAGTCTATTTCTTTCATGGTAAATGGCCAAACACTAGAATTTAACAACTCATTACTTTTTAAATTTAGAGTCAATTCATTTGAAGAAACTTCCATCCATCGAACTTCCGTCTTATTACCAGTTTCTTGAGGTCTCATATACCTATGGAATTGCCCCTCGATTTCCCCTTTAAACATACCTGTTTTAACGCCTGTTTTCCTATCCCAATAACTTTCCGCAGGGCCTTTTCCATACCATGAAATACTCGTGAAATCTGTTGGCAATGTTAAATACATACCCAATCTTGGAATTACGGGAAGATTTTTTTGGTTTGGTTTAAAATGATAATTAATATTCAAACTCCCATCATTCATTATTTTATAGTCAACTTCAACATTGGCAATATCATTTGGCAGAGAATAGGTGACGCTATATAAAGTGCCATTTTCCACTTGGTACGGTTCCATCACCAATTTGCTTGAGTAGTTATATGTAGCATCCTGCCATACTTTGGCCCATTTATCCATTCCGTTCCCTAAATCATTATCCGTTGGGGGTCTCCAAAAATTAGGACGTATAGGTTGCTCCGTAATTCTTTTCCCCATAAAGGTCCATGAAATAATCTCTCCGGAATTAGAATTGATGATAAGGTCAACATTATCGTTTTTTATTTCAATGGAATCGCCAGAACTAATAATAGTAAGGGGTAATCCCGTTTTCTTTTGTGGGGTAACAAAATCTCCTTTTTGAAGCACAAATTGATCCCACGCCACTTCGTGTCCTACGGGAATTATAGAGGATCCATCTTTCTGAACAAGACTCACTTCCAATATGTATTCATTTCCAGAATTAAAACTGTTCGGAAAGTTTTCTATATGGATTTTTCGGGACAGCTGCGGACCCAAATCCAATATTTTCACTGACTGATGAAATACCTCGCTTCCATCTTTTAAGATTTTAAGTTCTAACTCTTTATCCGAAAAATCAGCAAAGAAATTTTTATTCTCAATTTCAATATTTCCCTTCCCTAAATAATTAAACTGAACTGGTTCATAGACCTTTTTTACCTCAGACAGGTGTGGATGAGGATTCCGGAATGGATCCACTAATCCATTGTTTAAAAAATTTCCGTCTGTTGGCAAGTCGGGATGATAGTCATGACCATATGCAAAATATGCCTTACCATCCTCATCTTTGTATTCCAAACTCTGATCTACCCAATCCCATATAAAACCACCTTGTAGGTTGGGATATTTTTCGATAATATCCCAATAATCCTGTAAGTTCCCAACTGAATTCCCCATGGCGTGGGCATATTCGATCATTATTGACGGTTTGTCCGAATCTGATTTTCCATGTTCTATAAGGTATTCGGGTTTTGGGTACATTGGGCAATACAAATCTGTATATTCCTCTTTTCCTGCGGGCTCATATTGCACTATTCTATTATCATCATGTGCTTTAAGCCATTTGTAAGTTGTTCTAAAAATTTCACCTTCACCAGCTTCATTACCCAATGACCAAGAATATATTGACGGATGGTTCCTATCGCGATAATACATCCGTTCGGTACGCATCATATGTGCAGGCAACCAACTCATTTCATTACCAATCTGAGTTTCCTCATCAATGGCCAACGGATGGCTTTCGATATTTGCTTCATCAACCACATATAAACCAAAAGTGTCGCAAAGATCTAACCAATAAGGGTCGTTAGGATAATGGGAACTGCGAACGGCATTTATGTTATTTTGTTTCATTAACATAATATCCTTTTCCATAGATGCCTTTGAAACAACATGACCAGTTAATGGGTCTGTCTCGTGCCTGTCCACACCCCTAATATATATGGCCTTTCCGTTGATAAGGATTTGACTATTCTTTATTTCTACCCTTTTAAAACCAATATTTCGTTTTATGAATTGACTATTTTTATGATTGCTCGGGTCTTCCATGGAAATGACCAATTGGTACAAATTTGGGATTTCAGCCGACCATTGTTTTACATTATTTATGATTTTTTCAGTAGAAAAAGCAACTTTGGATGCTGGAGAAATTTCGATTGACTCCTTTGTTTTATAAATTGATTTGTCTCCATCTATTAGTTCTACTGTTATAGATCTATTCACTGTGTTGCCAGAATTGTTTTGCATAAAAACAGTATCCTTAAATACCCCATTCATATATGAGTCATCTAAATTGGTGTATGCGTAATAATCTGAGACAAATACTTTAGGTCTGCTATACAGATAAACGTCTCTTTCTATACCACTCATCCGCAACATATCTTGACTTTCTAAATAACTGGCGTCGCTCCATCTAAATAATTGCAGGGCAATCAGGTTTTTTCCAACAGATAGGTTTTTTGTAATATTGAATTCTGCTGGTGTCTTACTACCTTGGGAATAACCCACATATTTGCCATTGACATATACATACATGGCAGATTTCGCTCCAGCAAAATGTAAGATGATGTCCTCTGACAGAAATTCATTGTCAAGCCAAATTTCCTTGCGATAAGTACCTACAGGGTTATAATCTGTGGGAGCATTGGGCCATTGCGTATCAAACGGATAGCGTTCATCTAAATAAATAGGATGGTCATAACCTTCCACTTCCCAGTTAGCAGGAACTGCTATAGTGTCCCAAATACTATCATCAAAACCTACGTTTTGAAACGTAGTGGGTCTTTGTTTGGGATCTTTGACAAAATTGAATTTCCAATCGCCATTTAAATTCAAAAAGCGCCTTGAATTTTCTTTATCTAGGTTTTCCTTAGTTTCTAGACCAAAAAAAGTAGCTCTCGGGGACAATTTGTTTTCCTCAAAAATCTGATGATTATAATGGTTTACTTGCTCAGCAACGGATGACAATGGTTTTTGTTGACAGCTAAAAAGGGCAAACGCCAAAGCAAAAGGTAGTAGTTGTAGTTTCATCAGTATTATTATTTCTAAAAATTAATAGGTAATCATAAAATCTTCAGCAAAAATTTTCTTTAGATAAAAAATAAGCTCCTCTGCATTTTCCTTAGTAAAGACCAACGGGGGTTTAATTTTAAGGACATTATGATCTGGTCCATCGGTACTCATCAATATGCCATGGTGCTTCATTCTGTTTGCCAAATAATCCGCTTGTGGGCCAAGGGGCTTCTTTTCTGAATCTACCAGCTCAAACCCCAAGAAAAGTCCCTGCCCTCTCACATCGCCAATTATATGAAATTCAGTAGCCAATTTTTTTAGTTCTGCTTTTAGATATTCACCAATCTCCAATGCATGTTCTTGAAGTCTCTCCTTTTTTATCGTTCGCAATACTTCTGTACCAATTGCACATGAAACAGGATTACCACCAAACGTGTTGAAATATTCCATGCCATTGGCAAATTTTTCAGCTACTTCTGGGGTGCAGGCAACCGCTGCCAATGGATGACCGTTACCCAAAGGTTTTCCTATCGTGACTATATCGGGAATTACCTTGTGCAATTGAAAGCCCCAAAAAGTCTTCCCCATTCGACCACAACCTACTTGGACCTCATCTGATATACAGAGTCCGCCCGCTTCCCTTACATATTGATAAGACCTTGCCAAGAAGCCATCCGGCAACTCTACTTGGCCGCCACAACTAATTATAGGTTCAATAATAAATGCACCAACACCACGACCTTTTTCATGGATAACACCTATTTGAGTTTGAACTTCATCAGCATACAATTCACCCGTATTCTCACCTCTATGTTTACCTCGATAAGCATCTGGAAGCGGAAAAATATGGGTGTGTTCTGGAGCGCCTATTCCACCCTTTCCATCAAATTTATACGAGCTTATATCAATACACATATTTGAATTACCGTGATAACCCACTTCAGAAGCTATAATGTCGCGTTCTCCTGTAGCAGCTTTTACCATTCTGATTGCCAACTCATTGGCCTCACTGCCAGAATTTACAAAATGGAGCACACTTAATTCTGGTGGTAAGGTCTCCAACAACTCTTTGGCCAGTTCGTTAATATTTTCGTGGAGATAACGGGAATTGGTGTTGATCAAAGCCATCTGTTCCTGACCTGCCTTTACTACTTCTGAATGCTCGTGACCCACATGGGCAACATTGTTCATCGTATCCAAATACTTTCTTCCAAACTGGTCAATTAAGTACTGACCCGATCCGCGGACCATTTTAATGGGCACCTTGTACTGCAGGCTTAAGCTTTTTCCTAAATGATGTTTCCGATATGAAATAAGTTCTTCATTAGAAATTTCACTATGCAATTGATATTTTTCGTTTTTAAATATCAACATTGGATTTGGACAGATTCCTTGCCAAACTTCCTTTTGATTAAAATAGGCGACTCCAGGAAAATCAGTCTTGTAGTCAAGAACCGATAACATTACCTGGAAATGGAGATGGGACACCCAATTACCATTTTCGGTAGATTCACCTAAATCACCAATATGACTACCTATTTTTAAATGACTCCCTACCTTATGCTTTGCTACACTATGCTTGGATAAGTGACCATATAAAGTATAAAAAACCAAATCCTTTTCACTATGTTTCAAGATCACCAAACCTCCATAATCTTTAGGACTATTATCAAATACTGCTGCAACTACTTCCCCTTCCAAAATTGCATGGACTGGCGTATTTGCTGACAACCAAAAATCCATTCCTAAATGTATGGTTCTGCTTTCCCTACCTTGATTCCCGATTTTTTCATAAATGGAAGAGGTGTAAAATGACCTTGGTTCCAAATATCCGCCAGCCAATATTTTTTCAGGGTGTTGCTTATGAATTTTGTCTAATTTAAATTGAAAAAGTGCCAAATCATTAAAATCACTTTCGTGCCCAAGCCATTTACTGGACACGCTAAGGTCAATGTTATGAACTTGATTTTTCTGAATTGTTGGAAATAGTTGGGAAAGACTAAGGTTATTCTCGCTTGCCCATATATTAAATTTCTCCTCCATAGGGTGGCTATTAAAGCCACAGGCTACTCTAAAACTAAAATACGCAAGTTCGGCACTTTGCTGGCGCCATTTCTTCAACAGTTCCCAAGCAGGTGCCTCACTGACCAATAAATATTCATTGTCCGGCTCCGCGATTTTATTAATAGCCGATTTAGTCACGGAAATCACCAAACGCATGGCAATGGAAATATATAAATGTTCTAGTTCCTTCGGAGTTAAAGCAAAATTTTCATGATACCCCTTTACAATTGGGAGGGCAGCCTGTAGAGGGTCATTGTGGTGCATAATGGCATATGCGCAAGCAATGGCAAGATCATTGATGATTTGGGTATAGACAGAGTCCCCATAATCTATAGCAGAAACCATTTTTGGAGCTACTAAATCCATTGAAACAATGACATTATTATCATTCGCATCATTATGAACTACTGCCTTTCTTAATTGGGAATAAGTAGGTTTCGCCTGTCTAAATATGGTTTGAAAATAAGAAATAATTTCTTTTTCCTCACCTTTAAATAAATGTATATGCTCCTCGGTCCAAGCCCCTTGAGCCACATCCCATACAAAATCTCGATGTGCTTCGGGGTGATCAAAACCTTGTAATGCCATGGTCAACTTACCACATTGCTCTCCTAAACTATATCGAAGGTCGTCTAATTGTGGGTTTACCCCACTCCACACCCTACCGTGAATCCAAGACAAGAGTCTAACTTTTCGAAGCTGTCCGTAATCATCGACGATTTCTGAAATGGAGTTGCCTTGAGAGTCCAATATAACTTTTGGAGAAATTAAATTTTTGGCGTTTAAAGATACATGGTGCAATATATCTTGCTGAAAATCTAGATAACTTTCCTTCTCATCAGGGCGCGATATTTTAAGGATGTAGGCGCCACCATCTTTGTCCTCAATTTTAAAATTAAAATCCAGTTCCCCGGGTAGTGCTTTGACATTTCCCTTTATTTTAAAAAGCTCCCAGGCAATTCTTGTTGCTTGTGCCGTTGTTATGTTCAACTTGCTATAGTTCATTTAATAAATCTCTTTACTTCTAATATTAGTCCTTGGTAAGCATCATTATAATATGGGCCGCACTCCAGCTAAAATTTTTAGCTTCACGGCCTTCCCCTGTAAGTGGGTGGTAATTTTCTCTTATGGCTTCACCTTCCTCCAATAAGCCCTGTGCACCCTCTATGATTCTTATGGTAGCATTGTCGGCCTCTTTGTCAAAACCATAGTTTCGTAAGCCTTTTATGCCGAAATACGCTTGATCTAACCAATTTGGTCCTCGCCAATACCCATTTAAAGGGTCGAATTTTGGGTGATCTTTGGCCATAGTCTGAAAAGGAACTTTAGTGAAGAACTTTTCGGGATCCATCATTTTATTTTTTATAGTTTCAGCTTGTTCTTGTGTAGCCACATTAGCCCAAAGTGCTATCCAACCTTCGCTTCCAGCTCCTTTCACAAAAGAGGTACCCTCTAAATTAGTGTCATAAAACCATCCATCTTTCGAATCGTAAAACTGTTTCTGAATGGCAATCTTTAAAATTTTTGCTTCATTAATGAACCTGGTAACATCTGGCTTATTCCCTAAGGCTTTAGCTAGTTCTATTAAATATAATTTCTCAGCATATAAATAAGCATTTAAATCGATGCTTTCCTGATTCAATGAATAGGCTTCTTCTCCATTTTTTAAAATCTGGGAATTATCAAACCGAATAGCATTATCCATTCCGCTTTCCCATTTTGCAGCCAAAACTGAGCCATCTGTAGAACCATATTCACATAATCCATCTTGGTCATGATCACGCTTATTGTACCACCACAAATGATATTTTTTAAGTTTCGGATACATTTCTTTTATAAAATCTAAATCTGCATTTTTTTCAAAAATTTTCGCAACGGCCCACGCAGAAAGCGGAGGCTTTGTATCTCGGTAATTAAAGGGTTCTATGGTAGTGTCTCTATAAATACAGTCAACAACAAAACCATCCTCATTTTGATAATCATACATTGCTCGCACTTGATCTTTGGCTAAAGTTGTATTATATTGAGACAGGCCTACAGCATGTTTCCAAGAGTCCCATGACCAAAAACCATGGAACCATTCATAATGATAGCTAGGAAACAAACCTTGATGTTTTAGTTCCCCTGCGGCTATGCGCCAATTGTTTTGTAGCGTAAGGTGGGCCTTAGCCAATACTTTAGCGTATTTATCATCCCTGAATTGTGGTTTTCTATTTTCAATTAATGCTTTTAGTTGGTGGTTCTTTTCTTGTTTTCGAGCATTCAAAACAGAATCAAAATTGATATTAGAAATGACTTGTTGTTCCTTTTTCCATGAATATTCAGGAAAAATAAATGTTTGTGAAATTGTAATTTCTTTGGAATTCTTGGATGGCAAAACCAAAGTCTGATATTTTATTTCATAAGACAAACTATCTTTTACAAAAATATCATTGGGCTCATTGAGCAATTGCACATAGCCTATAGCATCACTTTTAGACGATTCTAGTTTAATCGACCCATTCTCTTTAGAAACATGAATTCCTGAATTGTATAAATTTCCTGAAAAACTAGAATTGAGCGTAAGATCTTTATCTGAGTTGTTGGTAATCGTAATACGTTGCATGGCGGTATGCCCAGAAGTAAAAACCAAATACTGTTTAATACTTAGTTTATCGTTTTTAAAGGTCTGCTCAAGATGACTAGCAAAACTTTTTTGATGTACCAAATCGTTTTCCCAATTCATGATATTAGTTTCATCCGAGCTATAGGAAAGTTTTAGCTGCATTAAATTAGGACTAATCCACACCCCGTTTTCTTGGGTCATCAAAAAGGGTCCCGAAAAACCACCGTAGGTCGTCAGAGAATCAGGTAAGCCATAGGAAAACCATGCTCCTTGATCAGAAAACATCAACATATCCCTATCTGTTTTAGCTTGCGGCGCTCCCTTGAAATTTAAACTATTACTGGAAAATGCGAGGTAATCTGTATCAATCGATTTTTCTATTTTCTTTACCTCATTTTGCTTACAGCAAATTAATGAAAAAACTAAAATAACCGTAAATATGCTTTTCTTGTCCATCATGTTAAAGATTTAATCCCCATAGAAATCTTAATTGAAGAAATCTATTTTAGATATAATTTTAAAAAATAGCGGAAGTTGCAATCTGTTGAAAAACGGAGTTGCTTTTATGTGGACGAGTGCAATGTACAAAAAAAATCGATTTTAATTCTAGAGGACAAAAAATTCAAAAAAATAACTTATTAATGATTAATTCTCTAGATTTTTGAAGAACTAATGATTCGCTACATTTACATAGCGTTGTAAATTATCACCAAACTATTTTGGAAATTAATTCTGTTTTAAAGGAAATACAAAACAAAAACCATTTTGTCTTCAAAAAACTCTTTGATGAATTTTATGAAGATTTGGTTAGATATGCGCATGGCTATCTTTTTGATAGAAGTCGAAGCGAAGATATGGTGCAAGATGTTTTTATCACCTTATGGGAAAAAGCAGATTCTATTGAAATTAACACTTCCTTAAAAGGATATCTTTACGCCATGGTTCGAAATAGGAGCCTAAATCTTTTAAAATCTATAAAAATAACAGACAATTCACATGTTTTAGAGCTACATGCGATGCTTGACAATGACTACAACTTTGAAAATCTTTTCGAAGTGGATAAAACAACAATCTACAATCAGGTCTTGAAAATTATCAATTCCTTACCTGAGAAAATGCAAGTAATCGTTAAACTAAAATACCTTGAAAATTATAAATATGCTGAGATTGCAGAAGAACTTGATGTTTCTGTGAATACAGTAAAAACTCAATTAAAACGGGCAAAAATAAAGATTGGTCAACTTCTCAATACCGTACTCATTCTTATATTAATATACTAATAAAGGTAGGTACATATTACTTTATTCATTTTTAAATAACACTTTATTTACATTTTCTTCATTTTATTGTCACCCATTTCAATTATATCGTTGTCATAGTTATAAGTTAAACATAACTATGGAGTTCAAACTCATTGTAAAGAAACTGAACAATACACTTACCAAAGAGGAAGAACTCCTCTTTGAAGAATGGTTTTCAGAATCGGATAGCCACCGAGCATATTTTGCCCAAGTAGAGAAAAACTATCTGGAATTTCCTGATGCTGTGGATTCTAAAAAAGGGTGGGAAGAAATTTCGGCGAAAACGAACTCAAAACCTCAATCTAATAAAAACAACGGAAACGGACCAAACTACTGGAAATATGCAGCAGCCGTTGCCGCCATCTTTATTCTAGGTGCATTACCTTTTTTTATTAAAGAAAAGCAACAGGTTCAAAACACACCTATACTTGTAGAAAAAGACGCAATTAAAATAGGAACCGATAAGGCGACATTGACTCTTGAAGATGGTTCTAATGTCATTCTGGGTAAGGGCGAACACTTTAATGCTAATAACCTTTCAAGTAATGGAGAAGAACTAGTTTATAAGACTGGTACAAAACTTGACGAAAATACTATAGCCTACAATGTTCTTACTATTCCAAGAGGAGGGCAATTTTTTATCACCCTTGCCGATGGCACAAAAGTTTGGTTGAATTCTGAAACGCAACTTCGCTATCCAGTTTCATTTACTTCCAAAGTGCCAAGAAAAGTGGAACTCGTTTATGGAGAAGCCTATTTTGAGGTGTCCCCTAGTACAGAACATGATGATAGCCATTTCTTGGTCTCTACCCACGAACAGGAAATAGACGTTCTGGGAACAGAATTCAATATTAAGGCATATAAAGAAGATGCCTTTATTGCTACCACTTTAGTTGAAGGTAGAGTATTGATTAAAAGCGGCTCGAATTCTGAAAACTTATCACCAGGGCAACAGTCACAGATGAATTTAGAAACCCAACAAATCAATGTTGCTCAAGTCGATGTTTACAACGCAATTTCATGGAAAAGTGGATTCTTCAGTTTTAAGGACAAATCCCTAAACGAAATCATGCTGGTACTTTCGCGCTGGTACGATATAGAGGTGCTAATCGAAAACACTAAAGTTAATAATCTAAAATTTAACGGCGTATTCAATAAAAAACAAAACTTAGAGGAGATACTTTTAATTATAGAAAATACTAATGAAGCAAAATTTGAAACAGTAGGTAAAAAAATTATAGTGAAGTAACATTAAAAAAAGGGAATGGAGTTTAGATGTGGACAATTTAAAGCTCCATCCCCGAGCATTATTAATTAATTAAATATTTAACTAACTAACACAGCCAAATTTATGAAAACTAAATTTATTGGGAGCCCTATTCTATATAGGAAAAAACTTTTGATTACTATTATGAGAACATTTATCTTCTTATGCTGCTTTGCAACCTTTGGTTTTACCCCTGAAACAGGTTTCTCACAGAACACCACTATTAAGATTAAATCAGATGCCAATCTCTCGGTAGTAGAAATTTTTGATTTAATTCAGCAACAAACAGATCACGCTTTTATTTATCGATCCGATTTATTTGTAAATGCTCCTAAAGTACAGGTAAAGAAAGGGAATATCAACGCTAGTGATTTATTGAACAAAAGCTTGTCGTTTGGTGATATTGAATATACATTTTCTAGAGAAGGAGCCATTTTGTTGAATAAAAAACCAGTCAATGCGATAGCGAAATCAGAAAAGGTACAACAAGTGGTTACCGGTTTAATTTCAGATAAGGACGGCAATCCCCTTCCCGGAGCATCCATAACGCTTAAGTCGGACGAGACTGTAGGAGTACAGTCTGATTTCGATGGTAACTATTCTATTGAAGTCCTTAATTCAGAAAGCGTTTTGATTTTCAGATATTTAGGTTTTGTAACCAAAGAAGTCATTGTTGGAAATAAAACTTCTTTAGATGTCGTTCTCGAAGAAGATGCCATGGGCTTGGAAGAAGTTATTTTGGTCGGCTACGGTACACAAAGACAGACCGAGGTAACTGCAGCTATATCATCTGTTGATGTTGCTGAAATTCAAAAAATTCCTACAGCAGATGTTGGTACATCTTTGCAAGGGCAAGTAGCCGGACTTAATGTTTCTACAGCAACCGGCGCTCCTGGTAGCGACCCAGTTATTAGGGTAAGAGGATTAGGTACGATTGGTAATAACAATCCACTTTTCGTGATTGATGGAATACCTGGAGAGTTGTCCTATCTAAATCCTGCAGACATAGAGAATATAAGTATTCTACGTGATGCCTCCGCAGCAACAATTTATGGTTCAAGGGCTTCAAACGGAGTAGTCATTGTAACAACAAAAAGAGGAAAAACGGGCGAACCCAGAGTAACCTTGAATTCATATATCAGCACTCAGTCCGTTAAACAAAACGTGAATGTTGCAAATAGGGCACAGCATGATCAAATAAAACTTGAATCATATACAAATGCTGGTGAAGTGCCCGCTCCTTATTTAACAAGTGGAGGACAATTCGCAGATTCGGATTGGGTGGGAGCCTATCTTCAAAGTGCCTATGAACAAAAACATGATATTGGTATTACAGGCGGAACCGAAAAAATGAAATACAGCTTTTCGACCGGGTATTTTGATAATAGCGGAACAGTAATCAATACAGGTTTTGATCGTTTGAGTACACGTTTTAATATGGACTTCAGTCTTTTAAATGACCGTCTTAAAATTGCCCCAGGAATAAGTTATACAAGGGAGAACACAAAAGGAATTTTTGAACCTATCGGTGGTGGAAATGCAAGTTTTTCTCCATTTTTGGATATTTATCAGCAATTGCCGCATAAAGAAATATTTGATTCAAATTCGCTAAACGGATTTGCGACTCCCGAACCAGGTCTTGGTTCTGGTAATCCCATTGGTTTGACCAAATTAGAGAGGCGCACAAATCAAGATGACTATATGCAGTTCAATGTAGCGGCGACATTACAAATTGTTGACGGATTGAGTTATCAATTTCAGTACGGAGCCAATATAGAGAATACACACTTCTCCAATTTTATACCTACTTACAATTTTGGTCCGCAATCAGTAAATGATAAGCCGTCATTGTCAGAATCTAGGTCAAGAACAACGAACTGGACTATGAACAACACCTTGAATTACAACAAATCTTTTGGATCTCATGATTTAGATGTCCTTTTAGGAATTTCTAGAGAAAAGAGCGAGTTCAGATCTTCAGGGGGTTCAAATAACGAATTAGCCTCTGACCAATTGTTGGCTTTGAGCGCAGGTATCGGTGATGAATCGTCGTTCGGACTTAACTCTACAAACACCTTACAATCTTATTTTGGGCGATTGAGCTATGACTATGACAACAAGTATTATATGCAAACTAGTGTTCGGCGCGATGGTTCTTCACGTTTTGGACAAGACAACAAATATGGTACATTTTATTCCGTTTCTTTAGGGTGGGCTGTTCATAATGAAGATTTCTTTGAATCGGATCTAATCAGTATGTTAAAGCCCCGATTCAGTTATGGTACCTTGGGTAACCAACTAATAGGCGAACATTTGTTCTTGGCACGAATTGGATCAGGAGGTCAGCAGCTGAACTATCCTTTTGGTGAAGGCTCTAGCCAACCAATCGTAGTGGGCGCAATTAGTAATTCATTACCTACGCCTGATATTAAATGGGAGGAAACAGCAACTACGAATTTTGGCTTGGATGTTGGGTTTTTGCAAAACCGAATCAAGGCCTCATTCGATTATTTTACGTCTAAAACAACAGATATGTTAGTTCGCGTACCTATTCCTTCAACATCAGGAATTACCGAATTCCCATTGACAAATGGCGGTAATCTTGAAAACAAAGGTTGGGAATTATCGACAACCTATAACAGCAATCCTGACAGAGATTTTACTTTCGGTATTACAGCGAATATCAGTGGTTCGAGTAACGAGGTAACCAAGCTAGGTGTGGCTGATGAATCTTTTACCGATGGCTTTATCGAGTTTAACAATTTCCCAACAACCCGTACTGAAGTTGGTGGTGAAATAGGCCGATTTTATCTTTTCAAGGCAGATGGTATATTCCAAACGCAAGGCGAAGTCGATTCACACGTTATTCAGCCCAATGCCGCTCCTGGTGATGTTCGTTTTGTAGATACAAACGGGGACGGATCCCTAGATGATGATGACAAACAATATTTAGGGAGCGGGCTACCAGATTTTGAATATGGGCTCACCTTGAACGGAGCTTATAAGAGTTTTGACTTCAGTATCTTTTTTCAAGGTACACAAGGCAATGAGATTTATAATGGTGTAAAAATGTGGTTATACAGAACAGATCGACAAAATATGTCCCCCGATTTAATTAACGCTTGGACTCCACAAAATACAGGAAGTAGTATTCCAAGAAATGTATTTGGTGACCCTAATAACAATATTCGCCCTTCGAGCTACTTTTTGGAAAATGGATCATATTTTAGGTTAAAGAACATACAAATAGGATATACTTTCCCAGAGTCTATAATAGATAAGTTACCTATCACCAAATTAAGGGCCTACGTTACCGCTAACAATTTATTTACCGTTACAGACTATTCTGGTTTTGACCCAGGTCTTGGAAACGGAGGTACATTTACAAAAGGGGTAGATAGAGGATTTTACCCATTGTCTAAATCCCTTATTTTAGGTTTAAACCTTTCACTCTAAGAAAAGATAAAGTTGAATTAAAAAATATACAATCATGAAAACAAGTAGATATATTCTAATTACACTATTGATGATAGGTTGCATAAGTTCCTGTAGTGACGATTTTATCGAAGTTGCCAACAAAGAAACATTGACCGATTCTAGTTTCTGGCAGACTGAAGATCACGCATTACAAGCTTTAACTGCTACTTATGGTGCTTTACACGGTGCTGATGGTAGTAAGTGGACCTTTTTCGAGGAAATATATGTTGCAATGGCGTACCGTGCAGACGACCAAATTAACAACACAGCAGAAACATATGGAAGAAACCTAGCTAGCTTTAGCAACACTACAGAAGATAGTGGCCCAAATAATATTTGGAAAACCAGCTATGCAGGAATATCACGTGCTAACCAAATTCTAGAGAAAGTACCTAACATAGAAGCATTATCACAAGAGACCAAGGATGTTATTGTTGCCGAGGCCAAGTTTTTAAGAGCGTATTATTATTTCTGGTTGGTGACAGGGTTTGAAAATGTGCCTTTAGTAACCACATTCGAAGTAGAATTACAAAATTTGTTTCCTGAGCAATCCGAATCGTCAGTAATCTGGTCTCAAATAGAAAAAGACCTTACCGAAGCAGAGGCTAATTTATTGACGGAACATGCCGCCGAATGGAAAGGTCGTGCTACAAAAGGTGCAGCCAAGGCATTATTGGGTAAGGTTTATTTATTTCAAGAAAAATGGCCACAAGCAGAAGTGAAATTTTCAGAAGTAGTTGCTATGGATTATGCATTATTAGATAATTATGCAGATAATTTTAACGGTAATTCTGAGAATGGACCAGAAAGTATCTTTGAAGTTCAATTTTCAGGAGACCGATCAAACGGTAACGACGAACGCCAAGTTTTCAACTTTGAAATTTCCCCATACGCATTTGGAGGTTGGGAATTGTTTTTTCCCTCAAAGTGGTTGGTCGATGAAATGAAAACCGATGTAGATGCCAATGGTGACCCTAGCGAACGTGTCTACGAAAGTATCTTCTTCGATGATCCCAAGTCCGATATGTATAGCATGGAAGCGACTGCAAAAATTCCCTATAGTGATGTCGCAGAAAATTTAAACAACCCAAACTACTTCAAAAAGTATTCTTTTAATACGGATGAGGAGTTTTATAACGGAACCAACATTACCTTGATCCGTTTTGCCGATGTATTATTAATGTATGCCGAGGCATTGAATGAGAATGGGAAAACACCTGAGGCTATTATTGAGGTAAATAAGGTCAGGGAAAGAGGTAATGCTGTTCCTTTGACAACTATGACACAGACAGAACTACGAAATCAAATAAGGCATCACGAACGCCCCGTAGAACTGGCTATGGAGTTTGGTATTCGTTGGTTCGACCTTTATAGGTGGCAACGTGGAAGTACCGCCACAGAATCTATAAAGTCAACATTAGAAGCGCATAACAAACCTTTTTCAGAGAATTTTCAAGATAAACACATCATTTTTCCAATCCCGTTACAGGAGATTAATATTAATGATAAATTACAACAAAACCCAGGTTGGTAGAACCAACAAAAAAAGAGTTAGTTTGAGTTAATTTTGAGTAGAGTACCCAACGTCAACTTTTTTGTCATTGGGTACTTTTGTATGATGTAATATGGATATAACTCATTGAAATCAAGCCTATCTCTTAATTGAAAACCGTAATGATGAAATCATTTAAATGGCTACTAATAATTGCATTCGTGTTCATGAGTTGCAATTCTGCCAAGGAAAAAAACAACATTATATATAATGGTTATGCCACCAAAGTGTACATAACGGACTCCATAGAAATTTCATTATACTCGCCGACCATGTTCCGGTTTCGAACTTCAAAACTTGATACATTGAGGTTTTCTGACACCTTCGAAATTCCTTTTTTGAATGGGCATTTTAATGCTTGGGAAGAGGTTGAATGTTCCTATGAAGAAACTTCTGAATCTTACGAAATTGAAACTTCTCAAATGAAGTTGGTAGTGAACAAGAAAAATTTGGATTGGCAAATCTATGACGAGAAAGCGAACCAGATATATCCTTCGACAGGTCCTGTTTATGGAATGTTCAAAGATGGATATACTCGTTTTGACAACGCCAGCGCTTTTAACGAAATAAACCTAAACAGCAGGTACTCGCATTGGTTCTACAATAAAGAAACCAAAAACTACACAGATAACTATATTGAAAAAGATTTGATCTTTGATGATTATTTTATTTACGGGCCAAATTACCAGAGTCTTTTCAAACAATTTAACCAATTAATAGGGCCAGAACCTTTATTACCCAGAAAAGCCTACGGATTCTTCCAGACCCAACATTTAAGTTGCTCTGGTAACCAAGAAGATTTTATGCAAGTAGCCCAAAAATTCAGGGATAAGGATATTCCTTGTGATAACCTTATTCTCGACTTTGGGTGGGGAGATGGTTGTATTGGCGATAAGGAAATTGTATGGGGGAGCAGTATGGAATGGTCTCAAAACTATACGCATCCACTATCCCCAAAAAAGATGATTGATTCTTTGAAGAACATGAATTATGGAATGATGCTCATTCATCATAATGCACCGAACCATCCGAATAGGGTTAACCATGGATGGACAGAAACTTTATTCGATGAAAAAACTTGGTGGACAAATTATAAACAAGAACTTGATTTAGGTATCGCAGGTACTTGGCAAGATACCCGAAGAAACAATATTACCGATGCTGAGATATGGAATGGAACACAAGATTATATTGGTAATGATAACAGGGTTTTGTTCTTAGGTTGTAGAAGAATGCAAGAAACCAATCCTTGGGGCGGAGAATACACACAACTGCCTGTTAACGCCATGATTGGTCAAAGGCGATACCCTTTTAGATGGGTGGGCGATTCTGATTTCACTTGGTCAGAGATGAAATGGCAGATAAATGCGATTACTAATACATTTGGTGCAATGCGTGGGTTATCATACCTCACATGGGATGTTTATGGTAAAACCCCACTGATTCAGGCCCGTATGAATCAGTTTGTAGATTTTATTGGAGTGTCACGTTCGCATAACTTAAAACCTTGGTCCGTTAGCGCGGATATTGAACAATGGAAAGAACGTATTGTTATCGAACGAAGCTTGGTGAAATCTGAAACGCAAAAAAATGTTGAAAGGACAGCGAAAAAAAATGAATATACGGCAGAAAAAAGTATCCGACGCCATAGAAAACTAAGATATATACTCCTGCCCTACATCTATTCATTAGGTTATGAGAATTATTTGGAGGCTATGCCAATGACAAGACCTATGCTATTGCAATTCCCTGAAGATAAATCTTGCAATAGAAACCAATGGCCATACCAATACATGTTTGGCGAATCGTTTTTAGTAGCTCCTGTTTATCATGATTCTAAAATGCATGAAATCTATTTACCAGAGGGTCAAAAATGGTATGACTTTTGGTCCAAATCTGAATATGATGGTGGGCAAGTATTAGAATATGACACTAGCGATGTAGATAAGCTACCATTATTTGTACCCGAAGGCGCAATTATTTCATATGGTAAAGAACGTAATTGGATTATTCCTGAAGAACAGGAAGAAACAATCTGGCTAGAAGTATTTCCTGGTAAATCTGGTAAAGCCAGTATCTATGAAGACGATGGTCAATCTATAAACTATCAAAAAGGTAAGTACTCTAAAACCCAAATAGAGCAGCATAAAAATAAGAATAACCAATTGGTAATTACCATAGGGGCAGCCATAGGTAATTTTCAAAATAAATTGACAAATAGAACATGGAAAATTAGAGTCTTAGATGTTTCCAACGAGTACGATTCAGTTAATTTTAATGGTCAAATATTAGATTTTGAAAAAGTTTCTCTAATTGATTTCAGTAAACTTGCTGACGAATCTTTGTTCAAAGAAATAACCATAGACTTACCTTTAAACGAAACATCTACCATCATTTTTGACTAAAAAAAGTTTATTATGGCAATGAAGGAAAATAGCCTTTTACAATTGATATTATTCATGGCATTCCTTATCATGGCGTCATGTAAAAACAAAGAGATTGTAAATGAGCAAAGCGATAACTTTAAAACAACTTTGTTCACTGAACTTCCTTCTCCCATGACTGGTATAAAATTCGTTAATGAAATTCCCGAAAATAGCGCCATGAACAGCATGGTCTATGAATATTTCTATAATGGTGGTGGTGTAGCTGTTGGCGATATAGATAATGATGGCTTGCCCGATGTTTATTTTACAGCCAATCTTAAAGACAACAAACTTTATAGAAATAAAGGAAATTTTCAATTTGAAGACATTACTGAAAAAGCAGGAGTTAAAGGTTCGTTCGGTTGGACTACGGGAGTTACCATGGTGGACATAAACGCTGACGGCTGGCTTGATATTTACATTTGTAAATCAGGAAAAGGGAAAGCAGAAAATAGAGAAAACCAATTATTCGTAAACAATAAAAACGGCACTTTCAAGGAATCGGCTGCAGCCTATGGCCTCAATTTTTTGGGCTACAGCACACAAGCTTCATTCTTCGATTATGATAAGGATGGTGATTTAGATATGTTTCTTCTGAATCACAATGTTACCCCTATAAACACCAATAATCCTGAGAATTTCAAAAATGAATTAAATGACTTGACCGGTGATCGATTCTATAGGAACGACAATGGCACATTCATCGATGTTTCTACAGAAGCGGGCATCCTTCAAAACTCCTTAGGATTTGGGCTAGGCATTTCAGTAGGAGATTTAAATCAAGATGGTTGGCCCGATATCTATATTGCTAACGATTATATTGAACAAGATTATCTCTACTATAACAATACGGATGGCACTTTTTCAGAACAATTAAAATCTTCCATGAATCATGTCCCTTATTTTTCAATGGGTACTGATATGGCTGATTTTAATAACGATGGGCTAATCGATTTGATGTCATTGGATATGGTCGCTGAAGACAACTACGGAATAAAAACGAGTATGAGCGGAATGAATCCTGCAATTTTCAATCATGCTGTTGAAAATGGCTTTCATTACCAATATATGTTTAATGCTTTACAATTAAACAATGGGAATAAAAATTTTAGTGATGTAGCTCAAATCTCAGGAGTATCAAATACCGATTGGAGCTGGGCTCCTTTATTTGCAGATTTCGATAACGACGGTTTAAAGGATCTATTCATAACCAATGGCCTTAAAAGGGACTTTAGAAATAATGATTTTAGAAAATATAAAATCTCGCGTTTAGAAGAGGCCCAAAAGAACGGAGAAAATATGTCTGCAGTAATCGAGGAATTGGTCAAAAAAACACCACAGCGAAAAACATTGAACTTCTTTTTTAAAAATAATGGCGATTTAACCTTTGAAAAAGTATCGAAAGATTGGGGGTTAAAAAACCCAACATTTTCCAATGGTGCTGCCTACGCAGATTTAGATAACGATGGTGATTTAGATATTGTTGTCAATAATATTGATGAGAAAGCCACCATTTTAAAAAATAATTCAGACCAAAACTATATTCAATTTACTTTTAATGGAAGCTCCAAAAATCTCTTTGGAATAGGTGCTCGCGTTGAAATACAAACCGAAAAAAGCAATCAAATTATTGAAAATTACCCAACACGGGGCTATCAATCTTCTGTAGCTCCTATGTTACATATAGGCATGTCAGATATTGAAATAATAAATAAGGTAATTGTAATTTGGCCTGATGATAGAACGCAAGTTTTAAATGACATTGCGGTCAATCAAAAAATACTTTTAAAATATAATGATGCTACGATTCAAAACCTTCCTTTCAAAAAGGAAGAAACAAAAATATTCAAAGATGTAACGAATGTTTATGATATTCAACATGAGCATCTTGAAAATAGCTTTAGCGATTTTACTAAAGAAAGTCTTTTGCCACATAAAATGTCTCAGTTTGGCCCTGCTATAGCGGTAGCAGATATAAACAATGATGGTTTAGAAGATTTTTTTGTTGGTGGTGCCAAAGGATATACGGCAGCACTTTATGTACAAAATTCGAACAAAAAATTCACGCTTACAAATAAAGATCCTTGGCAAAAAGATAAAGAATATGAGGATATAGATGCTGTTTTTTTCGATATCGATAACGATAATGATTTAGATTTATACGTAGTAAGTGGTGGCAATGAATGGCCAGAAGGTCACACCAATTACCAGGACAGGCTGTATATAAACACTGATGGTAAGTTTTCGTCGGCAAATCATAAACTACCGAAAAATAATTCAAGTGGAAGCTGCGTGAAACCTTTTGATTTTGATGGGGATGGAGATATTGACCTTTTTGTAGGCAGTAGATTGTATCCACAAAAGTATCCATATTCACAACCAAGTAGATTATTGGAAAATATCGACGGTAAATTCAAGGATATAACCGCAGAAAAAGCTCTAGGGTTAAAGGATGCCGGAATGGTAACAGATGCTCTTTGGACTGATTTTGATAACGACGGGCTTACTGATTTAATCGTGGTCGGAGAATGGTCGGAAATTCAATTTTATAGAAATCTCGATGGTAAATTAATAAGAGAACCCAATATTTTGCCAAACACTAAAGGATGGTGGAATAGTATTGAAGGGGCAGATTTAGATAATGATGGCGACATTGACTATGTGGTAGGAAATTTAGGACTGAACTATAAGTACAAAGCTTCTGAAGAAGAGCCTTTTGAAGTATATTCCACTGATTTTGATGATAATGGAACTAATGATATTGTTTTAGGCTATTATAATCAAGGGAATCTCTTTCCGTTAAGAGGTCGTGAATGCACATCTAATCAAATGCCTTTTATAAAAGAAAAATTTCCGACTTATAATAGTTTTGGTTCGGCCGATCTGACCCAAGTTTATGGTAAAGAAAAGTTAGATCAAGCACTACATTTGAAAGCAAATATGTTCTCCTCGGTATTTTTGGAAAATTTAGGAAAGGGCAGGTTTGAGGTTCATATTTTGCCGAACCAAGCGCAACTCTCCTCCATAAATGATATTCAAATCGATGATTTCGATGGAGATGGACTTAAAGATATTCTTGTGGCAGGGAATTTATACCAATCAGAAGTAGAGACCCCTAGGAACGATGCAAGTATTGGGTTGTTATTAAAAGGAAAAGGTTCTTCACACTTCGTTCCCTTATCTTTTAAAGATAGCGGAGTATTTTTAGAAGGTGATGTAAAGAAGATGAGAACCATCCATTTGGGAACTGACAATACTAAAAAAGCAATTTTGGTAGCGAGGAACAACAATACCATAAAACTAATATCCGCTACCAACTAAATCTTCGAGTAATTTTAAACTATTTCTAGAAATTTGGATAGAGCTGGGTTATCATTCCTCTTTTTCCAAACTGCAAATAGCTCGGTCTTATGAGGAATTTTGTTTAGTTCGATAAAACGGATTTTGTGATTTTTTTCGTCTCGTAATGAATTTGGCACGATAGAAATTCCCATACCGTTTTCTACTAGTTTGAATATTGTCGGGCCATGTATTGATTTATGAGAAATCTTCGGGCTAAACCCATAGGCTGCACAAATATTTAAAATTTGCTGATAGTACATAGGGCTCTTTTCATTGGGAAAAAGGATGAAGGATTCATGAGACAATTGCCCAACATTTTTAAAGGTAGATTCCGTTATCGGATGCTCAATAGGTAACACAATTGAAAAATTCTCTTTAAACACCGATTTCATTCTCATTTCTGATGTAATTTGATTTGACCTCATAAAACCAATATCGATGTGCTCATATTCTAAAGCCATTAGTTGTTCTTCATTGGTCAACTCTTCAAGTTGAAGATTTATTACAGTATATTTTCTACCGAATTCTTTCAATATAGGCGGTAAATACTGCTGCATTGCCGAGCCAACAAAACCAATTCTCACCTCTCCATGATTGCCTTTAAACTCTAATTGCCATCTTTCAAGTGAATTCTTCACTTGCCTAGTAATTAATTCGGCTTCCTTAAAAAAAAGCTGTCCCGCCCTATTAAGTTCAACTTTTCTATTATTTCTGTCGAATAGTTGAGTACCTAATAAAGACTCTAGTTGCATTATTTGCTGACTTAATGCCGATTGTGATATATGCAAAATTTCTGACGCTTTACCATAGTGTAAAGTTTGAGCTAAAACCATAAAATATCTTAACTGACGAAAATCTATTTGATTTGATATACTTATCATTCTATAATTAATAAGAATTGTTTCTAATCAAAAGTACATTTATTTTTACTTTTTTATTTAAAAAACCTATTCATGGAGACATCAATTAATCAAGAGTTCGAAGATATTCTTAATGCGTTATTCGTACCGTATTATGAACGTGTACCTGACGTTCAAAAAATAAGTAAAGCGATGATAAATGAGGGTATGATACAAAGCCAGAACGACATTGTAAATGACCATATTGCTTTTAGAACATTAGGTGTTTCAAACCTTGGTATTAGATCTTTTGAAAAAATCTTTCTCAAGCACGGATATATAAAGAAAGATTATTATCATTTTGAAGCCAAAAAATTAGACGCATTTTGGTATGCACCACCGTCGCCAAAATTTCCACGAATTTTTATGAGTGAGTTAAAGGTGGATCACCTTTCTAACAAAGCACAAAATATTATAGCAAAGTATACAAGAAATATAGACTTGGATCCGGTTGACCTACTCGATTTGGACAACTCAAAAGAAATAGGTGAATTTTTCTATAAACCACTTTGGCAATTACCTACAATACAAGATTATAATTATTTACTAGCCGAGAGCGAATATGCCGCATGGGTAATTTATAATCGTTACTATTTAAATCATTATACAATCAGTGTTCATAATCTTCCTCCAACTTATAATACAATTGAAAGTTTTAATTCATTTCTAGAATCTATAGGTATTGTTCTAAACAACTCAGGAGGAAAAATTAAAACTAGTAAAGATGGACTCTTAAAACAAAGTAGTACAGTTGCAGAAATGATTACTGCAACTTTTGCTGATGGAGAAACTATGAAAATACCAGGAAGCTACGTTGAATTTGCGGAACGTCTACCATTACCAAATGCTAATATAAACTCATCTTACATAAATGATAAGGATAGACGTGATGGTTTTGAATCTGCCAACGCAGACAAAATTTTTGAAAGCACTTATAACGAACAGACTAAAAAAATAATTAGGTGAAAGAAGTATTGAAAAACTTAGGACTTAAAGCTCCGTTTTATAGTGCAAGTACTGGTCTAAAAAATTGGGGAGGTAAAGGAGAAATTTTAAACATTACTTCCCCTGTAGATGGAGAGGTTATTGGAAACATAAACTTGATAGAAAGTTCAGATTACGATATTGTAATTTTAGAGGCTAAAAAGGCATTTACAATATGGAAAGCTATGCCAGCACCTGAACGCGGTGAAATTGTACGTCAATTTGGTGATGCCCTAAGATTGGAGAAAGAGAACCTGGGCAAACTAGTTAGCTATGAAATGGGTAAGAGCGTTCAAGAAGGTTATGGTGAAGTTCAAGAAATGATTGACATATGCGATTTTGCAGTAGGTCTTTCTCGACAATTATATGGTCTGCAAATGCATTCTGAAAGACCTTCGCACAGAATGTTCGAGCAATGGCATCCGTTAGGCATTGTGGGTATCATCTCAGCATTTAATTTTCCTGTTGCAGTTTGGGCTTGGAATGCTGCACTAGCTTGGGTTTGTGGTAATGTTTGTATTTGGAAGCCATCAGAAAAAACGCCATTCTCAGCGCTAGCGTGTCAAGAAATATTTAAGAAGGTATTAAAAAGAAATAATCTTCCAGAAGGTATTTCAAACGTTATTATAGGTGATAGTTCTATTGGCAAAAAAATGTCTTCAGATAAAGACATTGCATTATTATCGGCAACGGGTTCAACCAAGATGGGTAAAAGTGTGGCAGAATTAGTTGGAAAGCGTTTAGGTAAATCAATTTTAGAACTAGGCGGCAACAATGCTATCATAGTAGCTGAAGATGCTGATTTGAATCATGCGGTACCCGCAATTGTATTTGGTGCAGTAGGTACGGCTGGTCAACGCTGCACATCAACAAGACGCCTGATTGTGCATGAGAGCCAATATCAAATGTTATTAGAGAAACTAGTTAAAGCATATAGTCAGTTACGTATTGGAAATCCATTAGATGAAAATAATCACGTAGGTCCGCTTATTGATAAAATGGCGGTAGAGGCCTATTTAGCTACAATAAAAATAGCGCAAGAGCAAGGAGGAAAAATAGCTATAGGCGGGAAAGTGTTAGAGGGTGGGTCTTATGATTCAGGTTGCTATGTTAGTCCAACAATTATTGAGGCTACAGAAGATATGCCCATAGTTAAGCACGAAACTTTTGCCCCGATTCTCTATGTAGTACCCTACGACACTTTAGATAGGGCGATTGCTATTCAAAACAACGTCCCCCAAGGATTGTCTTCCTCAATATTTACACTAAATATGAGAAAAGCAGAAATATTTTTATCTCATCTGGGTTCTGATTGTGGAATAGCTAATGTAAACATCGGTACTTCAGGCGCTGAAATCGGAGGTGCATTCGGTGGAGAAAAGGAAACAGGCGGAGGAAGAGAAAGTGGTTCTGATGCATGGAAGTCTTATATGCGTAGACAAACGTGTACCGTCAATTATAGTACTGATTTGCCTTTGGCTCAAGGAATTAAGTTTGATTTGTAAAGTGATACAATCCTTTGTTTGAGCTTAACCATTTAACTTAATTAGGAGTTAATAAGGCATTCTAATATATCCTTTTTTAATATCAAATTCTTAATAATAATTGTACGTTAATGAAAAGTAAATAGCACGAGATCATATACTGGAGGTGCTAACATGGGGACTGTATATCTGCTGCTCTGAAGAGGATACACGTGGGAACCGAAAAAATGACAAACCGAATATGGGGGTACCTTGAAACCCTGCTAAATTTAGGTGAATATAGATAAGCTAAAAAGATCATTAAACAACATGGCTTTTTAGAAAGTGAAAGTACTGAACTTAAAAACGATGCCTATAGAAGTGAAAGATTCTTTCAATCCAAGCTTTCATCAGTAAAGTAATTTTGTTTTAAGATTATTTCTCTATTCTTTCGAAGACTTCCACTCGTCAAACTCTTTTTTAATTTCAGGGTTTACCATAGGATAAAGTCCAATTATAGTTTTGCCTTTTTGAACTTTCTCCATAACAAACTCTTCATATAAGGTCATCATTAGACACTCATCAGCTACATCATCGGCTATATGAGCAGGAATCACCATTACCCCGTCATCATCTCCAATAATCATATCACCAGGAAAAACAGCAACATCCCCACAACCTATTGGTTCATTTATGGCAATTGCTTGATGCAACGTTAAATTCGTAGGCGCGGAAGGTCTATTGTGATAAGAAGAAAATTGCAAGTCAGCTATTTCTGCAGAATCTCTAAACCCACCATCTGTTACGATACCTGAAGCTCCACGAACCATTAATCGCGTAACCAAAATAGATCCAGCAGAAGCTGCCCTAGCGTTTTGTCTACTATCGATAACCATTACAGCCCCTTCTGGGCATTCTTCTACAGCTACTCTTTGCAAATGCTTCGGATTTCTAAATACTTCAATCGGATTTAAATCTTCCCTGGCCGGAATATAACGTAATGTAAAAGCCTCTCCTACCATCGTGGGTTTACCCAATTGAAGCGGATTTACATGTTGAATAAATTGATTCTTGAGTCCTCGCTTAAACAAGCAAGTAGCAACCGTAGCTGTACTCACTTTTCTTAATTTTTCTTTCGTAGAATTCGATGCTTTACACATATTACTTTTACCCAAATTTTTAAATTATTCTGCACGTTGCCAAGTTTCTCTTACAAAGGATAAATCCTTTTTCATTTTAGCAAAAACTTCCTTTTTGTCCCAAGTTATTTCTGTAGAGCCATGTTCGGCACCTCCCAGTGCATACTCTAAATGCAGTGATATTGGTACATTAATTTTATATTTTTTAAGTAAAGAAAAATAGCGATTAAAGTCTACCATTCCTTCTCCTAGCGGAGTATTAATCGGTTGCCATTTACCTTCTTTATACCCCCATTTAAAATCTTTTATAACAATCGATTTTATAAATGGCTCAATACGACGTAAATCTAATTCCCAGCTATAGCCTCCTTCTACAACGGCATGTCTAATATCATATTGACAACCCAGATAGTTGTTATCTGCTTTTGATAAAATTGCAGGCAAATCCCAAATAGGTGCGCCAACATGATTACCAGCATGGTTTTGATAACAACCAATTAATCCTAAGTTTTTATTCACCTCGCCAAGTTTTACCGCTTGCTCTGCAAATATAGACTGACTCCCTTCTATAGATATATCATCTGGGTATGTTAGCCAACCCGTACGGTAATGACTAAAACCTTCTATACTTGCCGCTTCTAACACTTTTCTTTGGGTAGCTTCATTGATGTCCCAGATATTGGTTGTTATCATTTTAGCCTTTAGACCATACTTCTTCATTGCAACAACAGCATCTGGCAAATCATGACTTACTCTCTCAGGTAGAACATGCCCTTTAGGCCGAACGGTCAAGTCTAATCCGTCGAACCCTATTTCAGCTGCTGCAGCTGCCATTTCATTATAATCTAAAAATTGTAAATGTTTAGAGAATATGTTTACTTCAATATTACTGTCCAATTTACCTGTTGGCTCAAAAAAATTATGATCAAGCCTTACTAAAGGTAATCCTGCCATTGCAATAGCCGACCTTTTTGTAAAATTTCTTCTTGATATCGATTTATTGTCATTTCTCATTTTCAAGAACTTAAAATTGTTTTATAACTAGAATATATGTTAAAAATTTGTAAGTCTTACAAATATATGTATTTTTGGTAAACCAAACTGGTTAACCAATTTAATTTCTTTTAATGAACTTCAAACTCTTCAAACACGTTTTTCTATTTCTTATTCTCGTCTCGACAATATCATGTTCAGAAAGCGCATCGACCCGTATTTTAGTTCATGACCTTGCTGAATTTGATAAAGCCGTTTCAAAAGCTAAACCTGGCACTGAAATAGCGTTAGCTAACGGGGTATGGAAAAATGTTGAAATTAAATTTATAGGAGAAGGTACTGAGGATGCTCCTATTATTTTAAAAGCAGAAACGCCGGGCAAAGTATTTATTGAAGGTGTTTCAAATTTAAAAATTGCTGGGAATTATTTAATCGTAAATGGATTGTATTTTAGGAATGGTTATACACCAAATGAAAATGTAATTGCTTTTAGAACAAGCGAAGAAAAAGTAGCCAATCATTCTAGAGTTACTAATTGTGTAATTCTAGATTACAATCAGCAACAACGTGATACAGATGATCTCTGGGTTCAGTTTTATGGTACTCACAATAAATTAGACCACTGTTATATTGCAGGCAAAACTAATGGAGGCCCAACAGTTAGAGTAGATTTAAAAGGAAACCAAAGTATTAGAAATTATCATCAAATTATAAATAATCATTTTGGTCCAAGACCTAGAAAAGGAGGCGCTAGAGGAGAAACTATTCAATTAGGTAGCAGCTTTACATCTATGTCGCCAAGTAATACAACTATAGCTAATAATTTATTTGAAGAATGTAATGGAGAAGTCGAGATTATTTCTAGCAAAACAAACTTTAATGAGATTAGAAATAATGTATTCTATAAAAGTGAAGGTTCGGTTGTAACACGTCATGGTAATTACGCAATTATAGATGGTAATTATTTTATCGGTGATGGTGTGAATAAAAACTATGGTGGAATAAGACTAGTAAATACAGGGCATTGGGTTATTAATAATTATTTCTATAATATGATTGGTGAAAACTTTAGAAGTCCATTAGCTGTTATGAATGGAATTCCAAAATCACCATTAAATAGATACAACCAAGTTACAGATGTGGTGGTTGCATTTAATACGTATGTTAATTGTAAATCGCCATGGCAATTTGGAGTGGGAACAAATATTGAACAAAAAGATGTGCTTCCCGTATCAGAAATACGTTCTGCTAGAGCACTAAGAACTGAAATTGCTAATAATATTATTTACAATAAGACAGGTGATAAAAGTGTAATTATTGAACATGACAAGGCCGATGGAGTTAAATTTAAAAATAACATTATTAATAACCAAGGTGAAGATTTTATTGATCCAAAAAGAATTGAGGCAACTGAATTTGAATTGACAAAAGTTAGTGAGTATATTTATTTACCTAAATTAACGAGTGAATTTGATATATACCAAGGTTTTGGATTTGAAACAATTACAAAAGATCTTTTTGGAAATTCTAGAGAAAATAAAAACTCAATTGGAGCTACGGTTCAAGGTGAATTCAATAATCCGAATATTTTAGATAAATCAAAATATGGAGCTGACTGGTATTCTAATGTTGTAGAAGCAAAGGAGCCTAATATTATAGAAGTTACTGCAACTAATGGAGAATTAGAAACTAAAATAGCTGCTGCAAATGCAGGAGATATTATTTCTTTAAGCCCTGGAAAACACAAGGTGTCAAAATCGATACTAATTAATAAAACAATTACAATTCAATCAAAAGAAAGCAAAAAAGCTGAAATCATTTTTACAGGAGCTGACAATACGCCACTATTTGAATTAAACCCTTATGGAATTTTAAATATTAAGAATGTATCACTTACGGGGAACGGTAAACAGAAAGCGTTTTCAAACCTTAAAGAAAAGATGTCAAATCACTTTGGATTAACTGTTACAGATTGTGATATCGACAATTTCAATTATGTATTAAAGGCATATAAACAAACATTTGCCCAAGAAATCACTTTTAAAGACACTGCTATTATTAATTGTGAAAATGGGATAGAATTATCTGAAGAAACAAACGATAAAGGAGATTACAATGTTGAGTTCTTAACGGTTGAAAACTGTACGTTCACAAACGTTAACCAAAATGTGATTGATTATTACAGAGGCGGATATGATGAATCAACAATTGGAGGAAATTTATTAGTAACAAACTCCAGCTTTTTAAATTGTGGATCAAAGGAGGAAAACGGAATTTTATTAAATACCAGAGGTATTGTAAACGTTGATATCTCCAATAACACTTTTAAAAATAATGATGTAAAATTAGTGGTATTACTTTGGGGTGCAAAGAACAATTCACATTCCGATAATGAAATTACAAACTCAGGTCAGATTAAGGTTGAAGAAAATCTTAAGATGAAATTAATGTACTAATCCAAAGATAAAACTACTACCCTAAAACTCATTTGTTTCCACCTTCTGAAGTAAAATAGTTTTCAGAAAAGAGATATAGTTTTCAAATGATTTTTGAATAGCAAATTAAAAGAATGAATATAAAAAGAATCAACTGGGCAATAATAACTATCACATGTTTATTTATAAGCATTTGCCCTCTAATCATTCAAGCTCAAGAACATCCTAACCTTATTTTAACCAAGGCTGGGGTAGAAAAAATCAGAGCGCAATTAGGTAATGTTCCTCTATTTGATGCTTCACTTCAAAAATTAAAAGAAGAAGTAGACGCAGAAATGGCTTTAGGTATAGATACACCTATTCCAAAAGATTATTCTGGTGGCTACACACATGCACGTCATAAGCGTAACATGGTAGTAATGCAACAAGCTGGTGTTCTATATCAAATATTGGATGATGAAAAGTATGCGAAGTATGTAAAAGACATGCTAATGCAATATGAGGGTATGTACAAAACATTACCGCTGCATCCAAAAACTAGATCTTATGCCAGAGGTAAATTATTTTGGCAATGTTTAAATGATTCTAACTGGTTGGTTTACGTTAGCCAAGCTTACGATTGCATCTTTAATTACTTAAGTAAGGTCGAAAGAAAAAAGTTAGAAAAAAATCTTTTTAGACCATTTGCCGATCATATTTCAGTTGACAGTCCGCAATTTTACCAAAGAGTTCACAATCACAGTACATGGGGCAATGCCGCTGTTGGTATGATTGGTTTAGTGATGAACGACAAAGAATTAATTGATCGTGCGCTATACGGCATAAAAGGGGTGAATTTAGATAAAACCGCTAAAGATGATGATGGTGGTTTTTTGAATAAAGATGGGAAAGCAGGGTTTTTAGCTAATATAGAAGAACCTTTTTCACCAGATGGGTATTATAATGAAGGTCCTTATTACCAACGTTATGCTATGTATCCTTTTTTGATTTTTGCTGAAGGGCTACACAACGTAAAACCTGAACTGAAAATTTTTGAATACAAAGATGGCGTCCTTTTAAAATCGATCAATGCACTTTTAAATTTATCTGATGCAGATGGCGATTTCTTTCCACTTAATGACGGTCAAAAAGGAATGTCCTATTATAATGATGCTTTAGTTACAGCTGTAGATATTTCTTATTATTTTGGAAACCAAGATCCAGGGTTATTA
Organism: uncultured Maribacter sp.; assembly: GCF_963977385.1. Taxonomy (GTDB): domain Bacteria; phylum Bacteroidota; class Bacteroidia; order Flavobacteriales; family Flavobacteriaceae; genus Maribacter. The sequence goes on along the minus strand of NZ_CAXBOU010000009.1, from coordinate 90,346 downwards.
AGTATTGCAGCAAAACAAAACAAAGTCTTATTAGACGATTCTGGTTTGGCAGTTGCTCTTGGTATACAAAATGGAGAAGCAAAACCATTCGACAAAAAATCAATCAACTTATCCGACGGACCAGATGGTACCCAAGGTGGTGTTGGTATATTACGTAGCCATGATTTAGAGCTTGTTTTTAAATATGCTTCTCAAGGATCAAGTCACGGTCATTATGATAAGTTATCCTATTCATTCTACGATAATGGAGATGAAGTACTACAAGATTACGGTTTAGCCCGTTTTGTAAATATTGAGCAAAAAGGTGGCGGTAACTATTTAAAGGAAAATAAAACTTGGGCAAAACAAACCATTGCCCATAACACACTAGTGCAGAATGAGAAGTCTCATTACCAAGGTAAATACGATATTGGAAGTAAGTATCATCCAGATTTATATCTTTTTGAGGTTTCTAATGCCGACGTACAATTAGTAAGTGCAAAGGAAACGAATGCGTATCCGGGAACGGAAATGCATAGAACTATGGCAATTATCAAAGACGAAGATTTTGAAAAACCATTCATGCTTGACATTCTTAAAGTCAAATCTGACAGTGCAAATCAATACGATTTACCCTTTTATTTCATGGGACAAGTATTGAACACTAATTTTGAATATGAAGTTCCTAAAACGCTAGAACCTTTAGGAAAAGATAATGGATATCAACATTTATGGTCAGAAGGTTGTGGAAATACAACAAGTGAAAACACCAAATTAAGTTGGCTAGAAAAAGGGAGGTTCTACACCCTAACATCTGCAACTTTAAAAGATGATGAACTACGATTTGTAAGAATAGGAGCCAACGACCCAGAATTTAATTTAAGAAGAGAGGCAGGCTTTATTATTCGCAGAAAGGATTCTAAAAACACGCTGTTTGTTTCGGCGATAGAAGCACATGGGAGCTATAGTCCAGTCTCAGAATCTGCGGTGAACTCTAAAAGCAACATTACAGATTTAAAAGTGATTTTAGATACAGTGGATTATACAGCTATTTCAATTACTACAATAAATGGTAATAATAAATTGCTTATTCTAGCAAATAATAATGCTTCTAAAGAAGCGAAGCATACTTTGAAAACAAACGATAAGGACTACACTTGGACGGGTTCTTATTATTACAATTAAACTAATATTAAAACAATAAAAAAATGAAGCGATTTAGTGAAAAGTACGTCATTTCAAAAGATATGGAATGGGAAAAACTTGGAGGAGGAGTATCACGAAAGTTTTTAGGTTACGATAATCAAATCATGATGGTGAAAGTAAAATTTGACAAAGGAGCATTAGGTGCCCCACATCAACATTTTCATACTCAGGCTACTTATTGTGTTTCAGGTAAATTTGAATTTGAAATTGATGGGGTAAAGCAAATTGTAGAAGCAGGTGACGGAGTTTATATAGAACCTAATTTACTACATAGTGCCGTTTGCTTAGAAGAAGGTATGCTAATTGACACTTTTAGCCCTGTAAGAGAAGATTTCTTAAGCGGAGGTGCGGTATCTTATTTCGGAGATAAAGAATAGATAACTATCAACCATTACTATAATTTTAATGGTTGTATTTCAATTCGAAAATATTTCATGAAGTAAATATTATTTTAATAACATTTTTAATGCTGGACCAACAATTATGACAACGGAAAATATATCCATTACAGGAAAATTTAAAAGGAGTCTTAAGAATTTTGGTCCAGCATTTTTTATTATCGGCTACGTTGTAGGCACAGGTAGTGTAACCTCTATGGTAGTTTCTGGTGCTAAGTACGGCCTTAGCCTTTCATGGGCACTTCTACTCTCTTGCTTTTTTACATACTTCTTACTAGTGTCAATTAGTAAATTGACCATAGTTTCCGGAGACACCTTAATGTTCAATTTTAAAAAAACATTTGGGAAACCGCTCACCATTTTTATTATCACCGCATTACTCGTATCAATAGTTTCTTCATGCATAGGTGTTATGGGGGTTGTTGCCGAAGTAACTATGGAATGGATTTCAGTAAAAACTTCCATTTCATTTCTTAACGGACCTATTGTTTCTATCTTTTTTATCGCATTACTTATCGGTTTATTTTGGACCGGTAAACACGAAAATTTTATAAAGGCCATGAGTATTATGGTAGGCTTTATGGCCCTAGCTTTTATCATTACCAGCTTTATGGTCGTAAAAGAAGCAGGCACCTCAATTGCCGAATTTTTCCCAGAGTTACCTAAAGGTGATAATAACGGATTGGTAATTGCCGGTATCGTTGGTACTACTATGGCTGGTGTTTGTTTAGCCTCTAGAAGTATTTTGGTACAAGAACAAAACTGGGGATTAAAAGATTTAAAGACCGAAAACAAAGATGCTATGTCATCAATGGTCATGACCTTTTTAATTAGTCTTGCCATAATGATCAGTGCAACAGGCACTCTTTATTTTAAAGGTGCTCCTGTAGATGATGCTACAGATATGATGCACGCTTTAGGACCGTGGGCAGGGGATTTTGCACTTACTCTTTTTACCTTGGGAATTATTGGTGCAGGATTATCATCAATTTTCCCTAACCTACTCCTCTTTCCTTGGTTAGTTGCAGATTATACAGGTACAGAACGTGACATGAAAAAACCGTTATACAAACTTATTGTTGTTTTAGTAGCGCTATCTGGTTTAATTGTTCCTATTTTAGGAGGAAAACCAGTTTGGATCCTAATTGCTTCTCAAGCATTGAGTCCGTTCGTAATGCCGTTAATTACACTCTTTCTACTTATCCTTTTAAACAAAGAAAGTGTTATGAAAGAACACAAAATAGGTCTTGGAATGAACCTTGCATTAGGCGCCACTTTTATATTTAACTGCTATATGCTGTATGTTGCCTTAAACGGATTTATTGATTTTATCTAATATTATTTTGGAGGATAACATAATAATATTTTCGATTCAATTTTGGTTTTAAAAACAACCTCATCAATTGCAGCAGAAAAGAATATTTCATCACCTTGAGAAAAACTATATTCTTTTCCTCCACATTTAATGCTTCCCTCTCCAAAATAAATTACGGCAACAAAGAAGCTGCCATTGGCTTTGATAGAATATTCACCATCTAAATCTAGCTCACTTAAACCAAAACAATCTGTATGAGCCTCGTTAAAAATTGAATTTAAGGTATGGGTGTCCGAAGAATCTATTGTTTTAGGAGAAACCTTCCATCTTCTTATGGCCTCATCATAAGAGCAGCCATCATAATGAAAACATTTTAGCATATTTTGTTCCCCCACCCCTTGATGTATCAATTCATCAGAAATTTTTAATCCCGCAGGTGTAATCTTTTCTACACGCATTGTATAATCTGTAGGCTCTTGAACTTCCATTAAAAAGCAACCACTACCAATAGCATGGGGCACACCGCCATAAATCATATAAGCATCTCCCGGATTCACCTCTATTTTATGCAGACAGTTTAACATGCCCTCAATATCCTGATCAACAAAGAGTGTTTCCCATTGTTCTCGCGTAACACCCTCCTTAAAGCCCATGTAAATAACGCTCTTTTCGCCATTTACCTCACGCTTATTCAATACATACCAAGATTCTGTTTTTCCAAAGGCTGAATTCAACATAGTACGTGCATATTCTTTATCTGGGTGTACTTGAATAGTTAGACGTTCTTTAGAATCAAGCATCTTTATTAGTACACCTGTTGTTCCAAACTTATCCGCAAGTTTCTTACCTAAATACAGTTCCTTATTGGAAGCAACAAGTTCTTTGAGCGAATGTGTTCCTGAAGGGGTTTCAACTAAAGATAACCCTTCATTCTCTGGTCTTCCATTTCCTCGCGCAGTTACGGTAGACATAATCCATTCTTCAGGCATACTACCGTCAACTTCTGGCGAATCCTTTTTCCATCTATCTATTAATGCCCCGCCTTCATATGTACGCCAAACACGATTTGAAAATTGTTTTAACGGCACATATGCATATTTTTCTAAATCAATTTTCATTCTTTTTTTTATTTAAATAGTTCGATAAATTAATTTGTAAACAAACAGATATAAGCTGTTTTATATCAACCTGTTACTAATCCAAATTAGAAGATTATTGAAAATATAGTGAGGAAAACCATTCAAATTTAAGTATTAATATATGATTTGAAAGGAAAAATAGGTCCGTATAGCGTGCTATTTTTTATATCATCGCAAATTGTCAAATTGTTAATTATATATCATATTCTTAATATTCAAAGGGTCTACGAGGTAAATTCTAAAATTTAATACGGTCAAAAGTTGTTAAAATGCAAAAATCACTTTTTTTAACGAATAAATAACATATATTTGGTAAACCAAATTGGATAACCAGTTTGGAAAACCAAAAATTCAATAAAACTCAACTTAACATCGAACTTAACTTAATACAAACTCAATGATTAAAAATTAAGATTAACAATTAAACAGGATGGGGTAAATTCCTATTCATTAAACAAACTACTTCTCTGAAGTGAGAATTATTAACAACATGTACTATTTGACAGTAAAAAACTTTCTTAAACAACAAGAGTTACTACATAAAATTAGAAAGTAAAAAATTACTAGAAAATAAGAGGAAATGAGATAAAACTCGATTTCATTTCAAAATGCTTTAAACTGACATAACAATGTCAACTTAATTAACATAACAAGACTACAAATGAATTTAAAAACTAGATTAACACTAACGATGGTATTGTTACTCAATATATCATTATTTGCGCAAGACGGTTATACTTTAACCGGTACGGTAATCGACGATACTAACATGCCGGTTCCTGGAGCTAATGTTATTATTCAAAATACTACAACAGGAACATCAACAGATTTTGATGGTAATTTTTCTATTAATGTAAAAAACGGCGATGTATTAGAATTCTCTTCTATAGGGTTCTCTAGTAAATCGGTAAATATTACTGGTCAACAAACATTGAATGTAACTTTAAGCGAAGATGCCAGCCAACTTGAAGAGGTTGTTGTTGTAGGTTATGGTTCTCAGAAAAAGAGTGATATTACAGGGGCTGTTTCTTCAGTTAAATCTGAAGAATTAAATGCTTTTCCTTTAGCAAGTGCAGAACAAGCGCTTCAAGGTCGTGCAGCTGGTGTAGTAGTTCAATCTAACAATGGTGGTGAGCCTGGTGCTCCTATCGCTATAAAGGTCAGAGGTAATACTTCTATTGGGGCAAGTAGTGGACCACTTGTTGTTGTTGATGGTTTTGTAGGTGCTACGATGCCTCAACCAAATGACATTGAATCAATAGAAGTACTTAAAGATGCTTCTGCAACTGCTATTTATGGTTCTAGAGGTTCTGGTGGAGTTGTATTGGTAACTACAAAAAAAGGTAGAAGCGGAAAATTAACAGTAGAAGTAAATACTAATTATTCTGTTCAAAACACAGCGAATAGATTAGACCTTTTAAATGCAGATGAATTCGCAAGATATCAACAAATAATAAACCCGGCTTATGAACAAGGTCCTGCGAACACAGATTGGCAAGATGTAATTTATACAACAGGTAGTACTGCAAATCATCAATTTTCTTTTTCTGGTGGTAGTGAAAGCATAAACTTTTATGCTTCAGCAAATTATTTTAAGCAAGATGGTATAGTAACAAATTCTGATTTTGAGAAACTTACTTTCTTGTCAAATATTGATGCTCAAGTAACTGATAAGTTAAAGTTAGGTATGAATCTTTTTGGTAGTAGAGGAACTAAAAATGGAGTTCTTACTCAATCAACTGGTGAAACTGCAAATGGTGGCGGTGATGATGTTATATCATTAGCGTTTAGATTTACACCAGATAGAGGAATTTATGATGAGGACGGTGACTTTACACAAAACTCTGTTGGAGATGGTGTTGAAAATCCATTTGCCGTTGCAAATGAGATAATAAACGAAACTAAAACAGATAGGTACAGAACAAACTTATATGCAAATTATGATATCTTAGACAACCTAGCTTTTAAAACTACGTTGGGTTATAGTACTCTTAACGAAACTGTGGGGTCTTTTAAACCACAAACTTTTCAACTTTCTACAGGGTTTGCAAGTTTAGCAAATAGAAGAACGACAAATCTTTTAAGTGAGAATTACTTAACGTACAATGCTGCAATAGGAAAAGGTAATTTAACTTTACTAGGAGGTTATTCATATCAGAAAACAAATACAATTAGATTTTCTGCACTTACGCAAGAACTTCTTTCTGATGATTTTCTTTTCTACAATTTAGCGGCAGGGCAAGTTCAGACGCGAAGAGTTACTTCATCTTTTTCAGAATCTGAAATCCAATCACAATTCGGAAGATTGAATTATGAATATGATGATAAATATTTATTCACAGCTACAGTAAGACGTGATGGTGCATCTAACTTTGCTGAAAACGAAAAATATGCTATTTTCCCTTCAGGTGCTTTAGGTTGGAAAATATCGAATGAAAACTTCTTAAAAGATAGCGAAACCATTTCTAACTTAAAACTAAGAGGTAGTTATGGTGTAACTGGTAATCAAGCAATTTCTCCTTATCAGTCTTTAGCAGAGTTGGCAGTAACACCTGCAACTGCTATAGAGACAGATCCTGCTGTTTCGGTTTCTCAAGAAGCTAATCCAGATTTAAAATGGGAATCTTCATATCAAACAAACGTAGGTTTAGACTTAGGCTTGTTCAATAATAAAATTTCACTTTCATTAGATTACTACAACATAGACACTAAAGACCTTTTATTAGAAACTGCAACGTCTCCAGCCTATAGTGGTGCATCTGATTTAGAAGTTTTCTCTAACGTAGGACAAATTAATAATAAAGGATTTGAAGTTACTTTAAGTACTAGAAATATAAGTAAAGAGAATTTTAGTTGGACTACAGATTTTAATTTGGCTACCAACAAAAATGAAGTGATTTCACTAAATAATGGAGACATCATTGATAGCGCTGCTCCAGGATATTTCTCTGGTAAAGACACCTATATTTTAAGAGAAGGTGAAGCTATTGGTCTATTTTGGGGATTAGAATATCAAGGTGTTTACCAAGGTGGCGATTTGCCAGCAGGTACTGCCCTTAAAGGATCATTCTCTGAGGCAGGCGATCCATTATTCACAGATGTAGACGGAAGCGGTGAAATAGATACAGGTGATCAAAAAATTATGGGAGACCCAAACCCTGATTTCACTTTTGGTTTTACCAATAACTTTAGATATAAAAACTTGGATTTAAATATCTTCTTCCAAGGTTCACAAGGTGGTGATATTTTAAATCTTACCAATGTGCAATTATTTAATGGTGATTCAAATACTATTTCTGATGCATTCAATGCTTGGTCACCAACAAATACGGATACCAATATACCTTCAAATAAAATTCGAGATAGAGAAATTTCTTCTCGTTTCGTAGAAGATGGTAGTTATATCAGATTAAAGAATATTGCTTTAGGATATACTTTTCCATCAGATTTAGTTGAAAAATTAGGAATGGATAACCTTAGATTATCTATTAGTGCACAAAACTTGTTGACTTTCACGAAGTACACCGGTTTAGATCCTGAAGTAAGTTACTTTGGTAGCGGAGGAGGAAGCACAGGATCAGGTAATGTTGTTTCAGGACATGATTTTGGTAACTATCCAACTGTTAGATCTGTGAATTTCGCACTTAATTTAAAATTTTAATCAATAATTTAAAAACATATATAGTATGAAAACATATAAATATTTATTCTTATTGATAGGTTTATCAATGATAGGATGTTCAGACTTAGAAGAAGATCCAATTACCGAATTAAGTCCTGATAGTTATTTCAGCGCATTGAGTTTAACAGAAGTTGAAGGTTTCGTAGCTGGATCTTATGCCAATATGGTACACAGAAACTTTATGTCTAGAGAAATGACGCAAGCTCTTATGTTCCGTAGCGACATGATGGCAATTGGTAGAACAGGTGCACAAGAGAGAATTGATCATGATAACTTTACTGTTCAAGCTGATAATGGATTAATTGCTGGTGGTTCAAACGTTTATTGGCCTAAAGTTTACCAAATAATTGGTGCTGCAAATGAGGCTGTTAAATCTGGATTATCATTAACAAATGTTGATGAAGCTGAAAGAAATGAAGTTATTGCAAGAGCTCGTTTTGCTAGAGCATTTGCATATTTTCATCTAGTTAGGCAATTTGGAGATATTCCTTATTTAGATGATACAACAGTATTATCAGAAGCTGCCGTTGCTGAAAGAACTCCAGCTGCTACAGTTTATGAAAATATCATTGCAGATTTTGAATTTGCTAAAGCAAATTTACCAAATACACAATCCTCTAGAGCTTTACCTGCAAAATCAGCAGCGAGTGCTTATTTAGCATTGGTTTATTTGACTATGGAAGAATGGCAAAAATCATATAATGAAGCTAAAGAAATTATTAATAATGAAGGGACTTACAATTTAGGTTTAGAACCAAATTTTCAAGATCTGTATGATGCCATTAAAATTGATGAATCTTTAGAACCAATTTTTGTGCTAGATTTTACTGGTGTTTCTGATGGAGATCAAGGCAGAGATTATCAAGTAGCATTTACAGGAATCAGATCCGATGATCAGTATGACATGGGAGGCGGATGGTCTGTAGAGGTTCCCGCTCTCAAAGTTTTTACGACATGGGATGACCAAGATTATAGAAGAGCGGTTACTTTTGATGCGACTGCAGTTCAAGACGGCGAAGTAGTACCTTATACCAACTATACCGATGCAGATGGTAGAGCTGTAAATCGCCCACATGTTGCTAAATACACACGTATGGCCAGTAAATTACCACAACAAGATGGTAATGGTAGATCATCACATTCTAATTATATGATGATGCGTTATGCAGAAGTTTTAATGATTGGGGCTGAAGCTGCAAATGAAATAGGACAAACGGGTGATGCAGAAACTTGGGTAAATAGAGTAATGGCCAGATCTAGAGCTGGTGGAATATCTTGGGCTAATGGTGCCGAAGTAACTATTGCTCCAAGCACTATACCTGCTGATTTTTCTGGTCTATCTCAAGGAGATTTCAGAACTAGAATCTTAGAAGAACGTAGATTAGAATTTGCTTATGAGATGAAAAGGTGGTACGACATTGCTAGAAGAAAATTAGGGAATGACGTATTTGGTTCTAATGGATTAGAATCAGAAGTATCTACAGAATCAGGAGTTGGACCAGGACCAAAATCATTTGACCCAGGTCGCGATTATCTATTTCCAATACCTCAATCTGAAATAATCATAAACCCTAACCTATCACAGAACCCAGGGTATTAAGCTTAATACTTATTAAATTGAGTTATAGCCCTTGGATTTTACCAAGTGTAGACCCCCAAGGCTTAACTTTAAATATAACCAGTGACAAAAATTAAAATATTTGATTGAAGAAAGTTGTTTGAGTTGGTTTTTTAAGATTACTGGCTTGTTTTGCAAGTCAGTACATCTTTAATAGTAGACATTCAAACTAGTAAATTGTATTTAAACCAATGAAATATTTATTAAGAAAGTTATTTTCTTAAATTTGAAAAACCAATCTGGTTAACCAATTTAATCTTAAGTAATTTAGCGTATGAAGTTAGAAATCCTCACAAGCAATGAAAATCAAAAACTTCACAACGATATTATATCTAAAATTCGAGATTTAATAAATTTTAAAAATCTAGAACCTGGTGACAAACTGCCTTCCGAACGTATGTTGTCGGAAAAATTCGGAGTAAGCAGAGGTAATGTACGTGAAGCAATACAAAAATTAGAATTTTATGGAATTTTAATATCTAAACCACAAAGTGGAACATTCATAGCAGAAATTGGACAAGTAGCCATGAATGGTATAATGGAGGATATTCTGCGTTTAGAAGACCCTGATTTTAAGTCGTTAGTTGAAACTAGAATTCTTCTTGAGCTTAAAACTGTTAGATTGGCTGCACAAAGAAGAACTGACGCCGACTTAGAAAAAATGGAATCAGCATTAGAGTCTTACAAAGAGAAAGTTTTGAATAACCAAGATGCAGTACAAGAAGATTTACTTTTTCATTTGGCCATTGCGCAAGCAAGTAGAAATAGCACCATAAATAGAATGATGTTAATCATTACACCCGAAATTATAAATAATTTCGAAAAATACCATGTTTGCGATAAGGATCAAAGCTTGAAAGGTATACAAGAACATCAAAATATTTTTGAAGCTATAAAAGAACAAAATACACAAAAGGCAAAAGAAATGATGAAGATACACTTCAATGCACTTTATCAATATTGCTACAATGTAAAATAGAATAGGAAGATAAACCCTCGCTCAATTATCCTCCTAAAACTGATTAAAGAATTAAAAACTAGGTTACAAAATTTAAAAATCTGTTTAGACTTTTAAGGTTATTAAAAGGTCAGTATAAATCTGCTTCTTTAAAATTTTAAATCCTTTTCAAGACTAATGTCAATTTAAAAACCAAGCAATAACCAAAAGACAAAATAATATGAAAGTTAAAGGTTTAAGATGGTGGGTTATAGCATTAATAGCATTAGCGACGGTTATCAATTATATAGATCGCCAATCAATTGGTGTACTTTGGCCAGATATTGCCCAAGATTTATTTCCAGATAGTACAAATGATGAACGTAAAGGAATTTTTGCAACTATCTCAGTTGTTTTCATGTTCGCTTATGCTTTTGGTCAAGCTATTTTTGGGAAGATTCTTGATTGGATAGGGACACGTCTTGGTTTTGCTTTATCTATAGGTGTTTGGTCTATCGCAACTGCACTTCATGCATTAGCACAAGGAGTATTAAGTTTTGGATTTTTTCGTACAATCTTAGGAATAGCAGAAGCAGGTAACTGGCCAGGTGCAGCCAAAGCAAATGCAGAGTGGTTTCCGACAGAAGAGCGTGCATTTGCACAAGGTCTTTTTAATTCGGGTGCTGCAATCGGAGGTATTATTGCCATTCCGGCTATTGCATTTATGACCGTTTATTTTAGCTGGCAAATGATTTTTGTTTTAGTTGGACTTTTGGGCTTGTTATGGTTAATACCATGGCTGATTTTAGTTAAAGCGCCACCAAAAAAGCACCCTTGGATTTCAGACGAGGAACGTAAGTACATTTTAACTGGTCAGCAAAATCAGGATATAGATAAAGATGGTACACATGATGAAGGTTATAATCCAGATACCGCAAAACTATTATCTCACAAACAAAGCTGGGGTGTTATTATAGCCTCAGCAGCTATCGACCCTATTTGGTGGTTATTTGTTGTATGGATTCCTATATACCTTAATGAAGTTTATGGTATGGATGTAAAAACAATAGGTATTTATGGATGGGTACCTTATGTAGGAGCCATGCTCGGGGCCTGGTTCGGTGGGTTATTTGCCCAGAATCGTTTAAAAGCCGGATGGACTGTTGATAAGACAAGAAAGATTGTGATTACGATTGGGTGCTTAATTATGTTGCCTAGTTTATTAGCCATGGCAAATCCAGGTGGACCGACCTCAGCCGTACTAATTATGGCGGTTATTTTATTTGGTTTTCAAACAGCCATTGGAAATGTTCAAACGTTACCGAGTGATTTTTTCGGTGGAAAAACAGTAGGAACTTTATCAGGTATTGCAGGGATGGCTGCTAAGTTGACCGCTGCGGGATTAATTTATTTAGTTCCTTGGCTTACATCGGGTGGTAATTATGCGCCAGCATTTATAATAGGTGCGACGATGGCTATTATTGCTTTAGCAAGTATCTGGATATTATGCCCAAAAATTGAACCGTTAAAAAGTGAAATTTAAATTGAATTAAGAATAGATTAAAATTAAATATAACATGAGTACAGAAGCAAAAGTAGCAGTAATTACAGGAGCAACCGGAGGTATAGGTTTTGCAGTAGCTAAAAGATTAGGCCAAGATGGTTATACCGTTATTTTAAATGGTATAGATGACGCAGCTGGAGCTGAAAGAATAAAAGAACTTTCTGCACAAGGTATTAAAGCCGAATATTATGGTTTTGATGTTACAAATGAAGAGGCTGTAACTAAAAACATAAAAGCAATTGGCGAAAAATATGGTAAAATAGATACCTTGGTGAACAATGCTGGTGGTCTAGGTGGAAGATCAAGATTTGAGGAAATGACTACAGAATTCTATAGATCTGTAATGGCATTAAACCTTGACTCTACATTTTTCGCATCAAGAGCCGCTATTCCTTTCCTTAAAAAAGGAGAACATCCATCTATAATCAATTATACTTCAAATGCCGCATGGACAGCTGGTGGACCAGGTGCTGGTATTTACGGTACATCTAAAGCAGGTGTACATGCAATTACTAGAGCTTTGGCAAAAGATCTTGCTGAATATGGCATTAGAGTAAACGCAGTATCACCAGGTACAATTGACACTCCGTTTCATGCTCAAATTAAAGCTACTAAACCTGAAGTTTTTGCTTCTTGGGCAAATAGCATTATGTTAGGCAGATTAGGTCAACCAGAAGATGTTTCTGGTGTTGTTTCATTCCTTGCAAGTAAAGATGCAGCATTCATAACTGCAGAAACTATCCAAATTGGTGGTGGTCAAGCTTTAGGAATCTAGTACAAAAACTTTTACATAAGTATTGAAAAAAGCGTTATTGTAAATTACAGTAACGCTTTTTTATTCAGAAGAACTTCTAATTATCAATTCTGAATCTAAAATTATTTTATTCAAAGATTGAACAACAACATCCTTTTCTACATAGCTTAAAAAAGTTTCCGCCGCCAATCTACCAATTTGCTCACTATGTTGGCTAACACTAGTAATAGAAGGAGTAACCAGTGACGTGAAAGGTTCATTACCAAAACCTACCAATTTAATTTCCTCCGGTACCTTAATATCTTTTTCCTTTAAAATTTGTAGTGCTCCCAAAGCAGCATAATCACTTGCTACATAAACAGCATCAGGTCTATTTTTCAATGCCAATAATTTTTCCATCTGGCGCCTACCATCTTCTAAAGTCAGACTACTTTCAATCAATAACTCATCATCATGGGGCAAATCGTGTTTTTTTATCGCATCTATATAACCGCGTATTCTATTGTTAAAAATTCGTGTTCTTCTATATCCACCAATATGTGCAATACGTTTACATCCTTTAGCCACTAAATGTTCAATGATCATATGGCTGCTATCATAGTCATTAATACCAACATAATCGACATTTAGATCGTTCTCTCCCCTATCAAACAGAATTAAAGGAATACCATTGGATTTTATTTTTTCATAATAAGATAAATCTACCGTTTCATTGGCCATTGAAGCAATGATACCATCTACTTGTGTATATAACAGCGTATCAATATTTTTACACTCCTTTTCAAAAGACTCATTAGATTGGGTAATAATAATATTATACCCAGCTTTATTAAGCACCTCTTCCATGTTTTCAACTACAGAAGAAAAAAAACTGCTATTCGTTCTAGGTACAATTACACCCACTAAATTACTTTTCCCTTTTCTAAGCGCACTTGCCAAATGATTAGGCTGATAGTTCAATTCCTTAGCTACTTGCTTAACCGCTTTTTTTGTTTTTACGCTTATACGCGTATCATCGTTCAAAGCTTTGGAAACAGCTGCGGTTGAAATACTTAAAACATTGGCAATGTCTTTTAAAGTTGTTCTTTTTTTATTCAACTTCTTTATATATATTTGTTTAATCGATTAACCAAAAGTAAGACTTTAATTCACGTAATCAAAAAATGTCTTTTTTGGTTATTTTTTACCTGAATTGGTTAATCGATTAAACAATAATAAATCATTACATATTAAACTTAATAGTCAACATGAAAAAAGTAGTAACATTCGGTGAAATTATGCTTCGTTTAGCACCACAAGGATTTTTAAGGTTTTCACAGGCCAATAATTTTGATGTAGTTTACGGAGGAGGAGAATCTAACGTAGCTGTTTCTTTAGCTAATTATGGTGTCCCTGTCGATTTTGTAACGCGTTTGCCAAAAAATGATATTGGTGAATGTGCCATGATGGAAATGCGTAAAAGAGGCGTTGGAGTAGATAAAATAGTATACGGAGGAGATCGTTTAGGTATCTATTTTTTAGAAACCGGAGCGGTATCTAGAGGTAGTAAAGTAGTTTACGATAGAGCACATTCGGCAATTGCAGAAATAGAATCTGGAATGATTGATTGGGACGCTGTTTTTGAAGGTGTAGAATGGTTTCATTGGACAGGTATTACACCAGCTATCTCTCAAGGAGCTGCAAATGTTTGTTTAGAAGCTGTAAAAGCTGCTAGCGAAAAAGGAATTACTATTTCTACAGATTTGAACTATAGAGCTAAATTATGGACGTACTGTGATGATGCACATAGAGAAAAAGTAATGACTGATTTAACTGCATACTGTGATGTTATTTTAGGAAACGAAGAAGATGCTGAAAAGCATTTCAATATCAAACCAGAAGGTTTAGATATTACTACACAAGGGCACGATGTTAAAGCTGAAGCTTTCTTATCTGTTTGTAAGCAAATGATGGAGAAATTTCCAAGAGCCAAAAAAGTAATAACAACTTTAAGAGGTTCTATTTCTGCTTCTCATAACACATGGGCAGGTGTATTATATGACGGTAAAAAAATGTTTGAAACGCGCCAATACCAAATTACAGATATCGTAGATAGAGTTGGTGGTGGAGATTCGTTTATGGGAGGTTTGATCTACGGATTATTAAAATACCCAGAAGATGACCAAAATGCATTGGACTTTGCCGTTGCAGCATCTTGTTTAAAACATACAATCAAGGGCGATGCTAACTTGGTTACTGTTGATGAAGTGAACAAACTTATGGGCGGAGACGCGTCTGGTAGAGTTGCTAGATAAATCATCTTATATATAACACTTAGAGTATCTTTTAAAATTAACATATGTCTAAAAAATCGATATTAATTCTTTGCGGCGGTGGTCCGGCACCAGGTATCAATACTGTTATCAGTACTGTTGCCAAAGCATTTTTAAAAGATGATTACAGAGTTTTAGGGCTTCATGAAGGTTTTAAAGGAATATTTGACAAGAATCCTAAAATCAAGGAATTTGATTTTTTCCATGCAGATAGAATTCTTAGTAGAGGTGGCTCAACTTTAATAATGAGTCGTTTCAAACCCAAAAATGAGCAGCTAAACACTAGCCTTTTTATTGATAACAATGTAAAACTGTTGGTAAGTATCGGTGGTGATGATACCGCTTCAACTGCCAACAGGATTACGGGGTTTTTAAAAAATGAAGGAATCTCTATTTCAAATATTCATGTTCCAAAGACAATAGATAATGATTTACCCCTACCGGATAGAAACCCAACTTTCGGATTTCATTCGGCGAAAGATGAAGGGGTACGTATCGGTAATACGACGTATGAAGATGCACGTACTAGTCAAAATTGGTTCGTAATGTCTACCATGGGTAGATCTGCTGGTCATTTAGCTTTCGGCATCGCTGCTAGTTGTCATTTTCCTATGATGATTATTCCCGAAATGTTCGACCGTACATCAATCACATTTGATAAGGTAGTACGTATGGTAATTTCGTCTATGATTAAACGAAAAATCGAAGACATTCAATACGGGGTTGCGTTAATAAGTGAAGGTGTATTTCACAACATGTCAAAATCGGAATTAGATAAATGTGGTATTAGTTTTACTTACGATGCTCATGGTCACCCAGAGCTAGGTAATGTTAGTAAGGCCCACATTTTTAATATGCTTGTTCAAGAAAAATTGAAGGAGCTTAATATTGATATTAAAAGTAGACCTGTTGAACTTGGTTATGAACTTCGTTGTTGTAGGCCAATAGGTTTTGATTTAACACTATGTACCGTTTTAGGGTTAGGTGTGAAAAAATTATTTGATGAAAACAAAAGTGGTTGCATGGTAACCGCAAACTCAAGAGGGGAAATTACACCTTTATTTTTGTCTGATATTCAAGATAAAGATGGGAAAATAGCACCTCGCCTAGTAGATATAAATGCTGAATTTGCACAGCTTTGTTTTAAAAACCTATATTATTTAGGTGAGAAGGATTACGAAAAAGCAAAACAATATGTACCTAATCCTTCAGAATACGATTTCAATAAAATATTAATAGAGAAATAATAACAGTCATGGCACAATATTCAAGAATAGAAGTAGCAAATGTAATGAAGGAATCTGGTATGGTTCCTTTGTTTTATCATCCAGATATCGAATTAGGTAAAAAGATTTTACAGGCCTGTTACGATGGTGGAGCAAGATTAATGGAATTTACTGCTCGTGGCGATTTCGCTTTCGAAGTATTTTCTGAGTTGAACAAATATGCAATAAAAAACCTACCTGGTATGATTATGGGCGTTGGATCTATTACAGATGCTGCAGCTGCTTCATACTATATGCAAATAGGTGCTAACTTCATAGTAACACCTTCTTTAAGAGAAGATATCGCAATTGTTTGTAACCGTAGAAAAGTATTATGGTCTCCTGGCTGTGGTTCATTAACAGAAATCAATAAAGCCGAAGAAATGGGCTGTGAAATAGTTAAACTATTCCCTGGTGACCTGTACGGCCCTGGTTTCGTAAAAGGAATAAAAGGTCCGCAACCTTGGACGAGCATTATGCCTACTGGAGGTGTAAGTACAGATGAGGCTAACCTAAAAGGATGGTTCGATGCCGGAGTTACTTGCGTTGGTATGGGTTCTAAACTTATTAGCAAAGATATTTTAGCTGATAAAGATTATGCTGGTTTAGAAGCCTTGGTAAAAGAAACCTTGGCTACAATAAAGAGGCTGAGAGGCTAATTAAGTTATTTTGAGCCTAAATATTAAATGGTTCCTTTGTATTTACAGTTATCAATCTTTCATTACATCAATCGCCTTATAAAATTATAAATGACAATAATTTTATAAGGCGATTTCAATTTTACCAAAGCTCAAATTAATTTGACAAGACTATCTTAATCTGAAAAATTAATAGAATTTTTGTTGCTACTTTAGAGGAATGAAATACTCTAAGGTTTCATTCCTTTTAAACACTTTACTTTTAAGTTCTTGGCTCATTTTATTGCCTTTGCAATCTATAGCACAAACACCTATTGATAGCTCCTATTATTTCCATAAAGCAATTATCAATCCGGTATACCCGAAAGACCTACCCTCTGGAATAAATTTTTATATCCAAAAAAAGAAAACTGATTTAAATTTAAAAGACACATTAAGTGCCATCAATGATTTACGCCTTTTAGCTATAGGAGAGTTTAAAATCGGAAACAATTTCAACAGTGAAAACCATATTGTTGAAGCCTTAAACCTTATTACATCCATGTCTTCAAAAGACACATTGATTGATGCTAAAGTTGGGTTATACAATCAGTTAGGAAGAATTTATGGTGCATCTAACAATCCTTCCGAAGCTATTAATTCTTATAATAAAGCATTACATATTGCCATTAAATTTAAGGACAGTGTTATTTTACTTAATAATAAAGCAAATATTTATAAAGACCAGCTCGACTACGAGAATGCACTTCACATATACACCCTACTCTACAAAAAACGCTTAAACTCAAATGACAACTATCAAATAGCCTTGGTATTAGACAATTTAGGTTATGTACAAGCTAAACTCAACTTACCTGATGCATTACAAAATTTAAAAAAAGCAAAAAAAATTAGGGAGAAGGCCAATAGTCTTGTCGGCCTCCACGCAAGTAATGCGCATTTAGCTGAATACTATCTGGATAGAAAAGACACATCGACCGCAATAAGTTATGCCGAAAAAGTATTAATGCTTTCAAATAAAATAAATAGTAGTTCTTTTAAACTAGAAGCTATTTCTCTATTAATGCGCATGAATAAAAATCCACTTATACATGAATATAAAAAATTGACCGATAGTATCTCTTATGCGAAGCAAATTGCTGAAAACAAAAATGCTTTTTTAAAATATAATGTAGCCGAGGAACAGAAAAAAACTCAAGCTAGCCAATTACTAAAAGAAATAGAAACACGTAAACGGTTGGCTTATCAATTTCTAGCATTGACAATTTTATTGATTCTTATTAGTTCTTATTTTATTTATAGAAATAGGTATCGTAAAGCAAAAATTGAAGAAATCTATAAAACTGAAACTAGAATTGCCAAAAAAGTACATGACGAAGTAGCCAACGATATGTACAAAGTAATGACTTCGCTTGAAAATAATCAAGGAATAGATAGCAAAGTCATTGATGAAATGGAAAAAATCTATGGTAAAACAAGAGATATTTCTAGAGAAAATAGTGCGATAGACCTTCATCAAGATTTTGGTATACAATTAAGTGATTTGTTACTTGTCTATAAAAACAATCAAGTAAATGTGATAACCCGTAACCTCTCTAAAATACAATGGGAAGCAGTTCCTGAGCTTAATAAAACGGTTATTTATAGGGTTTTACAGGAGCTCATGACCAACATGCGCAAACATAGTAATGCAACATTCGTTAGCCTGGCATTCAATAAAGAAGGGTCTAAAATTCATATAAATTATAGAGATAATGGTGTTGGATGTAACCTTTTTAAAAAAAATGGCCTACAACATACGGAATCCCGTATCGCATCTTTAAAAGGAACTATTATTTTTGAATCTAAGCAAGGCGATGGCTTTAAGGCATCTATAATAATTTAAAGCATGTTCAAAAAAATTTTAATTGTAGAAGATATGGAAGACATCAATAAAGGTGTTCATACCCTATTGACTGAATTGGGGGTTTCATATATTGACCAGGTACAGTATTGTGATGATGCTTATCTAAAAATAAAAAGAGCTGAATTAGACCACGATCCTTTTGAAATGGTGATTACCGATTTATCTTTCAAAGTTGACCATCGGTCTCAAAAGTATCCATCGGGTCACGCTTTGGTTGAAAAGATTAAAACAGAATTTCCTAAATTAAAAGTTATTGTTTACTCCGTTGAAGATAGGCTACAATCCGTTAGAACTCTTTTTAATAAACACCACATAGATGGATATGTCTGTAAGAGCAGATCTGGTCTTAAAAACCTAACTACTTCCATAACTGAAGTGGCAAAGGGTAACAACTTTTTATCTATCGAGGTTGCAAATGCATTTAGTAGCGAAAATGAATTAGAAATAGATGATTATGATATTTCCCTCTTAGATAACCTCAGTAAAGGATTATCGCAAGAAGAAATCAGCGCTTTATATAAAAAACAAAACATCTCTCCTGCCAGTTTGAGTTCTATAGAAAAACGGCTGAATAAGTTACGTATTCAATTCAATGCCAATAATGCTATTCATTTGGTGGCTATTGTTAAAGATTTAGGACTCATATAAAAAATCACAAGTTTACTGCTTCATTACGGTTATCCGTAATACCATTTCAAATATTGACCTTAGGTTTGAGTATTCAAAAACATAGGTATGAGTACTAACCATTAATTAAATCATATACTTTTTTGTTCATCCTACTGAAAAGGTATTTCGGGGGAACTAACCGGTTTGGTAGGTATGGCCTTATTTACTCTAATCTTGCACTGGAATTAATCCACTACAAGAATATCGACAGCAATATTTAAAGTACTTTGTCCACTACCATAAACCTCCTGTTAAGAAATATTTAGCTATCGCTGGCATAAAAGTAATTAACCTATGATTTTCAATAACTCCCCTACCTATCGGATTGATAACAGATACATTTTTAATTTTTGTAATTTGATAATCCAAATTTAAATCCACAAAAATATGGACAAGGCACTTCAAACTATGATTGACAATATGCCTGAAAAAACGGGCAAGTCTTTAAACGAATGGAAATCTGTTCTTAAATTAAAATCATTCACCAAACATTCTGAAGCTGTCAATTTTCTAAAAAAAGTACACGCTGTTACTCACCGTTTTGCAAATACTATTGTTACTTTATCTAAAGAGGAAGATAATACCCCTGCAGACCTAGTAAGCCAACAGTACAAAGGGAAAGAAAATTTAACACCCATTTACGAAGCACTTTTAAATGTTATGAAAAAATTTGGTGATGACATTAAAATCACTCCAAAAAAGACCACTGTGAGCATTATTCGAAAAACACAGTTTACCTTAATTAAACCTGCTACAAAGACTAGAATTGACCTCGGTATCAAAATAAAAGACAAACCAACTACAGCACGATTAGAGTCTTCCGGACCTTTTGGCACCATGTGTACGCACAGAGTGCAATTAACCGATGTTACTCAAGCAGACAATCAATTAACTGAATGGCTTAAAGAAGCTTATGAAAAAGCTGATTAATTGATTTTTTTATCTCCAATAACTCAATTTTAATACTTAAATATATTCATTGATTTCTGAGACCGCTACCTTTGCTTTATGAGTATCGAACAAACGGCCATTAAGACCACATATTTCAGTATCATTGGTAACATAGGTCTGGCCCTAATTAAAGGATTTGCAGGTTTTTTCGGAAATTCATACGCACTCATAGCAGATGCCATAGAATCAACTACCGATATTTTCTCCTCTATTTTAGTACTCTTAGGTTTCAAGTATGCAGAACGACCAGCAGATGAAAATCACCCGTATGGACACGGAAAAATAGAACCGATAATCACCTTCTTGGTTGTAGCATTTTTAGTTATTTCGGCAACGGTAATCGCTTATGAAAGTATTGAGAATATTCAAACCCCGCATAAGGTACCCAAGGCTTGGACTTTACTAGTTTTAGGGGTAATTATTATATGGAAAGAAATCTCATACCGAATTGTTATTAAAAAAAGTGAGGAAACCCAGAGTACCTCTTTAAAAGCAGATGCTTGGCATCATAGAAGCGATGCTATTACCTCTGTAATGGCATTCATTGGTATTTCTATTGCTGTAATATTTGGCAAGGGCTATGAAACTGCAGATGATTGGGCTGCCCTTATTGCATCGGGCTTTATTCTATATAACAGCTACTTGATTTTAAGACCTGCTCTTGGCGAAATAATGGACGAACAACGTTATGATGACCTTTTGGAAGAAATACGCATAAAATCATTAGAAGTCCCCGGAATTACAGGAACTGAAAAATGTTTTATTCGTAAAGCAGGTATGAAGTTTCATGTGGATTTGCATGCTATGGTAGACGGTAATATTTCTGTAACTGATGGACATGATATTGCTCACCACTTAAAAGATTATTTAAGAGAAAAATTACCCAATTTAGGACATGTACTTATTCACATTGAACCTGATGACCTTTAAGCTATAGATGTAACAACGCTAACGCATCTTCCGTTTTCCCTTCTTCTAGCCATTTTTTTGCCAACTTATGAATTTCACGAGAATTCTTAGTACCTTTTAAAATAGATTTCACTTCAGCATGTTCTGCAATTTCACCAATTAATCTCTTTGTCGGTAATTGCTCTAAATTTCCTAATCTACCTAAATTATTGCCTGTTAATACTGAACTATTACGCACAGCTTCTGGAAGCATATCTACTCCGATTCCTTTTGTACGTATTGGTTTAGGTATTTCAAAAAGTGCATCACCATTAGCTCTACAATACCAATTACCTCCCATTCGAGCGACTAAATCCAATTTCGGAGTATCTAGATTACCTTCTGCATCTAAATAAGCTTTCTTCACATGAATTTGAACCACCTTAGCCAAAACTAAATTACCTGCACCCGGACCCTCACCTAAAGCGATTACCTTATCAACCACACATTCAAAAGCAACTGGGGCTTCCCCTACTCTTGGTGGCTGTACTTTATCGCTTGGTACTTGTGTGAATCCCGCTTTTACAAATTCATTTACACCGTCATCATATTCGGTACTTGATAAAGACATTTGCTCCACCATATCATAATTCACAATATTGATAACCGTTTCTTTTACCTCAAGTACATTTTCTAATGTGTGTTTGGTGGTATTGTCACGACCTCTTCTAGAAGGTGAAAAAATCATGATCGGCGGATTCACACTAAATAGATTAAAATAACTGAACGGACTCAAATTTACATTTCCATCCTTATCTATTGTACTAGCAAAACAAATAGGTCTTGGCGCCACGGCAGATAATAAATACCCATGTAATTCTTGTTGTGAAATACTGTTTGGATCTATAGAATTGATTTCCTCGTTCTTTGACATGCTATTATTATTCTTATTTTAAAAGTTTACGATTTACTTACTTGGTAGTATGGTACCAGAAACTTCACCGAAACCTACTTTAATCCCATCTTTTTCTGCAAAACCTCGCATGGTGATGGTATCATTATCTTCAATAAAGGTCCGCGTGCTACCATCGCTCAGTTCAAATGGTTTTTTGCCACCCCAAGAAATTTCTAATAGTGAACCAAAAGAACTCTCATCTTTCCCTGAAATAGTACCCGAAGCCATTACATCGCCCACATTAAGATTACAACCGTTTACGGTGTGGTGTGCCAATTGCTGCATCATATTCCAATACATATATTTGAAATTGGAGTTACTGATTATTCTTTCATCAGAGTTTGGCGATGACATGCCAACTTCTAATTGGATGTCATAATTATGCTCACCTTCATATTGTAAATAAGATAGAACTTCTGGTTTTTGTTCGGGACCTTGAACTTTAAAAGGTTCTAAAGCTTCGAGAGTGACAATCCATGGTGACATTGAAGATGCAAAACTCTTTCCTAAAAATGGACCTAAAGGCACATATTCCCATTTTTGAATATCTCGGGCAGACCAATCATTAAATAAGACCAAGCCGAATATATGTTCAGCTGCATTCTTGGTTGAAACACGCTCACCTAATTCGGTACTCTTGCCAACTACAAAACCCATTTCCAATTCAAAATCTAAATTTTCAGAAGGTTTGAACGATGGTAATTCTTCGCTATTTGGCTTTACCTGACCCATAGGTCTGTTAATATTAGTACCACTAACCACAATTGAAGATGCCCTACCATGGTACCCTACCGGAATATGCCTCCAATTAGGTAAAAGTGCATTCTCTGGATCACGGAACATTTTACCAACATTGGTAGCATGCTCTATGCTTGAATAAAAATCTGTATAATCACCCACATGTACTGGTAAATGCATTTTTGCATCCGACTGTGAAACAAAAACTTCTGGATGATTTTTTAACGGAGAATTTTCTAACACCAATAAGCGTTGTACATCCAATCTTACTTTATTGGTTATACTTTTTCCTAAAGAAATGAAATCGTTTAAAGTTGATTGCTTAAAATAGGAAGCATCAACCTCCAGCAAACCTAAAGTTGCTAAAGCTGATAAAGCTACAATTTGTTCTCCAATAGCAATGCCTGCTTTGAGCTCATTTTCACCCACGGAAAAAATCCCGAACGGAAGGTTATAAATTGAAAAATCTGAGTCATCGGGTATTGAAACCCATGTTTTGAGTGTAGTCAAATTTCTTGTTGTTTCATTAATTATACTAACCACCTTGCCTTCGATTGCGCTTAGGGTGACATTCATACGTTTAGAAGTCTTATTTCTCTAACCAAGATTTATAGTAGTCGCCATCATCTAGCTTCATAGCGTTCTCAGTGACCATTAAAGGCTTAAATGTATCAATCATAACCGCTAACTCCTCAGAGCCTTTTTGACCGATACTACGTTCTGCTGCTCCTGGATGCGGACCATGGGGTATACCTGCTGGATGTAAAGAAATATTACCCGGCTGAACTCCATTTCTACTCATAAAATCACCGTCAACATAATACAACATCTCATCAGAATCTATATTCGAATGATTGTATGGTGCTGGAATGGACTGCGGATGATAATCATATAACCTTGGCACAAAAGAACATATTACAAAGGCATTCGTTTCAAATGTTTGATGCACTGGTGGTGGTTGATGAATTCTACCAGTGATAGGCTCAAAATTGTGAATAGAGAATCCGTAAGGAAAATTATAACCATCCCAACCTACGACATCAAAAGGGTGACCAATGTACAGCATTTCATGCATGACCCCTTGCTTCTTTACCTTAATCAGGTGCTCATTGGTGTCACTAAAAGTTTCCAAATTTTGCGGTAGTTTATAATCACGCTCACAAAACGGGGAATGCTCCAATAACTGACCGAACCAATTACGATATCGTTTTGGGGTATAAATAGGCGAAAAAGACTCTGCATACAATATGCGGTTATCCTCACTATCAAAATCAATTTGATAAATGGTTCCGCGAGGAATAATTAGATAATCTCCATATTCAAACGGAATTTGTCCGAAAATGGTTCGTAAAGTACCGGTACCTTTATGAATGAACAACATTTCATCGGCATCGGTATTCTTATAAAAATAATCTCGTAGTGATTTTCTAGGTGCTGCAACTCCGATATGAACATCACTGTTCACCAACAAAGGTTCACGAGCCTCTAAAAAATCATCTTTTGCAGGGGCATTAAAACTTACCAATTTTAACGAACGTATATTTCTTTCTAACGCAATTTTTGGTGAAACATCTGTACTCTTTAAAATCTCCTTGACCATGGTCGGTCTATTGTGGTGATATAATAAAGAGGACATACCATCAAAGCCTATTGTACCGAACAATTGCTCAGAATACAATTCTCCATTCGGTTTCCTAAACTGCGTATGCCGCTTTGGCGGTATTTCTCCTTGTCTGTGATAAATAGGCATATACGTTCGTTTTACTCGAAAATCGAGATTAAATGCTCCGAGGCTTACCTCGAAATTTTAAAGTTGTTTTCTTATAAACACCTCATGGGTTTGCCTAGAGGTAGTTTACTAATTAAAAATGCTTCCTTTAAAAGGAAACTATTCTTGGATTTTCCAGAAATTTATTAAACTTATAAAGTTCCTCTTAATTCTTGCTCTCGTTCGATAGCTTCAAATAGGGCTTTGAAATTTCCTTTACCAAAAGAAGTAGCTCCTTTTCTTTGAATAATTTCAAAAAACATTGTTGGTCTTGATTGTACGGTTTTGGTGAAAATCTGAAGTAAATAGCCTTCATCATCACGATCTACCAAAATACCTAATTTTCTTAAAGACTCAATATCCTCATCAATCTCACCAACTCTTTCTGTCAAGACATCATAATACGTCGTTGGAATAGTAAGAAACTCTACCCCCCTACTTTTTAAATCTGTAACCGTTTTTACAATATCATCGGTAGCAACGGCGATATGCTGTACCCCTTCTCCTTCATAGAATTCTAAATACTCATCTACTTGAGATTTTTTCTTTCCTGGAGCTGGTTCGTTAATCGGGAATTTAATACGACCATTACCATTACTCATCACCTTACTCATCAAAGCAGTAAAGTCTGTCGAAATATCCTTATCATCAAAAGACATAATCTGCTTAAAGCCCATTACATTGGCATAGAAATCTACCCAATAGTTCATTTGACCTTCATTCACATTTCCTACCATGTGATCTACAAATTTTAAGCCAGTAGAAGTAGGTTGGTAATCACTATCCCATTTTTCATAACCAGGAAGGAACGTACCATTGTAGTCTTTACGTTCTACAAAAATATGTACAACCTCACCATACGAATAGATTCCTGAGCTGACTACTTTACCATGTTCATCCTTTTCTGTAATGGGTTCCATATAACTTTTGGCACCTCTTTTCATAGCCTCTTCATAAGCATATGTAGCATCATCTACCCACAACGCAGTAACCTTAACACCGTCACCATGCTTATCGATATGTCTACCTACATCTGTTCCACTTTTTAATGGTGATGTCAATACCAGTCTAATTTTGTCTTGTTCAATTACGTAAGACTCATATACTCTACTGCCAGTTTCCAAACCCTTATAGGCTAAAGATTTAAAGCCGAATGCAGTTTTGTAATAATGTGCTGCTTGTTTTGAGTTACTTACATACAGTTCTAAATAATCTGTACCGTTAATCGGCATAAAATCTTGTGCCTCTTTGTGTTTGTTTTCTTTTACTGTTGAAGTTGACATTGTATATAGATTTAAATTTTTGTTTTATTAATTGTTGCTGATGCAACATGTACGTTAAAAAAATTATGCTGTCGTAGTTTGGGTTTTCATTAAAACCTCTAAAGCAACTAAAAGTGCTTTATTAGCCTCTCTAACACCAAATGAAATACGGACTTTACCAGGAGCTCCAAAATTACCTACTGGGCGCACCATGATTCCTCGTTGTTCTAAAAAAGCCGTGAATTCCATATCTGGAACAGGCGGGTCGATTAGTACAAAATTACCTTGTGTAGGCCAGTATTTTATTTGCAAAGTATCAAGTCCGTTCAAAACGAATTTTCTTTCTTCCTTTACCAATGCAACCGTTTTATTTACAAAATCAACATCTTCTAAAGCTGCAATAGCACCTTCTAATGCCAAAGAAGAGAGTAAGAAAGGCTTGCATATCTTTCGCATATAATTACTAATCTCTAATGGGGCATAGCAATAGCCTACACGTAAACCTGCCAAACCATACGTTTTTGAAAAACTATTAATGGCGATTACATTTTTACCTTCTATAACAAAAGGAAGACCCGATGTGTAATCCTCAGCTTCAGCAAAATGACGATATACCTCATCTAGCACTAATACTACATGCTCTGGCAAACGATTAATAAAATCACGCAAATCCTTTAAAGGGATATAGTTACCTGAAGGATTATTAGGTGACGCAAGAAAAATCAATTTGGTTTTAGTCGTAATTGCATCAAGAATACCTTCTAAATTATAATCATAATCTTCGGTCATGGGCACGTTAATAGCTGTTGCCCCCATCCATCTTGTAAAAGCAGTGTACGGAAGAAAACAAGGCTGACTAACAATCACCTCATCATTCTCACTTAAAAAAGCTTTAGATATCATATCAATAATTTCAGAACCACTATTTGCGGTTATAAAATTATCGGCATCCAACGCCCCATCAAAATCCCTTACTAAAGCTTCTCTTAATCTAATATCTGTATTATCAGGATAGAAGCTCAAGTCGTCTAATGTATTTGCTAATGCTTGCTTTACCTTGGGTGAATACCCTAGCGGGTTTTCATTTGAAGAAAGCTTATGTACTGTAACACCATCTGGCATTACAATCTTTTTTCCTCCACCCTTATAGGTGCTATCTTCTAAAATATACTTTTTAAATCCCAATTGCATATTACTATTAATTTACCTCATTGTCTGAAGTAAAATTACACTTTTTTTTTAATATTGTTGCATTAACAACAATATTAACGATAAACTCCTTTACTTTTGAAAGAACAACTAGAAGATTTATGGACAGGACAGAGGGATTCGGAGTATATATAGACCGTACTCTAAAAAAGGTACAAAGCACATTTTTACAGGTATTTGCAGAAAACAGTATTGATTTAACCATCGAGCAATGGGTGATTTTACAGCGCGTACATTTAGAAGGAAAAGATGCTTCACAAGCTGATATCGCTAAATCTAACTTTAGAAATCGAGCCACAACATCTAGGGTAATTAGCGGTTTGTGCAAAAAAGGCCTCTTACGTAAGTCTAGATTTAGAGATGATCAAAAACGTTTTAAATTGGTAATGACCGAAGAAGGTACTAATCTTATGAAAGAGGTAATGCCCTTTATAAAGGACTTAAGGAAGGCTAGTACACTGGGTATCACCGAAGAAGAATTCGAAATATTCTATAAAGTCTTAGATCAATTGTGGGAGAATTTCGACCAATATGAAGGTAGGTCGTAGCCGTATTTTAGCACATGCAAGAAATAATCAAATTTTTAGTTGATTTTGGTTTTACCAGTCTATAAATTTCACTAAGTTTGCACCCACATTTGAAAAAATAGTGACGGTGGCATAGCTCAGCTGGATAGAGCACCTGCCTTCTAAGCAGGCGGTCCTAGGTTCGAATCCTAGTGCCATCACATCCGAAACCTCTAGTATTTACTAGAGGTTTTTGTTTTTTATAGAATATATGTGATAATTAAATTACTCAAATGTGCTTAGTATGTGCTTAGTTTTTGATTTTAACAGTATTTTAATACATTTTGCTACAAACTGCATTGTTTTTGATTACAATGCGCAGGATTAGACGATAGGCTAGATAATTTTTCATTCAACCCTTAACCTTATTGAGCAACAACTAAACGGTTTAGCAATTCATTTTGATACAAGCTGTCTCATTTTTTTACACTCTCATACTTTTTTTTAGTTCCGTAAAAGGCGAATTACCGGAACTACTAAAAAGAACGACAAATGGAACTGGAAATCAATCTACTTTCATTTCATTCCGTTAGTTCTTTAAATCGGCCGTTTTAAGACACCAGCCAGTCTACATAGTTTACACATGAAATCACAGTGTAGCTCCAAAAATTCTGAACCTTGCCATATGCCAAGTAATTTAAAAAATATCCAGGCTAAAAAAAGAATACATCTTTATTTGAACCATCCTACACAAAATTCATCCAAAATTTTTTGCCAAAAATTGGAATTAAAAATTGTATTTCATCGATAAACCACTACTTTTTATCGATTCATATACATAATTATCTTCTTCACAACAAATAGAGTTTTGTCTTACAACAAAAATTTAGGTTTGCGGTTAATGTTTGTAAGAAAAAACGCAATTCCACTTCCAAAATCAAATTACTTAAATCATGACCGTAAGAAAAATACTCCAAGTGACCATTTTTTTAATAGGTGCGCATTCCTTTGCCCAGTTTGGTATAGGAACAACTTCACCAAACGCTTCGACGCAATTAGAAGTTGTGGCCAGTAACAAGGGGGTATTGATACCTCAAGTGGCATTAACATCCGACGTAGATACCAGTACCATTACCAATGGAAATGTTGAAAGTCTTTTGGTCTATAATATTAGTACGGTATCTGGTCTGACACCCGGGTATTATTATTGGGGTGATGCCAAATGGAATAAATTAGCGACCACTTTAGATACGGCATCACTTACCGTAGATGATAATCTGACATCGACCAGTACAACAAATGCCCTGTCTGCCAACCAAGGAAGTGTTCTAAAAACTTTAGTAGATGTTAATACGGCAAAAACGGGAATTACGGAGGATCAGGCTGATGATATTACTGCCAATAAGACCGGAATAGCAGCCAACCTTACGGCATTGGGCACCAAGGCAGATGCAGCAGATGTGCTGCAACTTGGCAACACAACAGTCTTCACTCCGGATGCCGATTATGAGCCTGCAACCAAAAAGTACGTGGACGATAATAGTGCGAGCGTAACGGTCACCGATAATCTGACCAGCACCAGTGCCACGGAGGCACTTTCCGCCAACCAGGGAAGGGCATTGGACATCGACAAGGCCGCCAAGGCCAATGTTCTGGAACTTGACAACACAACAGTATTTACCCCGGATGCCGACTACGAGCCTGCCACAAAAAAGTATGTGGACGACAATGAAACTACCGTATCGGTCACCGATAACCTGACCAGTACCAGCACAACGGAAGCACTTTCCGCCAACCAGGGAAGGGCATTGGACATCGACAAGGCCGCCAAGGCCAATGTTCTGGAACTTGACAACACAACAGTATTTACCCCGGATGCCGACTACGAGCCTGCCACAAAAAAGTATGTGGACGACAATGAAACTACCGTATCGGTCACCGATAACCTGACCAGTACCAGCACAACGGAAGCACTTTCCGCCAATCAAGGAAGGGCATTGGACATCGACAAGGCCGCCAAGGCCAATGTTCTGGAACTTGACAACACAACAGTATTTACCCCGGATGCCGACTACGAGCCTGCCACAAAAAAGTATGTGGACGACAATGAAACTACCGTATCGGTCACCGATAACCTGACCAGTACCAGCACAACGGAAGCACTTTCCGCCAATCAAGGAAGGGCATTGAATGTTGCAAAAGCCGCCAAGGCCGATGTTCTGGAACTTGACAATACGGTAACCTTTACCCCAGATGCCGATTACGAGCCTGCCACAAAAAAATATGTGGACGACAATGAAACTACCGTTACCGATAATCTGACCAGTACCAGCACAACGGAAGCACTTTCCGCCAATCAAGGAAGGGCATTGAATGTTGCAAAAGCCGCCAAGGCCGATGTTCTGGAACTTGACAACACTACCGCTTTCACCCCGGATGCCGACTACGAACCTGCCACCAAAAAATATGTGGACGATAACGAAACCACCGTGACGGTCACCGATAACCTGACCAGCACGAGCACAACGGAAGCACTTTCCGCAAATCAAGGAAAAGTTTTGGATGAAAACAAACTGAATAATACAATAGCTGACGGCACCATTTTTATAGGAAATGGTTCCGGTATTGCAGCTGCCCAAAATATAAGCGGAGACGCTACGATAACGAATGCAGGCGTGGTCAGCATTTCAGACAATGTCATAACTGGCGAAAATATTGCCTTGGGGTCTGATACTGCAGGAGACCTTATGTACTATAACGGCACGGACTGGGTAAGCCTTAATACAGGTACTGCCGGACAAAAACTGATAGTGAATAGTGCCGCCACTGCACCGGAATGGGCAACGGAAGCGGCCTCCGCTTTGACCGACCTGACGGATGTAAACACGGCAACGGCAACGGCCGGTAATTTTTTGGTGGCTGACGGAACCGATTTTGAATCGGTTGCCATGAGCGGCGACGCTACAATAACTGATACAGGAATAGTAACCATATCGGAAAATGCAGTGGACGGGACCAAAATACAGGTCATTGGAGAGGCCGAGGGTTCCATGCTTTATAATGACGGTACGGACTGGGTAGATTTTCCAAAAGGCACATCTGGACAATATTTAAAGATGAATTCCGCCGGTACGGCGCCGGAATGGGTAACGGAAGTTTCAAAAAGAATTGGGGAATTCGTGTTTGCCAAGTCCGGCAAGACCGAAGCCAATGGGTATTTGGCGGTCTCTCCAGGTACTATAGTGAACGGTGCTACCACCTATCCGCTTTGGGCGTCACAGTATACTGAATTTGTTTCCGGCAATGATATTGTCTTCCCTTCAGACGTTGCAGGTATGTTCATGCGTAACATTGGAGGCAATGCAACAACAGAAGGAAATTTTCAAGATGATGCCACAGCCCAACCCAATACGGCCTTTACGACAAATTCAACGGGCGCACATACCCATTCCTATGGGGATTATTATTATTATGATAGTGGTAATCAGGCAAATTATGCGACTGGATCTGGGGACGATGTTGGGGAAAGGCGGGAAGCAAATAGAACCACAGGTTCGGATGGTAGTCACTCACACTCCGTTACCGGGGGCGGTGATACCGAGACCCGGCCCATTAACCGTGCCTACCAATTATATACTATAATCGACACCTATTGATCCTATATGCCATTTTTGAATTTTATGCCTTTAACTGTAAACAAATGAACCATAGCTATAGATTAATCCTTTTAGTGCTGCTGCTTGGAAGCGATCTGACCGCATACGGCCAGATAAGCAACGAGGGCACCATATCCCTTGCAGAAAACACCAGTATCGTTTTTGCGAAAGACTTCACCAATACCGCGGACGGTATGTTCAGCAATAACGGGGTGGTTCATCTAAAACAAGACCTGATCAACCATGGCGGGTATACGTTTGATGACCCGTTATCGAGCCAATCCATAACCAACTTTTCAGGTGCGGTACCCCAAAATATTTCGGGAGCGCAGATGATTGAAATTCCGCATTTGCAATTAAATAATACCGCAGGTTATCAACTGCTTGCAGATCTGATGGTGACCGAACGAATAGACTTCACAAGCGGCATACTTCATAATCGTGATTTTGGCGGCGAATTCAACGTAGAGCCCAATGTTGACTATACCGGTGCAAGCGATCAAAGTTTTGTAGACGGTACGGTGCTAAAGACCGGTGACGATGCCTTTGATTTCCCCGTAGGGGCAAATGGGTATATAAGACGTATAGGGGTCGAGGGCATAACGGATGCAAACACTACACTTTCGGCACAATACGTAGCACAAAACAGCAATACGGACTATGCACATAACCAAAAAGAAAGCACCATTGTATTTATAGACAATACTGCCTATTGGGATGTAAGAACAATACAAGGCAGCGCGCCCGTAGTCTTAAAACTATCTTGGAATACAAATACGGCACCGACCCAAATAACAAGTTCTCCGGAAGACATTCATATTGTGCATTGGAATACAGGTCAAGCAAGGTGGATAGACTTGGGCGGCCAAGTAAGCCTGAACAATCAGACTGTTACAACTGCGGCCCCAGTAGCTTTTGAAGGTGTTTTTGCGCTAGCGAGCGTTGCCATCGATGAAGATTTGGCAGATACCGATAACGACGGATTACCCGATGTTCTAGATCCGGACGATAACAATCCCGATATCGACGGTGACGGAATTCCCGACGGGGCCGACGTCGATGTCGACGGTGACGGCACCGATGACAATGGCACCGATACGGATGGTGACGGCATCAACGATACCAATGATGTTGATGTTGACGGTGATGGAATTCCCGATAACGGCACGGACAGTGACGGCGATGGTATCAACGATGAAAATGATACCCGTGATGATACCCTTGACACCGACGGCGATGGTGTTCCGGATATTGATGATGCCTTCCCGAACGACCCTAATGAAAGTATTGATGCTGACGGGGACGGTGTAGGGGCCAATGCCGATGTTGATGATGACAATGCCAATATCGGGGAAGAACGGCCCATTACTGCGGCAGATGCCCTTACGCCCGATGGCGACGGAATAAACGATACATGGGTCATCCAAGGCATTGAAAATTATCCGAATGCGATCGTTACCGTTCATAACCGTTACGGACATCAGGTATTCAAGGCCACGGGCTACCAAAACGATTGGGGCGGTAGGTACCGTTCGAAATCGGAAATTCTGCCTGCGGGATCTTATTACTACGTCATCGACCTCAGAAACGGGTCGACCCCGATGGATGGATGGATCTTTATCAACTATTAATCCAACCAATTTTTAATCATAATGAAAATAAGTAACATATATATCGTGCTATTTGCCCTCTTCTCGTTGAACGCGATGGCACAACAGGACCCCAGCTTTATATTCTACAGGTACAATATGAACTTTGTAAACCCTGCCTACGCCGGAGCGGAAAAGAAGACAGAGTTCGGGGCGAACGTACGGAGCCAGTGGTCCGGGGTAAATGGCGCCCCTGAAACGCAAAGTTTTTTGGTCGGTACGTATTTAGGAAGAAGTGTTGGTTTGGGGCTCAGCATCATAAATGACAAGACCTTCATAGAGACCCAGACTTCCGTGGCACTTGATTTTTCCTATCAGGTTCAGTGGGATAGATATACGAACATTTACTTTGGACTTAAGGCGTCGGGCAATTCCTATAATGCGAATACGGATGGCCTGATAACCTTCGATATACAATCAGACCCCTCCCTGATGAACATCGACGGAGGGATAACCCCGAATTTGGGCGCGGGAATCTATTTCCAGAATAGAAGGCTTTCGTTGTCCATTTCCTTACCCAAGATTTTAAAACCAAAAAGATTGGAACAGGACGGCGGATCGGCAAGATTGGGCAGGAACAGATTGCATATGTACCTGATGGGTGCCTATGATATCGAGATCAATGAAAACTTGATATTGAAGCCTTCTTCAATGATCAGGTATGTGGAGAGCGCGCCACTATCCATCGATCTGACCATCGCGCTTCGCTTCAATGAAATATTCGAACTTGGAGCTGCATATAGGCTTGACGAAGGCTTTGCTG
The DNA here is from genome assembly GCF_963977385.1 of uncultured Maribacter sp. GTDB lineage: Bacteria > Bacteroidota > Bacteroidia > Flavobacteriales > Flavobacteriaceae > Maribacter. Next base: position 56,619 of record NZ_CAXBOU010000009.1, on the reverse strand, counting down.
GTTTCCTACTCTTTAACCTGGCCGATAGTCTTGATATAGGATATGCATATGAGGCCTCGATAAATTCTACATTGGCAAGTAGTAATAATGGGACACACGAGCTTTTTTTGAAGCTGAACCTGTAACCCGATTAAAGTAATAAAGAACTTACTATTCCTACAATGTTCTATAAAACTGAGTGACTAGCTGCTTCCATAGCCCAAGGCCATAAAGTTTAACTAAATCTATTTTCTACCTCATTCAACTTGTATTTTCAATCCCATTTGTAATTGAACTTTCAAAAAATACCATTTTGCGTAGCTAAAAAAAAGGGATTTGTATGCTAAAGTGACGAGGTAGCCATTTTAAGGATAATTTCTATAGTTCTGCAGCAGCCACGACCGTTTTAAAGAACTATTTTTTACATAAAAGCTTAAATTCGAACAAAGAAAGAAATATTTGGACATTTGATACAAATATAGTACTTTTACTTGTACATTTTTTTGTACATAAATAATAATATTATGAAAGCTATAACAATATCTACTTTAAGAAAGAGTATGAAAAAGCAATTTGATTATGTTTCTAAATCAATGGAAGTTATAATCGTTCCAAGAACTAAAGGAGATGATGCTGTTGTAATAATGTCTATTAGCGAATATAATTCACTGAAAGAAACAGAGCATTTATTATCTACAAACGCTAATAGAAAACGACTTGCAGAATCAATTGAACAAATTTCCAATGGAGAGTTAGTTCCTTATAATGAGGATGAAATTCAACTGGCACAATAATGAACATTGATTTCACCGCACACGCTTGGGATGACTTTACATATTGGTTAGAAAATGATGCTGATACAGCTCTTAAAATAAAGGAGTTGATAAAGGCAATTAAACAAAACCCCTTTAAAGGTTTCGGAAAGCCTGAACCGCTAAAACACGGACTTAAGGGGTTTTGGTCAAGGAGAATTACTGGAGAGCACAGACTTGTTTACCGTGTTTCCGGTAAAAAAGGAATTGACCAGAAATGTACAATTATTCAATGTCGATTTCATTATGACGACAAATAAAAACAGTTGGCTACTTATCTTATGAAAAGCCCCGGCCTAGTTTCTTAAACGGAACGATTTAGGGAGCACTACTTGTACTTCAAACCAGTTTTGTAAAACCGCAGTTCTAGAGGACGCTCCTATTTTATTCTTTTCTTTCCGATTGCAATTTTTTAGTGCCACTTAAATTCTTTTTTTAAAAACATTAATTTCGAAAACCAAAAAAGAAGCAATTATTAATGTTTTAAATAAAAACCTGAAACCAATATTCCCACATATAAAAAATCCTTCCGTAAAGCTACGGAAGGATCAAAGCACCTGAATATTAATTCTATTAAATCGTTCAAAAAGAGAATCCAGTAAATAATCTGAACCCAAAAGCATATAGGACTACTACGAACATGGCGAAACTGAACCATGCAAAAGCTTTGAAATAGCTTTTCACCAGCCAATTTCCCAGTTGCTTGAATCCATTTAGGTAAATCTCCTTAAAAAGTAAAATTGTTTCCATACTAAATTATTTAGGGTTTGGGAACAAAGATATTACAGTAATTTACCTTTTATTTTCTTTTTCTTCAAGATGTTAATAAATGGGGTTTAAACCCCATACAAAATATATTCATCTTGGATTATGGCACTTAATCGAATGTATATCTGTTCTTTATGAATTCTTAGGGAAGTCGATGCAGCAATTATGAACTTTGGATTGCTCGAATCAAAAAACGCGGCTCTGCCAAATTACACCTATCACACTATTGTCTAGATTGCCTTTCGATAAAACGATTTGTTTACTGCTTTTTTGAATGAAGGATCTTATCCATGATACTTTTTGAAAGCGGTTTGTCAAAATGCCCTTTTATCATAGGGTGCCCCTTGGCCCTGGCCCGGTCATTCGAATTTGCAAAGGCGGATAGAATATAGATGTCCGTCTTCTGTAAAGCATTACTGCCAATCTTTAGCTTTTCGAGAAATTCCCAGCCGTCCATACCCTGCATTACCAAATCGAGGAATAATAGATCCGGCACGTCCTCTTCATTATGTAAAGGATCGGCAAACATGTTGAGGACAGCTTCGGCAGTGTCATAAACTATGGTCCTACAATTGGAAATTGATTGTTCTATACAATATCTCGATGCAAATTGCGACACTAAGTCATCATCTATTATTAAAACTTTCAATTCCATATTTGGCATATTTATAGGCTGTAAATATGGGAAAGTTTTAACACTTTAATAGATATTGGGCAATAGAATTCAATTTTTATAGAAATTCTAATTGGTATGGGTTCAAAAGGTCAATATTTTCGGCGAAACAAGCGAGTTCCGTAAAAAGAACCATTAATAGTACTCAAACCATTTTCTTCATTTGTTCTTTCAACTGGCCATTTTATGGACCTTATAATTTAACGTATCTATGTATTAAAGCAAATACTAAAATACATACCTTTGTTTTATGGGAAAGCAAATATGTATTAGATTGGAAGCAGACGCAAAACAAATAATGGACTGTAGGTCTTCAATCGAGGAGTTGGACAGTTCTTTAAGCTTTGTTTCAGAAGTTCTGAACTTGGCTGGAAATAAAGTTAGGCTTCAAATTCTCTTTTTGCTCCAAAGGGAGGAAAGGCTTTGTGTTTGTGATTTAAGTGATATACTGCAAATGAACGTGTCCGCAATTTCACAACACCTAAGAAAACTAAAGGATAGAGATTTAATCTACGCCACGAAGGAGGCGCAGACCATATTCTATGCACTAAACAAGAATAAGATGGAGACCTTACGTCCTATTCTTAACTTATTGAAAAACGAAAATATAGTGGTATGATTGGAAACAACAAATTGATTGGCACGTCGGTTCTGACCGCTCTGGCAGCATCCATATGTTGCATAACACCTGTGCTTGCCTTACTGTCAGGAACAACAGGTTTGGTTTCTACGTTTTCTTGGATAGAACCTTTTAGACCCTATTTAATCGGCTTTACAATTTTAGTCCTGGCCTTTGCATGGTACCAAAAATTCAAGCCCAAAACCAAAGCCGAAATTGACTGTGAATGTGATGATGAGAAACCCAAGTTCATTAACTCCAAGGGATTTTTGTTTTTGATAACATTATTTACCTGTATGATGTTGGCCTTTCCTCATTACTCCCATATTTTATATTCTTCTCCCGAAACAAATAAGGAAATCGTGTATGTAGAGCAATCGAATGTAAAGGAAATCAGGGTAACCATTGAAGGAATGACCTGTACTGGTTGCGAAGCGCATATTGAAAGTGAAGTCAATAAACTAGATGGCATACTAAAAGTCGATGCAGATTACGAAGCGGCGAATACAATCGTAAAATACGATGAAACCAAGGTCGACCTTCAAAAGGTAGAAACTGCCATATTAAGTACCGGATACAAAATAATCAAATAATGGAAGTACAGTTGGAATCTACGATTACCTGCCCTGAATGTGGACATAAAGCGAAAGAGGTGATGACCACAACGGCATGCCAGTTTTTCTACGAATGCGAGAATTGTAAAACATTATTAAAACCAAAAGAAGGCAATTGCTGTGTTTATTGTTCCTATGGAACGGTGGCCTGCCCGCCTATTCAGGAAGGTTCTGGTTGTTGCTAAATAATTTCAGGATAAATTTGCAGACCACTCCCAAGACAGTTATATATTGCCAAAATTTTAGAACTGATGATACCACGAGATTTAAGCAAGGACATAAAAACAAGGCTTCAGAGCATCAGTGGTCAAATAAACGGCCTTATAAAAATGCTTGATGAGGATGCCGACCCCGACAAAATATTGATTCAATTTAAAGCAGCGCGGAAAGGACTTGATAAAGCGCACTTCCTTTTACTGGATGAAACCTATCGAAAGGCTCTGGCCATAAAAATATCCGAGACTGTTGAAGCTTGTCCTGGAAATTGTGGCAATGAAGACCGTATTGAATTCATACGGAAACAATTCCCAAATCTGGAACTGGATACCCTTACCCAACAGATGAAGGAAATAGACGTGCTTAGAAAAGGTATCGAAAATAGTAACGCTGATAATGATTAATCGGCACTATTCCTTATAGCAAAAAATCGTACCATTCAATCTTAATAATTAAAAAGCTTACCAATCGGTAAGCTTTTTTTTGTTTTTTATTTGGAGACCACCCCACTCCCCATCATACCTTCGGTCCGTTGTTTTGATGAATGACAAAAAGGATTTATCAATATTAAATATGAAGGAAATGAAACGTCAAGTAGAAATTTTTAGCGCCAATTGCCCGGTCTGTGACCCGGTAGTTCAAATGATCAATGAACTGGCTTGTGATCAGTGTGAAGTAACCATATATGATTTGGTAAAGCAATGTGATGATAAGACCTGTCTTTCCAAAATGTACGACTACGGCATACATAAAATACCGGCTGTGGCCGTTGATGGCAAATTGTTGGATTGTTGTAAAGATCCGGCCATTACCAAGGGAAAATTGATAGAGGCCGGTATCGGCCAGCAATAGGTAATCAAAATAGGGGTGGCCTTTTTTTTTCAATAATTATCTTGTTACTGTACTAGTGGGATATCTTTTAAAATCCATGAAATATGACAATTCCCAACGTGATTTTAAGAATCATTTTTTTATCGATTTTCAGTCTATCGACATTATCAGCATTATATGCTCAAGGGCACGGGCCGCTTTATGGTCTACAAACCCCTACACTTGCCAAGGGCGGTGTCGATTTAAATGTCGCCGCAATGAGTTTGAGTACAAAAACCGAAACCTCATATATGCTACGTTACTTGTTTTCCTACGGTATTACCGAAGATTTGCAGGTAAATCTGACCACGCCCACAATGATAGAGCGATTGGACAATGCACCCAGAACTCGTGGTAATAGCAATATGTCCGCGAATGGGGATATCGAGGCTTCGTTATGGTACCGATTTTTTTCCAATTCCTTTGGGGTCGGGAAGCGGTTGGAATCTACAGCGATCCTAGGTGTTTCAACTCCTACCGATGATGAACGTGGCCAGGTAAATGTAGGTAATGCCATTCACGGAGCTGTATCTACCGGATATGCCTCCCGCACTTGGTACGCTTGGATAGGTGGTGGCTATCAGTTCTATTTTGAAAAGGACAATGAACAATTAGGAGATCTGCCCTATGCAAGTGTTGTGGTTGGATATCGACCGGATATCTTTATGGGCGATTATCCAAAACCGGATTGGAGGGTCTTTGTAGAATCCCTTGCCGAATTTCCCGGAGACAATCGATATTTGGAACAGCAGGATTTTACCGATTCACGAAGCAAAAAAGTATTGGTCGGCCCTTCCTTTTTGGGATTGTATGGGGCTTGGGGAATTTCATTTGGAGCCTTGTTCCCTGTCGTGCAAGACCTGACCCCAAGTGCAGTAAAGGAAAATTACAGGATATCCATTAATTTAAGTTACTGGCTATAATAGAATTAAATTTAAAAAATAGAAAGATGAAAAAAACGGTGTGTATTGCGCTACTAACAATATTTGGAATTTTTAGTTCCAAAGCACAAATTCAGAAAGTGAACCAGGAAGTTTTTGGGATGGATTGCGCCCCTTGCGCCTATGGATTGGAACGTGGGCTTAAGAAAATGGATGGACTAAAAAATGTAAGGGTAAGTCTGAACGACGGAAAAGCGTACATAGAGCTTTCAGAAAATAACAGTTTAAGCCTCGGTCAAATTCAGGAAGAAGTAAAGAATAATGGTTTCTCCGCTAAAAAAGCGGAAGTGGTCGTTGAAGGCAAATTATTCAATGAAAACGGTAACTTTTATCTTAAAACAGATACAGAAACCTATAGTATCGTCAACGACTCCTCAAACGGTATAAGTTTAAAGCTGAAAACGGGAGCGGTAAAACTAAGCGGAATTGTTGAGGATGAAGAGGACAAAGAACTATCCGGAAATTGGAAGATTACGGTAACGGAAATCCTCTAGTAGTATGGGAAAACTAAGGAAAACTGCCCTTTTGGGAACTAGTCTTTTTACAGCAGGACTTCCCTTTTTATGCTGTTGGACGCCTGCTATTTTAATCGGCGTCGCGGGCTTTATGGGTCTTTCATCCAGTCTGGAATGGTTACATCCGGTCAGGACGTATTTGTATAGTATTTCCTTTTTGACCTTGGGTATTGTTCATTACAGAACCTATCGGAAATCCCAAGTGAGTGCTTTAGAAAGAAGTAAGGATACAAGTGAATGTGGATGTATTCAAACCAATAAAAATTCGACTTACAATAAATGGTTCTTATGGACAACTACATTTTTGGTAGTCATAATGACCCTCATAAACTATTTAATCGATTAGTAATGCTCATACCTAAAACATTACTATTAACAACCATATTTTCGATGTTATTGAGCCTGGAAATGAAGGCGCAAGGTCCTCCTATTTTTACGGATACCCCTATAATGTTGGGTGTACAAGGTCGCGGTATACGTACTTTTGGAAATATTATATCCAAAGAGAATGCTAATATTTATTCACAAATTCTGGTATTGCCCTATAATATTACCAGTAAATGGCAGGTGGTTACTGTCTTGCCTTACGTATCGATTTCTCCTGAAGGAGTCTCATCAAGATCCGGTTTCGGGGACTTAAAGGTATTTACCAAGTATCAGCTGTATCAAAAGGACGGAAAGGGTACGACATTAAGGGGGCTGATCAAACTGACCGAAACCTTTCCTACTGGAAATTCAAGCAAGATGCCCGCATTAGGTTCCGGTGCTTATCAGACAACCTTAAGCCTGGTAAACGGTTATATTACCACTAAGTATGGCATCTATGGAGAAGTGGGATATAATATTTCGGGCAATGGTCTCCCAGACAATCTTATCTATAATATTGCGGTAGGCTTTCCTTTGTTGCCCCAAAAATACCCACCAAACCAGCTAAATGTTTTTTTGGAGCTTAACGGGAATTATGTATTCGATGATGTGAGAAACAATATATTTTTATCTCCGGGCATTCAATATATAGCGGGAAGAAAATTACTTTTTGAATCGGGCATTCAAATACCATTGGCAGATGCAGCCCCAAACAACCAACAAACAAACTACATTTTGAGAATAGGAACGAGAATATTGATTTTTTAAAAATAAGCAAATGAAAAAGTTATTGATACTGCTGTTCATGGGGCTAAGCACTATGATACTGAATGCGCAAACGGAAACGACACCGTTGGAGGGTAAGGTTGTGATAGAAGTAGATGGTCTGGCCTGTCCCTTTTGTGCCTATGGCTTGGAGAAAAACCTTAAACAAATTGAAGGAGTAGAAAGCATTGCTATAAATATTGATGAAGGGTCTGTACTTCTTGGAATCGCTGACGGAATACAAATTTCAGAAAGCGTGGTCAGTGAAAAAGATAAAAGCAGCGGGTTTTACTCCAGGAACCATTAAAAGGGAAGGCGATGAATAGATTTTTGATAGTATTGGTTTTCTCCCTATTGCTTTTCAGCTGTGAGAAAGAAAGTAAAACATGGACATTCGATAGAAAAATAGAGCTTCCCGCAAAGGCACGACCTCTGGCGTTGGCCAAAACAGGTGATGATTTATGGTTTTCGGACCCGGATCAATTTCGATTGCTAAAAATAGACCTTAGCGGAAACGTACTGGATTCCATAGTGGGCATTGAGCGGCCAATGAATATCGGTTTCAACAAAGGCAAATTGTATGTCCCTGAATTTTTAACGGATACCATTTGGGTTTTTGAAAACGGGAAAAAATCGCCCCTTGATTTGAATGCTAAACCAGAAGCACCGGCAGGACTCGATGTAAAGAGCGACACTATAGCCGTAGCAGATTTTTATAATAATAGAATTATCCTCCAAATAAACGGTCAGGTTAGTTTTATCGGAAAAGAAGGGCACGATAGCGGGGAACTTTATTATCCCATAGACGTAAAAATCCAGGAAGATAAAATCTATGTTGCCGATGCATACAACAACAGGGTACAGGTATTTGACTTAAAAGGTAGGTTAATTCAAGTTCTGGGCCAGCAGGACGGATTGAATGTAGCTTCTGCAATAGACCTAAAAGGAAATTTTATTGCGGTAACAGATCAGGAAAACAGTAGGGTACTTATCTTTAATATCGATGGAAGTCTTTTCCAGATCCTGAAGAGTAATATCAACTATCCAACTGATGTTTTACTGGATGGCAATACTTTGTACATAGCAAATTTCAAGGAGAATTCAATATCGGTCTACTCTGCTAGATAGTGGCATAGATTGGGTTTTATTTTTCAGTACTGTAAAACGAACCTTTTTCGGAACAGTATTTCTAAATCCAACATTAGTTCTATCATAGATAATATTAGAGTATAGAATTAAGATTCAGTTAAGTCAAATTCTAAAATCTGACCTTATAAAGCTATAATGTTATTGTTTTTACTGTTTCAATTGTTGATAACCCACATTTTTCTGCCAAATCACGGGCTATAACCTCATTTTATTTAGTCCTGTTTGGCATCAAATGAAACCAAATAAAATTAATGTCCTTTTAGCACAATCTAGTTTGATGTTATTTATTTTAAATTGTTGTATATCAATTATTTGTGAATAACTCTTTGCGGTGAGTTATTTCTTTATTCACCTATTTTCATACATTTATCCAGTAATAATATTGAAGGAAAACAAAAGCGCTTTTGTTCATTTCGTAACCCTAAAAAAGGAAAGCAATGGACAATTTTTTAATTCTCGAACGGCTCGACCGTTTGGAAAAACTTTTAATAGCGAATAAAAAGGTATTAACCTTTGATGAAACCTGTGACTATACGGGAATATCCAGAAGTTACCTGTATAAACTTACCGCTGCGGGAAACATTCCGCACTCCAAACCTAATGGAAAACTGATATTTTTCGAGAGAAAGAAAATCGTTCGTTGGCTACTTCAAAACGAACGGAAATCCATCCAAGAAATCGAAGTGATAGCGGAGTCTATTCGCTAGACGATATCTTTTCTAAAATTTCTTATCAACTCACTTTTACACCTTGGGAATCCTCTTGGTGTTTAAAACGTCATTATATGAAAACAGTACCATACTTACGAGTAGGCACTTCGTACTATAAACTAGTGCAGGCACCAACCATCGCAGGCCATTTCAATGAAATCTTGGTACATTGGAACATAGAGACCATCCGACAAGACCATGGAAAGGATTACCTGAGCAAAGTTCCGAAGTATGATGGCTTTACCTGTATTCCAAATCACATCGATTTCAAACAAGAATATAAAGGCTTCTACAATACCTATTCCCCCTTATCCAAAATACCCAAAGATGGGGAATGTAAAACTTCATTGAGTTTCATCGAACACATTTTTGGTAGGCAATATGACTTAGGGTTAGACTACTTGCAGTTACTGTACACCAAACCAGTACAAGTATTACCCATTCTGTGTTTAGTTTCTAAAGAACGTTCCACGGGTAAGAGCACTTTTCTAAAATGGCTAAAAGCCATCTTTGATAACAACATGACCTACTTGACTAATGATAGTTTCAGTAGTCAGTTTAATGCGGACTGGGCGAACAAGTTACTTATCTGTATTGATGAAGTATTATTCAACAAAGAAGAACTAACAGAACGTATCAAATACCTAAGCACAACCAATATCAACAAGTTGGAAGCCAAGGGAAAAGACAAACGTGAAGTGGAGTTCTTTGGGAAGTTCGTCTTATGCAGCAATAATGAAGACAACTTCATCAAGATAGACGGGAACGAGACCCGTTTTTGGGTGCTGAAAATACCAGTACTCAAAAAAGAGGAGACCAATTTTTTGAATCAATTGATATCGGAAGTACCCGCATTCCTTTCTCATTTAAGACAAAGGGAGCTTTCAACGAATCATACTACTAGAATGTGGTTTACTCCAAATCAGATACGAACAACTGCTTTGAAAAAGTTGGTGCAGAATAATCGTAATAGGGTCGAAAAAGAACTTGCTACAATTCTCCTAGGAGCTATGGAGCAATTCAATATTGAAGAAATAGATATTTGTCCTTTGGATGCGCTACAATTATTAAATAGGACACGAATAAAGACGGATTTGACCCAGCTAAGAAGATTACTTAAAAGGGATTGGAAACTGGAGAACAAAGACAATTCTCTGAGCTATCAAAAATTAGTGATTTGGCAAGATGCTTCTATGCAACTATTGGATGCCAAGGGACGCTATTTTGTAGTGGACAAACTCTTTTTGCTTGACAATTTTGATGAATCGATGACAGATTAAGCTTTTCCCTTAAGCTATCGATGCTAAAGCTGTCATCAGTATATCATCATTTGTTCATCAAAAAATAAAATGATGACAAAAACTAACATAAAAAAAGCAAAAACGATGAATCGATGAAGAGAATGATGAAGAAGAAACCTAATTAAAATAAGGCTTACTAAGGGTTTGTCATCAAAACATCAAAAAAACACTTAAAATCATATGGCTTATGAAAAAAGAAAGAACAATCAGATTATCGTGTGAAAGAGCCCGAGCTTTTCCCATCGAAAAAGCGCTGGCAAAACTAGGGCACTTTCCAACCAATACAAACGATAAAGAAGCTTGGTTCCTGAGTCCGTTCCGCTCAGAAATCCAAGCCTCTTTTAAGGTGTCCAAGAAACTCAATAGATGGTACGACCACGGAGAAGGAAAAGGCGGAAATGTAATTGACCTTATTTGTTTGATTACAGAATCTACCGTTAGTGAAACTTTAAAATTTATAGCAGAGGATCAAGACTCTTTTTCTTTTCAACAGCAGCCCGTCATTAAAACTGAAAAGGATAAAGGACTTCAAATTCTTTATGCACGACCCTTACAACATTACAGTCTATTAAAATATGTAGCGGAACGAAGCATATCCATTGCTACAGCAGCTATGTACTGCTATGAGGTTCACTATCTGCATAAGGGAAGGTCTTACTTTGCTATAGGGCTTAAAAACGATTCAGACGGATGGGAATTACGGAACAAGTATTATAAGAACTCTAGTTCACCTAAGGATATCACCCATATTAAAAATGGAAATGATAAACTCATTATTACTGAAGGGATGTTCGACCTATTATCGATTTTAGATAGTACTAATAATTTGGAATTGGAATATGATTTTTTGGTTTTGAACTCTACTGCATTTTTAAACAAAGCGATGAAAGTTATTGATGATTATCATCAAATCGACCTCTATTTGGATAATGACAGAAATGGTAAAGCAACAACCCAAAAATTGATTGCTCATTCCGATAACTGCCTGGACAAACCAAGTCTGTATGAAGGATTCAAGGATATGAACGAATGGTTGATTTTTAATGCTAAAAATGGATTTGGTCAGGGAGTGCGAGATGTGTTTTTGTTGCCACAAAAACAAACTCGCTTTACTCCCGGCGGTCGCAAAGAAAAAGAGAAATGAAAAGAACCTATATCAAATTTCGATGTTCCATCTACGAGAAAAAGCTACTAAAAAAGAGGGCAGAACGGGCAGGTATTTCCCTTTCTGAATATTGCCGAAGTTCTGCTTTTGGTAATTCGGTTATCGAGCGTTTGACGGAGGAACAATTGACACAATATAAAATGCTGGTAAAGTACAAAGGTAACTTTACCCGTATCAGAAACATGTTTAAGAAACGTAACCCGAAACTGGCAAGTGAGGTCGAAAAATTAGCAGAGGAAATTCGAACACACCTCTATAATTTTAAAAAAATAACGAAATGATAGGCAAGGGAACTTCCATAGGGCATACGGGGACAAGTATCGAATACGGTTGGAACCAGGAGAAAGATGCCGAAATTGTATTTAGCGAGCATTTGGCGGGAACTGACCCTCAACAGATAACAGAAGAGTTTAAGCTGATACAGGAACAAAACACCCGTTGCCAAAAGAACACCTTGAGCTTCATTCTTAGCCCTATACCCGAAGAGGGTAAGAACCTTTCCAAGGAACAGTTAGGAGAAGTCGCCCAAAGGTTCATTAAGCAAATGCAATTGAAGGAGAATCAAGCCATCGCTTTTGTCCATCGAGACAAGGCACATACTCATGTACATCTTTATGTCAATCGTATTGGTTTCGACGGTAAGGCCTACAATGATAGCTTTATTGGAAAACGCAGTCAACTGGCTGCAGAAAATGTTGCCAAGGAAATGGGGCTTACCACGGTCAAGGAAGTACAACTGGAAAGGGGACGGAATTTCATAAAAGTCAGGCTTGAAATTAAGAATATTCATCAGAACGTAATGAAGACCGAAAGCCCTAAAACATTAGACTCCTATATAAAAGCGATGCAGGAAAGGAACGTTAGCGTCATTCCGAGCATCAACAAGGCGAACAGATTACAAGGGTTTCGTTTCAAATATCAAGGTCATAACTTCAAAGCAAGCGAGGTTCACCGCTCTATGTCTGGAGGAAGAATAATGGCGCAACTTTCCCAAAATAATGGAATAACTAAACCAATAAAGTTAGGGAAGACTATCAATTTACTTGGAAAAACTATGGAAATGAGCACCAATTTTGCCGCAAGCATCGCCAAGAATATCATCAAAAAAACAATCAAAAGAGCAATTGATACGGGAATAGGATATTAAAAATAGGAGATTATGGGATATAAGAAACTGGATGAAGTAATGGAGTTGCTAAATGATGAGCTGGACGGTTTTAATAAAACTGTAGATAAGTTAGAACTGTTGACTCAAAATATAGACAACATAAAGATAAAATCAGATACTTCTGAATTTGAAAGGTTGCTGCGTGAACATTTGAACTTTAAGAAGACCAAGAGTACAGACCTTCAGAAATCGTTATTTGATATCGATAATCAAATTTCAAAAGCAAGATTGATTCCGAAAATACAGTTATGGCTTCATTATTCAATTTGGTTTGTCTCTTTAGTAACCATTGGATATTTAGGCTTTCAAGTATCTAGAATCGGCACTTTGAAAGATGAGGCTTTTGCTAAAGGAAAGCTAGAAACAATGTCAAATGTACAAGGCTATTTTATTCAGAACCCCGAGCATTATGAGTCATATCAGAAATGGAGAAAAGAAAATAAACGTGTTCCAAATCAAAAGTAGCGTGCGCCCTATGAAATTTTTACTTAACGCTTATCTGCCGGAACGCTACAAAAATTCCATAGGATCCATGCGCAGTTAAGTTATGGTAAGATTTGGGGACAAGTTTTTTAACCACTAACAAAAAGCTCAAAATCAAATTGGTTTAATAGTGGATAGCATTAAACGCTACCAGTTAAAAGAGATTCTGTCTATCACAACTTAAAAATTAAATCATAAGCTCTAAGACACAATCAATTCATTAGCGTCATCTAACACAGAGTTATCAAAGCTTTTCAAATATACTTCGGTTGTTTTTATTGAATGATGTCCGAGACCTTCGCTAATAATCTCTGTAGAAATACCCATGTTCTTAGCGATAGTGGCCCAAGAATGTCGAATGTAGTATGAGGTTATCTTTTCTTCTATACAGGCATCTTTAGCAATCTGCTTTAATAATTTATTGACCAATCTCCGATCAGAAGTATACTTCTTAAAGGTTGCCACCGACCCATCATAACCGATAGGAAAAACAAAATCATTTTTTTTCTTGCCTTTCAAGTAATATTCCAGAATAGTAGCAAACTCATTTGTAATTCGCACCGATAAAGGATCTCCAGTTTTACTGCGACCATAAAAAATTCGACTCTCTCCGATATCTACCAATCTTAACTTGGCAAGATCTATCAAATTCATTCCTCTACAATTGAACATACATAATAGATAGTTTTGAGTGTGCCATAGATTACTTCCTTCTGTATATTGAAGGTTTCTAATGGCAATTATTTTTTCCTTTGTTAGCGCTTTCTTTTTTGTTCGTCTCGATGTTGGGATTTTGTAATGATTAAATGGATTCTTAATTGGAACGTACCTATCTTCTTTTACGGCACTATTATAAATTGCCCTAATAGCTCGCATATATGAACTTATTGCATTATTTGAATTACCTCTCGCTTTATTATCCATTTCAAAATCTTTCAAAAAAGTGACATTTAGATGATAGAGTTTAATGGCTTTACCTTTATTGAACTTTATAAATGCTGAAATTGATTCCTTATACCATTTAGCAGTACTTGGTTTTCCTTCTTTTAATTTACGGTCAATTAAGATTTTACCACATTCAGATAGTAGTATTCCGTTTGAAAGATTTTTTTTCAAGTTTGAATCTAACTTACTATCCCAAGATTCCTTAATGCTCTCTATTAGTGTATCAACGGTAATATTATTTATGGTTATTCCAAGTTTGTCGATTATTGCTTTAGCGGCATATATTCTCTCATTTAAAATTTTATTTATGTAGTCACAATCTTGTTCTCTATTGGCAATAGCCGATTTTTTAAGAACCATGTTTTTAGAATCCCAGCCATCTTTTGATGTGTTAAAAGAAAGTCGCAAAATCCTTTGCTTCTTATGATACAAGTTTAATGCAATCGGAAATAACCCTGAATTATTTTTCGAGTGTTTTCTTACATCTAAAATCAATCTAGCCCTAGCCATATGTTTGAATTTTCTACTGTAAGATACTCAAAAATGTGCTTAGTTTGTGCTTAGTTTTATTTGATGCGTTTTAACATCAAATAAGAACAAATGAGTATATCTGTCATGTTATCAGTCGATTAAGATTAATTTTGGGTTGGTTTGTTTCAGGATGGTACTAAAAAAGTTGCCTTCTAAGCAGGCGGTCCTAGGTTCGAATCCTAGTGCCATCACTTCAAAGCCCCTTTTAAGGGGCTTTTTTGTTTTTAGTATGTAAACCTTTATATTTCTTATTTCATTTAGCTACGTCTCTATTCTGTAAATACTTAATATTTTCACGATTTTATTATTTTTACTATCTAAAATCAGTTCAAATGCAGATGTACACTTTAACTTATGAATCTACTGCGACAGAAGAAGTTCAGGTTACTAATATGGAAGAGCTGTTAGAAAAGGCTCGTGTAAATAATCAACGTAATGGTATTACCGGATGTCTTATTTATTTTCAAGGTGGCTTTGTTCAATTGCTAGAAGGTGATAAAAAAAAGATTGAAGCACTCTACAAAAAGATTAAAATAGACGAGCGCCATAAAAACGTAACCATCTTTTCTGATGATGAAATAAGTGAGCGGACTTTTCCTAATTGGGGAATGGCGTATTATCCTATAGACGAGAAACACGCAACTAAATATGAATTTGAACAATTTAAAAGAAATCTAATCATGTTGTCTGACTTAGTTGAACCTACCAGTACTACCGCGAAACTATTTTGGAAAAAAATAAAAAAACTTATTTCCGAGCCACCACTGTAAATGTTTACTTGAACATCAGCTATAATATTTTAAACTAGCAAAACACTTTTAACCCTATTTTAAAATCAAATTTAATCTGCTTCTTTATTTTTTATTAATGGGTGATCGGTTATTCCCAACCCTATAATTTTGATAATGTTTATTATGGTATTATAAAGCATTAACACCACCACTATTAATGCAGAACTCAAAATAGCACTGACCGCAATAGTGACATAATAAATTACATTAAACCAATTACTTGGAATATTTTCACTCTCAGTAACCGGTAGGTTAAACATTAAGAAAAACAAAAGTGATGCAATGAAAATAGCAGTATCTAATTTAGCTATTTGCATAATGTGTAAGTAATGATCGTTTTTTAACTTAGAATTCGTTCCAGAACTAACACCCAAAAGTGTTAACATTAAGGCAAGAATAGTAGCAGAAGCCAAAACTATAGTGTTACACAAAGTATTTAGCCCCGTTAAACTAGACTTTATAAGTTCCTTTGCCTCATAACCACTAAGGTTACCTAACATAAAAGTACCTAAACCAATAAAGGCCAGCGATATTACCCCACCTATAATCGCTCGTTTTGAATAACCCGATAAGCTCATCTTACAAAATCAATATTTAAACATAAATGCTAAAAATGGTCAAAAAGTTAACCACAATAATTAAGTGCTTTTTTTATTGTTCAACCAATTATAAATAACCAGCACAATCGCCAAAATTAGTAGTAAGTGAATTACCGCTCCTAGAATTTTAAAAACTACAAATCCTAATACCCAACCAATTATCAATAGAAGAACTATTCCCCAAATAATATTTTTCATCTTTATAATCTTAATTTGTTTTCAAATATTTTCTTATCAATACTAGGCCCTATATTCATAGCATAATATGATAGGTTCAAGATAATTTAAGAGACTAATTTACTGTACTTCAAAAACATCTTTTATTAACTTAAATGCAACGTTTCATTGAGATGTACAAGTCCTCGATTTGTCGATATTATTGTATTTAAAAGAGAAATTTGATTAAAACCCAAGTAGCAGTTAACCCAAAAATAATATGTGCTACAATTAATTGAGCAAAGAAATACTTCCACTTTGTACATGGTGGATTAGAATGAAAATTAATTATAAGAGACCAGCCTACAATACCTATTATACCTAATACAAATCCCAACAAAGAACCAACCCATATACCAATGCGATCAGCCATGTAGAAATAGTAACAAAAAAGACCTGCTGCCATACAAACACCTATCGCATAATGAATTATCCATCCATAATAATGATTCTGCCCAACGTTAAAACTTATCGACTTTGAACGACTTATTAATTCATTTAATAAATGTGCTTCATTAAATTTGTGATGTGTGAGCAATTCAAGAATATGACTAAACAGGGTCATCAAAGTTGTACCTAAAACTCCCGAGGATAATATTACCAAAATAACCATATTACACTTATCTAAACCACTAACAATAAGTAAATTAGTTATTTTTTTATTTCAATATCCGAACGCATCCTTTTGAACAAAAAATTAAATCATATAAGCTATTTTTTAATTTTATATCTCCCGGATTTATGGAAAAAATTATAACAATTTGTACTGATTTTAACCCTAGTAAAAACCTTGTCATAAGCTTGAAAAGTATGGAATACAAACAAAGGTGCTCTATTACAATTATAAATAGTGTCTCAGTTATATAAAACACCAGGACTTAGCACTTAGTCATTAAAAAACTTAAAAAAATAACGAAGTACATATGTAATTAGTGTTAAACATTAATTCATACGAACAATCCAAATACCTTCATATTATAGAATTTTGAAGAAATCAATGTTACGTTTATTTTTTCAAATTCTAAATTCAATATTATGAAAGAATTATTTAATACTTCTTGGGAAACTGTTATGCTAATATCAGCAAGTGCGTTAGGTATCTATATTGCTATAATTGTCTTAACAAGAATAATCGGAAAACGAAGTTTTTCTAAAATGTCAAGTTTTGATTTTGCAATGACCGTTGCAGTCGGATCAATTGTTGCCACGACTATTCTATCTTCTTCTGTAAAAATGATAGAAGGTATCGTAGGGTTAGCCGTAGTATATCTATTACAAATTAGTGTTGCCTTAGCTCGTAGAAACAAAACCGTTCAAAGTCTAGTTGATAATTCACCGTTATTATTGATGGATGGAGATAAAATTATTGATGCCAATTTAAGAAAGGCACGAGTTACCGAAAGTGATTTACGATCTAAGCTAAGGGAAGCAAATGTTACCGAACTAAGTCAGGTTAAAGCGGTAATTTTCGAAACTACTGGTGATATTTCGGTTCTTCATGAAAAAGACAGCAAACCCTTAGATTTATGGATTATGAAAGATGTAAAACGAGATTGATTGTATACTTAATTAATGAATACACTACAAAATATATTTTTTAAAGTCTAACCTCTTCTTTTCATCTGTTGAAACTTTCATTCATTTTTTTTGAATTGGTTTTAACGTTCAACTTCTTATTAATTGAGCAAATATTTTCAATTGCTAAACAATAATTTTAACGTAGAAATAATTGTTCAACCAAAATATAAGAGATGTCTTCAAAATATCAAAACTGTATTGATGCTTGTCAAAAATGTTTTATTGATTGTCAAAAATGTATTGTACAAATGGTTGGTCAAAAGAGTAATAATGATTGTCCAAATTGCTGTATACAGTGTGTAGACGCATGCCTTTTTACCATTAAACTTATGTTAGCCGATAGTCAATTTACTATCAAACAAGTATTATTGTGTGCCGAAATTTGTGAATGGTGTGCCAGCCAATGTCAAGAACATGACCACGAACATTGTAAAGCGTGCGCTGAATCTTGTCTAGCATGCGCAAAGGAATGTAGTAAATTAGCTGCTTAATTAAATCATGCTAACTGTAATTTATTAAAGATGAATGATAGTGAGCTATTCTACATTTATTTGGCAGAAGACGATTTAGATGATCAACAAATTTTTGAAGAAGCTGTCACAGAAATAGATAGTAATATAATAATTATCCCATTTACAGATGGTCAGGCTTTAGTTGACGCCTTATCTAAAAAAAATCATGAGCCTGATGTGGTATTTTTAGATTTGTATATGCCTAAAATGAATGGAGAAGAGGTGCTAAACGAGATAAGAAAAAATTCATATTTGGATTACTTACCTGTGGTAATATTCTCAAATGAATATAATTTAGACCGTATAGCAAATTTATTTGAACTTGGCGCGAATAGATATTTACATAAACCAGAATCTTATCGGATATTGATTTTAGCGCTAGAAAGAACCATTAATTCAATTAAAAACAATGATTTAGGGGGAACTTCAATAATAAATTATGTAGAATAACAGTTATTAGAATATGGAAATTCTCAATGATTTTATGGTGAATTTTACTTATTTATTGATTTAAACAACTCTATTATTTGTTGTATTGAGTTAGATCTAAAATGAATAGCATTATTGTTTAAAACACGAAATATCTAATTTGCAATACAAAACTGATGTTATTTTTTAATTCCATTTGTCTTGATTTTTTATTTTGAAATTTAATTTATTGATTTAGCATGCGCGAAACTTTACTAAATGTCTTTTTAGCAGACGATGATAGTGATGACAGAACTTTTTTTTCTGATGCATTACGTGAAATACCTATTTCATCTAAAATTTTCGAATTTAATAACGGGGTAGATTTAATGGCCGATTTAATCTCAGAGACTATTGAAAAACCAGATGTGATTTTTTTAGATTTAAAAATGCCTATGATGGATGGGTTCGAATGTCTTTCTGATATTAGAGAACTTGTCAAATATGCAAATACACCGGTAATTATTTATTCCACTTCATACCACCCCAAAGAGATTGTTAGATTAAAAGAAATGGGAGCATCTTTATACTTGCAGAAACCTTCCTCATACAATCAGCTCAAAACTTTACTACACAAATGCCTTCGTTATGTCAAAAATTCTGAAGGAACTAAATTAGACCCAGAATTTGTTATCACCATTTAAGCCATTTTCATTATTAATGATGAGCATTTATTTTTCATACATTGCACAGCTGATTACCTTTCCTTAAAAGCATATTACATTTTATCCATTCTATTCTATAAACGATAAAAGTTCATGTTTACCATTCTGACCAGGTTCCCTATTCATTTTACACCTATGCCATTTTAGAATAAAATAAACTGGCCTGTATTTATTTTAAACGTAAAAAATACATCGTAACAATCTTATGCAACAAAAGTTTTACAAACAAGGAAGGCCAGCAAAGCTGGCCTTCCTTGTTAAATAATATATACAATTATGCAGAAATCGATACTTTTCTAATATTCATTAAATAAGTCTTAGGCGTACACTTAAATCTATTTCTAAAAATCTTAGAAAAATAACTTCTACTAGTGAAACCTATCGAATAAACTATCTCAGAAATATTCATATCTGAAGTTTGAATTAATTCTTCAGCTAAAATTAAGCGTTCATTTCTTATGAAATTAGTTACTGTCGTACCCTCCATAACTTTAAAGCCTTCTTGTAGTTTTGTTGGTGAAAGGCCATACTCCTTACTTAAATCGGTTACCGTATAAGGATATTCAGGTTTTCTTTTAATAGCATTTACAGCTTCCTCAATTCTTAACAACTCTTTTTTAGTTAAGAAGGTACTCACTTCCCCATCACTTTCAATATCTTGCTTACAATGAAGAATCTCAAGCGCCAATGTAAAGTTTACGATACCTTCAATTAAAAGTTTTCTAACCAAACCTTTTTGAGAAATAGCTCGAATTTGTAATAATTGCTCTTTTATTTTTAGATTGAAAGTTCCAATATGAGCATTGTTATCTTCATTTAAGAATGATGCAAATAATTGGTCATACAAATCAGATCCATCAGTATTTTTAGCTATTTGCTCACTGTCTTGAGTAACCTTTATAACAGACAAATTAGATTTTGTGTCTTGTCTTAATTTAATATTTATGATTTCATTAGCCCCCCCAACAACAACTGTCTGCAAAGCCTCTACCTTAGATGTATCACCACCCTTGGTGAAATTAAAATTACCTTCTAAGCAGTATATAAAATACAAACTACGATTGTGATCCAATTTTAAATCAAAATTAAAATCCTCTATCAATTCCAAATCATATTCGGTATATGATATTCCAGAGTTTAATGAAACGGTTTGAATTCTGCCGGTTCCTTTCTCATTATCGTATTGCAATACGCGATCACCTTCAAAGCTCGAAATACTTCCTCCTAAAACGTTATTGAAATAATTTAGTTGATTATGGACTATTTGCATGATATATTGTTTAGAGTGTTATTTAATGATTCATTTTCCGAGCTATTGAAACTCTTTACAAACCCAGTTGATCTTTGATGATTATTTGTATTGTGACCGTTAGAAGCTTTTGCTCTTACATTCCCAACTCTAGCATATTGAAGATTTTTCATAAAGATTGATTGTTTGCTGATACAAATATCTACTCTATGACCAGTAATTGTGTTACATCATTTTCAAAAGCTGTTACACAATTTTAAGAACTACTCTATTTTAGAGTATTAAATTAATAATGAAGGCTATAATAAAGTTGGCAAGTACACGGTGAACTCCGCACCTTTATCTAATTCTCCTTTTGCCTGTATCAACCCATGGTGCGATTGCACAATCTTTTTACAGATCGATAATCCTAGGCCTGTACCAGAAAATTCATTTTTACCATGTAGCCTTTGAAAGATTTCAAATATTTTTTCTTCGTACTTTTTTTCAAATCCAATACCATTGTCAATGAATTGAATTTTCACATAACTAAGCCCGTAAGGCACAAGTTCAGCAGGCAAATCTTTTCGTGGTACTATTTTACTTTTGATTTGGATCTTTGCCTTGGTTTCTGGTTTCATATATTTTAGAGAATTACCAATAAGATTAGCAAATAACTGTTCCAATTGAAACTGCACTCCATTTACGACCGGTAAGGCATCTGAATTAATCTCAGCATCCATATCACTTATACGTTCGCCTAAATCATCTAAAACATTAGTTAGTACATCATTTAAGTTGATTCTTTTAGGTTGCTCATCAACTTCCTCCACTTTTGAATAAGACAGCAGGTTATTAATGAGGTTTCGCATTCTGTTTGAAGAAGATTTGACTTTCTCCAAATACCCTTGAGACTTTAAACTCATATTGTCTTTTTCTTCTTCGTTCAATCGACTAACGAACATTTGAATTTTACGTAAAGGTTCTTGCAAATCATGACTCGCTACACGATTAAAAGCTTCCAAATCTGAATTTGTTCTCTTTAACTCTGCGTTTTTCGTTTGTAGTTTAGATTCCGATTCTATTTGTTGGGTGACATCTCTTATCACCCCTACCATATACCAATTCCCTTCTTTTTCGTAACACTCGCCTATAGTATTCATATACTTCATATCATTAGATTTAGTATATATGCGAAAAACTAGGTCAGATTTAGTTTTATTTATGCGAGATTCCTTAAAACTTTCTTTTACTTTTTCAATATCATTAGGGTGAACAAATGTTAACAAACGGTCAAATTTATCATCGAACTCATTTGGTTCAAAACCGAACATACGATATACGTTATCAGAATATTTAATCTGCTCTTTTCCTAAGTTCCACCTAAAGCTACCAATGTTGGCTACGTGTTCAGCTTCTAACAACAATCTATTTTGAATAAATAATTGCTCTTCGTATTTCTTTTCTTGAGTAATATCTTTTGAGAAAAGAATTAAGCCATCATTCATTTTAACGGCTCTTGTACTTAACCAAAATGATTTTTTATTGAAAATAAATTCTCTTAGATAATCCTTATTCTCACCCGTAGAAAAACATTCTTTGAGAATATCAACAACCCCATTTTCTAAATTTTGAGGATAGTATTCGAATAACGTTTTACCAATTATAAGTTCCGGCTCTTCGTTAGTGATATCATCCATTCGGTTATTGATATACTCTATCCGAAAATCAATAATTTCATCAGCCTCATTAAATATTGGTTTTATATAACAGATAATACTATCATTATTATCTAACACTCTATAACTAAAAAGGTTAGAAATTTCAAGCTCATGTATTTTAGCTTGTAAATCGCTATCTGAAAGACTCGATTCTTTGTCGACTACATAATAAACCTTAGCTTCCGTTATACTTATTAAAAGGCCATTACTATAACTATCTATTTTAAACTGCATGTTCAAATTCTTGAGACCAACCTTTTGAACAAAATTAAATGCTTTATATTTTTTTGATTTTAATACCGCATCTAAATGAATTACTAAATCACCAAATTCGAAAAATTTAGTTAATTGATTAATTGCTTTATTCTGAATACTCTCGCCCTTATTTGAAATAAGGGCTTCAGCTTTCTTATTTGCGTATACAACTACAAAATCTTTTGCTTCATTAGAATTTTTAGCATTTGGGCATATAAACACCAAAGCTTCGTTAGAATCATCGACAATATTCTTAAAAAAACTATTTGATGTAGTATTTGTCATACGCATTTTAAAAATTTAATACTCTTAAATAGATTACTGCGAAATAAGCAGTATTAATTTGATTTGACTAGTGCTAAAACTAAAAAAGTTGCTCCTAACAGAGCAACTTTTTTAATTAAATTTTATATGGGTCATTAAATTTTCAATAAAAAATTTTCTTTTTTAAAATCATTTAAATGATAAGCCCAATTCATTTTAACTACCTGTTTCAATGATTTTTTCAATTCGCTGAAACTAGACGGCTTTTTAATATAGATATTAGCACCTTTTTCAAAGGTCTCTTCAATATCTCTTTCAGCAGAAGATGTTGAATAAATGGCTACTAGCAAATCTTTTAAATGTGGTGTACGACGAATTGCTTCTAGACATTCGAACCCATTCATTATAGGCATATTCAAATCTAAAAAAACTAAATCTGGTGGATTTTCAGTTTCTTTAAGCAAATACTCCATACAGCTTTTACCATTCTCGAGCTGGTGTAAATCAGTATTAAGCTCAATGCCTTCTAATGCGTCTGCAAAAAACTGCCTATCATCTTCATCATCATCTACAAGAAGTATTCTTAATTTATCCATTTTTCAAATTTCATATTGGCTGAAGAACTATTCTTCTTATTTTTTTCTAAACTTCAAATATTGGGTTATGGTTAACCCCGTTACTTTCTTAAATTGATTAGACAAATGCGGAACACTACTAAAACTTAAATTATGCGCTATTTCACTTAAACTCGCATTTTCTAAGAGTACTAACTCCTTCACCTTTTCTATTCGCACTAAAATATAAAAATTCTCTATTGACGTATATGTTTTACTAGAAAACAAATTTGAAAGATATGGATAGCTAAAACCCAATTGGTTAGATAGTAGTTCTGAAATTTTTACATTTCTGATATCTCCATCATGTACCATTTTCTTTATGTAAATCTTTATTTCCTCAACAACATCAAGATTTTCTTTCGTCTGAATTTTTATGCCAAAATTATCAAGTTCATTAGAAATAGACCCCAGTTTCTCGTCACTTAAATCATCTAAAAACTTAATAGTACCATCCTGCAAAATTTTAAAATCAACCTCAGCAGCGAGCATTGTTCTATGAAATAATTCATTAACCATTTTTTCAGGGTCATATATGAAACTATACTCCATTCAATAAATTACAATTAATTCGCTACTCAAAAGTTTGTAAAATTATAGCATTAAAAAAAAATTCTATAACAAAATACGGTAAATTATTACCACTTTCGAATCCAATTACAAAAAATGACAGTTTTTCTGTTTTTTGACCGCTAATGCTTTATAAAACAGAATCTTGACGCTGCTTATCCCTAAGATTTTAGGAAAATTAATGAGGCATAAGCCGGTATATTTATCTTACCTGTCCATGCTTTAGTATCTGTTTCTTCTTCGACCACCTTAACACTGTCTACAGGTAAATCTGAAAATGCGGAATCATATTCTTTACTAGCAGCATTTATTCTTATCTCGTACGGCTGGTCTGCATTTAATCCTATGCCATAATCTTCATATTCTTGATTACTGAAATTTAAAACTACCAATACTGATTCATCAGCATTATTATCATCGAACCTAGTATAAGCAAGTACTTTAGTTTCATGATTTACATGTAGAATTTCAATGTTCTGACTTCTTAATCCTTCAGCCCCTTTTGCCTCCCCTGTTCTTAGTTTAATTACATCTCGAACCAAATTTTCAATTCCTTTGTGTCTTTCCTCCTTGTTCCAATCCAAACCTTCGGTATCCTTAAAATATTCATCTTCAATAAATTCTTGCCCTTGAAAAAGCATAGGTATACCTGGCGCTGTTAAGGTTAGTACGATACCTAAAATAGCTCTCTTTTTAGCAAAATCGCTTTCTGCATCGCCGGGCTGAATCTCTTCTGGTACCCTTGCTTTACCATTGGCCACCTCGTCATGAGACTCTGTATATACAATACGACTAAAGGCATCATTGCTATATTTGAACTCCAGCGCATCAATAACTTTTTGAAGATCCCTACTATCGTCATGCGCATCTTCTATGACTTCACGAATTGGATGTACAAAGTTCATATCCCATTGCGAACCATAAGCCAGACCATTCATTTCAATTGAATCGGTTACCCTACTATCCCCTTTTAAATCTTCTGCAATGGTTAATACATGTGGATACTTTTCTCTAATCTCCGTATTGATATCCCGCATTAAAATATTACCCTCTTCAATTTCTGTATCATACCCTAAGCCGCCACCTTCATATCTTATATAAGAAGTCGCATCCATACGTAAACCATCACAATGATATTTCTCAATCCACATTAATGCATTATCTCTCAAATATTGGCGCACCTCTTTTCTACCATAATCTGGTCTAGTATCACCCCAAGGAGTCACACTTCTATGGTCATTATAAAAATATATTCCGCCTTTATCATTCTCACTCCACCCATCAAATTGCCATAAGTCTACATCTGACGGACCAAAGTGATTATACACTACATCTATAATAACTGCGATACCAAGTTTATGGGCTTCATTCACCAATTTTGCAAATCCATCTGGACCACCATAATCTTGTTCAATTGCAAAAGGATGCGAAGGGTTATACCCCCAAGATATACCGCCTGCGAATTCTGCTACGGGTAGTAATTCTATACAATTAACACCTAAATTTTTTAGATATTCTAGTTTACTGATAACATCTTCAAAAGTACCTACCGCATCAGGATTCGACCTGTTAAAGGTGCCTACATGAAGTTCATAAATAACTAATGCATTCCAACTTGGCATTTTAAAATTGGCATCGTCCCAATTAAAATTCAGGGTTCTAATAACTGAATTTCCATTACTATTCGTTACTTCAAAAGCATATGGGTCGTTTCTAGAAAGTATTTCACCTTCAAATTGAATGAAAAATTTATACTCGTCACCTTCAGAAACTTTCTCGGTTATAGCGGACCAATACCCATTTTCCTCTTTCTCTAAAGAAATCTCATTTTTAGACCAATCATTGAAGCTTCCGCCAACGAAAACATTTTCTGCATGTGGAGCCCACACTCTAAAGGTTACAGCGCCATCTTCTAAGACAGCACCCATACCTGCCGATTTTGATATTGTAGTGTTCATGCGACAAATTTAGAGTGTCGTTTTAACAAAAAATATCTATAAAAAAACATGTGTTAACTCTAAAAGATAAATGTTAAGCTTCTAGTTTTTAACATGTAATATAAAATTTAACAAACCACTGTAGGAATTTAAAAAACATATGCACAATTGTATGACTGAGAAATGAGGAATTCTGGTCCATTATATAAAATAACAAAACCTACTTATAAATTGCTGCGCATAAAACAGCTAAAACGGTATATTTATATGGTATTTTCTTGTCTGCTAGGCATAATTACTTCAAATACTGCACCACTACCCGATTCACCACTTGCGCTAATAATGCCATTATGATTCTGCACAATTTTCTTAACTATTGCCAAGCCAACGCCCGTTCCCACATACTCTTGTTTTCCATGTAATCTTTGGAATACTTCAAAGATTTTTTCAGAAAATTGCTTGTCGAACCCAATTCCATTATCGGTTATTGTAATTTTTGCATAACTAACACCAGCCTTTAAAAATTTATCATCGTTTTCTAAACCTTCTATTGTCTCTCCAACAATTTTTATTTCAGGTGGCACATCAGCTTTTGAATATTTAATTGAATTAGATAATAAGTTGTAAATTAATTGACGAAATTGAAAAGGCACTACCTCAAGTTTACAACTACTTAATAACTCTACTGTACCTTGTCTTTTCAACAACTCTTCACCTAAATCATTCTCAACTTCATCAATAACAGATTTCAAATCAATAAGTTCAAATACTCTTTTTTCAGTATCGGTTCGTGAATATGCCAATAGGTCATTAATCAATGATTGCATTCTATTAGCTGCAGACTGTATTTTTTCGAACTTCACCTTACCACTTTTTGATAAGTTATCATACTCCCGCTCCATCAAAACCTCAGCGAACATCTGAATTTTTCGAAGTGGTTCTTGAAGATCATGACTAGAAATATAAGCGAACGACTGAAGTTCTTTATTCATTGACGCTAGTTTAATATTGCTATTTGCAAGCTCTCTAGTTCGATGATCAACTTCACTCTTTAAATGTTCTGCAAATGATTTTTGCTTGTCGATATTCATCCCTGTACCTATGAAACCGACCATTTCACAATCTTCCAACTTTGGCACACCCATGACCTTGAACCATTGATAAGTATTGTTCGCCGCATTTTTGACTCTATATTCTAAAGAAAATTTTGACTTGTCTTCGACCGCCTTAGCAAAGCCTGAATACACAATTTCTATATCATCTGGATGCACACTATCTTTCCAAACCTGCCCAGTAAAGTCAGCGCTGTTTTCCACACCTACATAGTTAAGAAGTTCACGATTGGCATATTGTATATTTACATCGCTGTCTGTAATCCAAATCCAAATTGGTGATAAATCGGCCATTTCACGAAAACGATGTTCACTTTCGCGCAGACTATTAGCAGCTTTTACGGCATCCGTATTATCTGTGCATACTGTTAATACACCGGCAACATTACCCGACTCATCTTTTACCGGACTATAACTAAAGGTCCAGTAAACATCTTCTAATTGACCATTTCGAAAAATAGGAATCAACTGATTCTCTCTCCAAATAGATTCTCCTTTCTCAGTAACTGAATGAAGCAATGGTGAAATATCGTCCCATATCTCTGGCCATGCCTCTTTACCGCTCATTCCTAAAATAGATGGATGTTTACCATTTATACCAAGACTTGGCCTGTAAGCATCATTATAAAAACATTTTAATTTTTTACCCCAAAAAAGAAACATGGGAAAAGGGGAATTCAACATTATACTAATGGTTGTTCTAAGGGTTTGCGGCCAGGTTTCTGGCAACCCAATTGGTGTTTTTGACCAATCTTTCTTACGCATCAATTCGCCCATTTCACCCCCATCTTCAAGAAAATAAAACTCTTTGTTCTTATTGATCATTGAATTGTTCTTATGATTTGAAAATTTACCTCAAAATTATATTAAACTTTAGTATTTGTAACACAATACTATTAAATCCAACTTTATTTCGATTTTTTCTGAGTTACACTTACAAATAAAACAAATCAAAATTTAAAAAATAACCCTAAAAGAATTTGGGTGATTTTTTTTATGTGATACAGCACATACAATTAATAATTTTTTGAAAAAAATAAAAATTTGACCTATAGTAAATATTTCAAAAAACATCAAATTTTACCCAAAATGAACCAAAAAACCTTTTAAAATAGTCAAATAAATCATAAAATGGTCAAATTACTTGTGTTTTAACTAAATATTGCTATGTTATATATGAACCAATATATACTATATGCGACAATTAAAGATTACCAAACAAATTACTAACCGAGATTCAAAATCCTTAGAAAAATATTTTCAGGAAATCAGCAAAATAGATTTGATTACTGCTAATGAGGAAGTAGAGCTGGCTAGAGAAATTCGTAAAGGTGATCAAAAGGCATTAGACAAATTGGTAAGTGCCAATTTAAGGTTTGTGGTATCTGCAGCAAAACAATATCAAAATAGAGGATTACGATTAACCGATTTAATCAATGAAGGTAATTTAGGTTTGGTAAAAGCTGCTAAACGTTTTGATGAAACTAGAGGGTTTAAATTTATCTCATACGCTGTATGGTGGATCAGACAATCTATATTACAAGCACTTTCAAAAAAATCTAGGGTAATTCGATTACCACAAAATAAAATTGCAACGAATACCAAGATATACCAGGTGTATTCTACATTAGAACAAACCTATCAAAGACCACCTAGCCCAACCGAGATAGCATCAGAATTAGACATAAGTGTATCTAAAGTGAAAAGTTCCATTAAATCATCTGTTAGACATGTATCATTAGATGCTCCTTTTAAAGACGGTGAATCGTCTTCATTGCACCATGTAATCGAATCGAAAAAATTGGATAGTCCAGATAAAGAAATGATTGATGAATCGTTAGAAATGGATATCAATCAAGTGCTGAATAAAATTCCAGAAAGACAAAGTGATGTTCTTCGACTTTATTTTGGCCTCGGTAATCAACAACCTATGAGCCTGATAGAAATAGGAGAGCTTTTCGACGTTACAAGAGAACGCGTTCGTCAAATTAAAGACAAAGGTCTTAGAGCACTTCGTCGCAAATCTAACACAGAAATGCTACGGGCTTATCTATAAGCCTACTTTATTACTATAAGCATTAATCCCCGCTTATAAATCAATTATTAATCCATATTGAGGATAGTATAACATAAGCTTAACACGTCATATTAGGACTTGGCTACGCATATGTTATGTTAACCACTATAATACTACACCATGAAATTTATTTATGTTAAAAGACAAAGCAATACTAAAGAATTATATAGAACGAGAACAGAACTTAAAAACTTAAAGGTTACTTCAATTACAAAATACTTTTTGGGCATACCAATTAAAAATATGCATACCTATAGACAGATCTACTATGGTAGAAAAAACAATGCTATTGAGAAAATGCTATTTATTTAAAAGCACATACATAAAATAATACAATCAAGACATAATTTGAATTTATGAAGATATTAGTAATAGGAGCTGGAAATATGGGCTTGACCTATGCAGAAGGCATGTCGAAATCAAAATTATTGAAGAAAAGAAATATAATGGTACTCGATACTTCAGAAGAGAAATTGGAAGAATTACGAGAGAATCCACAATTTGATGCGTTCGACGATTTAAAAAAATGTGCGCCACAGGCAGATATTATATTTATTGCAGTTAAACCTTATCATGCTGAGAGTGTATTTCTTAAACTGAATCCTTTAGTAAAACCAGGGCAGATTATAATATCCATTATGGCGGGAGTTACTATGGAAACTATAAAAAATCTAACCGGTCTTACTAAAATCGTTAGAGCTATGCCCAACTTACCGGCTTCAATTGGTAGAGGGTTAACGTCTTTTGTAGCTTCTGAAGATGTCACTAGAATAGAATTGTTGACCATTGAAAGCTTACTAGATACTACAGGGAAATCTGTTTTAGTGAGCGATGAAAATTTTATTGATGCCTCTACAGGTATATCTGGAAGCGGACCTGCCTATGTTTTCTATTTTATGCAAAGTATGATGGAAGCTGCACTGAAAATGGGTTTTACACCAAATGTGTCCAAAATTCTAGTGGCTCAGACCTTTACCGGTGCCATAGAGCTTTTTAATCAGAATGAATTATCACCGAATTCTTGGATGGACAAGGTTGCAAGCAAAGGCGGTACCACACGTGCAGCTTTAGACTCTATGGAAAATAATAATGTTGGAGAATTAATTAAAGAAGCAGCTTTCGCAGCTTTCGAACGGGCCGTAGAACTTGGTAAAGAAAAGACACATGTATAAACAGAAAATTGTTGTTAAAGTAGGTACTAACGTAATGACCAATAAAGACAACCGAATCGTGAGACCGGTATTGCGAAATTTGGTACAGCAAATTGCCGAACTCTATGAACAAGATATTATTACCGTACTTGTATCCTCTGGTTCTGTAATTGCTGGTAAAGAGGTCTTGGGTACATCAAGCATTGAAAATGATACACAGCGAAGACAGGTTTATTCCGCCATTGGGCAACCTCGTATGATGCGTCATTACTATAATATTTTTAATGATTATGGTATGAAATGTGCACAGGTGCTCCCTACCAAAAGAGATTTCACTCCTGGGATACACAGAGAGAATATGATCAGCTGTGTCGAGGGCCTTTTATCCGAAGGTGTTATTCCTATTGCCAATGAAGATGATGCCGTTTCGGTGACCATGAGTATGTTTTCTGATAATGATGAGTTGGCAAGT
The DNA here is from genome assembly GCF_963977385.1 of uncultured Maribacter sp. Taxonomy (GTDB): domain Bacteria; phylum Bacteroidota; class Bacteroidia; order Flavobacteriales; family Flavobacteriaceae; genus Maribacter. The sequence goes on along the minus strand of NZ_CAXBOU010000009.1, from coordinate 25,799 downwards.
TTAATCGCTCAACTTATTGATGCCGATAAGCTGATTATTCTAACGGATATCGACGGACTTTATACAGGGCATCCAAATTCTGACAGTAGCGACCTTATAGAACATGTGAATCCTGAGGAAAATCTTGATGAATTTATAAAGGACAGTAATAAGAAAGCAGGCGAAGGCCGTGGAGGTATGGGCTCTAAATTAGATTATGCTCAACAGGCAGCAGCCAATAATATACCCACCTATATCGCCAATGGTAAAAAAAACCGCACGTTAATTGATATTATTGAAGGAAAAAATGTAGGCACAAAAGTGACCTTAGAAGAAAAAGCAGAAGTATAATGAAATTACTATCTACAGAATTAAAAAACAACGTATTACAGAGCATGGAGCGCATTCTTGATGAAAATCGAAAAGCAATCCTCAATGCCAATAAAAAAGATTTAGATCTATTTAACTTGGATGACCAAGCTATGTATGATCGACTAATAGTAACGAACAGTAAAATTAATGGGATGATTGCTTCTATCAAAGAAGTTAGGTCGCAAGAAGATCCCGTCAGCAAAACCATCTCCACGAAATCATTGGATAATGGTCTTGAAATTAACAATAGAACCGCACCCTTTGGCACCATCATGATTATTTACGAGTCTAGGCCAGATGTAACTATTGAAGCTGCCGTTTTAGCATTTAAGGCGAATAACAAGATATTTCTAAAGGGAGGTAAAGAGGCATTACACAGCAATACAATTCTTACCGAACTTTGGCATAGTGCATTGGAAGAAAACGGATTGTCAAAAAACTACATTCAACAATTAATCTTAAGCCGTGAAGAAACCCAAATGTTCTTGAAAAATCCGCCTGAGAAATTAGATTTAATCGTGCCAAGAGGTGGAGAGCGACTTATTAATTTTGTTAAGCAAAATGCTTCTTGCGCTGTGCTTGTAAGTGGGCGTGGTAACAATTTTCTATATGTAGATGAAAATGCAGACTGGGAGAAAAGCATAAAAGTTATTCTCAACGCAAAAACAGCTAAAATATCTGCTTGTAATGCGTTGGATAAAATCTTGATCAGTTCGAATATTGAAAATTACAGCGAAAAACTTAAAGACCTCTATAAGCTGTTACAAGTGAACGGAGTGGAAACTTTAGTGGACCCCAATGTCAATAATTTAATTGAAGGATCCAATATCATTGAAGATGAATCTGTTTGGAAAGAAGAATTTCTTGCAATGAAATGTTGTTTGGGCGCTGTTGATTCTCTCGAAGAGGCCATTAAAAAAATCAATATTAATTCTGGTGGCCATTCTGCCACTATCATGACCTCCAATAAAGAATCAGCCATGCAATTTATGGAAGAAGTAGATTGTGCTGCCGTATACCAAAATGCATCTACACGTTTTACCGATGGCGGACAAATGGGTGTTGGGGCAGAATTAGCGATTAGTACCGATAAGCTTCATCACCGCGGACCTCTAGGGTTAAAGCAATTGGTTACCAATAAATATTATGTGTTTGGTGATGGTCAAATTCGTGAATAAAATTTTCAGATTCATAAAGCTAAATCACAATTAATGTTCGAAAAAATAGAAACCATAGATGGTGCATTGGTATACCATGGGAATATGCACAATCGCATTTATTTCACTGAAGCAAACAACGCTGATTTAGGAATTCTAGTTTCAAAAATGAAGGCCCTAGCAAAGCAAAAAAAATATGAAAAGATTCTTAGCAGGGCACCCGAAAGTTCTATGGGAGTTTTACAATCTAACGGTTTTACAGTAGAAGCTAAAATTCCTGGGTTGTACAACGGTACAATAGACGGTTATTTCCTTGCAGATTATATTAAAAAAGAACGGCATATAAATGATGAGAAAAGTCGCAAAACGATTGAGTCCGTAAAATCGATTGCACTTGCTGCGAATAAACCACAGACAGATTCACATTTTGATTTACCCCTAAATACGCAAATCAAAAAACTGACCTCTGCAGATTTTCCATTGTTGGAAGATTTGCATAAAAAGGCTTATAAATACCATCCGAACCAGATTAAGGATGTTGGCCACTTTTCAATGTTGCATGAATTGAAGCATCAGTTCTACGGACTTTTTGAAAATGGGGAATTATTAGTTTCAGCTATTTTGGATATACACGAAACGGAATCAAATTTGGAAATCGTCGATTTTGTTACACATCCCGATTATCGTGGTCAAAATTTATCTTATTTCCTAGTACAGGATATTAAAGAAAAGATGAAAACCTCGGGATGCAAAACTATATACTCCCTAGTTCGTGCTACTTCATACGGACTCAATATTACCTATAGTAAACACGGTTTCATTCTTGCGGGAACATTGACGAATAACTGCGTGGTTCGTGATACCATGGAAAGTATGAATATTTGGTATTTTAAAGGAAATGAGGATGTCTAAACCTCGATAGTAATACAGTTGATTCTTGAACTTTCGGGTACTATTAATATTGAATTGAATATTCAACTTTTCCGGATATTCTATATTTAACAAAAGCACTGATTTTGAATAGTTAGCTATTCAAAATCAGTGCTTTTACATCATTGTCTCACTTTATGACAATAATTCTTTGTTTGCGTGGTAATTTGTGCTTTATTTGAAAAAGGCAATTAAAATTTATCAATGTAATCCATGAAAGGTTTAGAAAATAAGAATTTCATACATAACCTTTCGTTTGATTGTGTCATTTTTGGCTTCAACGGAAAACTACTTAAAATCCTCATTTTAGAATATCAGAATACAGGTCTTTTCGCACTTCCTGGAGGGTTTGTCGAAGAAAATCAAAGTTTAGATGATGCCGTAAAGCAAGGGGTAAAAGATCGAACAGGTCTTGATAATGTATTCTTAGATCAATTCTACATATTTGGTGATGTGAATAGAGCAGACCCTGGGCATATGAAGCGTTTGCTTATTGCCAATGATGATGATACCGAAGAAAATAACTGGATGTTGCAAAGGTTTGTAACAGTTGGGTATTATGCTCTAATCAATTACGAAGAAGTAACCCCAAAGCCTGATCATTATTCAGATAGTATAGATTGGTATGCTATAGATGAATTGCCTGAATTAATGATGGATCACAATAAAATAGTAGAAAAAGCCTTGCAGGTACTTCGTAATAATTTGAGTGAAAAACTGATAGGTATGAATCTCTTACCTTCAAAATTTACCATGAAACAATTACAATTAGTTTTTGAGGCCATTCTGAATCAAGAATTAAGACGAACCACCTTTCAAAGAAAAATGTTGTCTCTGGACATTTTAGAAAGGCATGAAAAACTTTTTCAAGGTAAAGCCCATAAAGCCCCTTATTTATACAGCTTTAAATAAATAATAAAAACTTAATCATAACGCTTAAAACAACAACAATGAAAAAATCAATCTTGAACAACATTTTTAAATGTTTAGCCCTAACCGTATTTATCTTCGGTTCAATTGCAACGTATGCGCAATCTAAAGTAGGTGGTCTTGCATTGTATACTGTTAGAGATGACATGGGTACAAATGCTAAAGCTACATTGCAAGCGGTGTCAGATGCTGGATACAAAAACATTGAAGCTGCAGGATATGCAGACGGCAAATTTTATGATATGAGTCCGGTTGAGTTTAAAAAATTACTAAAATCTTTGAAGCTTAAGCCAATTAGTACTCACCAAGGCTCAGTTACCTTAGAGAATGCAGATCAAATGATGGCCGATGTTAAAGCTGCTGGATTCAAATATTTTGTAATTCCTGTGCCACCAATGGGCATGTTCGAGTTCAATAGAGAAAAAATGAGCATGGGTATGAACGGAACCGTAGAAGATTTGGCTAATATTTTAACTACGCTAGGTGAAAAAGCCAATAAGGCAGGGTTAAAATTACTGTATCATAATCACGATTTTGAATTCAAAAAGAACGCTGATGGTATTGTTCCAATCGATTACTTATTGGAAAATGTGGATCCTAAATTATTGAACTTTCAAATGGATTTATATTGGGTAACTAAAGCAGAAGCTAATCCTATTGCATATTTCAACAAATACCCAGGTCGTTTCAAAATCTGGCATGTAAAGGATATGGACGAACAAGGTAGATTTGCCCCTGTAGGTAAAGGTTCTATCAATTTCAAGAATATATTGGATAACAAAGAACTATCTGGTATGAAATATTACATGGTTGAGCAAGACATGACTTTCGACGGATTAAAACCATTAGAAGCCATTAAAATTAGCCATGAAGGACTTAAAGAAATAGGCTTTAAATAGTCGATTGCCAACTTAGTACAATCAAAATGAAAAACTATATTCAACTAATGACCATAATGGTCGTTATCACTTTTAGCACCTCAATTTCTGCTCAAGACATCGTTGTTACCGGTTCGCAAGTTCCGGTGACAGAAACCGAGAATGGACCAGTTCGTGGATATATCCACAACGACATCCATACCTACAAAGGAATACCATATGCCCAAGCGAAACGTTTTGAAGCTGCCGAAAAACCAGCAAAATGGGATAATGTTAGAAGTACTACCATGTATGGTGCTGTTTCACCATTAATCACACCTACAACTTCAATACAAGATGAATCTGAATTTGTATTTGATCATGATTGGGGCTTCACAAATGAAGATTGCTTAAGCTTAAACGTTTGGTCTCCTGATGTATCTGACAATAAGAAAAGACCGGTGCTGTTCTGGATTCATGGTGGCGGCTTCACGACTGGTTCTAGCCATGAACTTCCTTCTTACGATGGTGAAAATTTAACCAAAAAAGGTAATGTGGTGGTCGTTTCTATCAATCACCGTTTAAACGTGTTGGGCTTTTTAGATTTATCCGCCTATGGCGATAAATACAAGAATTCTGCGAACAATAGTATTATGGATATGGTCGCTGCGCTAGAATGGGTAAAGAACAATATTTCTAATTTTGGTGGCGACCCCAATAATGTTACCATATTCGGCCAATCTGGTGGAGGCGCAAAAGTAACTACACTTATGGCTATGCCAAAAGCAAAAGGCCTGTTTCATAAAGCTATCAACCAAAGTGGTTCGTTTAAAACTGCAATGTTAGAAAAAGAAGATACCCAAGCAATTGCTAAAGAAACCTTGAATATACTTGGTTTAGAGGATAGTTCAGTAGATAGTATTCAAAATGTTCCGTTCGAGAAATTAGCCAATGCTAGTAGTAAAGCATTAAAAATAGTGGCCGAAAAAATGAAAGCTGCAGGAAAACCTGTTATCGGATTCGGACTTAATTGGGGTCCTAGTAAAGATGGAAACGTACTTCCGTATCAATTAGGCTCTAAAGAAGCGTTGGCAGTATCAAAAGACATTCCTTTCATGATCGGTACTGCAAAGAACGAATTTGCGCCTTTTGCCAATATGCGCTTCATAGGGGCATCTGAAGAAACTATAATGAAACATATTAAAGATACCTACAAAAACAAGGCTGATGCTTATGTAAAGGCGGTTAAAAAAGCCTACCCGAATGATACTGATGCGAAAGACCTTTTAGATGTTGACACCATGTTCAGACCTGGTGCCGTACTTGAAGCAAACGATAAGTCGGGCTTAAAAGGAGCTCCTGTGTATATGTATTTATTCACATGGCAATCTCCAGTTTTCGATGGTAAGTATAAAGCCTTGCACTGTATGGAACTTCCGTTTGTTTTTGACAACATCGACCTTGCCAATCACATGACAGGTGGTGGCCAAGAAGCGCACGAGCTTGCAGGCAAAATGAGCGGTGCATGGATTAATTTTGCAAAAACAGGCAATCCTAATCATGAAGGTCTTCCTGATTGGCCTGCCTATAACAGTAGCAATACGGCCACTATGCATTTCGATGTTACGTGTGAAGTTAAGCCTCAGCTAGACAAAGAACTTTTTGAACTCGTTGGTAATAATTAGTTATTAGTTGAATGAAAAAAGATACTTAAACTACATATGCTATGAAACGGGCACCCAAAATACTGTCCGCATAACGAGCACTAAGCTTTAATTTAGCTTAACAACCAAAAAGCACTGGAGAAGAAATTCTTTCCAGTGCTTTTTTCATTCTTATAAATCGATAAAATAAAGATGGTGGTTGCTTTATTTGCTTGGTTATTACTTCAAGTTAATTTTACAGGTAGTCGTTAAGTCTGTCTGATAGTATTTTTTATCCTTCGCATAAATTACAGTCCAAAACTACACGGACTAGTAGTTCAATCATTAAATACAAAAAATAATTAAATCAGTATTAAACCATTTAACACTTTTAACATCTAATTCGTTTTAACATTAATTGAATATTTTTGCCAGCGAAAAAACACAAACCAATAAACAATAAAAGATGAGAATGACCACCGGATTACGCATGAGAATTATTCACCGCTATTTAGGCTTTTTCCTAGCAGGCATTATGGCGATGTATTCTATTAGTGGCATCCTAATGATATTTAGAAATACAGATTTTTTAAAGAGTGAAGTAATTACCGAAAATCAACTAAAACCCAACTTAACAGCAGGTGAATTAAGTGCCGAAATACGAATGAAAGGCGGAGTGAAACCTGAAAAAACAGAAGGTGATATCGTTTATTTCAGACAAGGTGAGTACAATACAAAAACCGGTATGGCAACTATTAAAAAAATGGAACTCCCTACAATTTTAAGTAAGATGGAACATTTACATAAGGCTACTACAGACAGCCCTGTATATTGGTTAAATATTTTCTTTGGTCTTTCATTATTGTTTTTTGTGGTTTCTTCTTTTTGGATGTTTATGCCACAAACCTCTGTCTTTAAAAAAGGTCTTTATTTTACGCTAGGGGGAATAATCTTAACTATAATACTATTATTCGTGTAACTACACACTTACAATTTATACTTAAAAAAACCTCTAGTTAGATTTCTCTAACTAGAGGTTTTTAACATTTTAGGCATATCACAACATATATCTAAGGCAATCTTAGTATATTGTAGTTCAGACATCTAAGTACACTCCCCCTACCACTTTAGCGTAAGTAATAATATTCAGAAGCTACTCGCATCAATATCTAGATTCCATTGATTTTGGAGTATGTTGGCAGTGATAAGTATTACCGTTTGTTCGATATTTTTTAATAACCACCATTATTAAACATTAAACATGACTAAAAAAAAACGCACTTGGAAATTTTGGACAGGCAGAACTTTATTGGTATTAGTAATCTTTGGAGGATTATGGTTTACCAATCTTATATGGTTTAAGCCCTTTAACATCAATCATTTCTATGAAAAAATATTTGTTGAATTAGTTTTAGATAGCCCAGAGACAACTACATATTTGGGTATCCCTGTAATTTATGATTGGACAAAAGACGAACTAGATGATATTTCGGACGCTAAGCTGTGGGAAGGCTTTAATAAATCAAAAGAAGATTATAAAACATTATTGAGTTATGATTATGATAATCAATCGGAAGAAAATCAACTCAACACTGATATTTTAGGCTACTTCTTGAAAATGAATACGGTAGAAGCTGAACCTTACTTCTACCATGACTATCCGGTTAACCAAATGTTCGGTGTGCAAAGCGGTTTACCGAGCATGATGGCAAGTACTCACAAACTCGATAACGTAAGTGATATTGAAGCCTATATCTCGCGTTTATTAAAATTCGAGACTAAATTTTCCCAACTCATAGAAGGTCTTAAAATAAGAGAAGACAAAGGAATCATAACACCAAAATTCATTAACATCATTTTACTAAATGAAATGAAGGGGTTTGTTAACGTTAAAACAGATAGTTTAAAACTGTCAACCAACAAAAAATCTGCTGTTACCTCTAATATCCTCTACACCAATTTTGAAACAAAAGTTGATGTATTGGAAGACATTTCGGATGAAGAAAAGACGGCTTACAAAAATCAAGTGGCAGATACCCTTGAGACGGTCGTTTTTCCTGCTTACCAAAATCTTATTTCATATTTCGAAAACCTAAATTTAAAAGCTACCAATGATGCTGGTGTATGGAAATTACCAAATGGCGATGCGTATTATCGGTACATGTTAAAGCAAATGACCACAACAGATTATACACCTGAAGAGGTACATAACCTTGGACTGTCGGAAGTTGCCAGAATCAAGTCAGAAATGTCCGCTATACTAGAGGCTGAAAACTATTCAGACTCTTCCAAAACGATGGGACAAATTATTCAACTACTTAATAAGGAAGAACGATTTCTGTACCCAGATACCAATGAAGGCCGCGAGTTGATTCTAAAAGATTATAAAAGTATCATAGATGACATTAGCCAAGGTATGAGTAAAGCTTTCAACATTATGCCAAAAGCAGGTATGGAGGTAAAACGTGTTCCAATATTTAAGGAAGAAGGCCAAGTTAGCGCCTATTATGAAGGCCCAGCAATGGACGGCTCTAGGGGTGGTGTTTTCTATGCTAACTTAAGAGATACTAAAGAAACGATAAAATTTGCGATGAAAACATTGGCATACCACGAAGGTATACCTGGACATCATTTTCAAATTGCCATACAAAATGAACTACAAGACGTGCCAACATTTAGAACGGTGGTTCCTTTTACAGCATATTCTGAAGGCTGGGGGCTGTATGCCGAACGCTTAGCTTGGGAATTAGGGTTTTATGAAAATGATCCTTATGGTAATTTAGGCAGGTTACAGGCAGAGATGTTCAGAGCAGTGCGATTAGTAGTCGATACTGGTATTCATTATAAAAAATGGACACGAGAAGAAGCTATTGAGTATATGGTAGAAAACACAGGTATGACTACATCTGAAGTTACCTCAGAAATTGAACGCTATATCGTAATGCCAGGTCAAGCTTGTGCCTATAAAATTGGAATGCTTAAAATACTAGAACTACGAGAAAAAGCAAAACAAGAACTAGGGAGTCAGTTCGATTTGAGGGAGTTTCATAATGCGGTTTTAAAAAATGGCTCTCTGCCTTTAGATATCTTAGAAGAGGTAATTAACAACTACATTACTGATACTCGTGAAAAAAGTACTTCCTGAAATTTAGAGGAAAACGAACTACTAAAAATGTAGAAAATTAAAATGTAATACGATAGACAGCATGTAACTAAAATTAATTCCTTAGAAAGGGTTAAATGCACTAACATCATTCTAAAACCAATACTATGAATATATCAAATAACAACGCAATTCGTGAATATGAACTGGATACGTGGACAAGATGCTCTACAAGTTATAATGAAACATGGGCTACCTTAACCAGTGAAACACTTCCATTGTTAATTAAAAAAACAAACATTAACGCAGATACCTCTGTATTAGACATTGGCTGTGGCGCCGGTAATTCTACAAAGAAAATTAATGAAACGGGAGCTGACGTTATCGGAATAGATTTTTCTGAAAAAATGGTGGAGGAAGCTAACGCTACGTATCAAAATATCGCCTTTAAACAATCTGATGCAGAAAATATTCCTCTAGAAAATAACTCTAAAGATGTTGTGGTGTCGAATTTTGTAGTACATCATTTTGCGGAACCCGAAAAGGTTTTTAAAGAAATAAACAGAGTTTTAAAACCAAAAGGAAAATTTGCTTTTGCAGTTTGGGGAGCAAATGAAGAACAAAGTTCATTAGGAGCTTTTTTTCAAGCCTTCTCTAATCATCACGAATTATCAGCACTGCCTCACGGACCGTTATTCGGAGTTACTGATTTTGAGACCTATAACGAACTTGCTACACGCGCCAATTTGAAGAATTTTAAACTAGAAAAGCTAGATACACAATGGAAAATGGATTCGCTTGACCCTCTAATAAATGGTTGTTGGGATTGGGGCAACTTGCACTTATTCCCTAAAGAAAAGCAAGAAGCTATTAAAGCCGACTTCATTAAAAACTGCGAACCTTTTAAAAAAGAAAATGGGTATTCATTTCCACATTCAGCGATGATCGGGTACGCTGAAAAATAAAACATATAGCACTATTATTTAGCCGCATTAAAATACGCCTATGATAAAATTCTTTCGAAAAATTCGTCAACGACTACTCACTGAAAACAAAATCAGCAAATATCTAATTTACGCAATTGGCGAAATTGTGCTTGTAGTAATTGGAATTTTAATCGCCTTGGCTATAAACAACTACAATGAAAATCAGAAAAGCGTAGCACAAGAACAGGTATTTCTGAAACAATTAGTAACAGATTATAAAGCGAACTTACTTCAGTTAGAGAATAAGATTGAAATGAGGCGCAAACTAATAGCTGAAAGTCAAAACGTTTTAGAGATTACCTCAAAAGATATAACCATTAGCGAAGATTCACTTTCTGCTATATTCGCCACTTTTTTCATGGACCCTACTTTCGACCCCATCGAAAATGATGTACTGAATTCTGGTAATATTAAATTGATACAAAATGATTCGTTGAAACAAGCCCTGTCGCATTGGACATCAGACGTTAAGGCCTATTCAGAATCTGAACATATACAGCATGACCATTACATTTCTGAAATAATACCTTTTATGAAAGAAGTAGGTATTATGCGTAATGCAAACCACGTTTTTTGGAGGGCACAAGAACTTAGAATGGGATTTTTGGATAAGGGTAAAAACGACAAAATTTTAACCATCGGTAAAAGCCAAAAACCAATAGCTGTGGATGCTATTTTAAAAGACCCAAGATTAGAAGGTTTAGTTACTTTCATTTTTACATTTTCTCAAGTTTGTAATTTAGAAGGACAAACACTTAAAGAGAAAATGGAAAAAATTATTGAAATTCTTGAAAGTGAGATCGAATAGAAAAGTATACTTGTCATAAAAGAACTTTGGTGATGAAATATAAGTACCTACTTAAAATCGTTTTGACCTTAATCTTGTGTCCACTACTCTATTATTCTTGTAATAAACGACTCTACACTTCAACGTTTCATCACAATAACATAGACCGTGAACATGTACTCTATATTCCGAAATATTTACCAGAAAACGCACCTTTAGTTTTTGTGCTTCATAGTTATGGCCGTTACGCAAAAGACCATATGCAGAGCCTTCAATTAGATAGCCTTGCAGAAGTTCACAAATTTGTTGTTTGCTACCCACAAGGCACCTTAGATGTAAATACGGGCCAGCCTTATTGGTCGGGTGGGTTAGGTTCTAAATCAATTGATGATGTTGGCTATTTGAAAGCACTTGCAAAACAGCTGCAAACAACGTACAATCTAGATGCAGATAGAACTTTTGTATGTGGTATCTCTAATGGTGGCTTCATGAGTTATACCTTGGCTGCAGAAGCACCAGATGTGTTTAAAGCGGCCGCATCTGTAACGGGAACTATGACAGAACTCGTTTGGAATAACAGAAAAACAATTCCCCAACCTATACCAGTTCTGCAAATCTCTGGAGTGAAAGATGAAGTTGTTCCTATAGATGGTAGCATGTCTACCGAATATGGATGGGGTGGCGCACCACACATGGATGCCGTTATGGAATATTGGGGTGCATTTAATCAATGTACCGAAATTGATACACTGTCGATTTCAGAAAATATAGATGCCTATCATTACAAAACTTGTATAAATGATAATGAGGTCTGGTACTATAAGCTAAAGGAATTCGGACATGACCTACCCACTTTAGAAAATTCAGGTATTAATGCCAATGAATTGATCCGGGAGTTTTTCAGTAAATACTAAGTACGTTCATTCTCTTTTCAAAAATTGGTCAAAGGTGTTTTAAATTATCGATCTTAGTATTAGAATAAAATTGACCATGACTATAGAATCTAATAAAGTATCAGTTGTTATGTTAGGCGCAAGTGGGGCCGTAGGCACAGAAGCTTTAAATACCCTAATTCTGCTCAAGAACATTCAACAAATTACATTGTTGGGCAGAAATCCTATTCCAAACATAACAGCAGGTAACGTACAACAGCACAGAATAGATATTAGTGATGCTGGCTCTTACCAGGGTTTTGTGCAAAATCACACTACAGCTATTTGTACGTTAGGCGTTGGTCAACCTTCAAAAATCAGCAAAGAAGAATTTATAAAAATCGATAAAACTGCGGTATTGGATTTTGCAACGGAATGTAAAAAAGCCGGAGTCAAACATTTCGAATTACTGGCCTCCGTAGGTATCAGTTCAACCTCATCCACTTTTTATCTTCGTACCAAAGGTGAATTGGTAGATGAACTAAAAGCCTTGAATTTTGACCGTCTAAGTATTTTTCAACCTTCTATGATTTTAACCCCAAATAACCGCTACGGTATTGGGCAAGCTATTACCTTAAAAATTTGGCCACTATTAAAACCACTATTATTCGGGAATCTACGAAAATATAGAGGTGTTCCGGTGAATGTTTTGGGGCAAGCTATGGCAAAGAATATTCTGAAAGAAGGTGAAGGGTACGAAGCGCTTCAATGGGACGAGTTTTATGCTATTAATACATAGACTAGCAAAAAAACATCCAAAATTAAATCGCATATTACAATTTAAATAAATGCTCTTTTTTGACTTTCAATGACATACAAAATAACACAGCAAACTTCTGTATATTGCAGTAGACCAAGCAAAGAACACTCCCCCTGCCGTCTGTCCAAATAAGTCATTTGACAATAATAGAAACTAATATGAAAAAGTCTATAGTAATCAAGACCCTATTATTTTGTTACTTACTAATACTGATTACTGCTTGTAAATCTACTTTCAAGCAAAAATGGGCCAAAGTAGAAGCTCCGGCATATTTTACGGCGAAATTTGAAACTTCTAAAGGAAATTTTGAAATAGAATCAAGAAAAGAATGGTCTCCTGAAGCGGTAAATAGATTGTACGGATTGATACAAAGCGGCTTCTATACCGATATCGCAATCTTTAGGGTACTGCCTAATTATATCGCTCAATTTGGAATACATAATGACAGCCTTGTCAATAAAGCTTGGAACGAAATAAAAGTGATAGATGAACTTGTTTTAAAAAAGAACACAAAAGGAACTTTATGTTTTGCCCGTGGCGAACCAGAAACGAGAGGTACAGCCTTGTTTATTAATTTAGACGATAATACCCCGTTTTTAGATACCATCGCATTTATGGATGTAACAGGATTCCCTGTGGTTGCTCAAATTACTTCGGGTTTAGATGTTGCTAACTCATTTTACAATGGTTATGGCGCAGAATTAGATGAAAAACAAGACTCTATTTATAAGTTTGGAAATGAATATCTTAAAAATCAGTATCCGAAGTTAGACTATATAAAGAAAGCTTACATTACTGAAAGGAGTCCAAAAGATGAAATAAAGTAAAAAGTTTTAACGAAGGACTTAACCGAAAAGGTATGGTCTTATTTTTCATCTGTTTTCATTCTTGAACTATCATTTTCCACCAAAACTACTATAGAAACTAACCTCTAGTAAAGGATACTTTTTTCTATTAATATGATAAACTTGATCCGGTTTAAAAGTCTAAATTCGTTCTAAAGTTCAGAACTAAAAAATGCTCTTCTTTGAATTTCAAGAACATAAGAAAATTACCATCAAACTTCTGTATATTGCAGTAGACCTAGTAAAGTACACTCCCCCATCATATTAGTGTTTGTAACACCAAAACACAGATATAAGTACTAGTAACTATATTTCTAGAAAACAGAAGAAATACGCACTAGTAAGCATATTCATAAATTGTGCTTCAACCCGATAGCCATCGGGACCAACCTAAAAACCAATGATAAAATTCTTTCGAAAAATTAGACAAAATTTACTTTCAGAAGGAAAAGCTGGAAAGTATCTGAAATACGCAATTGGTGAGATTATTCTTGTTGTTATTGGAATTTTAATTGCTTTAAGCATTAATAATTGGAACGAAACCAGAAAACAATCCGAATCAGAAAAGGCATTTATTACAAGCGTAAAAAATGACCTTAAACAAGATAAAGCTTTCATTCAACAGATAGTAGAAATTATAGAACCAAGAATAGAAGCTTATAAAGTCTTAAATAGTGACTTACCGAATTTATATGCTAATGACAAAAAATCATTGGATTCCATTTTTGATAATTATTTTAAAACACAACGCACATTCTACCCGATATCTGGTTCTTATGAATCCGCGGTTTCAGGAAATCAAATTACTGTTTTTAGAAATAAAAAATTAATACAAAAGATTATTAAATTATATAATTCAACTTATGATAGGTTGCTTGATAACGGTCAAATTTTGGACGAAAGATGGGCTTTTTTAAGTAAAAAATATAGTTATGAAAGAAGAACTGGACACTTTCGTGAAATGAAACCTGAGCAACTTTCTGAGTTTCTTGATGATTTGTATCATCATTATATTCAAATGGAATGGTACTTAAATCAGTTAAAATTGGCCAAATCTGAAATTGATAGCATAAATTAGGAAACAGAAGAACAACAAAGAACTGAGAAAAAACATAAAAAATCAGCGTCTTTTCACACGCTACGTTTCAAACCCAAAACCGTTGCTAGCAATTTGACAAAATAGCCGAAAAAAGAATGAAAATAATTAAAAACACTAAAAATGTAACGTGGATTAATACTGGATTATTTTACATTCTCGCGTGTGGATTAACATATTTATTTGTTCAACTTCCTAATTTAATCGAAAAAATTTGGGAACCTATTTTTGGTTTTAATGCAAATTTTAGTTGGAATCACGGAATTGCTTTGCTTGTAGCAAGTATAATTGCTTATCGAATTTTTAAAGTTAAACGAGAAACCACTCTTCTTGGAAAAAACCCAATTTTCAGTTTGATTTTTGGAGGTATTTTTCTAATTGGATATTCCGCAATTGGATTTAATAATGATTTTGGAATCAATACTCATTTATGGGCATTTATATTTTGCCTAGCCACTTTGATTTATGATATTTTCGAAGAAAGTGCATGGAGAGGGTTTTTAAATGATAGTTTAAAATCTATTCCTTTTTGGCTTAAAGGAATTATAACAGGAATACTTTGGGGGTTTTGGCATCTTTTAATATTTAACGGTTTTGACCAATTTGGTGGAATCCATATTTTTGTTCTCTTATCAATTGTAGTGTCAATCATTATGGCATATGCTACTGATAAAACCAACTCAATTTTAGTAGCTTCTTCAATTCACGCTTTAATGATTTTAAGAGATATAAATATTACTATAATCTGTGTAGTGATTTGGATTATAATGATAATTGTTTGGAACAAATGTTTGCTGAATAAAAAGAGAATTAAAACAAAATATGGAGCATGAATTAAAACCATTTTGGAATAAGGTTTTCAAGTTTGATTGGAAATTTGGACTCTTTTTGATTCTAATAATCTGTATTCCTCGATTTATTTTGGTGCTACACGCTAATGAAACCGCAAACTATGGCTATATCGGCCTTATTATGGTCATTTCAGCGATTGCACCATTCATATTTTTAAGCAAGTTTGGCAGAAAGAAAATCGGAATTAAAAAACCTACGAATTATCGGTGGCTAATTATTGCATTCGTAATTGGAATCGTTTGTAGCATTGTACTTTACTTTTTGGGAGAAACTATATATAGTAACTCCTATGAAAATTGGTATTACTACATTGGAAAATCCTATAAAATTCCAACTGAAATTGACCAACAGAGTAAACTCACTATGTTTGTAATTATGGCATTGACCGGAATGACATTTAGCCCAATTGGAGAAGAACTATTTTTTCGAGGAATTGTCCATTCAAGTTTTGCTAATTCAGTGGGTAACAAAAGAGCTTCGATTATTGATAGTTCTGCATTTGCTATCGTCCATATTTCGCATTTCGGACTAATTTTTACGAATCAGCAATGGCAATTCTTGATCATACCGACTTTAATTTGGGTTTTAAGTATGTTTTGTGTCAGTATTTTATTTTACCGATGTAGAAAAAATTCAGGTTCGATATTAGGAGCAATTATATGCCATTCTGCATTTAACTTAGGAATGATTTATTGCATCTTTTATCCAATTATCAGAAGTTAGTGCTGCACATAAAACATTTTGAACTATGAAAAATATCTTATTTGCTATTTCATGACTATTGAGTTCTTCAGTTTTCGTACAAGCAATTGAAGAAAAATATATGGAAAACGTTAATAACAGAATAGCTACCCTTTATGGGAATATTGCACAAGTTTGGAGTGCTTTTGAAATATGAACCGACCCCAAAAATGAACACCAATACTAGAGGACTAAATAGTGTTCAACTTATATTGAAAATGGCCGATGGTTTATAGATAGCTGGACATGTGAAATGGAAACGGTAAAAAATCTATTAGTAGCCGACTTTTAAAAAAAAGAATAAGAATAGAGACTGCTTGTTCTCACCTATAATGAATATGATGTTTAAAATGAAATGGTTATTCAGGTTTAAAAGCCCAAACACCCTTACCATTTTCCCAATCAAAATATTGCTCTTCTTTGAATTTCAAGAACATAAGAAAATTACCATCAAACTTCTGTATCTTGCAGTAGACCAAGCTAAGTACACTCCCCTACCACTTTAGCAAAACTAATTTTTATTAAAAATTCTGAAACTACTATTCAAACTCCCCTTATAGAAAGAGTTGAATACGTGTAAGTTTTCACTATTGCTATATATATTATTAACCCGGCCCAATAAAAGGCCACAAGAACCAAACTACCATTTATGAAACATTTCTTATTGTTATTGCTGCTTTTAACAACTACTATTTCAGTACAAGCACAATCTAAATTGGTCAAAGCAGATTCATATTTAGACGTTAGAACAGGAAAATTAATTTCTCCCGCAAATCTGCTTATCGAAAACGGACTTATAAAAGCCATCAATCCAAAAGCACTTCCTGAAGGCATCGAAATAATTGACCTAACAGGTAAAATTCTTTTACCAGGTCTTATGGATATGCACGTACATTTAGACGGTGATTTTACAGGTAGCTGGGATTATGTTTATAAAGAAAGTGCAAGCCAAGGTACTGTAAGGGCAATAGTCAATGCAGAAAAAACATTAATGGCCGGTTTCACTACCATAAGAAGTATAGGGCAATTACATATTACACCAGAACTTATTGATGTTGCCATTTCCGAGGCTTCTGACAAAGGTATGATCGCTGCACCAAGGGTTATCCCTTCAGGACATATGATTTCTATAAGTGGCGGACACGGAGATATTTCTCTTGGTCTAGCCGAAGGGTTGGTGACCGTTGGACCTAATGACGGAATCATCAATGGAAAATATGATGCTATTCAGGCGGTGAGGTATCAGATTAAACATGGGGCTAAATTCATAAAAATGCATGCTACGGCAGGCGTACTTTCTATGGAAGATGCTATTGGCGCACAACAATTAAGTAATGAAGAAATGAAAACCATTGTAGACGAGGCTGCACGACACCATATTAAAGTAGCTGCCCACGCACATGGTACCGAAGGTATTAAAGAAGCTATTAAGGCTGGTGTGTATTCTATTGAGCATGGATCCATTATAGATGATGAAGGCATCAATTTAATGAAAGAACACGGTGTGTACTTAGTTCCTACAAGGGGTCTTGCGACTATAATTGAACCTATGATCGACAAAATGGATCCCGTTATGGCAGGTAAAGCGAACTATGTTATGCCTATTGCCAAGCAAAACCTTAAGAATGCTATTAAAGCAGATGTCAAAATTGCTTTTGGTACAGATACGCCTATAATCCCTCATGGAAAAAATGCTATTGAATTTGCAGCATTGATAGAATGTGGCATGAATACTACAGAAGCTATAAAAACAGCCACAACCAATGCTGCCGAAATGCTTGGACTTACGGATCGTGGTGAATTAAAGCAAGGGTTACTTGCAGATATTATTGCCGTTGATGCAAATCCTATTAAAGATATATCCACCTTAGAAAATGTAAAGTTTGTGATGAAAAATGGGGTGGTGTATAAGAATGAAGAATAAGAAAAATTGAGAGTTTTTTAATATTGACAATTTAAACAAAGACAAATGTAATTGATAGCACCTGAAATACAACCAACCTAAAACAAGCGCATTATGGAGACTAAAAAACTAAATTCATTACTACTGTTTGGATTACTTGTAGTGTTCATTTCTTGTAAAGAGAATTCGGCCAAAACCGATACTACCTTAACTGAAAAAATAGACGCCGAAGCTTTATTTACCCAACAATGCGCAACTTGTCATACAGGTAATGGTTCTTTTACAGCACCTTCTTTAGTTCACTTAGCCTATATGACTCCGAGGAGTATAGTTTCATCTCTTGAATCGGGGAAAATGCAAGTGCAGGGCGCTTCGTTAAGTAGAAAGGAAAAAATAGCATTGGGCGAAATGCTAACTAAAATTGAGTTTACAGAAGGGGCAACTCCGCCGAATATGTGTGAAAATGCCAATTTTAAGTTGTCTAACGTAACCTCTGCTGGCTGGGGAGGTAATAATCATGGTACCGGCTACGTACTAAAAGAAAATGCCAATTTAACCGCAATTGAAGTTCCTAATCTTAAACTCAAATGGGCATTTGGGTTTGAAGGTGGTACCACTACCAGAGCAATCCCTACCGTAATCGACAACAGTATCATTTTCAACAGCCAATTCGGTGAAGTCTATTGTTTGAATATGCAGACCGGGTGTGTGCAATGGATATATCAAACCGATGGCAATTTAAGAGGAGGAATTGCTGTTAGCCAAAACAGCAATGGTGAGACAAACGTATTTTTTTGCAGATTTCAATTGCAAAGTCTATGCGCTTAATGCCAATTCTGGTGACCTATTATGGAGCAAAAGTGTTAGGACCGAAGCACCTAATTCCGTTACCGGAACTGTTGCGTACGCAGATGGCATAGTGTACGTTCCACTTTCTTCTATGGAAGTTTCTATGGGAAGTCAAGAATCGTACGAATGTTGTAAAGGTTCTGGTATGGTGGTAGCTGTTAATGCCGAAATCGGTAATGAAGTATGGCGACACAGAGTAGTTCAAGAAGAAGCGACAGCACAAACCAAAAGCTCCACGGGAGTAACTAAATACGGACCATCAGGCGCACCGGTTTGGAGTAGTCCCACGGTCGATGAAAAAAGAGGTCTATTATATATAGGTACCGGAGAGAACAATTCATATCCTACTACAAACAGTTCTGATGCGTTACAGGCATTAAACTTAAAAACAGGTGAATTGGTTTGGACGTATCAGGCTACCTCTGGAGATGCTTATGTGACTGGGACTTTTAATGAAGATGGAACAAAGATGGAGCCATGTGAACATTGTCCTGACCCAACTGGGCCAGATGTTGATTTTGGGATGGCCCCCGTACTTACTACAAACCAAGATGGTAAAGATGTACTCATTGTAGGTCAAAAATCTGGAGTTGCTTATTCCTTGGATCCTGATACCGGACAACTTATCTGGAAGAAAAGATTAGGACGCGGAGGTGCTTTGGGTGGTATACATTGGGGAATAGCCACTGACGGGAAAGTAGCCTATGTACCTATTTCTGATTGGTTTGCTTTTGGTGGCGACAGCGAATATCCCGCAAGTCCGGGATTGTACGCATTAGATGTAATGAGTGGTGAAGTTCTTTGGAAGTCCGTGCCAGATTTTAGCCTTTGTGAAGGTATGCCAGGTTGTTTTACAGCGAACTCTGCGGCTCCAACATTAATTGACGGTGTTGTCTTCGCAGGCAACCTCGATGGCCATATAAGAGCTCATGATGTTGCGACAGGAAATGTCATTTGGGATTATAATACGGTACAGGACTATGAGACCGTAAATGGGGTTAAGGCACATGGAGGAGCATTAGATGGACCAGGACCGGTAATTGCCAATGGCATGGTTTTCATTAATAGTGGTTATGGGAAGTTTTCTCAAATGGGTGGTAATGTATTACTAGCTTTTGAAGCTAAATAGACAATTGATTTAAAAAAGTAATTCATTCAAAGGACAAAACGGTAAGCAAAAGCTTACTAGAATTTTGTTTGTGCAAAGCAAGTTAGAACCCAAGCATTAAAATACGACCATGTTAAATTCTTTCGAAAAATACGTCAACGATTAGTATCTGAAAACAAATTCAGTAAGTATCTCATGTACGCCATAGGTGAGATTGTTTTGGTCATCATCGGTATCTTGATGGAGTTACAGATAAACAACTGGAATTCAGATAGGATAGTCCGTAATACTGTAGCAAATTATTACAAACGTATTCATGGCGAAATTCAAGAGGGTATCAAGACCATAGAATCGTTTATAGAAGATGCGAAGTATATTGAATCTTTAAACAAAAGGACGTTGAATATTTTAGCCTCTAAAAACTATGATTCCATTCCTATTTTAAAAGAAACCTTGGGTGCTTTAGGAACTGCTTTTGTATTAGACTTGAATTTTCCGGTGACAGAATAATTTTTAAATCAAGGGTATTTATCAAAAGTTCAAAATGACAGTGTTAAACTAGCATTCAATTACTATGTGGATTCAATGATTGTATAGGTCCATATATCATCAAAAAACTGAACTATAGTGAAATTGTACTACCGAATTATAGAAAGGGGCTTATACAAGGTGGCACTCCAACGAATTTTGAACTTCTTTTCAATGATCTAGAGCTATGGAATAACGTAACTTTTAAGTTGGAGGCTATAACACAAGATATTGAATCCCATAATAAAATAATTGAATGGTTGAATAAACTGGACAGGCAGATCTTAAGGCAACTTCAACAAGGTAAAACAGAATAATAGTGAACCTAAAGACTATACTTCACCCAACACTGGTATCTTGCATATATAAACTACCATTATGAAAATCAATTTATTGTCTTGTGATGCTCAAAGACCAGATAGAAGGGCTATTGCCAATTGTATTGTAGAGATATCATCTAACTGTAGTGCATCGCTAGCAAATGAACTTACAGACATACTCTTAGAAGGTGATGCCGTAGATATAGAAATGGATGATAAAAACACCGGTTCCGCATTAAGAGCTTTGCGAAAGCTAAGTATAGATTATGAGATTATAGAATAACACATTCTTTATTCATTCCCAAAACATAAAACACCCACCCCTAGCCCCTCCCAAGAGGGGAACAGATTGTGACTGTGATTTAGCTTTTTAGATACATAAAACGAAATATTAGTTCTAGAACTAGAAGCGCCCAACAACCACAATTTCGAAAACAAAAACGAAATTCTCCCCTCTTTGGAGGGGATTTAGGGGTGGGTACTACAGTGTAGTAGTTTTAATCACAAAACTACCCCGCACTATTTTCTGTCAACTTTACAGCACCCCGCAAGAAAACCTACCACAAATTTCTATATCTTTCAGTAGTTCAAGCAAAGTACACTCCCCTAACACTTTAGCGTAATATTTAGATAGCAATAGGCATAGGTAATTGTACATCTACGCGTATGTTGTAAGCCTTTTAGGGTTGTCATGTGATTTGAAATTTTTACTAAAAAAATATAATTATGAGAAGAATAGTCATTTATGTACTGGTTATACTAGCGACCTTCGAATTTTCATTTGCTCAAGATTCAGATAAGGACTTCAAATGGCCCGAAAAGAAAAAAGCCGCTGTCTGTTTAACCTTTGATGATGGTCAAGATTCTCATCTCGATAATGCCATACCCATACTTGACTCCTTTAATATGAAAGCAACTTTTTATTGTCCAGGAAATAAAGAGTCTTTACATAATCGTACCCCTGAATGGAAAAAGATTGTTGAAAACGGCCATGAATTGGGCAATCATTCTTTATTTCACCCATGTGATGGTAGGCTGTTCGATTGGGTTTTACCTGAATATGACTTAAACAATTATTCTAGAGCGCAAATTCGAATGGAGTTGTATACTTCCAACACATTACTAAAAGCAGTAGATGGAAAAACGAATAGAACCTATGGGTATCCCTGCTCAAACTTTAAAGTCCATGGCGATTCGACTTACGTAGATATCGTGAAGCAACAATTTTCAGCAGCACGAAGTGATGGCCCAATACCAAATACGATGCAAAATATTGACATTAATTTTATGCCAAGTTGGTGTGTAGACAGTCATACAGGCAAAGAACTGATAGCTTATGTAGAAGAGGCTAGAAAAAATGGGACAATTGCCACATTTATGTTTCACAGTGTTGGGGGTGGTTACTTAAACGTATCTAATGAAGCATTACAGGAACTATTAATTTACCTTAAAGAAAATGAAGAAGATTATTGGGTAGATACCTTTTATAATGTTACAAATTACATAGCAAATCAATCAGGCAATATTGAATAATATAGGCCACCTAATTTTATACCACATATCTGAAAATTTAACAACCAACTAAAACCAAATTCATGAGAACCAATCAAAACATTCAAACTATTGACTCATTGTACAACGCTTTTTCAACTGGCGATATACCAGCTGTACTAGGATTGATGCATTCAAAAATCGAATGGAACGAAGCCGAAAGTAATTCGCTTTCAGATGACAACCCCTACATTGGGCCAGATGTAATTTTAGAAGGCGTATTTGCACGTCTTGGCGCTAATCATGAACACTTTTCCTTACAAGATGTAAAAATCCATGGTATGGACGATAATATGGTCTTGGCTACACTACGGTATGATGCTAAGGTAAAAGCAACCGGTAAGAGCTATAACGCGCAAGCAGCACATTTATGGACACTTAATGATGAAGGTAAAATTAGTGCCTTTCAGCAATTTGTTGACACTAAGAAGTTGGCAGACGCTGAAAAGTAATTTTAAAGGCATTTCCCATTCAACTCTTGTGGCCTATTCAATTTAAGTACTATTGTTACTTCGAGTGAATTTAAGAAGTATGAGAAAATTCGTATCGAGAAGCTCGCGTATTTCAAACCTGTTCTCGATACAATTTTAGGTCTTCGTTGCTCTCAGCCTAAAACCACTCGAACTGACAATGCGCTTTCAATTCAGCTCTTGTTAGCCTATTCAATTTAAGTACTATTGTTACTTCGAATGAATTTAAGAAGTATGAGAAAATTCGTATCGAGAAGCTCGCGTATTTCAAACCTGTTCTCGATACAATTTTAGGTCTTCGTTGCTCTCAGCCTAAAACCACTCAAACTGACAATGCGCTTTCAATTCAGCTCTTATTAGCCTTTTTGTTTAAAGTCAGGATGTCACTTCGAGTCAATTTACGAGGCACGAGTAAATTTGTATCGAGAACTCGTGTGTCACTAACTCCACAACAACTATAACCACCTCTCACCATTTTCCTAAAAAAAAGACGTGTTTACCTTTCAACTTTACCGAACCCCGGAAGAAATGTAAATCAATATTATTTATATTGCAGTAGACCAAGCGAAGTAAACACCCACTACTACTATAGTTCAAATTAGTATAAAAATAGATATACGTACTAGTACTCATATAACAACGTTGGGCAACATTTTAAAAAACTAAAAAATATGGAAAAATTAAATTTAGCAGATGCGAAACAAATCGGTTCCGACCTTGGAATTGACTGGAATGAAATTAACCTTGAAGAATTCACAATGGGTTTAAATGTTGAATTTGAGCATGGAACAAGATATCCTGAAACCAATGTCACAAATAATGACAAAAGCTTGACAGGAAAGATTGCTTGGGCGCATCTTAAAGAATTCCCAGACTACTATACAAGATTAGAAAAAATGGAGAAGGAAGCTGATGCGTATTGGAAATCTAAAAAATAAGACAAAAACGATTTCCCAAAACCGTATATAATTTAATGCTAGTTCTAGCTTATAATCACTTCGAATGAACTTTCGAGGTGTTTGCTGAGCCAGCCGAAGTGTATGAAAAAATTCGTATCGAGAAGCATGCGTGTTCCAAACCTGTTCTCGATACAATTTTAGGTCTTCGTTGCTCTCAGCCTAAAACCACTCGAACTGACAATGCGCTTTCAATTCAGCTCTTATTAGCCTTTTTGTTTAAAGTCAGAATGTCACTTCGAGTGAATTTACGAAGTATGAGAAAATTTGTATCGAGAAGCTCACGTGTACCAAACCTGTTCTCGATACAATTTTAACTTTCCATTTCATTACAACTTAAAACCACTCGAACTGACAAGGCGTTTTACATGCAGCTCTTGTTATCCTGTTCGTTCTAAGTACTGTTGTCACTTCGAGTGAATTTACGAGGTCCGAGGAAATTTGTATCGAGAAGCTCGCGTGTACCAAACCTGTTCTCGATACAATTTTAAGTTTCCATTTCATTACAACTTAAAACCACTCGAACTGACAATGCGTTTTACATGCAGCTCTTGTTATCCTGTTCGTTCTAATTACTGTTGTCACTTCGAGTGAATTTACGAGGTACGAGAAAATTTGTATCGAGAAGCTTTTTGGTTACCATCAAAATCGTAAATTGAAAGAGTGAAAACATACTACGTTTACATAATAGAATGCTCCGATAAAACTTTCTATACCGGAATCACATCAAACCTTACTGAAAGGCTAGAATCACACGAAAAAGGAAAATACAAAGATAGTTACACGAGCAAAAGGAGACCTTTAGAATTAGTCTATTACTGCGAATTTACCGACCCTAATATAGCTATAGAAACAGAAAAACAAATTAAGAAATGGTCACAAGACAAGAAACGAGCGCTTATTGCTGGGGACTTTGATGAGTTACCGAATTTGGCTAGGAAGAAATTTTAAACCTAAATAAAAACAATAAGTATTCGTGTACCAAACCTGTTCTCGATACAATTTTAGGTCTTCGTTGCTCTCAACCTAAAACCACTCGAACTGACAAGGCGTTTTTGTTCAGCTCTTGTTAGCCTGTTCGTTCTAAGTAACATTGTCACTTCGAGTGAATTTACGAGACACGAGTAAATTTGTATCGAGAACTCGTGTGTTCCAAACCTGTTCTCGATACAGTTTTAGGTCTTCATTGCTCTCAGCCTAAAACCACTCGAACTGACAATGCGCTTTCAATTCAGCTCTTGTTAGCCTATTCAATTTAAGTACTATTGTTACTTCGAATGAATTTAAGAAGTATGAGAAAATTCGTATCGAGAAGCTCGCGTATTTCAAACCTGTTCTCGATACAATTTTAGGTCTTCGTTGCTCTCAGCCTAAAACCACTCGAACTGACAATGCGCTTTCAATTCAGCTCTTATTAGCCTTTTTGTTTAAAGTCAGAATGTCACTTCGAGTAAATTTGTATCGAGAACTCGTGTGTCACTAACTCCACAACACCTAAAACCACCCCTCACCATTTTCTATAAAAAGAAGTGTTTACCTTTCAACTTTACTATACCCCGGAAGAAATGTAAATCAATATTATTTATATTGCAGTAGACCAAGCGAAGTAAACACCCACTACTACTATAGTTCAAATTAGTATAAAAATAGATATACGTACTAGTACTCATATAACAACGTTGGGCAACATTTTAAAAAACTAAAAAATATGGAAAAATTAAATTTAGCAGATGCGAAACAAATCGGTTCCGACCTTGGAATTGACTGGAATGAAATTAACCTTGAAGAATTCACAATGGGTTTAAATGTTGAATTTGAGCATGGAACAAGATATCCTGAAACCAATGTCACAAATAATGACAAAAGCTTGACAGGAAAGATTGCTTGGGCGCATCTTAAAGAATTCCCAGACTACTATACAAGATTAGAAAAAATGGAGAAGGAAGCTGATGCGTATTGGAAATCTAAAAAATAAGACAAAAACGATTTTCCAAAACCGTATATAATTTAATACTAGTTCTAGCTTATAATCACTTCGAATGAATTTACGAGGTGGTCGCTGAGCCTGCCGAAGTGTACGAGAAAATTAGTATCGAGAAGCTCGCGTGTTCCAAACCTGTTCTCGATACAATTTTAGGTCTTCG